>NZ_JADEXZ010000100.1 GCF_015206815.1 Fortiea sp. LEGE XX443
CCCCTACCCCCTGCTCCCTGCCCCGTTTCCTCTTGTGGCTGACTGGGGTGAAGCTGTCGATGTCTCGATTTTCTTCGGCCGCACAGAGGAAGTTAGTAAGTTAGAGTATTGGATTGTTAATGATCATTGTCGGCTAATAGCACTGCTGGGTATGGGGGGAATTGGTAAGAGTTCCCTTGCAGTGAAATTGGCACAGCAAATGCAAGAGCAGTTTGAGTTTGTTGTTTGGCGCAGTCTCCGCAATAGTCCATCGTTGGGGGAATTGCTGGCGAACATACTGCAATTTTTTGCTAGTGGACAACCAGTAAAGTTATCGGAAAATGTTGGCGATTTAATTTCGCAATTTATGGTGCATTTGAGAGCGCACCGTTGTTTAGTCATAGTTGATAACTTTGAATCTATTTTAGCGAGTGGCGATCGCTCTGGACGTTATCAACCTGGATATGAAGATTACGGACATCTCCTCAAGCAGATAGGCGAGACAGTTCATCAAAGTTGTGTGGTGCTGACGAGTCGAGAGAAACCCCAAGAAGTCATCGCCTTAGAAGGAGAAACTCTGCCGGTGCGCTCATGGCATCTCACGGGATTGAGTGCGATCGCTGCTTTACAATTAATCAGAACTAAAAGTTTTTTTTGCTGTTCCGATACAGACTGGCAAAACTTAATTCAACATTATGCGGGTAATCCTCTAGCTCTCAAAATTATTGCTACCACTATTCAAGAGTTATTTGATGGCAATATTGTAGAATTTTTTGCTCAAGGCTCTACCGTTTTTGGCAGTATTTACGACTTATTAAACCAACAGTTTCATCGGCTTTCATTAGTAGAAAAAGATTTAATTTACTGGCTGGCAATTAACCGTGAAGCTGTAACTTTAACAGAGTTACGAGCCGATTTAGTTTTACCAGTCTCATCGATGAAACTATTAGAAGCCCTAGATTCCCTGAGTCAGCGTAGTTTAATCGAAAAAAAATCAGTTTCCGAAGCACCTGTTCACTTCACTCTTCAACCTGTGGTGATGGAGTATGTGACAGAACAGTTAATTCAGCAAATTTGTGCAGAAATTATCGCAGAAACGCAGACACATATCATATTTAATAGTCACGCTTTAATCAAAGCAACGGCTAAAGATTACATTCGCGTTGCTCAAACTAAACTCATTCTTCAGCCTGTAATTGTACATCTACTGCATCAGCTACGCACTAAACAAGCAATTAAAACTCACCTGACGCAGATGTTACAGCAATTAACTCACCTCGAACCAGGATATGCAGGTGGGAATATTCTGAATCTTCTATGTCATCTGCAAACTGACTTAACAGGCTATGACTTTTCTTACCTGACTATTTGGCAAGCATATCTCCAAGACACTCCTCTCAAGAAAGTTAATTTTGCCTATGCTTATGTATCTAAATCGGTATTTGCAAAAACTTTTACCACAATTATTTCCATAGCATTTAGCCCTGATGGTAAAACCCTTGCTACAGGTCATTTTAATGGTGCTTTTATTCTCTGGGATGTTGCTAGTGGTCAACAATTAATAGAATGTCAGGGACATACAGGTTTTGTTTGGTCTATTAAATTTAGTCCTGATAGTAATACTTTAGCCACTGTGGGACAAGATGAAACAATTAAGTTATGGGATGTCAAAACAGGACAGTGTTTGCAAACTCTCGCAGGACATACAGGCGGTGTAGTTTGTGTTGTATTTCGTGACGGTAATACATTAATTAGTAGCAGTACAGATTGTACGATTAGGTTTTGGGAGATCAACCTGGGACAATGTACTCAAGTATTGCAAGGACACACTAGCAGAGTTTGGTCGGTGGCTTTAAGTCCGATCCCCCCCAACCCCCCTTATAAAGGGGGGGTTTTAGCTAGTGGGAGTGAAGACCACACTGTCAAGTTATGGGATTTAACTACAGGTTCTTGCATTACAACCTTAAAAGGACATAGTGATTGGATCAAATCTGTTGCTTTTAGTGCATCGGGAATATTAGCCAGTGGAAGTTTAGACAAAACCATTCGGCTTTGGGATGTAGAACAGGGCGAATGTATCGGTGTTTTAGCAGGACATATCAATGGCATACTAGCGATCGCCTTTGTTGGTGAAACTCAGATATTAGCTAGTTGTAGTATTGATTGCACGATCCGACTTTGGGACATTAATACCCAACAATGTATCAAAACCTTGCAAGGTCATGCTAACTCGATTGATGCGATCGCAGTTAACTCCCAAGGAACTTTACTCGCTAGTGGCGCTGATGATTTTTCTCTCCGGTTGTGGGATATTCCTAATGGCGAGTGTTTTCGCATCTTCAAAGGCAGAAATAACTGGGTAAAATCGGTGGCGTGGAATCCAATTTCCGCAATCATCGCCACTGGTAATGAAGACCGCACAGTTAGGTTATGGACACCAGACGGTGAATGCCGCATATTATACGGTCATACAGATATAATTTTTGATGTCAATTTTTCCCCTGATGGTCGAACTGTAGCCAGCGCCAGCGCTGACAGTACAATTCGGTTGTGGGATGTTGCCACTGGTGAGTGTACTAAAATCATTCAAGGACACATCGGTATGGTTACAGGCGTAGCCTTTAGTCCCGATGGTCGGCTATTAGCCAGCGCCAGCTACGACAATACTAGTAAATTGTGGGATGCAACCACAGGACAACTAATTGAGAGTTTCCCTGTACATCTGGGGATGTCAGTAGCCTTCAGTCCTGATGGCACAAAGTTAGCATTTGGTGGTTTTGACGACACAGTGAGACTTTGGGATATCAAAACGCGAAAATGCGATCGCACCTTCACCGGACACTGTAATTGGGTGTGGTGGGTAGCTTTTAGTCCCGATGGCCAAACTTTAGCTACTGGTAGTAGTGTAGAACGCATCGTCAGACTATGGGATATAGAAACAGGTGAATGTCGGCAGATTCTCCAAGGACATCAAGATATGCTGTGGGCGATCGCATTTAGTCCTGATGGTAGTACCCTAGCTAGTACCAGTAGTGACGGTACTATCAAACTTTGGGGTGTTATGGAAGGTACTTGCATCGCCACCTTGGGAGGACACAATACCTGGGTGATGTGCGCCACTTTTAGTCCAGACGGTACAATCCTAGTTGCGGGTGATGGTTATGCTGCCATTAAGCTGTGGGATATGACGACAAAACATTGCATCAAAACCTTGAAGGCTGAACAAATTTACGAAGCAATGAATATCCACGGTGTCACAGGTTTAACAGAAGCGCAAAAATCAGCATTGTTAACTTTGGGGGCTAATACTAATTCGTAATTCGTAATTAATTATTTTGAAGTTTTTAAACGCTGAGGGTTAAATTATTTCGGTAGGAAAGCAAATTTCAATTGCTTTTTCTACTAAGTCAAGACCTTGAGAAACTACTGCATTCCGCCAAGCAATATCTGCTGGTGCAAACACTTCTTCTAGTCGTTGGCGCGTCCATTTTCTAGATGGGTGTTCTGGTGGGGAATAGAAATAAGCACGATTTTCTGCCCGTAAAGCTTCCACTACTTGGATAACTGGGTAAGTACCAAACTCAGCCATGAGAAACTTGTATTCACACTGGGGAAACATCGCCTGACACCAATTTCCTAAACCCCCACGAATTTTATAAATTTTCCCCTCTGGTTGGTAAGGTTCCACGACATCAGCACCAAAATTTTCGATTAACCTCTGGGCTGATTCTGAATCTGGCGGATCATCAATAAACAGTTTATAAGTCGCTTTTTTACCCAAACCAGTGTGTAAATCAATATGCAAAACGTTTTTGGCATCGCCAATCCAGCGAGGAAGATTAGCCGCTAAGATTTCATAAGTTTTAGATGGCCTGTGTCCACCAAAAAATAGCCCTTGGGGAAAGTCGTATTGTCCTACAGGTAAGGTATTGATTAAAGAAGTAATGCCGTGACGGAAAATAGTAGCGATCGCTTTAATAAAAAACGGTTCAAAAGGCGATGGTGGTAAAGTAGGGTTAAAAAATGTATTGAATTCCCCGTACTTCTCAGGACTACCTGTATATTCCTCATTCGGTAGTAGGAAATTACGGTTGAGGTCAATATTCTCTTCATTCCAACGCCGTCCCCAGGCAAAACCATAGGGATTTAAGCCATGTAACAGCACCAAGGCAGTTCTGTGGGTAGGACACCAACCAATCAAACGTTCTTCTAACAAGGCACATTGGACAGCCGAACCAAAAAAACCCTCAACTCCATGCAATCCACTAGAAATTACCAGAATTTGCTCAGGTTGCGAGTTTCCCAATATAGCCACATCAATAGTTAAGTCCTCTTCATCCGGGCCTATTTGGTCAATGGAATATGTTTCTAATTGGCAACCTAATGCCTGTGCCGCAGCACAGAAACGGTATCGCGCAGCAACGTAGTTGGGACTGAAGGCAGAGGCGTAGGACATGAAAAATAAGGGCAGAGGGACAGGGTGCGACGGGGGTGAAAACTAATGACAAATGACTAAAACCGATCTTTCATTCCCCGAATGCGGGCGAATGTTTGCACTGTATCGTTACTTTTGGCCGCTAGTTGTAAGGATGGTTGTTCCCAACGCAAAAATGGATTGGTACGCTTTTCGACTCCCAGCAGAGAAGGAACGGTTGCTTTGCCTTGAGTCCGAAAAGTTTTTACTTCTGCATAGCGCTGTTGTAAGTCAGTATTCTCACCATCTACAGTAAGAGCAAATTGTAAATTTTTTAATGTATATTCGTGGGCGCACCAGACACGGGTATTATCTGGGAGGGAGCGAAGTTTTTCTAAGGATGACACCATTTGTGTGGGTGTGCCTTCAAATAAGCGACCACAACCACCTGCAAATAATGTATCCCCACAGAATAATTCCCCAGGTTCGTCTGCTGTGTTGGGTGGAAAGTAGTAAGCAATATGGGCGCGAGTATGGCCTGGAACAAAGATTACCTCAGCTGTGCGATCGCCAAAGGAAACGCGATCGCCTTGTTGGAGAAACACCTGCTGTCCGGGAATTCTACCTTTATCCTCAACACCACCATATACTGTCAGCTTGGGGAAGTGTTGTATTAGTTGTTGATTACCACCTATATGGTCATGATGATGATGCGTGTTGAAAATTGCTACTAACTCGGCGTTGAGTTGTGCAAGTTTGCTCAACACTGGTTCTGCTTCGGCTGGATCGACGACAGCGGCAATATTTTGTTGGCGATCGTGCAGTAAGAATATGTAATTATCTGAGAGTGCCTCAAGACGGAATACCCGCATTTTCTCTGAACTCCCTTACAAATAAATTATTGGTGTTTTTTTAGATGGGTCGAACCATTGATTTTATTTATTCTAGCTGGTAAACCGCATGAACCATGTTAATATACAACCGTGCTTACACTGAAAGCATAGTAAAAACTTCTAAAAACTTGGTTTATTTATCAGTAAAATTTCTCTGGGACTATAAGGAAACACGAAGTTAAATTTATTGTGTTCTTTTTAGTTCTAAAAATAGCTAAAAAAACGGTTATTAACAATTGCATTATTTGCTATTGACTACAAAAATTAAGATTTATCTGGGCGGCTTTTACCTATTAGTCATTGAACAAATATTGCCAATATTTTTTGTATTTATTAGGAGAAATAATGAACGATCGTCCATCGATCTACATTAGTGTTGATAGTCAGTCAGAAATTGCTATTAAAAAAATTGTAGATAAAATTATTTCCTCAGGAAAAATGAGTCGTCAAGACCATACTTTGCTACTGTCTCAAGTATTTGCTAATGGTGATATTAGCGATAGAGTCCGCCGCCAAATTAACCGTATATTAGATCAGATTCAAACAGGGCAGTTAAAATTAATCGGCTGGTAGCTTGTGATTTAGTAGTACATTCATAATCTCTGAGGAGCATTTTAAAGATTTATGGGATAAATCATCTAATTGAGAATATGTATTCCTTTGCAAATTTTGATTATATTATTGGACTTCCCAATAGTTATCCTATGTCGGCTTCATTTTATAGAGAAATCTCTTTGTATATAATTAGAGATATAAAAACTTTTGGGAATGGACACATTGAATCACTAAATTTATGAAAGAGACAAAAGGATTTATCACTATATTAACTGGGCTGTATTCTTTTCAAGATTGTATTCATTTTTTAGCAGCAATCCGAAAGTTTCATGATGAACCAATCATCGTTTTAATTGATCAAGTTCCTCAGATTCTATATCCTTTTTTAAAAGCATTTAAAAATGTTATCCTCAAGCCAGCACCAAAACATGAAAATACAGTTTTAGCGTCGAGGCTGGCCAAAGTCTCTTTATATGCAGCTTCTAAATTTGATAAAACAATTTTTTTAGATTCTGATATTTGCTTATTAACAGATATCAATGATGTATTTGATGGGTTAGATGAATTTGATTTATTGTTAACTGAAGATGTGCAACCTGCTATTTCTAAAGCCACCAATTTACTGCGAGGTAATCAACAAGATAATTTAGATAAAGTTTTGTCTATTCTCCAATCAGTCGGCTTGCCACTCCAGGACGATAATATCCAATATAATAGCGGTTTAATAGCTTTTCGCAAAACAGAAGAAATCCAAAAATTATTTACTGAATTTCAACAATATTTTGAGATTATCACCGAAAATCAAGATAAATTATTATTGCGAGATCAAGGTGCTTTTGCTGCTGCGATCGCCTCTGTTAAACCCAAAATGAAAGTGCTACCACCTACTTATAATTTTCTTAGCAAGTGGAAAGAAGCCTATAAAATTGATCAGGAAATTAAAGTACTACATTGCACCTATCCTTATAGACCTCAATATGCTAAAAATATTACTCGTTCCTTATATACCAGAATATTTGATAAATTCGCTCAGGTATTTTTGCCCGATCAAGTAACAAATCCCTGGCGGAAGAAATAATTTATAGATAGGAATAATCTTGCTCATGAAAGATAAACCCAAAATATCTCTGCTCGTTTGGAACTTATCAACTAACGATGGTTTCATTCGAGCCTCTCTTTTAGAAAAAGCTTTGCATAAACTAGGCTGTGAAGTAGAAATTATCGGCTTCTTATTTGATAAAGAATTATATCAAGCTATTCCAGCGAAAACTAAATTAAAAACCGTACAAGGCAGCAATTATCCTGATTTTTTTAAATCTATTGGCAAACTTTTAAAATTGATTGATGGAGACATTATCTATGCAATTAAGCCACAACCAGCCAGCTTTGGTGTAGCACTACTGAAGAAATTATCTAGTAGAAAAACAGTAATTGTAGACATCGATGACTGGGAACTTAGCTGGTATGGTGGTGATGCTTGGCGTTATCAGCCAACACTAAAACAATTAGCTAAAGATTTATTAAAGAAAGATGGTGTTTTGCGAATGCCTAATCATCCTTTATATATTAAATGGATGGAAAATTGGGTAAATCGTGCCGATGCTGTGACAGTACATACTGGCTTCTTACAAAAGCGTTTTGGTGGTATTTCTGTTCCTAATGGCAAAGATACTGCTTTATTTGATCCGGCTCGATATAATGCCGAAGAAAGTAGAAATCGCTATGGTTTATCTGAATATCGCGTTTTAATGTTTCCTGGCGCACCCAGGCCATATAAAGGTTTAGAAGATGTTCTAATTGCCCTAGATAAACTTAACCAACCAGACCTTAAACTAGTGATTGTCGGTGGTAGTCCTTACGACAATTATGATGAGCAACTACGACAAAAATGGGGGCAATGGATCATCAAGTTGCCAAATTATCCGGCAAATGTGATGCCTGATGTCGTTGCAGCAGCTCATGTTGTAGTTGTTCCCCAGCGAGATACTCCAGAGACTCGCGCTCAATTTCCTCTAAAATTGACAGATGGTATGGCAATGGCCAAGCCTATATTATCTACTAGAGTTGGCGATATTCCTGAAATTTTAGGTGACACAGGTTATTTAGTTGAACCTGCCTCTCCTGATCAAATTGCAGAGCAAATTCAGTTGATTTTTCAGGATTTAGATGCTGCCAATGAACGCGGCAGAAAATCAAGAGAAAGGTGTGTAGAAAAATATAGTATTGAGGCGATGGCGGCAACTCTTAAGTCAGTAATTGCTCGGTTGTAAGCATTAGTTTTAAATGATAGGCTAATGCCCGTCTCATCATCATTTGTAATTTAAAATTCGTAATTACAAAAAGCAAATTTCAAAACCTTTATTTGAGGATTAGCTGGTTTGAGAATTAATTGCTGAATAATATTAATAATAAGTCAATTATCATATATACCCGATGTCTACCAGGCAGCTACTAGTAAGATTTGCAAAACCCTATCCAGGTTTAATTCTGCTGACTATAGTCTTGGGATTTTCTGGAGCCTTATTTAATGGTGTCAGCGCAGCTTTAATTGTGCCAGTAATTTTAAAAATTGTGGGACAGGAAGTTGATTTAACAAAAGCTCCAGTCATTCTCAAAAAAATCATAACTCCCTTTGATGGCGTACCAGATAATTACCGCATAATAGTAATGGCTGGGGCAATTATATTGGTAATTATTTTAAAAAATTTGGCTACATACACAAGCTCATTAGTATCTAATTCATTAACGCGTATATTAATGTCAGATATGCGTGAAGCCGGATTAAAGTTATTACTAGAAATTGATATAGATTATTACGCCAAAATGAAAGTTGGTGATTTAATCAACCGTCTTGGCGGAGAAATTGGACGAGCCGCAACTGCTATTGGGAATACATTCAAATTACTTATCTTAGGAATTACAATTTTAGTCTTTGTTGGTTTATTACTATCAATTTCTTGGCAGTTAACACTAGCTTCTACAGTTTTGCTGTCTTTAGTAACCTTGGTAAATCAGTATGCTATTGCCCGTGCCAAAAAATTTGGCAAGCAACTAACTGAAATGTCAAAGGCTTATTCCATCTCTATGCTAGAGACTCTTAACGGCATTCGGCTAGTTAAATCAACAGGTAATGAAGACAAAGAATATCAGAGGATTCAAAAATTAATTAGGGAACGCGAAAAAGCAGATTTCCAATCTCAGGCTAATTCAGAAGCGATCGCACCTTTGAGTGAGGTCATGGGAATTACAGCCTTAATTTTGATTGTATTTTTAAGTAAAACCTTCTTCACTAATCAAATTGCTTCTCTTTCAGCAGTATTACTGACATATTTATTGATATTGTTGCGACTGCTACCATTAATTTCGCAGTTAAATAGCATTCGTAGTAGCTTCGCCAACACCAGCGCCAGTGTAGAAGCGGTGACAGATTTTTTAAGGTTAGATAATAAGCCTTTCATGCCCAAGGGTGAAGTTATCTATACACAATTAAAAGAAGGAGTGCATTTTAATCGCATTTCCTTTGCTTACCCTGGTCATGACAAGTTAGTTCTCAGAGATGTGGATTTATATTTACCGCGTGGTACGACTTTAGCTTTAGTCGGCGGTTCTGGTGCTGGAAAATCAACCGTAGCAGACCTCTTACCTAGATTTTATGACCCGATCGCCGGTTGTATTGCCCTGGATGGTAGGGATTTGCGGGAATTTGATATTACATCTGTACGCAAGAGAATGGGAATTGTGAGTCAAGATACCTTTCTCTTTAATAATTCTGTCAGAAATAACATTGCCTACGGACGACTAGAAGCTACGGAAGATGAAATCATCACTGCCACCAAGCGAGCTAATGCCTACGAGTTTATCAGCAAATTACCCCAAGGCTTTGACACCTTAATTGGCGATCGCGGCGTAATGTTATCGGGGGGACAAAGACAAAGATTAGCGATCGCCCGCGCCTTGGTGCAAAATCCCGAAATTCTAATTTTGGATGAAGCCACCAGCGCCTTAGATACAGTATCCGAACGCTTAGTACAAGAAGCGCTAGATGATTTAAGCCGCGATCGCACTACCTTAGTCATTGCCCACCGTCTGTCCACAGTCCAAAAAGCCGATCAAATCGCCGTCCTCGATCAAGGACGAGTCATGGAAGTCGGAACCCATGAAGAACTTTTACAAAAAGGTGGTTATTATTCCCGGCTTTATGCAATGCAATTTGGCGATCGCGTAGAAGATAACACAAAACAACATCAAAGTTTAACCCGCCTTTCTCACGAAATTCGCACCCGCCTCAACTCGATGATTGGTGTTTTGGGTTTACTAATAGATGATTTGATTGATAATTCCCAAGAACAGCAGGAATTAATCGAAGAATCCTACAAATCTGCCTTAAGAATTATCACTACAATTGATATTTTTCAAGATATTTTACAACTGCAAATTCAAGAGCGATTTTTGCCTTCAACCGAAGCCAATCAAAACCTCAATCATCAATATCAACACTTTAATTTGATGTTTTCGGAGTTTCGTGATTGCTTAAATATCATCCTTAACAGTCTTCGCTCACTAGCGGATAATGCAACTTATACTCCTGAAGAACAACATCAATTTATTACAGATGCTTACAATTCTGGCATTGACCTGCTCGATAAATTAGAAAAGTTTGAAGACAAAATTTAATTATTATGCAAAAACCTAGTTTACCGAAAAACTATAATTTCTTTCTCACAGAAGAATTACCCAAGCCAGAAGCTTATTATGTACAAGCTGCTAATGCTGCCAATGGAGCCGCTAACTTAGGTTGTCCCACAATTTTGATTTATCCTCAAAGAGGATGGCAAGCAATGAATCTAATTCATTTATTGCAACCTTTCCAACCAGAAAAGCCTCCCGAAAACGTTGTTAAATATTACAATCTCCAAGATAAACTGCAAGTAGCAAGGCTACCAATGCCTTGGCCTATTGATTATTTTAAAAATAAATTTACTAATTCTAAAACTATCGCTACAAAATATTATTTTCCCTTTCATATTCGAGCAACTACAAAAATTGTTCATGCTTGGAATTGGAATTTTGTCAAAGCTGCAATTAAAAATGGTATCCCAGCAATTTATGAGCATCACCACCATGAAGATAAGCAATTTGAACCCGAAATAGTGCATCATCCACTATTTCAACTTGCTGTCACAGTTGTAGATACAGTCCGCGAAAGCATGATTCAACATGGTATGCCACCGGAAAAACTGATTAAAATCCATAATGGATTTAATCGTTTATTTATGCAGAGACAGCCAGAAAAAGCAGCAGAATGGCGAGAAAAACTTTTGCAAAATCAGCGATCGCATTTGGTAGTTTATGCAGGAGCGCTACAGCAATTTAAAGGGATTGATGTCTTAATTGATGTCGCCAAAGAAATGCCTCATGTGCAATTTGTCTGTGCAGGTGGTAAGCCAACAGAAGTAGAACATTATCAGCGCATAGCCCAAGCCAAACAAGTGAATAATATAAGCTTTTT
This sequence comes from Fortiea sp. LEGE XX443, assembly GCF_015206815.1. Taxonomy (GTDB): domain Bacteria; phylum Cyanobacteriota; class Cyanobacteriia; order Cyanobacteriales; family Nostocaceae; genus Nostoc_B. The sequence continues at coordinate 11,351 of NZ_JADEXZ010000100.1, forward strand.
GGGTTTTGTTTTGCAAAATGAACTCGCACCTTTGTTACAAGCTGCCGATATTTTGGCTCATCCCCATTGTTCTGGACAAGCTGCTACCTTTACTTCACCCTTAAAACTATTTGATTATTTAGCATCAGGCAACCCCATTGTATCCACAGAAATTCCTTCATTAATGGAGTTTAAAAATACGCCTGCGATCGCTGCTTGGTGTGAACCAGATAATCCTCATAAATTTGCTGCCGCACTTCAACAAGTTTTAGAAACTCATCCCAGAAAAATTGATGGTTACTCAGAAACTATCGAATTTGTCAAACAATTTTCTTGGGAGAATCGCGCTGCCAAAATTCTCAGTTATGTTGATGAACGTTTTCATCCGCAACTTATAGCTTAATTAATACTAATAAATAATGATTAAAATGGATATCAAAACTGTCGGCATGATTAGCAGCTATGGTGCTTTAAAAGCTAGAGGCGATTGGTTGTGGCAACAAACACCTGATTTTTTTGGAATTTGGCAAAATATCCAAATGCAAGCTTTAGCCAGTCAGCCTGATTTTTTACTAATGTATCAGTTTGATTTTCCCCATGCGCCCAAACAACAATCCTGGCTAGAACAACTGCGTAAAAAACAAAAAAATCCAGAAATCAACATCAATTCTCTGCTCCGGGGAGTCAACAAAGAAAGAGTGATTTACCTGATGCGAGAACCGCCTTTAGATGAGGTAGTAGAAAAACACAAAAAAACTTATCAAGCAGCGCAAAAATATTGCGGCTACGTTTCTGGCCCCGATGACTTTGCACCAATTCCCGAATATATGCCAGCTATTTGGTATCACAGCAATTCCTTTCAAGATTTAAACGAAATGCCACCTCCAAAAAAAGTTGCACCTTGTAGTTGGATTACTTCGGGAATTAACCGCACAAATAACCATCGTCAGCGGTTAAGTTTTTTGCAATCCATGCAGTCTAGTGAAATTAAATTTGATTTATATGGACGTGACTTACCTGCATCAGCAAAATCTCAAGGTGAACTTGGTAATAAATGGTATGGTATGGCTCCGTATTATTACAATCTGGCAATTGAAAACTATGCAGATAATAATTGGTATGTAAGTGAAAAACTTTGGGATGCTCTACTAGCTTGGTGTTTGCCAATTTACTATGGTGGCTCTGCGGCTGACAAATTATTACCACCTGGTAGTTTTTTAAGATTACCCAGCTTAGATGAAAAAGGCATCGCTTATATTCAAGAAGTGACTGCTACTCCTGATGCTTGGTATGCAGCTAAAGATGCGATCGCAGAAGCTCGTCAGATAATTCTGCACAAATTAAATCTGCTCAATTGGCTGGCAAATTTTGTGAAAAATAATGGATAAAACTTATGACAAATGGCATCTATACTTTGGCTAATGATTATGTCTATCACCAACTAGTAGCTTTACTCAATAGCATCGAAGTTAATGCTGGTGATGTGCCAGTATGTGTAATTGCTTATAACGATCAGATAGATTTAGTACGTACCGAAGTTGCAACGAGAAAGAATGTCACTCTCTTAGAAGATCCAGAAATTTTCGCCCGTTGGGAAGAATTTTCTCACCGAGTTTGGCAATCTCATCCTACAGCTATTGAAACTTGGCAAGCTAAAGGCATTCAGAAATTTTATCGAGTTGGTGAAAATCGCCGTTACTGTGCTTTTGATCTAGATAGTTATTTTGAAAAATTTATCTATTTGGATGCTGACACATTAGTTATGCAGCCCTTAGATTTCGTTTTTGATAAGTTGGATGAGTATGATTTTGTAGCCTACGATTTTCAATATAAAGACCCCGCTCATATCTATAATTTGTCATCTGCAAAGCTCTATGAATTGTTTAGCAAAGACCGGATTGAATCAGAAATTTTCTGCTCTGGTTTTTATGCTTCTAAGCGAGGAGTATTTCCCCCAGAGCAAAGAGAGTGGTTGCTATCACAATTAAATAACGGCGACTCAGAAATTTTGTATATGGGCGCTCCTAACCAGTCTGTGCTTAACTATATGAGAATGAAAAGTAATGTATCTTTTTACAACTTTTCTTTTAACTTACCAGAGAATAAATTAACTGGTTGTTGTGCAAATTCACCGCATTTTGAAAATCAAGATAATGTTCTCTACGATAAAGGTAATAGATTAACTTTTCTGCATTATATAGGCTTATCTTCTAAATTATTTAATCGGCTTTGCGCTGGTGAAAATATTGATTTTCCTTACAGGGATATTTTCTTGCACTATCGCTATTTATACGCACCAGAAAAGCATCCAAAATTTACAACTAAACCAAAAGCTTATAATGCGCCTCCGAGTTTAGGTAAACGAATTCTCAAAAAATTAGGATTGGCAGTAGGAGGAAAATAAGATGACTAAGGGAATTTATATTTTTGCGAATGATAAGGTAACAGATCATGCGATCGCTCTTTTGAATAGTATCCGGTTATCTGATCCGGATATACCGATTGTCATGATTCCCTATGATGAAAACTACCACAATATAGCTGCACTGCTTAACCAACATTATGGAGTGGAGGTATATGAAGATTTAGAATTTATTAACCATCTTTCCCAAAAATTATTTGACATATTCGGTGGGCAGTTTTTTGCTAGTCCCAATAAACTGCGTAAACCAGCTTGTTGGTTTGGCCCTTTTGATGAATTTTTGTACATCGATACCGATGTTGTTGTATTTGAAAAACTCAGTAATAATTTCAATTATTTAGCAGAATACGATTTTATTTGTTGCGATTATCAACATTTAGGCGGGATCAAAAATGTTTTTAGCCCCCATGTTGTAGAAGCAAAAGTATTTACTGAAGCTGATACCAAAGATATTTTTAACAGTGGTTTTTGGGGTTCCAAGAAAAATATCTTTTCCGAACAAGATTTGTACGACACATTTGCAGAGTGTGCCGCCCACCCAGAGTATTTTGACTTTAGCGAAAAAGTTTCAGACCAACCAATTCTCAACTATATACTGCTGAGGAGAATTCCGCGCCGCTTTAACATTGTGCGTCGAGCCGAAAGAGCGCCAGGAAATTGGGCAGGTAGTCCTCAGTTTCAGCAACAAGGTAATATTCTCATTGATCCAACCGTCAATCAACCCCTACAATTCTTGCACTGGGCTGGTATTCACATTCAACCAGGCTGTCCCTATTGGGAAATTTGGGAACATTACCGAAATTTGAATCCAGCAATACCACAAGCTGCAATTCCTGCGCCTGCGAAACAAAGTCAATGGGAAACTACATTAAAGACAGTAAAAAAACAAGTACGCAAAATTTTTACGTAAACTAAATAAAGTCAAAAACCCTTGCTAATCCAAATTTTTCTTCTTTTGCCTTTTGACTTTTTACTTTTGACTTACTAAACAGTTGCGATCGCCCCCTACCTTTCGCTAGGATCTGTAAGCTTTAGGGTATAGACAAAGCTGCTTGGGATACAGCTACACTCATGTAGGCTACCCTGCTGCAACCCAAGTTATTGAGATTTTACAGGAAAAACAGAAAACAATGGCGAAACGCGTACAGTTAGTTTTGACTCAAGATGTCAGCAAGTTAGGCAAATTAGGCGACTTAGTAGACGTAGCTCCTGGCTATGCTCGAAATTACCTTATTCCCAAGAGTTTGGCAACCCGCGCCACTCCTGGTATTCTCAAGCAAGTAGAACGCCGTCGTGAACAAGAGCGTCAACGGCAATTAGAACTCAAAGAACAAGCACTACAGCAGAAAGCTGCTTTAGAAAATGTTGGCAGCTTGAAAATTGCCAAGCAAGTTGGCGAAAACGAAGCAATTTTCGGTACTGTTACCAGCCAAGATGTGGTGGATGCAATTCAAGCAGCTACCAGCCAAGAAGTTGATCGTCGTGGGATCACCATCCCCGATATTGGCAAGCTGGGTACTTACAAAGCTGAAATTAAGCTGCACTCGGAAGTCACAGCACAAATCAATTTTGAAGTTGTCGCCAGTTAACGATTTGTTGATATTTTGCCACAGATGCACACCGATGCTTCATCAGTGTTAAATCTGTGGTTTTGAGAAGAATTCTGAATCCAGAGTTTAGGATTCAGAATGAACTCACAGATAAACCGCAAATCTCTTCTGCATGAACCTCTGGCTTTCGCTTTGTCATGCCATTTTGTTTGAAATTTTATAGAGCTAAAACCACAGTTAGCCCTCTTCTGTCACTTTCCGGAATAAGCAAGTAGTTCAGGAGCTAAATCATCCAGAAGCATAAAAGGGTTTAAATTGATTCATGGCTGCAATTAAATGATTGAATCCCAGTAACAAATGTGAATTAGGGAAAATACTTAACCAGGGATAAATTAACCAAAATAGTAAAAGTGGTTGGATAATGAGACGCAGATTATTTAAAGTATTCTTCCACCCGGATTCATGATTCCATTGCTGATGATTAGAAAAATCAACATGACTATTTTCTTGTGCCTCAGTCTCAAGTTGACGAGATTGATTTAAGCCTAAGAAGACTGGAGAATTTAAGCTAATCATCGTATAAACACTAAAAATAATTTCCCACCATCTCTCAATATGCTGGAAATTAGTGAAACGGTAATCTGTCCAGCCTAGTTCCTGCTTACACTGTCGAAACCCATATTCAACCCAGGTTCTTAATCCATATAAATCCCCTAAAGTCTTCTTCAAATTCCCTTGAAGATTCGTCATGACGAAGGAGGTAGAATTTTCTGGCA
>NZ_JADEXZ010000101.1 GCF_015206815.1 Fortiea sp. LEGE XX443
TATCCCTCAACTTTCATTGGGATTTGCTAAACTTCAAGCCATTGTTTATAGGCTCACTTCCCCAATTTTTATATTCCTAACTCACCCTGAATTCTATTTTTCCTCTGCCTAAAGTGACACAACAGGGTTATGAAACAGGTCAAGGCGAAGTGGATGTTCTTGCCGCTTCTGATAGGTTTGTCTATCACCGTTGGCAAATTCAGTGCAAAAATACAAAGCGTGTTGATGTTGATGTTTTGGCGAAAGAAGTAGGGATGACCTTTGTAACTGGTGCTGATGTGGTAATGGTTGTGACTACTGGAGAATTTACAAGAGATGCTTTCCAGTATGCCTACCGCATGATGGAGGTTTCCAGATATTACATGATATTGCTTCAGAAAGAAGATATTGAAGCGATTAAGCAAGATAGAACAAGTATTATCCAGATACTTGACCGTAAAGCCCGCCGAGTTTTTGCGAAGAAAGAACTTGGCATGACTGACGAGTCAGTCGATCAGGTAGAGGAAGAAATTGCTACTTTAAGTGACTTTGATGGAAATGATTATCCAGAAAATCCTATAGAGCTATAGAGAGTGTATCTGTAACCTTTCCAGAGAAAAGTTAAGTTTTAATATTTAAAATATTTCTACTTGTCTAACTGTCCACATAACATCATATTTACAACAGGGAAGCCCTTTTTTACTGCCTAAACAAGCTAGTTATTGATGGATTGTAGAGACGTTGCAATGCAACGTCTCCAAATCTTGTTACTGCACCTGAGATGGGAAAGTACCAGGTCGTACAGATAAATTTAGGGTTTGTCCCTGACGGCGTAACTCTAGACGCACATCTCCCCCAACTTGGCTGTTGTCTACTGCCTTCTGTACACTACTAGGCTCTGTAACAGCATTACCATTGAGCTTTTGAATAACATCACCTGCTCGTATTCCGGCTTTCGCTGCCGGTGAATTAGGCATAACTTGTACAACTAAAACACCTTTATCTTCAACAATTCTCAAACCACTGTTGGGGTTGGAATTGATATTTTGTTTTAATTGTGGTGTTAACCCAATCATCTGAATTCCCAAATAAGGATGCTGTACTTTGCCTGTAGCTATCAGTTGATTGGCAATTCGTTGTGCTGTGTGAATGGGAATAGCAAAACCTAAGCCTTGCGCCCTTTGAATAATAGCTGTATTCATCCCAATTACTTCACCACGGGCATTAAGTAGCGGCCCGCCAGAATTACCAGGATTAATTGCTGCATCAGTTTGCAGAAACTCTACTCGTTTATCAGGTGCGCCAATTTGATTACTGCTGCGTCCAGTAGCACTGATGATGCCTGTAGTAACAGTATTATCCAATCCTAAAGGATTACCGATCGCGATCGCCCAATCTCCGGGTTGCAATCGCTCTGAATTACCTAAGGCAACTGTCGGTAAATTATTGGCTTGAATTTTTACGACCGCCACATCAGTTAATCCGTCTTTCCCTAATACCTTACCTTGAAAAGTACGCCCATCTTTGAGGGTAACTGCCACCATATCAGCACCATCAACAACATGAGCATTGGTCAAAATTTGACCATGACCACTAATAATAAACCCGGAACCAGTACCTTGTTGTACTCTTTGTTGTGTTTGTGGAAGTTCTGAGCCAAAAAAGCGGCGGAAAAATGGGTCGTTGAATTCTTGTGGTAATCTGGTTCTCACCGTGCGGGATGAATTAATTCGCACGACTGCCGGGCCTACCTTGTTTACTACCTGAGTTACAAAAGTCGGGTCTGTACCAGCTACTATGGGCGGTGCAGCATTAACTCGACTCAATGCCAAATTTGACGCACGTTCCGTTACCTGTGGCTGATGGTTAGCTAGATAACCACCAGCCAATGTCATACCAGACCCTAGGAACACTAGTGATAGAGAAGCTGCTGTTTTCTTCCAAGGTGCTTGTTTGCGTTCTTTGGTATCCGAATTGCTATTTAATGGGTTATTTCCGTCTGGTACTTGATTTTGCATTGCCGTCCGAAAGGTTATTTGAATCTATTACTAATTTAGACAGCGTTTATTACACTTTTGTTACGGGGTTATAGCGCTAATATGAAAATTTCTTTGTCATTAGTCGAATAGTCGCCTATCAAGCCAAAATTGACAAATTATACCTGACGCAAAGAGGCACAGATGCAAGAACGTGGATAATCTTTAGCCACTATCCATTTTTCCAATTTTTTTTTATAATCGCCTAATACCCAATTCTAAACCTTGGCAGACACCTGTGAGAAAATCTAAATCTAAGGTGGCGATCGCATCACTAGGTTTGTGATAATGGGGGTTACGTAAAAATGCCGTATCTGTCACCATAATTGCGGGATAGCCTAAATCCCAAAACGGTGCATGATCACTGAGTCTAGTTTGAGCCACAATTAAGCCTCTGTTTGGGACTGGTAGCCACTGACTGGGTACACCTACTTTCCGAATACTCCGACTCAGGCTAATTAAGTCACGGATTGTCCGCAAATTCCCAATTAAAGCCATAAAATCACCTTGATTTGGATAAAATTTTTCCAATGGACGAGGATAAACTTGCGAACCTGGGGTAGAGTCGCAATAACCAAGCATTTCTAGAGATATCATTAAGCGCAGTGGTTGCTGTTGTTGACGCAACAAAGCTGCATATTCAGAACTTCCCAGCAATCCATATTCTTCCATATCAAAAGCCACAAGCCGCAAGGGATATTTAGCTGGTTCCGCCGCAAATATTCGCGCCAATTCTAGTAACACCGCTACACCTGTAGCATTATCATCCGCCCCTGGTGTTCCTGGAACAGCATCATAATGTGCGCCAATTAAAATTGGTGGTAAATCTTGATTTTTGCTATTTGCTTGGGACGATAAATTTAAAATCAGGTTATGGCAGGTTTTCCCTCTAACTCTAAAGGTGTGGATTTCCACACTTCCCCATTGGGCAAATTGTTGCCGAATGTATTCTTGGACAAAAAAATGTCCAGCATTTGCCATGAAAGGATCGCGTTCTCGGGCGATTTCATGCAGATGATTTCGTAATTGCTCTTTTAAATTCAAAGGCTGCAAGTATTCGTCAAATAAACTTCTTGATGTAGTGAGTAAGTCAAAAATCAATTAGAGAAGAGTGGATTACCCAACTTGAAGCACTGATAAAGTAGATTTTTTAAACTATGGAGATTTAAAGCTACTTGGACATACTCAGCATTGTGAATGCTATCCTAGTTTTGCAACTAGCTCCTTAACCTTAAATTTATTCACCTTTTGCCTTAATTGACTATCATACCATTGAGGTGTTTTCCACCAATAGCTTCATGCTAGAGGTAGTCCCGGCCAATCATAATGAATTAATAGATATAAGACACACTAGGAGAAGAGTAAAGCATGGGTAAGGTAGTCGGCATCGACTTGGGTACAACCAACTCAGTAGTCGCCGTAATGGAGGGTGGCAAGCCGGTGGTGATTGCCAATGCAGAAGGAATGCGGACAACACCCTCCGTGGTTGGTTTCAGCAAAGACGGCGAGCGAGTGGTGGGGCAAATGGCACGGCGGCAAACCGTCCTCAACCCGCAAAACACTTTTTTTGCGGTCAAACGCTTCATTGGACGGAAATATGGTGAAATTAGTCCAGATTCCAAGCGTGTACCATACACCATCCGCAAAGACGAAATTGGAAATATCAAAATTGCTTGCCCCCGCCTGAGTAAAGATTTTGCCCCTGAAGAAGTTTCGGCAATGGTACTCAAGAAATTAGCCGATGATGCCAGCCGTTATTTAGGAGAACCAGTTACAGGGGCAGTTCTGACAGTTCCCGCTTATTTTAATGATTCTCAGCGACAAGCTACCCGCGACGCTGGCAGAATTGCTGGTTTAGAAGTGTTGCGGATTCTCAACGAACCCACCGCTGCATCCTTAGCTTATGGATTAGATCGCGGTGATACAGAAACCATCTTAGTCTTTGACTTGGGTGGTGGGACTTTTGACGTGTCGATTTTAGAAGTTGGGGATGGTGTATTTGAAGTCAAAGCTACCAGTGGTGACACGCAACTTGGTGGAAATGATTTTGATAAAAAGATAGTTGATTGGTTAGCAGAGCAATTTTTAGAAACCGAAGGTGTAGACTTAAGACGCGATCGCCAAGCTTTGCAACGTTTAATGGAAGCGGCAGAAAAAGCTAAAATTGAATTATCTGCTGTCAGTGTCACCGATATCAACTTACCCTTCATCACCGCCACCGAAGACGGCCCCAAGCATATCGAAACTCGCTTAACTCGTTCCCAATTTGAAGGTTTGTGCGGCGACTTGGTAGGACGGGTGCGGACACCAGTCAAAAGGGCATTAAAAGATGCTGGACTTAGACCTGAAGATATCGAAGAAGTCGTATTAGTTGGCGGTTCTACAAGAATGCCAATGGTGAAGCAGTTAGTCCGTGATTTAATTGGCATTGAACCCAATGAAAATGTCAACCCCGATGAAGTCGTAGCAGTTGGCGCAGCTATTCAAGCAGGTATCTTAGCAGGGGAACTCAAGGATATACTGCTATTGGATGTTACACCTCTATCTCTGGGCTTGGAAACCATCGGCGGCGTGATGAAAAAACTGATTCCCCGCAACACAACCATCCCAGTCCGCCGTTCTGATATCTTCTCTACCTCAGAAAATAACCAAAACACCGTGGAAATTCACGTAGTCCAAGGTGAGCGGGATATGGCATCAGATAATAAATCCCTAGGAAGGTTTAAGCTGTATGGCATCCCACCAGCACCACGGGGGATTCCTCAAGTACAAGTATCATTTGATATTGATGCTAATGGGATTTTACAGGTAACAGCCTTAGATAGAACCACAGGACGGGAGCAAAGTATCACCATTCAAGGCGCTTCTACCTTGAGCGAATCTGAAATCAATCGCATGATTCAGGATGCTCAGAAATATGCTGATGTCGATCGCGAACGGAAAGAACGAGTTGAAAAGCGTACCCGTTCGGAAGCGCTGATTTTACAAGCGGAACGACAACTCCGAGAAGTAGCCCTAGAATTTGGAATGCAATTTGCTCGCAGTCGTCGCCAACGCATTGATAATATTTGCCGCGAACTCAAAGAAAGCCTACAAGGAAACGACGATCGCGGAATTGACCAAGCTTACTCCGACCTCCAAGATGCACTTTATGAGCTAAACCGAGAAGTCCGTCAGTATTACGCTGAAGACGAAGACGATGACTTGTTTGGCACAATCAAAGAAATCTTCAGAGGAGGTGATAAAGAACGAGAACGAGAAAGGGAACCAGATTACTACCGAGACAACTACCGAGAACGGGATTCTTATGGCAGAGAATACAGTAGAGATAACGGTAGAAACTATGGTAGAGAAAGCCGTTCATCTGCTTATGACAGCCGCCCTACTCGCAGATCATCTCGTCCTAGCTATCAAGATAATTGGGATGAAAATGATGATGATTGGTTGTAATACTCCTCATAAGTGGTAACAACCGCCTTTACTTGGGTTATAAAGTTGATTCCAAATGCGGATTTGGTAATTGGTGATAAGTAATAAGTAATTAGTAAATGATCCTACTGGTTACTTAATAATTATTACCAACATCTAAAATCTAAAATCTAATTTTAAATAACTGACTATGCAAAATTTGCAGAATTTCCGCGATTACTACGAGATTTTGGGAGTAACTAAAGATGCCTCTAATGAAGAAATTAAAAAGAATTATCGGCGATTAGCTAGACAGTATCACCCCGACTTGAATCCAGGTAACAAAGCTGCCGAAGAACAATTTAAAGATATTGGTGAAGCTTACGAAGTTCTTTCCGACACAGCCAAAAGAGCGCAATACGACCAATTTAGTCGCTATTGGAAGCAAAAAGGATTTGCAGGCAAACAAACACCAAAAACAAAAGCTTGGGAGGAGACTCGCCCTAGCGATCGCAGCAATGGCAATCAAAATGTTGATCCCAGCCAATTTGCTAATTTTGAAGACTTTGTTAATCAAGTCGTTGGTGTTGGTAGTCGTCAAAGCAGCAAAAACAGTACTACCACTAAAACCGATCCGTTTCGTTCTCCGAACAGCAGAGTTGAATACACAGTTCCAAAAAATCCCCCAAAACCCAGCCGTCGGGATATTGAAGCCCGATTAACCTTACCATTAGAAAAAGCTTATCAAGGTGGTAATGAGCGCATTCGTTTAGAGGATGGGCGATCGCTAGAAGTAACAATGCCTCCTGCAATGGTTACAGGCCAAAGTATCCGCCTAAAAAACCAAGGTATCGGCGGCGGCGATTTGTACCTGAAAATTACAGTCGAGCCGCATCCCTTATTTAAGCTAGAAGGCATCAATATAGCCTGTCAAGTACCAGTGACTCCCAGTGAAGCAGTACTAGGTGGATCTGTCGAAGCACCTACCCTCGACGGCCCAGTCAAGATGGCCATCCCACCAGGAGTCAGGTCTGGTCAAAGATTCCGCTTGGCAAATAAAGGCTACCCCACCGAAAACGGCAAACGTGGCGATCAATTGGTCGAGATCCAGATAGTTACCCCAAAAAATATTAGCCCTGAAGAAAAAGAACTTTACGAAAAAATCCGCCAAATCGAAACTTTTAAACCCCGCGCTGATTTACTAAGTTAGAGTCTTCTATATCTCACTTCAGGAATTGCCCTACAGCAATTGCCGCAACTCCTCGATTGTATTTACAGTTTTAATAGCTTGTTGAATAGCTTTTAATCGCTGTAAATCACTGATTTGGGAAATATTCGGCATCAATTCTAAACTGGCATTGCCGAACTTAATCTCTAATGCGAGTTCAATACCTGAAAATAATTCCTGTCGTCGTCCACGTTCCTCACCCCGCGCCTCACCCCGTGCTTCGCCCCGCGCCTCACCTTCGCGCAAAATTTCTTGATACCAAGGAGACTCACGTAACACAGTCATATCCCACCTCATAATTTCTTGAACTAATGCACTTTCTAAAACAAACGTAGCAAAAAAAGCTAAGACAGTTTCTAATTGGTTTAGCTGTTCGTCAGCACGAAGAAGTTGCAGTGCTTCTCGGATTATTAACTCATTTTCACCGCCTTTGAGAATCGGTACAAATGGAAGTAGAGATGGTATGGGTTGTTCCAAGACAATATGCACATCAACTTCCCACAGATTAATAACGCGATAATCTTGCGACGCTTGTAATCCTGCAAAATTGGATTCAAATCTATTCGGGATTTGTTCGTTAGTAGTCTTGAGAATATTAATTAAAACGGGATAAGTTGGTAGACTATATTTTTCCTCTGCCAGCGCTGTATATGCACGCATCCGGCGTGGCATTTGCGGTTTATAGCGTAATTGTAGTTCGTTAAGAACGAGAAATTCACCGTACTCAGAACTAGTAGCACGAATTAATACATCACTTTCACGACTGATCCATTGAAATTCGGAATTAAGGATTTCCTCTGCAACAACATCAGGAATGCTTGTGACCCATTTTACCCAGTTATCAGGTGCAAGGCTAATTAATCTTTTAGTGCTGACATCTGCGGGTTTTGTCATTGGCGGCTATGAGATCAAGACAATGCTTGAGAAAATTATGCGATCGCACAATTAGAGGCTATCATCTCAGATTGACGTAAAATGGGTCAATACAGATTTTTGTAGGTATGTTAACATTGCTACGCTGTTTACTGTTCAGTAGATCAGGCTGTGCGACTCAAGATTACAATATTAGAAAAAACTCGATCGCAAACTGCAAACAGCTGTGAATCAAAACGGGGCTATGCCACAAAGTAGTGAAACCTCCTACTACTCCCTATTAGGACTGCATCCCTCAGCGTCGGTGATTGACATTCGTCGTGCTTACCGAGAACTAAGCAAGCGTTATCATCCTGACACCACAGAATTACCTGCTGTCCTCGCTACTGCTAAATTTCAGCAAATTAATGAAGCTTACGCCACTTTAAGCCATCCAGAACGGCGACTCAGCTATGACTTGAAAATCGGTTATTCCCGCTTTGGCGTGATTCAAGCACCTGCTGATTTGCATCATCCTGTACGTTATGCTTACGACTATTCAAAATCAGCTTACTTGGATGCCAGCGATCGCCCCCTCTCTTCTGGGGAAATCTTTGCTTTATTTATCCTCGGACTGACCTTTGTGGGTTGTTTGTTATTGGCGATCGCTATAGGATTAGCTCGTGGTGAGGCTGCTTTTCAAACACAATCACCACAACCAACTCCCACATTAGAACAGCCAGTTTCCTATCTGGAAACATCTACTATCCCTGGGGATATTAAAAATTTTAAATTTTTAATATTAAAATAAACACTCCTCTCATCCAAAATTTCTATGTCTTTTCTTCCCGCTGATACCCCTTTATATAATCATCCTCTGCCACAAATTGAGCAATGGTTAAAAGAACAAGGTTGTCAACAAGATGAAACACAACGTCATTGTTGGCATTTGCAAAGACCTAGTTGGCAAGCTGAACTCTGGCTGGATATTGAGCAAATCGTAGTCCGATATCTCGAAGCAGGAGATAATGGGCAAGATGTCCAACGCTCATTTAAGTATTCTCTTAGCCGGGAAGATATAGAACAAGCTGTGTTTTCTGGGCCTTAAATCAAAGTCTGAAGGATCAAGTCTAAAAAAGTAGAAAAAAGTCTGAAGTCTGAAGGATGTAGAAGCTTTTAGAGGCTTGCCGCAGGTTAAAAACTAAAGAACGAAATTTATATTTCACATTTCACACTACCCTGCGGGAACGCCTGCCGTAGGATGCCCTTAGGGCTGTAAGGCGAACACACTTCAGACTTCATCACACTTTCCCAAATCTTCGCTCCCGTTGCTGGTAAGCACACAAAGCCCGGTGAAACTCAGCCCGATCAAAATCAGGCCAAAGAGTCTCAGTAATGTAAATTTCCCCGTAAGCCATTTGCCATAGTAGGAAATTCGAGAGGCGCATTTCACCACTGGTGCGGATTAATAAATCGGGGTCATCAATTCCAGCCGTATATAAGTGGCTTTCAAACACTGATTCATCAATTTCATCAGGTTTGAGGATACCTTGCTGAACTTTGTGGGCGATCGCGCGGCAAGCTTGTAAAATCTCCTGCCGTCCACCATAATTAGTTGCCACAGAAAACCGAATACTGCGATTATTTTTAGTAGCTTCCATTGAGCGGGTAATTTCTTCTTGGAGCGATTTCGGTAACGCCTGCAAATTTCCCACAAACTGAATTTGCACGTTTTCCTCAACCATTTCCCGCAGTTCTTGGCGTAACACTACTTGGAAAAGAGTCATCAAAAAATCTACTTCTTCCTGCGGTCTTTTCCAATTTTCCGTGGAAAAAGCATAAGCTGTCAGAGCCTGAATACCCCAGTCTTTGCAACAACGCAGCAAATCCTTCAAGGCATCTACGCCACGCTTATGACCCATTATTCGCGGTAAACCTTGACGTTTAGCCCATCGACCATTGCCATCCATGATCACCGCAACATGTTTGGGCAGTAGTTCCCGTTTCAAGTCAGGGGGCAAATATTGTAGTTCAGTGTGTTGTACAGTCATTTTTTATCTCGAGAAGCGGTCGTTCGCGTAGCGTGTCGAAGACATGGTAATCCGAGTAAACGTGAAACCATTACTAGTGCCTTATTTCCAATCTGACGCACCCAACTCAATAAACCAGGAGCCACAGCTTCCCGATCCACAGTTGGAGATAGTCGAGCCTCCAACGACTCCTTGAGTTTCCTAATTGTCAGTGGTCTATTTAGGGTTCCCCGTTCCGCTAAGGAAATAGAACCCGTTTCTTCTGATACAACGACACAAATACAATTTTCGACCCGCTCAGTAATTCCCATCGCTGCCCGATGGCGTGTTCCCAACTGGCGCGAGGCTGTGCGTCCCGAAAGTGGTAAAATTATACCTGATGACACAATCCGTGAACCACGAATTAAAGTCGCCCCATCGTGTAACAAAGTTTTTGGCTGAAAAATTGTTTGTATCAGTTCCTTAGAAACTTCAGCATTCAGCTTCACTCCAGGTACAGAAAAATCCCGCTCGTCAATTGGTCTAGTGGTTTCTAATATTAGCAAAGCTCCAATTCGGTTTTTTGAAAGTTCTTTAACCGCTTCCACGATTTCATCAATCACACTATCAGATTTGGGGATTGTCAAACTGGATGTTTGAAACAACTGGCGTAATTCACCACGTCCTAATTGTTCCAAAAATCGGCGAAACTCCGATTGCAGAGCCACTGCCATCGCTACTGCACAACCAATCACTAACTTTTCTAAGACAAAATTTAGCAGAGGTAAGCCCAATCTACCGCTGAGTGCCGATGCCAGCATTAAAATAATAAAGCCCCGTACCATCCACAGTGTCCGGCGCTCGCTAATAATGACTAGTATCATGTACGTTAGCGCCAGCACTAATACAATATCCAGAGTCCCAATTAGCAAGGACTGCGACCATCCTAGGTTTGTCAGCCAATGCTTTGACCAATCTTTCATGACATCTGGAATCAAGTATGAAGTATGAAGTATGTTCGCCTTACAACCCTAAGGGCATCCTACGGCAGGCGTTTCCGCAGGGTAGTGTGAAGTTATGAAGTATGAAGTGTGAAATATAAATTTCGCCCTTGGGTTTTTAACCTAGCCTGCGGCAAGCCCCTTCTCTACGAGAGGCTACGCCAACGGGTCTAGAGCTTTTCAGCTTTCATACTTCATACTTTTTTCAGACTTCAGACTTCTTAAGTCTTTCTGGTAGGCAATCTTGGCGAATCAAATCCTGATAAGTTTCGCGTTGCAAAATTAAATTTGCCTCGCCATTTGACACTACTACTGCTGCGAGTCGGGGTAAGCGGTTATAGTTGGATGCCATACTGTAATTGTACGCACCAGTTCCCATAACTACGAGGATATCTCCTGGTTCCGTTTTCGGTAGTTGGGCATTCTTAATTAGGATATCGCCTGATTCACAATGTTTACCAGCTACTGTGACTGTTTCTGTAACACTAGCAGACATTTTATTGGCAACTATAGCCCGATAAACTGACTGGTAAGTAATTGGTCGGGGATTATCTGACATTCCACCATCAACAGATAGGTAGGTACGAATTTCTGGTACTACTTTGGTTGCACCAATTGTATAGGCAGTGACACAAGCTGTAGCAATCAGCGATCGCCCTGGTTCACATAATAGCCTTGGTAAAGGCAAACTTTCCGCAGCACAAGTTTCTTGCAGAACTTCACAAATTATCTTTACCCAATCTTCAATACTGGGTGGATCGTCTGATTCTGTATACCGAATACCTAAACCACCACCGATATTTAGTTCGGTTAAATTTAAACCATACTTAGCAGTATCACGGAACCACTGCACCATCACAGCGGCTAAGTCTCGATGGGGTTGCAGTTCAAAAATTTGAGAACCAATGTGAGCGTGCAAACCCACGCAATTCAAAGAAGGTTGTTTGCTGACAAAGGTAAATACTTCATCTAATTCGTTGGGATCAAAGCCAAACTTACTATCTAAGTGTCCGGTGCGAATATATTCGTGGGTGTGGCATTCAATACCAGGTGTTAAACGTAGCATGATGCGAATTGGCTGGGAATTTTGGGTTAATTCCACCAAATTATGTAATTCTTGCCAGTTATCTACGACAATTGTGACACCCGATTCAATTGCCAAAACTAGCTCAGACTGTGATTTATTATTGCCGTGGAGGTAAATTTTATCAGGACTAACGCCAGCATTCAAAGCTGTGTAAAGTTCACCACCAGATACTACATCTATTCCCAACCCCTCGGAGGCGGCGATCGCACAAACAGCTAAACAATTCCACGCTTTAGAAGCATATAATACCTGTGATTCACCTTGGTAATATTGCTTAAAAGCATCTCGGTATTGCCGACAAGCGGAACGGAGAGTTTCTTCATCTAAAATATATAGAGGCGAACCAAACTGCTGAACTAGCGTTGTGACATCACACCCACCAATTTCCAGACAATCATGAGTGTTAACTTTGGCCGTTAAGGGTAACAATTCCTGGTTAGGTGAAATATTTTCGGTTGGGTTGTGCTTTTGCGGCAAATACTGACTACCAGTATGTTGAACCTCAGTGGGGTGAGTCGATACCATAACTATATAAATTGTCCTTGTTCAAATTAAGGGCGTGAGTAAGTCTCCCGATTTTCAGTTTACCAACACAGTGATGAGTGCTGAGTAAAGTCAAAAGTCCGAGAGAACCTTCGCACAGGCGTAAATTAAACCTTAAGTTAGAATCTGCTTTCAACTCAGCACTTTCAACTCAGCACTTTTAATCAATGTGATTTCATCAGACTTAAAATTGCGGCCGCTAACAACAGATGACTTGAGTGCAATACTAGAACTGGATCAAGCTTGTTTTGGCGGTCTTTGGACAATGGAGGGCTATCAACGAGAGTTAGACAGCCCTAACAGCGAATTACTCGGTTTGTTTTCGCCATTATCCACTATTAAACTTTTGGGTATGGGTTGCTTTTGGTCGATTTTAGACGAAGCCCACATTACAATTTTGGCGATTCATCCCCAATATCATCGTCAAGGGTTAGGACAAGCTTTACTGTATGCTCTCCTGAAGACAGCTTGCGATCGCGGTTTAGAGCGAGCCACCCTGGAAGTCCGAGCTTCTAACCTTGCTGCTATATCCTTATATCAGAAATTTGGCTTTAAAACCGCAGGGCGGCGACGGCATTATTACAAAGATAACGGAGAGGATGCCTTAATTCTTTGGTTATCAGAGTTACAGTACCCACAGTTTCAACAGACTTTAGACAACTGGTATATCAACGTTAGTCAGCAGTTGAGTCAGTTCTCTTGGCAGTTAATTAGCTAGAAAGTCAAGAGTCCATAATAGTTGATTTAGATTCTTGACCATCGATAAATTATGAATTCATTAAAATATCTAATGAGTATTTTTTTTTTGTTTTAAATAAAAAATCTTTTCCGGATATTTTTGACTTTTGGAGTCAAACTATGCTAATAATAAGTATTTGTGAATGGTAAAATAACACCATAATAACAGCGGCTAATTACATGTCATCTAGCTTCAAAAGCTGGTAAATCAAAGCTCCTCAACACAATAGCCGCAGGACAACCAATAAACAGTTAACAAGTTCAGCATCAATTTGGGTAGTCTCCCCCGGATATCTATATATCTGTGATACAGACACCCAAAACCTTAGCCTGTGCTAAAATCAGCGTACCGGCACGACGCAGGTGATGGGAAAAATGCCATGTTTGAACGCTTCACAGAAAAAGCCATTAAGGTAATCATGCTGGCCCAAGAAGAGGCCCGCCGTTTAGGTCACAACTTTGTGGGAACCGAACAGATCCTCCTGGGTCTGATTGGGGAAGGCACAGGAGTTGCGGCCAAGGTGCTGAAATCAATGGGTGTCAATCTCAAAGATGCCCGTATTGAAGTAGAAAAAATTATAGGTCGGGGTTCTGGCTTTGTGGCTGTGGAAATTCCGTTTACGCCACGGGCAAAGCGGGTTCTAGAACTATCCCTAGAAGAAGCGCGCCAATTAGGGCATAACTACATTGGCACCGAGCATCTGCTGTTGGGCCTGATCCGGGAAGGGGAAGGTGTAGCAGCCAGGGTGCTAGAAAACCTTGGGGTGGATCTATCTAAGGTAAGAACCCAAGTCATTCGGATGCTGGGAGAAACAGCAGAGGTTTCGGCGACCGGGCAATCGGGACGCACTAAAACTCCTACCTTGGATGAATTTGGCTCGAACCTAACCCAGATGGCGACTGACAATAAACTTGATCCAGTCGTAGGACGCGCAAAAGAAATTGAACGCGTGATTCAAATCTTGGGCCGCCGGACAAAAAATAACCCAGTGCTGATTGGTGAACCAGGGGTTGGTAAAACTGCGATCGCTGAAGGTTTAGCGAGCCGCATCGCCAACAAAGATGTCCCCGACATCCTGGAAGACAAGCGTGTAGTCACGCTAGATATCGGGTTGCTGGTAGCTGGTACCAAATACCGGGGTGAATTTGAAGAACGTCTGAAAAAAATCATGGACGAAATCCGCTCTGCGGGTAACGTCATTTTGGTGATTGATGAGGTACACACCCTAATTGGTGCAGGTGCAGCCGAAGGTGCGATCGACGCAGCAAATATACTTAAGCCAGCCTTGGCTAGAGGTGAATTGCAGTGTATCGGTGCAACCACCCTCGACGAATACCGCAAGCACATTGAGCGGGATGCAGCCTTAGAACGCCGCTTCCAGCCAGTAATGGTAGGTGAACCGTCAGTCGATGAAACTATAGAAATATTGCATGGACTGCGCGATCGCTACGAACAACATCACAAGTTGAAAATTTCTGATGAAGCTTTAATCGCAGCAGCAAAATTGTCTGACCGTTATATCAGCGATCGCTACTTGCCAGATAAAGCCATCGATTTAATAGATGAGGCAGGAAGCCGCGTGCGGTTAATTAACTCCCAACTGCCCCCCGCAGCCAAAGAGTTAGATAAAGAACTGCGCCAAATCTTAAAAGAAAAAGATGATGCAGTGCGTTCCCAAGACTTTGACAGAGCCGGGGAACTGCGCGATCGAGAAATGGAAATCAAAGCCGAAATCCGCGCGATCGCCCAAAGTAAGACCAACGGTGCAGGTGGTGACGGTGTAGAACCAGTCGTCACCGAAGAAGACATTGCTCACATCGTCGCCTCCTGGACAGGCGTACCAGTCAACAAGCTCACCGAGTCCGAGTCCGAAAAGCTGCTGCACATGGAAGACACCCTGCATCAGCGCTTAATCGGTCAAGAAGATGCGGTGAAAGCAGTTTCACGGGCAATTCGTCGCGCTCGTGTCGGTTTGAAAAATCCCAACCGACCCATCGCCAGCTTTATCTTCTCCGGCCCAACTGGTGTAGGTAAAACTGAGTTGGCAAAATCCTTGGCTGCATACTTCTTCGGCTCTGAAGAAGCAATGATTCGCCTGGACATGTCGGAATATATGGAACGTCATACCGTCAGCAAGTTGATTGGTTCGCCTCCTGGTTATGTTGGTTATAACGAAGGCGGTCAATTAACTGAAGCTGTGCGCCGTCGTCCTTATACTGTGGTGCTGTTCGACGAAATCGAAAAAGCCCACCCCGATGTCTTCAACATGCTGCTGCAAATTTTAGAAGACGGTCGGTTAACTGATGCCAAAGGTCGCACTGTTGACTTCAAGAACACCTTGCTGATTTTGACATCCAACATCGGTTCTAAGGTAATTGAAAAAGGCGCTTCCACCATCGGCTTCGAGTTCACCGAAGATGCTGGCGAATCGCAGTATAACCGGATTAAAACTCTGGTTAATGAGGAACTCAAGCAATACTTCCGTCCAGAATTCCTCAACCGTTTGGATGAAATCATCGTCTTCCGTCAACTCAACCGCGAAGAAGTCACACAAATCGCCGACATTATGCTCAAAGAAGTGTTTGGTCGCCTGACAGAAAAAGGTATCGCCTTAGAAGTCACCGAACGCTTCAAAGACCGCCTCATCCAAGAAGGTTACAGCCCCAGCTACGGCGCAAGACCATTACGCCGGGCAATTATGAGGTTGCTAGAAGATAGCCTAGCAGAAGAAATTCTGTCTGGTCGCATCAAAGATGGCGATACAGCCGTCGTTGATGTCGATGAAAACGGCAATGTGCAAGTTAGTTCTCAACAGCGCCGGGAATTAATGCCTCAAGCAATTGAGTCGTAATTAACGTTTGGGATTGAATCTCAAATAGATATTAGAAAACGGTAGAGGATCATTTTATCTACCGTTTTTCTTTTTTTTGATTCTATTGATATCAGTAGACCTCTTGCATAAATATTTTTTTGTTTCGCGCAAAGGCGCAAAGGCGCAAAGACATTCGTGCAAATAGCCCTCTTCTGTCACTTTCCGAGTATTCTGAATAAAAGGATGAAAAGAAAAAACTCTGGAAGGAAAGTAGGGCAATGGATGTAGAATTACAAATTCTTAAACATTTGGCAAGAGATCCTCATCCAACA
>NZ_JADEXZ010000102.1 GCF_015206815.1 Fortiea sp. LEGE XX443
TATACCAAAGACAATATTCATCCACAAATTTGACGGTTTGTTTGGGTGGACGAGGCTCTACCATGCTCTGTGTCTTCGTTCTGGGCTTTTTACATCCTTATACTACCGCGATAGTGACACAACAGGGTTATTCACTAAAAGATACATCTCGTTTTGCAAATCAGGATACTCTTGCAGAAGTTGAGAAAACGGAAAGAGTAACAGAAAAAGTTAGGGCGCACAATTTTGCGCCCCTGGTGTATTCCCTTCAATTGGGAACCGTTATATTTGCTTTAGCAGGTTTACTTTTAATTGCTTTAAACCGATCGCCCATTTGTTGAGCTATGGTTTTTAAACCTGGAGTTTTCTTGGCGGCTGTTTTGACGTAATCGTAAACTGTCAAACTGCTACCCATTGCTTCACTACCGACTGCCATGAGAGTATCATCTACTTGTTCTGTCAGTTGTCGCAGTCCAATTAACAGTTCGGTGAGTGTGGTGGCTAGTTGATAATCGCGGATAAATTCATCTAAATCAAAGCTGGCGGGTAAAATTTCGCGGTTCGACTGGGCAGCAATCAGGCTAGTGTTGACAAAAGCTAGTCTTTTATCGCCCATTTTAAATAAACTACGTCGTTCTTCGGCACTCAGGGTAACAAGGAAAGGCAATTTTGCTTGAATCGTGGCAAAGGCGGCTTTAATTTCTTGGATATCTTCTGGAGTAAGGGAGGCTGTAATATTCTGATAAGCCATTGGCTATTTACCGTGATGAATTTTTGTTATGATTCCCACTGGTAAATGCGATCGCACAAGTCTAGTATCATGTTTGGTGAACTTTCACTCTGGTAGTCCAAATTTTGCCCTAACTGTTTGCACAGAAGTTACTCTACCAGCCTGAGAGTCAGCAAGTCCAGCTTCAATTACTTGTCTGACATAAATCTCGTACATTAAGTCATCCCATGTACAGTTTTCTGGTAATTTGTCAATTAACTTTCGAGCTTCTTCTTTGATGTTTAGCCTTTCCATAAATGTTTAAACAAGGGCTTTATTTGTAAATTGTAAGTTACCACACATGGTAAGGAATAACCAATTGCCTACAGAGTTAAGGTTATTTCTGATTAATCATCTGGACGATCGCAATTGCTAAATCAACTGGATCAACGGGTTTGGGGATATGCTTTTGAAAGCCTGCGGCCATTGCTTGTTTGTAGTCGATTTCTCCAGCATAAGCTGTGAGGGCGATGGCAGGAATCTGCCCGCCTTTTTCTGGGGGTAATCGTCTGATTTGACGCAGCAACATATACCCATCCATGATGGGCATTCCAATATCGCTTAATAAAATATCTGGCTGTAGCTGGGTTAATGCTTGTAATACTTCAGATGCGGATGCTAAAGCTGTAACTTCTGCCCCATATTGTTCTAAGGCAAAGCTGAAAAACTCCAACACATCAGCTTGATCATCTACAAGCAAAATCTTCACTCCAGCTAGTAATGTATCCTGAGTTGTCAGTTCTATCTGTGCAGACTTAGCACCAACTTCGGCAGATTCAGCACTTTTATGCAGTGGGAGTCGGACTGTAAAAGTTGCCCCTTGTTCTTCACCAGGACTATCTGCCGAGACTATACCGCCGTGCAGTTCTACTAAATGGCGCACAATGGCGAGTCCTAATCCCAATCCGCCAAATACTCTAGTTGTTTTGCCATCTGCTTGGCGGAAGTAGTCAAAAACGTGGGGTAAAAATTCGGGAGTGATGCCTTTACCGTTATCAATTACTTGAATTTGGGCATCAAAACCAACTTGCTCTAAACGCACTTCTACCCATCCTTCGGCTGGGGTAAACTTAACAGCATTAGAAACCAAATTCCAGACGATTTGTTGCAAGCGATCGCCATCACCCATAACTTCGATGTTATGGTTAGTCAACACTGTTTGCAGTTGGATTGACTTGGCTTCGGCGGCTAAACGCACTGTTTCTAATGCGGCGGTAATGGTACTTTTTAAATCCACTGTGCGGATATGCAGACTTAGCTTACCGCGTAAAATCCGCGACACATCTAATAAGTCTTCAATGAGTTGGGCTTGTAATTTAGCGTTGCGCTCAATTGTTTCTAGTGCCTTAACTACTGTAGCTTCGTCGTTTTTGCGGGTGCGGAGTAACTTTGCCCAGCCCAAAATTGGGTTCAAAGGAGTCCGCAGTTCATGGGAAAGCACAGCCAGAAATTCATCTTTGATGCGGTTGGCTGTTTCCGCTTCCGCACGGGCATGACGTTCGGCTTCGTAGAGTTGAGCGCGAGCGATCGCCTGGGCGCACTGTTGCCCTAGTGTTAACATAAATCCTTGGTCTTCTTCTCGAAATACTTGGGCAGTAGTAAAGCTTAATCCTAAAGCCCCCATAACTTGTTTTTCTACGATTAATGGAATACAAGCAAAAGCACAATTTCCCGTCACAGATACAGACTCTGCTAAGTGGGGATAACTAGCTGTGAAAGCTTCTGGACTTTCGAGAAAAATTGGCTGTCCAGTTCTCACGGTTTCCGCTAAAGGCACATTAGCGTTCAAAGGGAAACTTTTCCAATTATCCAGCATTGATTGTGGATAACCACTTGCTTGCACAACTTTGAGATCAGTGCCTTGTTCTGCTAACAAAGTCACAGAACCTGCACTAGCTCCCAAGGCGGCAATTCCCTGATTTACTACTACGTCTGCTACCTGTTGCGGCGTGATGGCTTCTGAGAGGGCGGCGGTGATTTTTTGTAACCGCACAGTCCGATTAGCAGCCATTTCTGCGGCTTGCTTTGCCTGTTGAGTTTTTTGGTAAAGTCTGGCGTTATCAATGGCTGTGGCAGCACGGCGAGCCAAATCCTCAGCTAAAGCTAAGTTGGCTGAGTTGTAGGGACGGCTAGATTCGCCTCTAGCCAAAGAAATTACACCGAATACTTGTCCCCGTAAGTGGAGTGGAATCACCATCAGAGAACGAATACCGAGATTTTGGAGTAATTGTAAATGCTCTGCGTCTTGCGCCATCTCTGCAATAGTCTGGGATGAAAGTTCAGGATAAAAGACTGATTGCCCTTGTAATAGTATTTCCCTCAAAGGATTCTGATCTTCGTATTTTGGTGGATAACGCCGTCGGAGTTCTGTTAACATTGCTTGTTTAGTAGAATTAACGGCGATTATGGCCACCTGTTGAATTGCATAATCTTCTCCAACAACATCAACAACACACCAATCAGCTAGGCTAGGAACTACCAAATTAGCTAGATTATGCAGTGTGACTTCATAATCTAGTGAAGCAGCTAGGAGGCTACTGGCTTCGACTAAAAAGTTTTGGGCTATTTCTGCTTGTTTGCGTTTGCTAATATCCTCGACAATCCCCACCGCATACTTCGCTTGTCCATTCATATCCCAAACGGTTGAAGAAGTCAGATTTACCCAAACAATCGAACCATCTTTACGGATATAGCGTTTTTCTAAGGTATAACCACTGATTTGATTAGCTAACACTCTTCCCACCTGTGCCCAATCGGTTGCTAAGTCATCAGGGTGGGTAATTTCGGAAAAATTCATCTGGGTTAATTCTGCTTGGCTGTATCCGGTAATGTCACACAGCGCTGGATTCACTTGCAGGAACTGTCCATTTAAAGCTACTAAAGTAATCCCCACCGCCGCTTGGTTGAACATGGCGCGGAACCTGGCTTCACTTTCCCGCAGAGCAATTTCGGCTATTTTGGTTGCTGTCACATCCGCCAGAATAATGCCAATTCCCACAGTTTCACCCATAGCATTGCGAACTGGGTAATAGTTACCCAACCAGTAGCCATAAACTCCTGGTTTTCCTGGTGCTTCCCCACTAATTTCTACATTTAGTAGGGGTTCTCCTGTTTGCAAAACTTGTTCCAACGGCCCTTCAAACTGAGCTACCATCTCTGGAAATACATCTCTAAATTTGCGTCCCAGATGTGCTTCGATGGGGAAACCGTTAATGTCAGCCAAAACCTGATTAATTCTGATATAGCGCAGTTCCCGATCTAGAAAGCATACAGCTATAGGCGCACCTGCTAACAAAGCATCTAACAGCGATAGTGATTCGGCATATTGGATTAAAGCTTGATGATTATCTCGATAAAGTTGGGCATTTTCTACTGCTAAGGCGGCGCGATAAGCAACATCTGTCGCTAAAGCCAAGTCAGCTTGATCGTAACAACGATGGGAATCAGCGATCGCAAATGTTATACAACCGAGTACTCGCGTGTGTGCCACTAACGGCACAATCATGGCCGACTTCACCCCCATTTGTCGAACAATTTTTAAATGTTCCTCATTCTCAGTTGCTTCTAACAACAAAGAATCAGGCACTTCGGGAATTAATTCTGGTTGTCCAGTTTGCAGTACTCTAGCGATCGGATGTCTACCTTGGCAATTCGGTACATACTCTTGAAGTTTTTGGGCTAACTCTACTTTGGATGGATCTGCATGAGCAATAGGTAAGCGGCGAATTGAGCCATCTTCAGCTAAGATATCAACACAACACCAGTCAGCCATCTGCGGCACAGAAATTTTGGCAATTTGTTGCAAAGTTTGCTCATAATCTAATGAAGTAGAAAGTAAACTACTAATTTCAGCAACATAACGGAGTTTATCCTCAGACTCCTTGCGCTCTGTAATATCGAGAACAAAAAAAGCCCCCCTATCTAGAGTCCCATCCAAGTGGCTACCACCTACTAAAACTGGAAGGCGAGTCCCATCTTTCCGAAAATATTCTTTTTCAAAAGGAATGCAAAAGGAATTTTCTTCAAATTGCCCCAATGCTTGCTCATCAAGTCGTAAATACTCAACCGGTGTTAGACTTCGCCAGTCAATTTCACCTCCTACCACTTCTTCTCGGCTGTAACCTAACATATTTAGCAAAGCATCATTGGCATCTGTGATTTTGCCATCTTTTTCCCAGAAGCCAATACCAATCATATTTGACTCAACTACACTACGAAATTTCGCTTCACTTTCTCTCAAGGCGTATTCAGCTTGTTTCAAAGGAGTTATATCAACGCCACTAATCCCTACCCCCAGCAATTTCCCATCTGGTAAACTTACCGGATAGTAGCTCACAAGACCATAACGATACACTCCAGGCGGATAGGTTTCACCACTCACTTCCTGGTTAAGTAGTGGCTCCCGTGTTTGCATCACTTGTTGAAAAACAGGCTCTAGTTGTGTTGCCCATTGGGGTAATACTTCTTGTAAGGTGCGGCCAATGTGTTGATTTTGCGGTATACCGTTAGTAGCTGCTAAAGCTTCATTAGCATAAACATAGCGGAGTTCTGTATCAAGAAAAGCTAGTGCAATTGGGGAAGTGGTTAGCCAAGCATTTAGCAACGCCAAAAATTCATCTTTTTGCTGGAGAGCTTGCTGAAGTTCGCTTTGCAACTTGGCTTTTTCGAGTTCTGTTTCCTTGCGCTCAGTAATATTCACTGCTACACAGGTGACACCGCCTTCCATATCTTTGAGCGGTTCCACCAACAAGTCATAATATAAAACTTCTCCTCGCAGAGTTACACACACTTCTTCACGGGCTGAAATGTCCTGTTTTATTGCTCTTTGTTTAATTGCCGTCAATTGCTCTGCTACTGAAGTTGGGAAAAGTTCATAGTCAGATTTCCCCAGTACTGATTCAGCCTCCACTCCTTGAAGATTATGAACCCATTCATACTGTAAGTCTTTATCCTGCTGAAACACTATAATGTCTGAATTGCTGAGGGCTACGCGAAATCGCTCTTCACTGACTTTGAGCTTCTGGAGATTAACTTCAGCTTTACATTTAGCGTGCCTTAATGCCTCGCATAGAAAACTAACGAGTAATCCTTGCACAGCAAATAACACTATCTTTACACCATTAGATAAGCTTAAATTTAGTGCGTAGTGTTGGGAAAGAAAAAAGTAATCGCTCAGGATTACAGATAAGAAGGTTGCCAACAACCCTGCTTTTAAACCACTGTACCAAGCACTCACCATCACAGCACTAAAAAATAGCAGGAATGGCGTTCCTTTCATGTCTAGCATAGGGTCAAGCAATAGCATTATTACTAGTGCTGTGGCGACAATTAACACTACAAAGCCATAACGTAGTAACTGCGAATAATGAATGTAGGGCATGAAAAACTTGTAAACAAGCAATATTTGTAGCGAGGGCTATACCTACCCTAAGCTAGTTTGCAAATTTTCGGAACTTATCTTCAGATAGATCCTTTGTTTAAAAAAAAAAAAATCTTTTGCTAGTGGTCAATTTTTTGATAATACTGTAACGCCGTGTGCAACTTTCTCTCAAACCTAACCCCCAGCCCCTTTCCTACAAGGGAAGGGGAGCAAGAATTAAAGCCTCTCTCCCTGTGGGGAGAGGTTTGGAGAGGGGTTTTCAAAATAAGTCGCACATCGCGTTATTGTATGTCAACCTAAACAAACTTGTAATATCGTAAGATTTTATTAATACTAAGTTTTTAATTTTAAACAAACTAATTTTGTACTCCTATCTTAAAGCCTAAAATTAAAAATGTGGCTTGAGCAGGAATAGAGTTTGATGTGATACTGGTTTATAACTTTAGGTATTAGCATAATTAAACATGATGATTTAATAAGTATCTTTTAGCACGGTTACTAGTTTTTCTATCTGCGCCGCTTCATGAGTAGCCATTACAGAAATTCTGATGCGACTTGTAGGCACTGTAGGCGGACGAATTGCGGGGGCGAAAATGCCAGCATCTTTGAGATGCTTACCAATTCGTAGTGCATCGGCTGGACTGGGTAATTGAAAACAGAGTATGGGTGATTCCGTAGGCAGCAATTTGAGGTTAGGTAGCTGCTGCTGCATTAAATTTTTGAGATAATCTACATTACGCCACAATTGATTTCGCCTTTGGGGTTCTTGTGAAATAATTTGAATTGCGGCTAAGGCTGCTGCTGTATCCGCTGGTGAAAGTCCGGTGGTGTAAATCCAAGTGGGGGCGCGATTGCGTAAAAAGTCAATGAGGCTGGCGCTTCCGGCTACATAACCGCCCAAACTACCCAAAGCTTTACTTAAAGTCCCAATTTGAATTAGCTGCTTTCCTGTACATCCAAAATGTTCGACACATCCAGCGCCAGTTTTGCCAATTACCCCAGTGGCATGAGCTTCATCAACTAGTAGCATACAGTTAAATTCTTCAGCTAGTTCTAATAGTGCTGGTAAAGGGCATAAATCGCCATCCATGCTGAAGACACTATCAGTCATAACTAGACAACGGCGGTAGTTTTGTCGCTGTTGGCTTAATTGAGTTTTTAAGGCTTCAACATTACAGTGTGGATATTCAATAACTGCTGCGCCGCTAAGAATTGCGCCATTTTTCAGACTGGAATGATTGTACTGGTCAGAGAGAATTAAATCACGTTTACCAACTACAGATGCGATCGCCCCTAAGTTAGCCAGATATCCTGAACTAAATACAAGCGCATCTGCGGTTTGTTTGAGAGATGCGATCGCTATTTCTAATTCTCTGTGTAATTCTCGATGCCCACTGAGTAATCGAGAACCAGTGCTACCAGTACCAAATTTATTAATAGCTGCGATCGCCGCCGCTATTAACCGCTCATCCCCAGCTAATCCCAAATAATCGTTACTGGCAAAGTTAATTACCTCTCGCCCCGCCAAAACAACCGTCGCACCAGGGCGATCGCTCAATGTCTGTACTGAACGATACCAGTCCGCCCGATGAATGGTTGCTAATGATTGTTCTATCCAAGCATAAGGGTCTGGGGTCATAGAGCAGGTGACAGGTGACAGGTTACAGGTGACAGGTTACAGGTTGCAGGTTACAGAATTAAAAGTCTTTTAGTGTCTAAGTTTTATCAATTGCTATACTTTCTCATAATGGTGAATGTAAAGTATGAAGGATAATTTTTCATACTTCACACTTCACACTTCACACTTCATACTTTTACTACAATGCTTCTGGCGGGGCAATATCTGAGCCTACACTAATTCCAGTACGACTGGATTTTATGCCTGGTTTGGCAGTTATCTCAGGATTTCGGGTTGACTGAGAAATAGACGAAGACGGCGTTATGTCTGGATTCAGGGTTGTGTCAATTGTTCCAGGCTGCGACATTAACGATAATCCTCCTACTGTCCCAGCCACAAGCGCTGTGTAGCCTACATACAAATGCACAGATCGTATTTCCAGCCCCAATCCTTTAGAGTTATGTTTAGGCTGAGACCAAGAAGGTAAAACTGATGGCACAGTGTTAGTTGCAGGTAAAGAATTAGCTAAAATTGTGCCATTTAGCCCCAAAGCATTACCCATAACGCGGATAAATCCTCGGACTAAAATATCCTCTGGCAGTAATTCTAAATTACCATTTTCTACCGCTTCCATTTGATGGATTGGCAGGTGAGTGAATATACTCAAATCCCTAAAAGAAAAACCTCTAGCTTCACGAGCTTGTCGCAGTTGCTGACCAATTTGACGCATAATTTCTAAACGCTGTTCGGCAACCATTTGCTTTTCTAGTTCAGGGTTGGTAGTTTTTTGATGGGGATTGAAAAACTTCATGAGTGCAGTTACAGGATGTCTGTGTTCTGAACTTTCGGCATTCTTTACAGAGGTATTGGTTAAATCCTCGGTTGCCAAAGATTTTGTTATATTATCGTTGGTGATGTTATTTGCTACATTACTACAATCTTCTGTATCTGTTTGTTGGTTGCTATCTGTCGCTTTTGCGTGATGTGCAAATTGATGAAATGCTAAACCAATGGCCTCTCTACTTACAGCTTTAAATAAAGTCTTGGCTTCCTCTGAGGAGCCTAGTAACTTTTGCAATGCAGCCACAGCTTGACGATAAACTTTACTGCGATGGAGTTCAGACTCAATTTCACCCAGCAGCGATCGCAGTTCGTCTTGCGAAATTTCAATAGCAGAATTTCCCGGAATTTTGAATAAGTATACAGGTGTCGTAGTCATGATTGAAGTTGCTCCTGATGCCAAGAAGAGACTGGTTGTACCTGTATAAATTCTCCTATTTTTGGAATATTATATCCGGATATTTATCTATGATTTTGCAAATTTCTTTAGTAAAATTATCACTCATCAATAATGATATATTAAATACTTATCTCAGCTATATTTAAAAAGCTAAAGCCTGAACAGCCTGCAAAGGCTATCTTTAGCCTAGTTGGATTTGTGTAATATCTAAATATGTATTTACGATATTTTATCGTATTATTACTTAATTAATAGTTTTTATTATTACTAACTCTAACTTTATATTCGTCAAGAATTAGCAATACTGTTCGGATAAGAATTTTTATCAACCCAAAATGCCTGTAGAAACGTTGCATTGCAACGTCTCTACAATCTACTTTGCCATACATCAAGGACGAGAATTATTATGTGCTTGTGCTTGTCGAACAAATGACTGCACCCATTGCAGATATTTCCCGCCAGAGACTACGGCTGTATTATTATGGTCTGCACCTGGAACAAAAATTAGTTGTTTCGGTTCAGGAGCAGCATCATACAGTTTTTGGCTCATGTAAGATGGCACAGTTGAATCAGCAGTACCGTGAATGAATAAAACTGGCATTTGTAACTGCGATACTTTTTCGATAGATTCAAAGCGCTGTGTCAGAATCAAATCGACCGGAAATATCGAAAACAAGTTCCGAGTAGATACCATGTCGCGGATAGATGTAAACGAGCTTTCTACAATTAATCCAGCAGCTTCTGGGTGTTTCACTGCTAAATCAATGGCGATCGCACCACCTAAAGAATGTCCGTAAATAAAAATTTGCTGGGGTGGAATCTGCTGTTGCTGCGTAAGATATTGCCAAGCTGTAGCAGCATCTTGATAAACTTTAATTTCATTAGGAAAATCGCCTTGACTGCGCCCATATCCCCGATAATCAATCAGCAGTACCGAAAACCCTAGTTGATAAAATCGATTGGTATGAGCTATATTTGCCCCAATATTAATGCCATTCCCGTGCAGATATAACAACACCTTGGCATCGGGCTGGTTGGCTTTAATCCACCAACCGTGGACGTTTTCCACCTTACCCGCGCTAGTTTTCACAGGTAACCAGACTTCTTCATAAGGCAGATTAAACAACTCCGGTGTTTTTTCAATCACACTGGAGGGAAAAAAGATGAACCTTGGTTGCTGGACAAGCAGGAATATACAGATGGCAGAGTAAGCGATCGCTGCAATTATTCCTACCCAAAGTAGCAGCCTAGACCCTAATAACAATAACAATTGCAGCTTGCGTATTTTCATGTGAGCGAACTTATGCTTTAAAAAATACTTATATAGCAGTTTTCGCTTTTTTCGTATAGTGTCGATAGCGACTTTTCTCAGCGCAAGACAATCGTCATCAGCAAATATGCAACTTAAAGGTGTAATATCTTGTTTTCCAACTAAAATTAAATATGGTCAAAAAATTAATTAGTAATTCTTTTGTTAAATGGTAAACATGAGTCAATTTTAGGAGAAGGTCGTGAACCTCTTACAAGACAATCAAAAAGAACAGTTACAAGAAATAAGTAAAACTTTAAGACAGGTAAGAGAAGAAAAATCTATCCAACTTGAAGAAGTAGCAAAAAAGACAAATATTCGACTAGCTTCTTTAAAAGCTTTAGATGCTGGTAACTTTGAGGACTTGCCTGAACCTATCTATATTCAAGGATTTATCCGTCGTTATGCAGATGTCATCGGCTTGGATGGTGCTGCTTTAGCAAAAACTTTTTCAATTGAATTTGTGACTCCAGAATTTGATAGTAATTTCAGTCAAAATTTAGAGAAGAAACCAAAAAATCACATACCTCTGTTTATACCTTACTTCGTCTTGTTATTAGTTGCTTCAATTGGGCTTATTTATGTACTCAATCCCAAATTTTCAGCAGAATCTTTAGTAAAAAAATTCAACTCAGGAACCTCACACAAACAAACACCAGCAGTATCATCTACATCATCAACGGCTGAATCTTCTCCATCCTCAGGACAGGAACAAATATCACTACCTACTCAAAATCTCACTACATTACCTGTAGCAGTATCGCCCCATGATACTGCTAGTCAAGCTGTAGCGGTCACTTTAGAATTTCAAGACAGATCGTGGTTACAAGTAAAGGCAGACGGCAAAACTGAATTTGTGGGTTACTTAACCAAAGGGGAACGTAAAACTTGGACAGCAAAAAAACAGTTGACTGTCAGTTCTGGGAATGCCGGTGCTGTATTATTTTCTGTGAATAATCAACCAGCAAAACCTTTGGGAAGTCCAGGTAAAGTCCAAGAAGTCACGTTCACCCCAGAAGTCAACAGTCAATAGTTATTTTCTCCTCAGCACTCAACACTAAAGTTGCGGTTGACGAAGATGCCAATTAGTGGATTGTTCATAAGCGTAAGCGACTTGGAGTATTTGGTCTTCTCTTAATACATTGCCAATTACTTGTAAGCCAATGGGTAAACCGTTGTCATCAAAACCACAGGGTACGCTGATACCAGGTAAACCAGCCAGATTCACAGGAATTGTCATCAGGTCATTTAAGTACATGCTCAAGGGATCTGTGGTTTTTTCCCCGGCTTTAAATGCTGTAGTGGGAGCAGTGGGAGTAACTAACACATCGACATTTTTAAACGCATTTTCAAAGTCTTGCTTAATTAGGGTGCGGACTTTTTGGGCTTTGAGATAGTAAGCGTCATAATAACCTGCCGATAGCGCATAAGTGCCAATCATAATCCGGCGTTTGACTTCTGTACCAAAACCACTAGCACGGGTACGAGTGTACATAGACAGCAAATTATCTGCATCAGGTGTGCGTAAACCATATTTCACGCCATCATAACGAGCTAAGTTGGCTGATGCTTCGGATGGGGCGATGATGTAGTAGCTAGGTAAGCCATAGCGGAAACGAGGACAGGAAACTATATGAATCTCTGCTCCTAAACTTTGTAATTGGTCGATCGCTTTGGTAACAGCGTCCTCAACAACAGAGTCTAAACCTTGGCCAAAGGTTTCTGTAATTACCCCAATCCGCATCTTTCTTCTAGCTTTGAGGTCTGGTTTTAAGGTAGCAGCGTAGTCAGGAATTTCTACTTTTAGGCTGGTGGAATCTTTGGGATCATAACCTGCGATCGCTCTCAACAAAATTGCTGTATCTTCTACTGTGCGCCCAAAAGGCCCAATTTGATCCAAAGATGAAGCGTAAGCCACTAAACCGTATCGAGAAACTAGGCCGTAGGTTGGCTTCATCCCCACTACACCACAAAAGGATGCTGGTTGACGAATTGAGCCACCAGTATCAGAACCCAGGGATACAACACATTCTCCCCCCGCTACTGCTGCGGCTGAACCGCCAGAAGAACCACCAGGAACCCGCGTTAAATCCCAGGGATTAGCTGTTACTTGGTAGGCAGAATTTTCTGTCGAACTACCCATTGCAAACTCATCTAAATTGGTTTTGCCAACCATGACAGCCCCTGCATCCATCAGTTTTTGTGTCACTGTTGATTCATAAGGTGGCACAAAATTTTCCAAAATTCGGGAGGCGCAGGTGGTAGGAATTCCCTTGGTACACATATTATCTTTGATGCCAATGGGAATCCCTGCTAGGTTGCCAATTTCTTCGCCAGCAGCGATTTTTGCATCTACAGCACGAGCTTGATCTAACGCCTGTTGTGCCGTTACATGCAAGAAACTGTGCAATTTCGGCTCTAACGCTTGAATGTTATCCAAAGCTTCTTGGGTAATTTCAACGGCAGAACGTTCTTTTTTAACTAGCTGTTCGTGCAACTCGCGTATGGATGCCATGACTGCTCCCTTGGTAACTCAAGTCCTTGATTTTAGTACATATTGCGGGGTAATTGGGGAAAAGTATGAAGTATGTAGACGCGCAGCGGCTTGCCGCAGGCTAGTATGAAATTGAATACTTAAATTTTTATGAGTACTTAGGTTCGGGTAAAAACAGCAACTAAATGTTTTATAACCGCATGTTTGCAAATCATGAAATTTGAGCTATTAACTTGGCTATAAATTTCAGTTATTGTCGTGTAAGAGGATAGCAGTGTACTTTACATAAGTACATTTTTCAGTTTGGCTATTGGTTGATAATTACAGGAATATAATTAACTTTTATAAAATTTGTTAGGAGGAATAAGAAAATGGTAAAAATAATTACTCGTAAATATGTTGGTCAAGAAAATGTATATGACATTGGAGTAGAACATGACCATAATTTTGTGATCAAAAATGGTTTAATTGCTTCCAATTGCTTTAATAAATCTCACTCTACTGCTTATGGATATGTTACTTATCAAACTGCATATTTAAAAGCTAATTATCCATTGGAATATATGGCAGCGCTGTTGACGGCTAACA
Source organism: Fortiea sp. LEGE XX443 (assembly GCF_015206815.1). Taxonomy (GTDB): domain Bacteria; phylum Cyanobacteriota; class Cyanobacteriia; order Cyanobacteriales; family Nostocaceae; genus Nostoc_B. The sequence goes on from NZ_JADEXZ010000102.1 coordinate 13,378, forward strand.
GTGGTGACACAGACAAGGTGCAGAAATATATTTCGACTTGTTTGAGCATGAATATTCAAATTGAGCCGCCGGATGTTAATCGTTCTGGTGTAGATTTTACACCACTGGGCGACAAAATTTTATTTGGATTTTCCGCAGTGCGTAATGTGGGGCAGAATGCGATCGCCTGTATTTTGGAAACTCGTGAGCAGGAAGGCGAGTTTAAATCACTATCAGATTTTTGCGATCGCATGGATTTGCGTACAGTTAATCGCCGGACTTTGGAATCCCTGATTTATTGTGGAGCTTTTGACAAAATTGAACTCAATCGCCACCAATTAATTAAAGACCTAGAACTTGTTTATGATTGGGCGCAATCTCGTGCTAAAGATAAAGCTAGTGGTCAAGGTAATTTATTTGATTTATTAGGTGGATTTTCTAATACTACTAAAACAGTCAGTAACGTCTTTGATTCTGCACCCAAGGCACAACCTGTGCCAGACTTTCCGCCCCAGAAAAAGTTACAGATGGAAAAAGAATTGCTGGGGTTTTATGTATCAGATCATCCATTGAAATCTATTAAGAATTCGTCTTCAATTTTAGCACCAATTAACTTATCACAACTGGGAGAGCAGAAAGAAGACACATTACTTTGTGCAGTTGTGATGTTAAATAATGTGAAAAAAGTTACAACTAAAAAAGGCGATCAGATGGCAATTTTGCAGATAGAAGATTTAACTGCACAATTAGAAGCTGTTGTCTTTCCTAAAACTTATGAACGTGTGAGTGATTTACTAAAAGTTGATGCCAGATTAATTATTTGGGGTAAAGTAGACCGACGAGACGAACAAACACAATTAATTGTGGAAGATGTCGAACCAGTAGAAACAGTCCAAATGGTGATGGTAGAGTTAACTCCTCAGCAAGCAAGCACAATTGAAGAAAGTCATAACTTAAGAACAATTTTGAAAGAACTTTCAGGGGATAAGGAAAAAGCCAAAGTTCCCGTAATTGGAATTGTCCAGGCTGGTAACTCTCGTCAACTTGTCCGGTTTGGACGACAATTTTGGGTACAAGATGCACGTTCAACTGTTCTAGCACTACAAAATGCCAGATTTCTTGCTCACGTCAAACACTTGACTGGTAATTGAGCAGAAATTTTTAATAAGTAAAGTAATAAAAAATCTTTTTCCTTTAATCAACTGAAATCAGTTGATATCTTAATGATTGCTTCGTCAACAGTATATTGCCGTAGTAATACTGTAATAAATTGTTTTTTTTAGTGACTTATGCGGATGATATTTTCTAGGAAAAAATAGTATCTTTTAATGCTATGAATAGCTGAAAAATCTAAGTAAAGGAGCTAAAATTTAATGATTGCAAATGATTTACATAGATTTGTTTATTATTGTAAAAAAATTCAACCCCAAACCCAAGAAGATATTCAACAATTTTTTGAAGGAGTGATAGTTTTTCCTTACGACAAGGAACTACTTTTGCAAGCTTATTTATTTTTAAATATCAAAAATTTGTTTCCTGACTGTTACGAATTACTTTTATTTGAAAAGTCGCCAATTGCCGATTATACAGATTTAGGAAAGTGTGATTTTGTTTATCTTACATCAAGAGGTAATCTGTTTCTCATCGAAACTAAATTTATTGATACAGAAGCGACAGGTGCTACAGAAAGAAAAAGAAGAAATAAGCATAGAAACAAAGTGTTTGAACAAGTAATTACTTTAAAAAACCGATTTAGTGAATATTGGGATATTAAATTAGATCAATTAGAATGTGGGGTTTTTACTACAGATTCAGAAGTTGATTGGCGAGGTAATGACATGAACGTGATCACGAGGTCAATAGCAATTGATCAGTTAGAAAAGTGGCGCAAAACTTATAGAAGAATTAACTGAACATTTTTCTAATTCTATTAATTTAGAACTAAATTTTTATTTAAATGTAATTTTATTTTATGTTAATATCAAGTTTCTAGAGACGCGAATATTCGCGTCTCTAACATTTTTGTCACTTCCCCACCCAACATCTCTAGCACAATAATTTGCATTATTAGGAACTAATGATGAACCGCTCAAAAATAGTCGCTATTATTACAGGTGCAATTTCTATATTACTAGCTGTTGCTTATCTCATTATTGTCCAAATATTGGATTATCGAGATATGCAGCCTGCTCCTATCGGCCAAGTTGAATCAGCGCCAGTGGTTATGATTGATACCACTAAATTTACGACGGAATTTATCTGATCAGTTGAAGGGTGAAAAGAGATGGAAGAAACACCTTTTCATCTTTCCCCCAAGACAAAATTTTGTTATGGTAACAGCCAAGGTGATTAAAACAGAGTGCATCCCAGTTTTTATTTAGCGAGCAAAAATTAATCCATTAAGATAGGCACAACGATGAGCTAAGACTGGAGGAACGTTATCAAGTTTCCATTGTGCGCCAGAAATTTTAATTCGACGATCAATCTGTTTAACAGCAGAAATGTTGAATGCTGATACAAAAATTTACATATATAGTTACACTAACTCTATTAAGCCTAAAATAGTCAGCATGACATCATCTCCTCAAACCAATGAACGTAACTGATTTTCTGACACATGCAA
>NZ_JADEXZ010000103.1 GCF_015206815.1 Fortiea sp. LEGE XX443
TATACCAAAGACAATATTCATCCACAAATTTGACGGTTTGTTTGGGTGGACGAGGCTCTACCATGCTCTGTGTCTTCGTTCTGGGCTTTTTACATCCTTATACTACCGCGATAGTGACACAACAGGGTTAGTCGCCAACGAAAGGGAGTTAAAAATGACAGTTACCAAAGTAACTGACTTAACAATCGCTTCTGCTTACTGTATTTCTGACCCAGCCGGAGATGGAATCCATAGCTTGGTCAGTACTGAGAGGAATAACATTCAAGAGATTAAATGGCGCTCTTTGGAAGCGGATAAACAACAGAACGAGCGCATTTATAAGCAGTTATTACTTTGTAATTTTTATAGGTCTGTTGAGTCAAAACGAAGTGTGAAGGGAATTGTCGAGCATGGTCTGGAGGGGATAATAGCGGAAATACAGTTGAGTGATTCTCATTGTGAATCTAAATATCAAGAGTTATCACCAACAGTTAAATTTGATACGATTGCTAATGCCAAAAAATGGTGTGAACTGGCAGCGTTAGAAATTCTCTCAATTATGGAAGTTGCTTACCCTGCTTTTGGCAGTGAAATCATAGCTGGAGTAGGTGAAACTATTCCTTACCCTGGAGTTATGGAAATTGAGGGAAGAAAAATTTGGGTGACTGGGTTTGGTTTAGCAGATGTTGAAGATTTAGAGTGTCGCCAAATTTGGGGAATTAAAAATCGGATACCTTGTCTAATGGGAATGTCCGTAAACAGCCAGTTTGTAGATACAAAAGTTCCCTTGTCTGAAGTCAGATTAGCAGCAATAACTGAGACAGCTTGGCGACTGCTCATTAAGCAGATTAGGAAGTTAAAAAACAATCATTAAAGATGTATCATGGAACAATATATGAAAGATTTTTAGTTGTGTTTCTTAAAGTTATTAGTGATTGGCAAGGATTATATGGATATACTCGATGAGCTTTATATACTAGATGAAAATAAACAACCTATTAAGCCCGACAGTCTTGAGCAATGGTCTGATTGGCGGAAAAATGAGAACAATGTACAAGTAGCTTTAGATACTTTTTCGTGGGGAAGAGTATCTACCATTTTTTTAGGCAAGGATTATTCTAATTTCCCTAATCAAGAACCACAGCTTTTTGAAACTATGATTTTTGGAGGCGAATACAATGGTAAATTCTGGAGATATTCAACTTGGTCAGAAGCTGTAGCTGGACATAAAGAAGTTTGTATGTTAGCTATTTGACCCCAGAAAAAAGATTAATTCATTCAATTGTTAAATAATCAGAAATTTTTGTCGGTTCTAACTCACTTAAAAAGCCAGTTAATGCAAAGGGACATTTACAATTTAGTTCTTTTTCAAGAGAATCAGCATTTAGGTGATATTCCCGACACACAATCTCAAAAATCTCATCTGTGGTTAATTCTAGATTTTCATCTAATTCCTCTACTCGCGCTTCTATTAAATTGATATTCATATTTAAATTTCCACTATCTAAAGTATCTTGTTAACAATTTATTAATTTTTATTCGTCCGCACTCTTCAACATCCCCGTTAACAACTCCGACATTTCCCACAAATCTTTATTGCGGTTATCATCATAAATCATCAACGTTCTAGGGTCAGCATGACGGCTCAACTTCTGCACCTTTCTAATATTCCCATCAGTAGCATCCAGTGCCGCCGTAATCGCCGAATGCCTGACCCTGTGCGGTGACATCGGTTTCTTCACCCCTGCTTTCTTAAAAGCCGCCGACACTATTTTATAGACAGCATCCGTAGTCAATCGATGCCCACAATTATGGAAATCTAACGCTGTAAAAATCGGTAAATTAGCATTCATTTCCCCCCTAGCAATCAACCAATCAGCAAGAGCCGCCGCCACATCTTTTGACATATCCAAATATTCTTCATTCGTTCCCTTACCCTTCCCCAAAACTCTCAACTTGCGCCCATAAAAATCAAAGTCACCCACATTAAGATGACATATCTCTTGGCGACGCAACGCTAAACCCCACAACACCAGAAAAATCGCATAGTTGCGTTTACCAATTAATGTTTCTTTATCAAATTGCTGAATTACAACAGAGATCGCTTTGCTATCAACACCCCGCGTATCTCGGTACGCCTTAACCTTCTCCCCCGACACATCTTCCAGGGAATAGTTGCACACCCCCAACTTCCGCCCCATCTTGGCCAACGACTTAATCGCCGCCAACCGCCGATTAATTGTGGCCTCCCGTAACCCCGACGCTATCAGTTTCGCCTTGTACTTCAACACCACCATCACCGCTTGCTCTCGCTGCAAGTGCAAAAACTCCAACACACTATCCCCAGTCGGCGGCATCAAAGTCATCTTGATAAAGAAATCCCGCAAATCTTTCTCATAAGCACGTCGAGTATTAGGGTTGCGCTTATCTGCCAACAGCTGCGCTAACACATCGGGGTCGCCCTGAAGTTCTGCGTCAAAATACCTAGTTATCGGCGCAGACAAACACGCTTCTAACTCAACTTTAACTAGCTCTCCAAATATTGGCTCGTTAGGCATAACTACTCACATGGTCGTTATTGATAATGCGCGTTTCCAATAACGACTATCATACGGCCACATCTGGGTGCATTAATGAAAACAATCCGCGAACAGCTAAATCCGTTTTGCGGAAGTGATAGAGTGTCAATTGATGATGCTAGGTCTGTAATTTCCGGCTTTGATATCAAAATTGATAGCGAGGGGGTATACGGTGCAGCAGTTTTTGGGGCAAGTCAGTTTAGAAACCGCTCCTTTTGCAAGAGCAAGAGCAATGATCTATGGTCGAGCGTAGTCCATCGCCGTGGTCTATACAAGCCTTGGTGAGTTTGTATATATACGCTCGTCTGTACCAGTTTCTATACAAGTCCTGAGAGAATGCGATGGGCTACGCCCCGCCTTAAGAGCGATCGCTAAATTTTATTGATGCTGGGGTGTTAGTTACTGTAGCGTAGTTTCAGAAAATCCTCATTTTTAACTTGACTGTACACTAATTAGAGGATTAGGCACAGGAAACGAACGGTTTTTGAGAACTCTAAATCTACCGTCTTCGGCATCGTAGGCAAACACTTCTCCACTTTCAATTTCATAAATCCAAGCATGAAGTGTAAGTTGATTACTGTGAAGTTTGGAACGAATTACAGGATAAGTCTCTAAGTTTTCTATCTGTGTGAGGACGTTTTGCTCAATAGCAATTTTTAGCAGTTTCTCATGAGGATAACCTTGGTAGTTATCTAGCACAAGACGGCGGGTAGCTTCAGCATGATTCTTCAACCATTCATAAACCAAAGGCATTTGCCCTGCCAGATTACCTATTTGTAGTAACCCTTTCATGGCACCACAATGAGAATGTCCGCAGATAACAATATCTTTAATACCCAAAGCCTCAACAGCATATTCTATACCCGCAGCTTCGCCACTATTCAACCTTCCATAAGATGGTATGAGATTACCAACATTACGAATAACAAACAAATCTCCTGGTTGACTTTGTGTAATTAAAAATGGATCTATTCTTGAGTCTGAGCAAGTTATAAACAACACTTCTGGATTTTGCCCATGCGACAAATGCTCAAATAACTCACGGTGAGCAACAAAATAGTTGTCCTGAAATTCATTTAGCCCAGCAAGAATGCGCTTAATCGGCACAATTTAATTCTCCTTACTAGAAGAAAATATATTATTAACGTCATTGGTTTTAAGAATTCAAAAGTTAGTAGCTAGGCTGCTGAATCGGGGAAAATCAATAAGTCATCATTAATCTTGTTTTGTTTGATTCAAAGCATGGAGCTAAAATCTCAAAAAGTTATTAATTTTGAATCCTTAATTAAGGATACTAAAGTCTATTTAATGTGCAATCTATTTGACATCAGAAACAATACATAGACAAGCGTTCGCCCTGCTCAAGAACTTATCTCTCCCCTGCTTAAAACCATGAACCCGATCCACCCCGAAAACCTTAGCGTTCTCGAAAACTCACTCGTCTTAGCCATCGGCGAAGACTTTTCTCTAGAGAATGACCCTGATGTAATTCAGCAGCTGATTGGGGATAAGCGATCGCCCAACACTAAGCGCGAATACCAGAAAGACTTGAAAGATTTCTTCTTATTCGTTGCCAAGAAAGAACCCAGCTGGGACTTAGTGTTAGAGTTCCTTCACCTGGAACAGCGTCACGCCGTTGCTGTGGTTCTCAAGTACAAGGCACACCTGATCAAGAAAAAACGCTCTCTATTTTAGGTAAAGGCAAGGGTAGCCAGAAGGATATTCTTGACCTATCAGATAAAACCGCATTGGCGATCGCCAGTTGGATTAAAGCAAGTAAGAAAAAACGGGGTAATGACCCGCTTTTTACGGTGCTGGCCTATCACAAGAATGGCGCGAGATTAACCGGGGAGGCAATCAGGCGATTGGTGGATGGTCTTTGCAAGGAAGCCGGAATTACTAAGAAGATGTCGCCGCATCGTGTCCGCCACAGTGCGATTACTACAGTTTTGGATCTCAATAATGGTAACTACCGCGCAACTCAGCGATTCAGCAGACACGCCCAAGTCCAAACGGTATTGAAATATGATGATAACCGTCAGCGTTTGCAAAAGCAGATGAGCGACTCGATATCAGAATTGATTTAGGTAAGACCTAATAATTTAGATATTATTAATTTGAAAATTTTGAGGATTTCTCAGAATAAAATGATTGTCAACTTTGACCAAATCACCTGTGCAGCGAATTGGTAAACGTTCCTGATAAGCTTTAATAGCTAAGATATAATCATGGTCTGCTAGTTCAGTTCTAATTTCTTGCAATTTCTCAAAAATTGTACATAGTAAAGTAATTTCTCCACTCAATTTATCAATTGATGGAGTAGCAATTTGCATGACTATACCAAGAACCGTGAAGTTGGGATAGTTCGTAATAAATTCGCCTAAAATATCAACTTGTGAACGATTTTCAACCGCAGATAATGTTTTTAATATGTCGCTGATTCTTTCGACATAATCTCCTAAATTATGTTGGAGAGGTAGCAAGATTTCATATTCAGGAGCCGCATCTTTTTTTAGTCGCCAAATTGCCCCGGCATCATTATAAATACGCCCTGTTTCATACCAACCTGTTGCTTGCAAGTGTGCCTGGATAACATCAGGGTTAACAGTTTTGAGTATTTCACTATCTTTGATAGTAACTTTCATGGCAAATCTCCAAAACTAATACGTTGAATGATGGCTTGGAGTGCATCAGGTGTCAACTGATTACTACGGGGTATTTCAATAGTAACATTGGTTGTATTTTCGGTGTCTGGACTTCCGCGCAAGGATACCCAGTAAGCACAATATCTCAGGCACAGTTCGGATTCTGTTTGTTTTATCCAGTCTGTTATTTTTTCAGGAACTAAAACAACTACTAAGATTCGAGGGACAAGGGCATTAATTTTTAAATCATTATAATTTTTGAGAGAGAGCGGATATTTAATATAGTTTTCCTCAAGGATTTCTCTAGCTGTACATTTGAGTTGTAGTTCTAGTCTAGGGGAAAGGATTTTACCTGTGCCACCTCGGCTAACTATGCCTAAGTCTACGCAGTCGTTATCTACTTCTGGTCTATATAAAGAATAACCAGCAACGGCAGCGATGGCTCTAATATACGTGATGCTAAATTGTTCTTTTTGTTGGTTGATGTCCATTAAATTACTGCTATTATTTAATTTTTCATGTATCTACATAAATTTTAGGATTGCCTATTAGTTTTTACTTGTTCCTCTTTTTAGTCTTTCTAGATTTGAAATTATCAATATCAGTTTCCTCAGAAAATAAAAACCTAAAAAATGATTTATTCTGGTAACGGCAAGTTTGGCGTATACCAAGTAGGACTAAATAGTTTCGAGTTGGCTCTTCATGAAAAGAAGTCTTGGAAATATCTCGTTGTATAGCGATATGCCTGATAGCATTCTCTGCTGTATTGTTGTGCCAAGGTATTCCATCTTGCTGAACAAAAGCAAACAAACTATCTCTATATTTCTTGAAATGTTGTTGATACTTTGAAACTAATTCTGATTTATACTGCTTATTGTCGATTGAATTTATATAAAATTTATCTACTTGTGTACTAAATTTTTGCAGATAAAACTTTTTTAATCCATTTTTTTGAACTGTTTCCATAATGGGAATTATTAAATTTTTAATTTTCCAAATAAACCCCTCATATTCTATATCAAAGGGATTTTCTCTAAGGTCTTTGTTGAGATTACGAATTAGGTGAACCCAGCATTTTTGCTGTTTGCATGGTATTGAGTCATATCCAGTATAAAAATCAGAAATTAAGACCCCTCCATAATTTTCTAGAATTTGATGAACAATTGTGGTTTCTCGCGTTTCTGTCAACTTAAAAATAACGTATTCACCATTTGTGAATACCCACACATACCAATTGACTCCTTTGATGCTAAAGTTTGTCTCATCAACGTGAATAAAAGGGCTTTCTAATAATCGTTTCGTAATAGCTTGCTCAGTTTCTGCATAATATTCAGCAAAGTTCTTCATAAAATATGGAATGCGCGTAGAAGACATCTGCTCGTTAAACTGCTCTTTTGCTGATTCAAGAATGCTTTGAAGAGGCAAACGCAAAGCAACTCTTTGGTAAACAATCCACGATTTAAAGCCATGTCCGTAAAATTGATGCCTCTCAAATTCTAAAAGTTTGGGAGGAGGATAATTTCGTTGACACTTTGCACAATATCCGTGAAAACCAAAGTATTTCGTTACAATCTTTTTAACTCCATTTTTGGCAAGCACAAGATCAATGATGGTTCTACTAGTTCTAGTTTCCATTAACTTGAGAGGAGTATAACCACACTGAAAGCAAGCATCTACTTGTGGGACTTGCACACATTTATTTGGTTTCGGCATGGTTTTTGATGGCTTTGTTCCTCCTCGTTTACCCCCTTCACTCACTTGCCCTTGGCTAAAACTGATTTTCCTTTTCTCATACTTCACGCTTGCAAATCTAAGAATCATCTCAAATTGGCTACGAACTTTTTCCCCAGCTTCTGAGATTTGCGATTTAGGTGTCTGTGCAAAATCAACATCAGACAAAACATCAGCAGAATACTTGATTCTTTCAAGCTCTTCAACCAAGAGTTTTAAAGCATAGCAATCTTCCTGGTTATACGTTATTAGTTTTAATTTATACTGACTTTCGTGGCTATCATTCCAGTAATGTCTCCAAACGAGACTCTGTATTCCAGAAGCATCAGGTGCTGTCCAAGTAGCTCCGATAAAATTTGCAAGTTCCTTTAATTTATTAGAGTAGACTGGAAAATATATCTTTCCATAAATTTGCTTATTAATGTTAACTAAACGAGCAATAACTTCTTGATTATTAGTTTCATACCTTTTATCTAGCGTTTTGATTGCACGTAACTCATAACTACCATAACTATAAATTGGTGTGTTCGGGTATTGAGCAACAATAGTTAAAAAGTCTTGCCAAATTTGCTTTTCATTATCAATATCATCCGCCCAGAAAGGATGATATTCTATTTTCTCACCCTGACGAACTAACAGCCCAATCAAGTAATATAAGTTCTGATCTGGTAAACCTTCTATATCTAGATACAATTCAGTTTCCTGTCGTGTCAAAGTAGGCATTTCTTGCAAATAGATTTTGCCTGTGCGAATGGCAAGGGCTTGCAATTTAAGATCATGGGTTACTGCTGGAGGTTTTCTAGCTCGTTTCTTCCGCTTTCGAGGTTTGAATAAATAAGAAAGTTGTTTAACAGTAAAAATTCCTTTCTTCTCATATTGATGAACTATTTTAGGAGTAACTTTATCCAAGAGACTTAAGCTATCTTCTTGAATTGCTTTTGCCCTGCATTGCTCTCTAAACTGACAGGTAGAACAATGCTTATTTAAGATGACAGGTGGTTCTTCTAAAAAAGATTCATTTAACCAGTTCTGTAAGCTTTCTAGTAGTGGACTAAAAACTTTATGGCTTCCTTCTAATTTAAACCGCCGCGACTCACCCTGTATATTGACAATATGCCCCACATCAGGCGGCTGACCCAGAATTTTCGCCAATACATGACCAACGAACATTAAATGAAGCTTGTCCGTATGGTTAATAGTGTATGTTCCTATGAAAATTGTCGGCTCGTAATTTAACTTACTAGTCCTTCTCAAAATTGCACATTTAGCTTGTAGGTTATCTACAATTAATTCAGCATCAGTTAAAAATTCAGGCTTTTGTTGAAGATTTGAAAAGCTATATGTAGAGATATCACTACACTTTTTTTCGAGTAATTCTAAATATTTAGACTGACTTTTTAGTTGATTTTTGAGCAATATTTCTTCATATTCATGTAGATTTCCTCGCTCTTTGCTGTATAGCAGTAAATATGCCTTTCGAGGGCATAAATAATAAGCTGTTAGAACCTCAGAAGTTATTACAACATTCATGACTTAGTAACTCAAAGTCAAAAGTATTATACGTAGGCCAACTTGGGAAAACGAGCGGTAGTATGTGCTACACAATAACTCTCGCTCTAGTCAAAAGTTTGCCATGAAACCTGACTGTTTTATGCCCCCCATTAACGACGAAAGCGGCATTTTTAATAACTACGCAACTGAACCCCAACTTTATTACGCTGACCCAACCAAGAATGGAAGCCTCGACAGCGCAATGAGCTTGGACAGCACTGGCTCTCAAATTCCCTGCTATATAAGGCTCATGACAAGCCTTGGCAAGAAATTAATTACTCGACTTTCTTAACTTAAGGCTTTTTGAAAACTGTACCTCACAAGTTACCTAGTTCTTCCAAAATCGCCTCAACAGTTGCCTTTAATTGGGGCAAATTCTGCTCAATTACACCCCAAACTCGATTTAAGTTAACTTTTAAATAATCATGAATCAGTACATCTCTAAAACCAGCTACCTGCTGCCAAGGCATATCTGGATAAGCTGCTCTGATTTCAGGAGATAACCTTTTGGTTGCTTCCCCGATAATTTCAAAATTTCTAATTACCGCATCTTGAATTATAGTGGTTTGCAAAAATACCTCTTTGCCGTCCTGTGTATAAGATTCAATGCGCTCGATACATTCAAAGATGTTGCTCAAGTACAGGCGATCATCTCTCATAACACCACAGCTTCCTGCAACACTTTATCTCTAATCAACTCATGTAAAGTTTCCGGCTCCGCCACATCCACTTTACGTCCTAGCAATTCTTCCAAGGACTGTATCAAAGCAATTTGGTCTAATAAAGTTCGTTGCGGTTCAAGTTCTACCAAAAAATCTACATCACTATCTGATCTGGCTTCCCCCCTGGCTACTGAACCAAACACCCGCACATTATACGCTCCGTACTTAGCAGCAATTCGCAAAATTTCTTCCCGGTAAGCTTTCAGTATTTCATCAATGCCCATAGCCTAACCCCTTCAGGATTGCAATAACTCTCTTAAGTAAAGTCTCTTCTAATACGAGCTAACGCCTGTTGTAAACCTTCAGAGTGAATCCAACCAACAAGCCCGCCGTAAATCATTCTGTCATTGCGATCTCCTAAAAAAACATGGTCAACACCAACAGGGTTTTTCCACGTTCTCACTACTGTTCCATCCCTGAGCCTCATTATTGGATGAGAACTCTTAAAATCTCTATGGTGTGCGCGAGTCATGCCTGGGACATTCTCTAAAATAGCGATCGCTCCATTTGCATCATCTGTTGATCTTGAATTAACCACCGTTGCACAACCGCATCCGTCCGTTACAGTCGTCTTGAGCCTATGTCTAATGTCTCCGTCAAACAGCGATAAAGACTCAATCTCTTCTAGCAATTTACCATGTGGCTCAGTCTGTCGGCGCTGGCAGTAAATCTCCGTCAGAAAATCCTCTAAACCGACTTTCGCCAAAGCATCAGTAATCAAACCTGTTAGCCCTAAAACAGCAATTCCACCTAGCATCCCCGCAGGCCCACCCAGGAAGGCTAAAGCGGCGGTGATAGCAGCTGCACCTGTCAACCCTGTCGTTGCCATTGTGATTACCAAAATCACCCCAGGTAAACCCAATGCAGCTACTTTTTTAACGACTTCATCCATTTCCTGCCACCTCAAGACAAGATTCACTCTGAGTTTCCTTCGTTGTCCTAATATAACAATATTGTTATATTAAAGGGGGTGCTGTGCCTGAAACCCGCGTTGTTTTCTACCAGGAAGAGGTAGGTGAAGTTCCTGTTCTTGAATGGCTGAAGCGACTTTTGAAAGAAGACCGCAAAGGTTATGCAAACTGTGTTGCTCGAATTAAACAACTTGCGGCATCAGGATACGAACTCCGTCGCCCTGCGGCAGATTACTTACGCGACGGGATATATGAGCTTCGAGCAAAGCATATTCATGTGCAATATCGCATCCTGTACTTCTTTCATGGGCAAAATGTGGCGATTCTCGCTCACGCTATCACGAAAGAAGAAGCAGCTGTACCACCAATTGATATTGAACGGGCGATCTCTCGGAAGCTTTTATTTGAAGAAAACCCAGAAGTTCACACCTACGCAGAGGAACAAGAGGATGGCGAAGACTAGCGATGCAATAAAAATCATTAACAAGCTGACTAGCAGCGACCCTGAACTTGAAGCAATGGTGGCAGAAGCTTCAATCAATGCAGAAGTGGCTCAGTTGATTTATGAAGCAAGAACTTCATCGGGGTTAACACAGAAACAACTGGCTGAACTGATTGGCACAAAACAGCCTGTGATTGCACGGCTAGAAGATGCTGATTACGAGGGACACTCTCTGTCAATGCTCCAAAAAATCGCTCAGGCTCTTAATCAGCGAGTAGTGATTCATTTGACTCCATTGGAACATGAACAAAGCGCATAGTAAGACGTTATTCAGATTTTGTCTTACTTTAGACAAGTATTGTGATGTTTATTTACCTCCTAGCACTGCTCATAATTGGACGCAATGGGGTATATTTTGACCAGTGTTATGTATGGGCAGTGAAGTTGACCAAGGTAATCTCACTTTTCAATCAAGCAGGTGGTGTCGCTAAAACAACGACGACCCAAAATCTTGGCTATCACCTTTCACTCCGTCGCCACCGGGTACTGGTGATAGACATCGACCCCCAAGCTTCCCTAACAACGTTCATGGGGTTAGAACCGGCTGATTTGGACAAAACTATTTACGATGCTTTGGTGTCTGAGTCCGACGAACCCTTACCCATACATAGGGATTTACACAGCTTGGACTTAGCTCCTGCTAACATTTTGCTGGCTAATGCCGAACAAGAACTGATATTTGCTGAACTACGCGAATTTCGACTTAAAGAGGTAATAGCTCCGCTATTAGATAGCTACGATTTTATTGTGATTGACTGCCCTCCTAGTTTGGGCATTCTCAGTCAAATTAGCTTGGTGGCCTCTACTCATGTGTTAGTTCCCATTCAGTGCCAGTTTAAAGCATTGAAAGGGACAGACTCGCTGTTGAAAACGTTAGCCAGAGTGCAGCGCAAGCTCAATCGTTCCCTCAAAATAGCAGGGTTTTTCCCTACCATGTACTCTGCTAGTAATTCCTTAGACCAAAGAACCCTGGAATCAATTCGTGAGCAGCTGTCGAGTTTGGCCGTGATATTTCCGCCGCTACCTCGTGCTACTGCCCTGGCAGAAGCATCTGAGTATGGTAAACCTTTGGCATTATGCCCTAATAAAAATCCTGCTCTTCTCCGCATTTTTGATGAAATAGCAGAAGCTATGGAGGTTTTGTAAATGAGTCCCAGACGCGCCAGCCAACCACCTGCTGATAGAAGCAAACTCAAGAACGTCGCCTTATTCAAAGAGGATGATGAGAATTTAGTTCCTACCAAGGTGTCATTAGATAAGATTGTTCTCCCCTCTACTCAACCTCGACGTTATTTTGACCCCAAGGCGATGCAATCTTTGGTGGAGTCAGTAAAACGTGAAGGTATCCTCCAGCCACTATTGGTCAGACCAGTGGGGGATAAATATGAATTAGTGGCAGGAGAGCGCAGATATAGGGCAGCACAAACAGCAGCTTTAACAGAAGTGCCAATAACGGCGCGAGAGATGTCGGATGAGCAGGCGGCACAGTATGCCTTGACTGAGAATCTACAACGGTCAGACTTAAACCCCATAGAAGAAACTGAAGGCATCTTGCAACTGTTGGCACTGCGATTAAGATGCGAAACAACAGCAGTGTCCTCCGTACTCTATAGAATGGAGAATGAAGCTAAAGGAAAAATTACCCGAAACGTTTCGGGTAATTCTGAGGCAGAAATAGTAGAAAAAGTATTCGTAGATTTGGGGAAGATGAGTTGGCAATCATTTGTCCGCACCCGACTGCCACTGTTGAAATTGCAAGAGGATATTCTATCAGCCCTACGTGCTGGACAAATCGAGTACACCAAGGGCAAGGAGATTGCCAAGCTGACATCGAAAGAAGAAAGGATTGAACTCCTAGAAGCTGCCATTTCGCTGGATTTGTCTCTCTCAGAAATTCAAAAGCAGGTCAAAGCTAAACAACCAGCAGCCACACTGCCACCCCTGGAAAGTCATTTAGAGGCTACATATAAGAAAGCGAAAAAGCTCAAGGTGTGGGAAAATTCCCAGAAGCAAGAGAAACTAGAATTTTTGTTGAAAGAGTTAGAAGCTTTGATGGCTGATGAAGAGTAAATGCCTGATAATGATAAACAAAGACTAGCTAGGAAAGATAAATATGGCTGCCATAACAATTAATATTACAGAGCAGCAACTACAAAAATTGCAAGAACTAGCGCAAAAGTTGGGGATGTCTACTGAAGAATTTTTATCTGCCTCTGTAGAAGATTTGTTAAACTCCCGCCAAAATGAGTTTAATCAAGCAGCTAGTTATGTACTGCAAAAAAATGCTGAACTTTACCAGCGTTTAGCATGATTCGCTACTTGACACTTATTGAAGTTGTCGAACTTCACCGTCAGATTATCGAGCAGTCTGGTGGCGCGTTGGGTATCCGAGATAGAGGTACTTTAGAATCTGCGCTGGCTCAACCTCGGATGACTTTTAGCGGAGAGGATCTGTACCCGACACTTGTTGATAAGGCTGCGGCTATCGGTTTTTCGCTGATCATGAATCATCCATTTATTGATGGCAACAAGCGGATTGGTCATGCAGCAATGGAAGTTTTTCTAGTCATGAATGGTTATGAAATTGATGCTTCTGTCGATGAGCAAGAGGTAATTATACTATCTCTAGCATCGGGTGAACTTGCGCGTGAGGCATTTACACAATGGTTGAAAAATCATGTCAAAGTTATCTAAAGCCTTGCACTGAAGTTCAATCAGAAAGGATCTTTGCAGTGGGCTAAAGAAAATAAAGCTACAGCAAAAATTACCCGAAACGTTTCGGGTAACTCTGATTTAGAATTTGGTGTAATAGGCAATTAAGAATCCTTCTACCTCTGCAATGAAACATTTGAAACCAAGCGAACGCTTTTATTTGGATACAAGTATATGGTTCAACGTATTGAAGAAATCTTAGGTAACTCAATTACTGAATATACGCCCAACGCTGTTAAATTTCAGGGTTTATCTTTGTCATCACTAGAGCAAGTTCTTCAAGAAGGCTACACTACACTAGATGCTAATTTTAATGCGGCTCCATCAGTTGGTTCATTTATTGAATTTGGGCAACGTTGCCAAAGTATAGAAGTGACAGCGACTTTTGATGGTATAGCCTTTAATCGAACAGAAAACCCGAATTTAGTGATTGATGCCATTACAGTTAAAGGGGTGAAAGATTTAGACTTGGCTGGTGAATTTGTAAAATTTGTTTGGGGTTGCGATGAATTAGAAATTAATTCTCAACAGTTATATGCTTGGTGGGATTAACTATTTGAAAGTTTTGTGTCTCTGTTTTCTGGAATTCGCAATCCTGGCTTTGTAGTCATGGAAAGAAAAGCAACTTATAAATAACTTCTATTACAAGCCCTTGGGGAATATAACCCCAACAAAAGCCCAGTCAGGATGACTGGGTTTTTGAGTGCGAGAGCGATCGCCGCCCTTCGATGTAGAGGAGAAAAGCGCATCTCGGCTCAATACTTATTAAGTACTGATGCTCAGTCCAGTAGAAATAGAGTCGAGCAAGATATTAGGAATTTGGTAGACACGTTGCCAAGAGAAGTTGTATTTGTCCATAGCTTCAGGGCTGGTTATCCACCGCTTTTGTCCTTGTTCAATGAGAAAGACAGCAGCAGTACCATAACCTTTTGCTAACACAGCACCATCTGAAATACTTGAACCAATTGGAATATTTGCAACTGTCATCTCCTCAATGATGTTGTTCCAATCACGAAATAAATTGTTGTAAGTTTCTGGGTTAGGAATCCACCGTCGATAGCCTCCATCAACTAGATAAACCTCTGGTTGTCCTGGTAACTTAACCCGCAATCCATTAAATTCATGAAGAGGTGGTTGAAAATCAGCCTCAGTTACTTGTCCCTTAACAATTTGTTCCGTTCCCATAGCAATTTTTTGTCGTAATTCTTCAATTCGCTGTTCTTTTTCCTGTAGCAGTTTAAGGGCTTCATTGATGACATCATCTGCACTAGCGAATCTACCACTTGCCATCTGTGCCTGAATAAATTGCTCTAGTTCTGATTGAATTTGGATGTACATATTTTCTAACTGTATCCCACAGAAATAAAATTTGTGCTTCTGCGTGCGCCCACAACTATATATATATATTGTTGGGAAAAAGTCACCAGGGCATTAGCGATCACCCTTAGTACATCTAACAGATGAGTTTCTGGCATTGAGTTAGACTGAAGCGATGTCTACGACGATGCTCCCCCTACGCACCCACATCATCACTGGTTAACTAACCATCTACTGGATGCTCCCGAATTGGCTTCTATGTCATCATAGAAAACGAGAGTTAATTCGGTGAGTATTTTTGTTTTTAGTATTGACAGACTTTTCTCCGAAATTTAAATCTCTGCACGCTGATAATTTTGGAGAAAATCGATGTCAATTTATCCCTGTTGTGTCACTTTAGGCAGAGGAAAAATAGAATTCAGGGTGAGTTAGGAATATAAAAATTGGGGAAGTGAGCCTATAAACAATGGCTTGAAGTTTAGCAAATCCCAATGAAAGTTGAGGGATA
>NZ_JADEXZ010000104.1 GCF_015206815.1 Fortiea sp. LEGE XX443
AAACTTTATGCTATTCCAAATCAGAACAAATGCTGAGATACTCGATTAAATTATTACTTCATTATTTAAAGTATAAAATTGTACCCATATAAATCAATTCATCTCTTCATTCAGCAACGCCAAAAATTAAAAATTAGTAATGAACCGTCTGTGCATTTACTATATTCGTGAACCAGAAAGCGATCGCTGGTTGCCTGGTGATCGTTACTTGCGTCCTCTTATACGTCGCTTAGTTCGGGGTGCGCCCCGCCCTGGTGGTGTTGATAAAGTTTTTATCAACCTTTGTCTTGGTTTAGAAAAATTAGGAATTCAGTATGAAGTAAATGTGCCGTTTAAGCAGCTAAAGGATGGTGATCGTGTTGGCATATTAGGACGTGGACGCAATTGCTTAAAAGGTTATAACAAATCTAATCCTATTGTTGCAGGAATTGGATTAATGACTCATCCTAGTGAATGGCCTACTCTTTGTGAAGAGTATCCAGTTGTGAGATACCTTCAACATTCTGATTGGGCAAACGAAGTTTACAAACCTTATTTTGGCGATCGCTGTAGTATCTGGCCTGTTGGAATTGATACAGATTTCTGGAAAAATGCTCCAGATAAAAATAGACCAGTTGACTTCTTAATTTACAACAAGATTCGATGGAATTATGAACAATATGAAATTAACTTGCTAGAGCCAATCCGCCAACGCTTGAAACAAGAGGGATTAACTTTTGGGGAATTACGTTATGGTTACTACAATCCTCAAGATTATCGAGATGCTCTTAATAACTGCCGTGCGATGATTTTCTTGTGTGAACACGAAAGCCAGGGGTTGGCATATCAAGAGTGCCTAGCCACTGGAGTGCCAATTCTGGCATGGGATCAAGGAGAATGCTTAGACCCAAATCGATTTTCTTGGGGAATGCCTCACATTACGGCCACGTCAGTTCCTTACTGGGATGAATGCTGTGGTGTTAAATTCAAAGACATAAGTGAATTTTCATCAAAGCTAGATGAATTTATAGAAAAGCTTGAATATCATAATTTTGCTCCTCGTGAATATATTTTGAAAAACCTGACTCTAGAAAGTTGTGCAAAAAAATACTTAAGAATTTTAAATGAGGTATACGAAAACCTAGTTTAAATGGCAAAGATACTTATTCTAATTGGTGGAAATATCTGCACAGCTCCTCGCCCACAAAAAGAAGCGGAAACATTAGCTAATGCAGGTCATGATGTTATGGTGCGCGGTTTTTGGTTTGATCCAGAGTTAGTAGAGCGGGATCGCCTACTCATAGCAAACAAAAAATGGCGATTTGCACCCATTATCGACTTTCAACCAAGCCAAAGATTCAACAACTTGGCTATTCGCCTCCAAGGACGTTTAGCTAGAGAAAAATTTCAATGTTTCGGGATTTTTTCACCTGGACTACTGGGCTACGGAGCAAAAGCAATGCTAAAAGTTGCCTTAAAAACCCGTGCAGATTTAACGATAGTCCACTCAGAAGCAGGACTTTGGGTAGGAAACAAACTTTTAGATCAAGGCTTTAAAGTAGGTGTAGATTTTGAAGACTGGTTTTCTGAAGACTTATTACCAGAAGCTCGTTTCAGCCGTCCTATTGAGCAGCTAAAAACTCTAGAAAGTAGGTTAGCACAAGAATGTACCTATTGCTTGACTACATCCCATGCCTTAGCCGATGCTCTAGCTAAAGCTTACAACGCACCCAAGCCCACAGTCATTTATAACGTTTTTCCCTTGTCTGAGCGATCGCAAATTGACCACCAAAAACGCGATCGCCGTAATCTGAATTTACCCTCTGTTCACTGGTTTTCTCAAACTATTGGACCAGGACGCGGACTAGAAACCCTATTTCAATCTTTAGCTTACATTAACATTCCTTTAGAAATACATTTACGAGGTAATTATCCTGAAAGTTCCCGCCAATGGTTAGAACCATTAACACCTGAGCAATGGCGCAATAACATATTTATTCACTCTACTGTACCTAACAGTGAATTACTATCGCGCATCGCTGAACATGATATCGGTCTAGCTTTGGAGCGTAGCGATATTCCTAGTCGAAATCTTACAGTCACAAATAAATTATTTCAATATCTACAAGCTGGTTTAGCAGTGATTGCCACTGACACTGCTGGGCAAAAAGAAATTCTATCTAAATATTCTGCAATTGGTAAATTGATACCCAACAATAATCCAATAGAACTAGCTCAAGCAATTAATGACTTATTGGATACTCCTGATACATTGAATACTGCTAAAATAGCTTCTTTGCAAACTTTTAAAGAAAAATTTCTTTGGGAAAAACAGGTTGATAACTTATCGCAATTAATGCTTACAACTTTTGGTAACTAAAAACTGTTTCTAACTTAAATGATGTTTTTACGTAAAACTATTAGGCAATATCTATCACGTAAATTACAAGTAACTGAAATACCTAATGCCTTAGACAGACTTGCCAAATTAGGCTTTAGTCCTAATCATATTTTTGATGTTGGAGCTTACCAGGGTGATTTTACTAAATTATGTCTTCACTATTTTCCTAAATCAAAAGTTACCTGTTTTGAAGTCTTAGAACATAGAGTTCAGCAGTTGAAGCA
Organism: Fortiea sp. LEGE XX443; assembly: GCF_015206815.1. Classification (GTDB taxonomy): domain Bacteria; phylum Cyanobacteriota; class Cyanobacteriia; order Cyanobacteriales; family Nostocaceae; genus Nostoc_B. The sequence goes on from NZ_JADEXZ010000104.1 coordinate 2,605, forward strand.
ACTAGCACTTCAAAATTCTGCTATACAGGTATTTCCAGTATTATTGGGAGCAGAATCACAAGAAAAAGTACAATTCAATGAAGCTGAAACTGCTTCCTCTATATTAATTGAGCAAGTTAAACAAAACTTTACAGTAAAGTCATATCCGATGACAACTGTAGATACCATTGTTCATGAACACTTCAACGGTTTTCCCCCCGCTTTACTAAAACTGGATGTTCAAGGTTATGAACTAGAAGTCTTGAAAGGAGCAGAAAAATCACTAACTCAAACACAGCTAATTCTGGCAGAGGTAAACTTACTGGATATCCATAAAGATGTTCCTCTATTAGCAGAAGTTGTGGGTTGGCTAAATGAACGTGATTGGGTTGCTTATGATATTTGTGGTTTGACTCGTCGCCCTCTTGATCAAGCTCTCTGGCAAGCAGATTTCATTTTCATACCACGTAATAGCCCGTTAATATCTGACAAGCGTTGGAAAGCCTAAAATGCGTATTTTACTTACAGCCGATCCTGAACTACCAGTACCACCAAAACTATATGGTGGGATTGAGCGTATAGTTGATTTACTTGTCACAGGATTACAGGCTCGTGGACATACTGTTGGGCTTGTTGCTCATGCGGATTCAACATCACCGGCAAATCATTCTTTCAGTTGGCGGGGAAAGCGATCGCAAAACAAATTTGATGCACTACAAAATATAATCACCCTATGGTCAGCAGTGCAGCAGTTTCAGCCTGATATTATCCATAGTTTCTCTCGCATTCTCTATTTATTACCCCTGTTACCTTTTGATATCCCCAAGGTGATGTCTTATCAGCGAGATCCTAGTCATCGCACCACTAGCTGGACTGTCAAGTTTGCCAAAGGTTCTCTAACTTTTACAGGTTGTAGTGATTACATTTGTACTATTGGAGGAACTTCTGGTGGTGTTTGGCATACTATATACAACTGTGTAGAACTAGAAAAATACACTTTTCAACCAAAGGTAGCTTCCGATGCACCACTGGTATTTCTTAGCAGAGTAGAGCGAATTAAAGGAGCGCATACAGCGATCGCTATTGCCAAAAAAACTGGACGCAGCTTAATCATTGCAGGCAATCACGGCACAACTGGAGAAGCTGGTAAATATTGGCAAGAAGAAATTGTACCTCACTTGGGAAAAGATGGAATCGAGTATATTGGGGCTGTTAACGACACTCAGAAAAATGAACTTCTGGGACAAGCTGCTGCCATGATTGTACCCATAGAATGGGAAGAACCTTTCGGGATTGTTTTTGCTGAAGCTCTCGCTTGTGGTACTCCTATAATATCTTGTCCTAGAGGAGCATTACCAGAGATTATCAGGCAAGGTATTGATGGTTATTTAATTAATAGTATTGAAGAGGCAGTTGTTGCGGTTAAAGAATTACCAAATATTGATCGTTACCAATGTCGTCAACAGGCGGAAAAATATTTTTCCGCATCTGTAATTTTAGAACAGTACGAAAAACTATATTCTACCCTTGTGTTTTAGTTAAAAACAGATGAGCATAAAAACAACTTCTCTACCTTTACCTTTAACGTGGATACAACCACTAGATTTTCAGCATAAATTAGGAATCTGTGAACGGTTTTTTGGTAAAGCGATCGCTTTAAAAGGCGTTTGTTGGGTGGAGACTGGAGCCGGAATCCCCTGGAAGCTTGATTTGAGCAATTCCACCCATCGCTGGATTGTCTATGGCAAATATGAAGATCCTGCATTCCTTAACTGGGCAAGAAAAATCCTCTCTAATGATGGGATTATTGTAGACTCAGGCGCAAATATTGGCCAAATGTTAATGTACTTAGCTCAGTGGATACCGCAAGGTAAAATACTAGCATTTGAACCTGGTACTGAAGCAAGTAACTGGCTAGAAGAGTGTTTAGCAATTAATACGAGTCTTCCTGTAGAAATTATCCGGGCTGGGCTTGGTGCATCAAAAACTCTATTACGTCTCAAACATATTGGTGCTAGCTTTGGGCATGGTGCTTGGAGTCAAGTATCCGAAACTGAAGGTGAAATTATTCAGATTGTTCGTCTAGAAGACGAATTGGCTGCACGTTCTATTACCAGAGTAGATTTGTGGAAATTAGATGTAGAAGGTTATGAAATTCCAGCCTTACAAGGTGCAGAAGCATTGTTAAAAGAGCAACGGATCAAAGCTATTTACGCAGAGATGTTTGGTGAAAATGGGCAGCGAATTCGAGATTATCTAGCTCAGTTTGGCTATAGATGTTACTTGTTTGACTCACGAGGTAAAATTTACTCACCTAGCCAATGGCCAAACTCTACTAACGGACTTTTTTTGCCTAATTAAAGTGTGATTTGCGATGTCTCCTACTTCAAAGCGTAAGGTTTTAATCGTCAGTCCTCATTTCCCACCAATTAACGCTCCCGACCATCAACGGGTACGAATGTCTCTACCCTACATGGAAGAATTTGGCTGGGAAGCACACGTTCTGACAGTCCGTCCAGATTGTGTTGAAGGGATTCAAGACCCCATACTGTCAAAAACAATTCCTCCTCAGATTCCCATCACATATACAGGAGCATTACCTGTTCAACAAACCCGACGTGTTGGTATGAGTAGTTTGGGGCTACGATGTTTACCCTATCTGTTCCGAGCAGGCGATCGCCTACTTCGTCAACAAAAATTTGATTTAATCTACTTTTCCACAACCGTATTTCTCACCATGTGGCTAGGTAGTATATGGTATCGTCGATTTAAAATACCTTATGTCTTGGACTTTCAAGACCCTTGGCTCAGTGATTACTACAAACAAACAGGAACTCAGCCACCAGGAGGACGCTTTAAGTATGGATTTGCTCAACTCCAGGCCAAACTATTAGAACCAAAGGCTTTAAGTCCAGTCGCTCATGTAATTAGCGTTTCACCAGCATATCCAAAAACCTTACAACAGCGATATCCACATTTAAAACCCAAACAATTTACAGTTCTACCTTTTGGTGCGCCTGAACCTGATTTCTCAGCACTTTCTAGCCTGAATATTCAGCAAAGAATCTTTGACCCCAATGACGGTAAACGCCATTGGGTGTATGTAGGCCGAGGCGGCTATGATATGGCTTTAGCGGTGCGGTCTTTGTTTTTAGGTATTCAGTCACACCGTCGCCAGAACCCAGAAATTTGGCAGTCCGTGCAGTTGCACTTTGTCGGTACTAGCTATGCTCCTGGTAATCTAGCTATCAAAACAATAGAGCCAATAGCTCAAGAGCTAGGTATTGCAGACTTAGTAACTGAACATCCCCATCGCATTCCTTATTTTGAGGCACTACAAGTTCTTGTCGATAGCGATGCTATTGTACTAATTGGCTCTGATGATCCTGACTATACAGCCTCCAAACTTTATCCCTGCATTCTGGCGCGTAAACCTATCTTAGCAATTTTCCATCACCAAAGTTCTGTAGTTGATATCTTGCATTGCTGCCAAGCAGGCCAAGCTGTAACCTTTACTTCAAAGCAAGAGCCACAAGATTTGCTATCCCAAGTCATTACAAAACTAAATTGGTTACTATCTATTGATAAGGGATTTCAGCCAGACACCGATTGGTCAGCCTTTCAACCCTATACAGCTAGGGAAATGGCTCACAAACAATGTGCCATTTTTGATCAGTGTCTTACCACTGCCGGATAAAGTAATCATTATGAACCAATCTATGAATTCCACTCCTCAGTCATGGTCATACTTACCTTCTCTACCAAGAAAACAACAGAAACAATTATTGAGGGTATTTTGGCTCATCGCATTGGGATTGGTTTCTTATGAACTTTTTTTGGTGAAAGATACTCACTTTTTAAGTAAATTAGCTGCTGTTTTCGTCACCGTTGCAGCTTTGTGTCCTAACTATCTTTGGTGTTCAGGTCGTGCTAAGGGAATGCCTATTTTCCCATTTTTTGCGCTTACTCATATTTGGACTTACGGCCTACCCCTTGTAACTCATCATCCCACTGTTTTAACTTACTCTCTAGAAAACCAATTATTTGCCAGTCTGACTGTAGCCGGATTCCTCATTATTGGAACTTCAGTATGGTTTTCACATGTCAAATCTGCACCGCGAACACATAAATGTTACAGAGCTTTAGGTAGTGGTAAGGGCAATAAGTTTTTCTTTTTTATTTTAATAGTTGGTATTTTTTTTAATGTATCTTTTTACGGCAATTGGGGTTGGCTATCTCTTATAAATGGAGGACTATTCACTGCCATTCGTGCTGCAATTTTAGGGCTAAATGCACTAGCTACTTTTGTATTTGCATATCAATTAGGTAATAAAGAATTAACAAGAATACAAAGTATATTGTTTATTTTGTTACTCTCTGCTTACATGATAACCGATTCATTAGGCTATCTGCTTGTCAGTGCTTCTAGTTCATTTCTACTTGCAGTGATCGCTTTTACGATTTCCAGAAAGAAAGTTCCTATAATACCAATTATTATAGTACTATTATGTATTTTCTTGCTGCACTACGGTAAGGGAGAAATGAGACAAAAATACTGGGGTACTACAGAGTATTATCTTCAGCCCTGGGAATATCCTACTAGATATGCAGAATGGATAGGTTATTCAATACATTATTTGAATAGTAAGAATCAAGACGATGATTTATCTACTAATAAAACAGAAGAAAAACAATCTTTTTTTGAGCGTGCTAGTGTAATTCAAATGCTGCTATTAGCTCAAACTAAAAGTCCTGAGACAATACCTTATATGTATGGACAAACATATTCAATAATCCCAGAACTGTTAGTTCCTCGGATATTCAACCAAAATAAAATTAGGTCACATGAAGGCACAAGTTTGTTAAATATACACTACAAAATACAAACACGGGAGCAGACTTTAACGACTACTATTGGCTGGGGGTTGCTAGCAGAATCATACGCTAATTTTGGATTAATGGGTTGTGGAGGATTGGCAATCATATTAGGTGGAGCTTATGGAAAAGCTACTCGTTGGAGTATCAATGCACCAATTCTTTCAGTCCAGTCTTTATTTGCTGTCATGATGATGTCCTTTGCGTTTCAATCGGAATATTCTGCTGGAGTATATGTTGCTGCTTTATTTCAATCAAGTACAGTTCTCGCTTGCATCTCATTTGTCTTAATGAAGAAACAGCGAGTTTCTAGTTATAGTTTTCAGGGAGGAAGAATGGCTTAATTTATGAATAAAACGAAGCTAGCAATTATTTCATCTCATCCAATCCAATATTATGCTCCTTGGTTTCGCTATCTAACTAATGATGGTGATTTGCAGATAAAAGTATTTTATTTATGGGATTTTGGTGTTACAAAAAAGCTTGATGATGGGTTTCAACAAGTTTTGCAGTGGGATATTCCCTTGTTAGATGGATATGAATATGAGTTTGTTGCCAATGTTAGTTCAAAACCTGGGGTTAGTCACTTTTGGGGATTACAAAATCCATCTTTAATCTCTCAAATCAAAGCTTATCATCCTGATGCTGTGTTGTTGATGAATTACAACTACGCCAGCATCTATAACTTTTTATGGAACTGGAACTCTAGTAAGATACCGTTATTATTTCGAGGTGATTCTCATCGCCTACTAAAACCTACTAGCATCAAAGCATGGGCGCGTCAGCAATTTATTACCCAAATTTATCGGTGTTTTGCTGCTTGTTTATATGTAGGTAAAGCCAATTATGAATATTTTAAATATCATGGTGTACCCAGTAATCATTTATTTTTCTCTCCCCATGCTGTAGATAATAATCGCTTTTTTTCTCAAGCGGCTCATGCCAAACAGCAGGCAGTAATTTGGAAGCAAGAATTAGGCATACCATCAGATCATGCAGTGATTGTCTTTGCTGGTAAGTTTGAACTCAAAAAACGTCCTTTGGATTTACTACAAGCTTTTTTAATTGCGAACTTGCCTAAAGCTTCCTTACTATTCGTTGGTGGAGGTACTTTAGAAGCAGACTTAAAAGCAGCAGCAGCGCAACAGGCAAATATATATTTCGCTCCTTTTCAAAATCAAACTTTGATGCCTCGTACTTATGCAATTGCTGATTTATTTGTGTTACCTAGCTACGGGGCTTCAGAAACTTGGGGACTGGCGATTAACGAAGCAATGTGCTTATCTTGTCCAGTAATTGTCAGCAGTCATGTGGGTTGCGCTCAAGATTTGATTTCTCCGCAACGTAATGGGCTTGTATTTCCGGCTGGTAACGTGTCAGCTTTAGCCGCTAGCCTGCAAGAGGCATTTGGCGATCGCCAGCGTTTGCAACAATGGGGCGAGGAAAGTCAAAAAATTGTGTCTCAGTACAGTTATACTCAAGCAAGTCAAGGTCTAAAACAAGCACTAGACTATGTAATTTCATCTGTCACACCAAGTGAACGTCAGGTAAAGCTAGTTAGACAATAATCTCCTACGCAAATTTCCTAAAAGTGAATAAACAGCCCTCTAGTAAAAAGAAATACCGCTTTCATCTTTGGTTTCCTGCCCTATTCAACTCAACAGGTGGAATTCAACGTTACTCTTCTGCGTGTTTAACAGCCTTTCAAAGTCTTTACCCTGATTGTGTCTACGATATTTCTATTAAACATGATACGGATGTACCACCAAAGTTACCTAATTTATGTTTTCATCCATCTGGTAATTGGCCTTTAGCCTTACGTACTCCCGCCCTTGCTGCTCAAATGATTAGCCTTGGTCTTTGGCAACGTCCTAACTTAATATTCTCCACCCATCCCAACTTTAGTGTTACAGCTTATCTATTGAAAAAGTTAATAGGCACTTCCTATTGGGTTGCAGCGCATGGTATTGATGCTTGGGATATCCAAAATCCTTTTATCAAGAAAGCCCTAGAAAATGCTGACCTGATTTTAGCTGTAAGTAACTATACGCGCGATCGCCTTTTAAAAGAGCAAAACCTCCGCCCAGATCAAGTTGTGGTTTTGCCTAATACGGTCGAACTCAAGAATTTTAAAATTGCGCCCAAACCAGATTATCTTCTCCAACGATACGCTTTGAGTTCACACCAGCCAATTATCTTAACTGTGGCTCGACTTTCTCAATCAGAGCAATATAAAGGCTATAGCCAAATTTTGAGTGCATTACCCAAAATTCGTCAAGCTATCCCTAATGTGCATTATCTTCTAGTAGGTGAGGGCAGCGATCGCAGCGCAGTAGAACAGTTAATTGCTCAGTTACAACTCCAAGATTGTGTAACACTAACTGGCTACATTCGTGAACAAGAACTTAGGGAGCATTACAATCTGTGTGATTTATTTGCTATGCCAAGTAAAGGTGAAGGATTTGGTATTGTTTACTTAGAAGCACTTGCCTGTGGTAAACCGACTCTGGCAGGTAATAAAGATGGCAGTGTTGATGCTCTGTGTCAAGGAGAATTAGGTGTATTGATTAACCCTGATGATGTAGAGGCGATCGCTGGGACTATAATTCAAATCTTGCAAGGTAAATATCCTCATCCCCTAATCTATCAACCAGAAGAATTAAGAAAGCGAGTGATTGATAAATTTGGTTTTGATCGCTTTCAGGAAAGACTAGATTACTACATAAAAAAATATTCTAATTAATCCTTTTGATACTTATATGTGTGGCATTGCCGGAATTTTAACTCAATCTGAAATAAATTCTAATTTAGAAACTTTGGTGCAGAAGATGCAGACTGCAATCAAGCACCGAGGCCCTGATGATTTGGGTACTTACATTTCCTCGGATCGGCAAGTAGCTCTAGCTCACACTCGTCTAGCAATTTTGGATCTGAGTTCAGATGGACATCAGCCTATGTCTACAGCTAATGGGCGATACTGGATTACTTTTAACGGAGAGATTTATAACTTTTCCCAACTGCGGAGTGATTTAATTTCCCAAGGCGAAGTTTTCCAATCCCACACAGATACTGAAGTCATTCTCAAGCTCTATCAAAGAATGGGTGCTGATTGTGTAGAACGGTTGCGGGGGATGTTTGCTTTTGCTATTTGGGATGATTGGGAAAAAACCTGTTTTATTGCTCGTGACCCTTTAGGCATTAAACCATTATACTACTGGCAATCTGGCTCAACTTTAGCCTTTGCCTCAGAACTCAGAGCTATTCTTGCCTCTGGTTTACCTACCATTAACTTGAGTCCAGAGGGTTTATATGGCTATCTCGTGAGTGGTTCAGTTCCAGAACCATATACCCTGATTGCAGACATTCATTGTTTAGAGGCGGGTTACTGGTTATATTGGCAAAGCGATCGCGTCACCAAAAAACAGTATTGGCAAATTGAATTCCTTCCAGAAACAATTTTACCCACAGAAGCGATCAAAAAAGTTCGTACAGCTTTAGAAGACTCAATTCAACATCACTTTGTTAGTGATGTACCTGTAGGCATTTTCCTCAGCGGTGGAATTGACTCTACAACTGTTTTAGCTCTAGCAAGCAAAACTCAAAATGAACAACTATCGACATACTCTATCGCTTTTGAAGAAACAAAATGGAATGAAGGCGATATAGCCCAAAAAGTCGCCAAATTATTTGGCACAAAACATACAGAATATAAAGTTACGGCTTCTATTGCTCAACAGTTATTTCCTAAATTTTTGCAAGCCGTTGACCAGCCTAGCGTAGATGGTTTTAATACCTTTTGTGTATCCCAAATTGCCCATGAAAATGGTACGAAAGTAGTGTTATCTGGTCTAGGAGGAGACGAAATTTTTGGTGGCTACCAATCATTTCAAAAAATTCCGCAAATGGTCGCTTTGGGTCAACAACTACAAACATTACCGTTTGTAAAAAATAATATTGGTAAAGGCTTATCACATTGGGGAAAGTCGCCAAAAATTAAACGTTTAGGTGATTTTTTAGAACAGCCTCCTACCTCTGTATCTGCATATCATAGCCTCAGAGGAATTTTCTCTCACAGAGAAGCTTGTGCAATTATTCAGCAATATTTACCTCAGCAAACTCCAAATAATTACAGATTTCCTGTATTTCATAATAAAACAGCAGTTTCTACCATTGCAGATGAAGTAAGTTTACTAGAATTAAGTGGATATATGCGTAATCAGTTACTACGAGATAGTGATGTGATGAGCATGAATTGGGGCTTAGAACTGCGCGTTCCTCTAGTTGATCGTAACTTATTTGAGACAGTAGCAAAAATCCCTAGTAGTATCCGGTTAGCAGCCGGAAAAAAACTATTAATTCAATCAGTGCCAGAATTGCCAGAATGGGTTTTTAATCGTCCGAAAAAAGGTTTTTACTTTCCTTTTCAACAGTGGTTATCAAGAGATTTCCAAGATTACTTTAGTAATGTAAAAGTTCCCCAAAATATCCCTCTCAATCATTGGTATCGACGCTGGAGTTTGGTAATGTTACAACAGTGGCTAGAGTGTATCTATGATAAGTAAACCTAGTTTTTGCCAAGTGGTGGCTAATATTAGTGAAAATATAGGTATTCCAGCTTATTCAGTAAGTTTAAGTGAAATCAATATCTTATTTAATTAATTTAAATTAACATGAAAGTCCTGCATATTATTCCTTCTATAGCATCAGTGCGAGGTGGGCCAAGTCAAGCAGTTTTAGAAACAGTCAAAGCACTAATAAATTCAGGAATTGACGCGGAAATTGCTACTACTAATGATAATGGTAATGATTTGCTTGACGTACCTCTTGGTAAACTGATTGAGTACCAGCAAGTACCAGTCAGATTTTTTAGCCGATTTTCTCCTCCAGTAAATTCCATCAGAGAATTTGCTTTTTCTGGAGAGCTAACTATATGGTTACGGCAGAATATTTCTAAGTATGAATTACTCCACATTCATGCTATTTTTTCATATTCTTCTACAATAGCAATGACGATTGCTCGTCTCCAAGGAATACCTTATATTGTTCGTCCTTTGGGACAACTTTGTGAATGGTCATTACAGCAAAGCTTCTACAAAAAGCAAATATATCTCAAGCTCATAGAGAAAGCTAATCTGAATTACAGTCAGTCCATACATTTTACTTCAGAGCAAGAAGAACAAGAAGCTTCGCAATTAAAATTGACTTCACCAAGTTTTGTTATACCACATGGTATTTATATTTCTGAGATTATAACTAATGCACGTCAGCGTCTACGACAACATTTAAATTTACCAGATGATGAACCGATTATTTTATTTTTATCTCGTCTGCATCATAAAAAAGGTTTAGATTATCTCATTCCAGCTTTAGGTAAACTAACAAATTATCGCTTTACTTTTGTTTTAGCAGGTAGTGGAGATGCTAATTATGAAAATGAAATAAAATCTCTTCTCATTGCTAATGGTATTGAAAACCGCACTCATTTTACAGGATTTGTTACAGGAGACATCAAAGATTTATTACTGCAAGGCTCTGATTTATTCGCGCTAACTTCTTACTCAGAAAACTTTGGGGTAGCGGTATTAGAAGCTTTATCTGCTGGTATTCCTGTAATAGTTACACCTGGTGTGGCTTTAGCTAATCTGGTAACACAGCAAAATCTTGGTTATGTTGCAGAGTTGGATGTAAATGATATCGCTGCTTCCATACAACAGGCTCTAGATTATCCGCATAAGGCAAAAGAAATTGGCGATCGCGCTCGTAAATATGTATGTGAAAACTATACATGGGATTGTATTGCATCAAAACTAACTTTTGTCTATAGTAGTATCATTGAGTGTTAGTTATATATATTTTTTAGATAAAACAATAAACGGTAAATACATTAGTTTTTCAATAAAAAAGGCAATCGAAAATGACTAATCTATACGAATATACATATGAATCTTCCGAATCATCTCATCATCATCTTTATCTTATAAAGCCTTTAATTAGGATGATCTCACAATCTACCTATCATATTGAAAATCAAAGAAAAATTCGTATTTTAGATATTGGCTGCGGTAATGGTAGTTTGAGCAACTTACTTGCTCAAAATGGTTATGAAGTTGTTGGTATTGAGGAATCAGAATCTGGAGTTAAGTTTGCTAGCCAAGCTTTTCCAGACTGCCGCTTTGTTCAAGGATCTATATACAATCTACCATATGCAGAAATAGGTGAAAAATTTGATGTTGTGATTGCTGCTGAAGTAATTGAGCATTTATTTTTTCCCAGAGAATTGCTTAAAAATGCCAAGCAATGCCTTAAGCCAAATGGTAGTTTAATTGTTACTACTCCTTATCATGGCTATCTCAAGAACATGATAATCGCTATTTCAGGTAGAATGGATCACCATTTCTCTCCTCTCTGGGATGGCGGTCATATAAAGTTTTTTTCTGTAGCAACTATGACGGCTTTACTTAAAACAGAAAATTATACAAACATCAAGTTTGATTTCGCTGGCAGATTGCCATATCTTTGGAAATCAATGTTGTGTTCTAGTACACTCATAAATTAATTAATACTGAATATAAATTACTAGTTATTCTGGTTCTTCATTACATTTTATAGAACAGAATAATAAGTATAATCTACTCGCAGACTGAATTAAGCAAATAAATAGTAAAATTTATAACTATATTATTGTGAACTTTTCATCAATATTAGAAGTAATTACTCCTCTCATTCTTACTTATAATGAAGCGCCTAATATTGAGCGTACAGTTCAAAGTGTCAAATGGGCAAAGCAAATTGTTGTTATTGATAGCTACAGTACAGACGAAACTTTAGAAATTTTATCTTCTCACCCTCAAGTAAAAATTTTTCAAAGAAAGTTTGATTCTTTTGCTAGTCAATGTAATTATGGCCTATCTAAAATCACATCTGAATGGGTACTATCTCTAGATGCTGATTATATCTTAACTCATGAACTAGTTGATGAAATAAAAGCACTAACATTAGACATAGATACAAACAGTTATATTGTAAAGTTCAAATATTGTGTCTTTGGTCAGACATTACGTGCTACTTTGCTGCCACCTCGAAAAGTACTCTATAAAAGGGAAAAAGCTATTTACAAAGATGATGGACACGCTCATCGTGTTTGGGTAGAGGGAAAATCAAGAATGCTTTCTAACTACATCCATCATGACGATCGCAAACCCTTGAGTCGTTGGCTGTGGGCGCAGGATCGTTATATGTTGATTGAGAGCAAAAAGTTACTAGAAACTCCTGCAAGTGAACTCAGTTTAGGCGATCGTATCCGCAAACAAAAACTTCTCGCTCCCTTCATCATCCTATTGTATTGCCTGATTCTCAAAGGTGGAATTTGGGATGGCTGGCCTGGTTGGTACTATGCTTTCCAGCGAATGCTGGCCGAAATTCTTCTATCAATTCGTTTAATTGAGTTGGAAAAACTGCACAATAAGGGACTTCCAGAGAATAAAGTATACAACTTATGAAAATGATAATCATTCTGGTGGGGGGAAGGGAAAGGTTGCCGTTAGCAACCTTTCCCTTCCCTTTTTGTAGTAAATTCAATGATGATTCGATTTTGGATGTGCATAGGTGTCAATGGAATTAACAGATTCACTAAAGCATTTGT
>NZ_JADEXZ010000105.1 GCF_015206815.1 Fortiea sp. LEGE XX443
TTGGGCGCGGGTCAGATTGCTAGGGTATGCTTTACTCATGTTGCTCTCTCAGTGCTGTCTATTATCTATTCACAGCATATACTGAGAGAGTTTTTTTACCACCTCTTAGACTTTTAAAACAGCCTCTCAGATAAGCCAATAATAATACCAATTTAAAAAAAGAATGCGACAGATGCGTAGGTTGGGTAGTAGCTTGCTTCCCGTTCGCGTAGCGTCTCCGTCAGGAGAAGGGTACGAAGTGAAACCCAACATCTACAAGGTTTTAAGGCGTTGGGTTTCGTCCCTCAACCCAACCTACATCTGTAGCTAACAGTTGCCCAAACCCAGATAAGCCAATAATAACGTTGTGAAATTATTCACTTCATTCAAATAAAAAAGAACCCTTGAATCTTCAAGAGTTCTTTTTTTAAATCAGTTTTTTAAAGAATTTAGAAAGGTGCGATCGCTAAACAAATTACAGCTAACATTGCAGCTATTACATAAAATACAGCCACAACTTGTAATTCTGACCAACCACCCAACTCTAAATGATGATGTAAAGGAGCCATTCTAAACAAGCGTTTGCCTTTACCATCGGGGCCTTTTGTCGCTTTGTAATAAGCAACCTGAGCCATTACAGACAAGGTTTCGACAAAGAAGATCCCGCTGAGAATAAATAATGCTACCAAGCTGTTAGTTAAAAGTGCCACAGCTGCTAATGCACCACCCAACGCCAGGGAACCAGTATCACCCATGAATACGCGGGCTGGGTTGCGGTTGTGTGCCAAGAAACCTAAGCAACTACCACTTAAAGCTGCACAGAAAACCATCAATTCTGGGGAAGTTGGAGCAACTATAGCACCTAACGCCAACAGTGCGATCGCTACAGTTCCGCCTGCCAAGCCATCAATACCATCTGTTAAATTAGTTGCATTACTTTCTGCCACGAGAACAAAACCTGCCAAAGGCCAGAATAGGAATCCTAAAGGCAGTGCAAAGCTCACCCAAGGCAAAGCAATATTTGTAATATTAAAGGGTTGATTAAACATTAACCATAGACAAAACAGTGCTGCAAAACCGATTTGCAGAGCCAGTTTCATCTTTGGGGAGATTCCTTTGTTTGACTTGCGGCGCAGAATTTGCCAGTCATCAATCCAACCGACAAAGCCATAGCTGAGGGTTAATGCGGAGACAGCAACAACCTCTGTCGCAAATTGAGTCATTATACAGGCAACGATCGCAGCTACAGGGATGAAAAATATCCCACCCATTGTTGGTGTACCTGCTTTTTTCAAATGGGCTTGGGGGCCATCTTCCCGGATAATTTGCCCAGTTTTGAGTGCTTGTAGCATAGGTACTACTACATAGCCAACAGCAGCCGAAATCACCGCACACAACAACAAAGGTATGGTGAGTGACATACCTTGCCAAGGCAATCTATTACCCATCCAATCAAAAACCACTGCTGCTACACCTAACCCGGTGGCTAAGATAGAAGCAAGACCCATACCAGAAACATTTAATCCTTGGTTAGGAGATAATTTAGCGTCCACAGGAACTTCCCTTCACTCCACACTTATAAAATTTAACTACAGGGACGATATATCACCAAGTCCCTAGCCTCAGAGGGCTAATCTTCCTCAATAGTTATATCGTCGTCATCATCATCAAGGTAGTCAGCAATGCCGTCTTCTCCACCGAGAAAATCTGATATTTCTTCGTTTTCTTCTTCAGAAAGATCACGTTCGTGAACATCACGCGATATCAGACGACCGTTAGAGTGCAACCAATCTAAAAGGTTAGACTCTTGTTTTAATGGAATCACAGCAGCGCGTTGGTTGCGAGGTTCTTCACGTAGGGGAGAATTCAACATATCGACGAAGAAGAAAAATGTTAATGTAACTAGACATTAAGAAGTCTATCACTTGATACAGGATAATTTAGTTATTTACCAATTCAAGTCTGGGCTGCTTAAATCCGTAAGTTAGCAAAAATATTTTATTTAATAGTGGTAAGACAAGTAGAAATAAATTCTTAGTAGTTTTTACAGCTTTATTCATATGGCATCAATATTGAACTTAAGGTGGATGAATTTTGCACATTGATTAATTAGAGGTAATAAAACATGATGGGAAAGGCGGCTTTATTCAATGCGATCGCTCCAACAAACCGTGGTTTACTGGCTAGTGAGCCACAAAAACAAGCAATCTTAGCTGCGATCGCCAATTTAGAAGACCTCAATCCAACACCACGTCCGCTGGAAGCCGGTAATTTGCTAGATGGCAATTGGCTATTACTTTATACCACTAGCAAAGCGCTTTTAAACCTAGATCGTTTCCCTTTATGCAAACTTGGTCAAATTTATCAGTGTATTCGGGTAGAAACTACCAGCGTTTACAATATTGCTGAAATTTACGGCTTACCTTATCTCGAAGGTTTAGTCAGTGTAGCAGCCAAGTTTGAGCCAGTTTCAGATCGTCGCGTCCAAGTAAAATTTAATCGATCCATTGTAGGTTTGCAACGTCTAATTGACTACAATTCTCCAGAAAATTTTATCCACCAAATTGAATCAGGTAAAAAGTTTACGGGAATTGATGTGCCGATCAAAAACGAAAACCAACAAGGCTGGTTAGACATTACTTATCTAGATAACGATCTCCGAATTGGCAGGGGTAACGAGGGTAGTGTATTTGTTTTGAGTCGAACATAAGGTTTTCCTTAATTTGTGTATTTGCGAACGAAATTATTTCATCATTTGCGCTTTGTCAAGGGGGGTCTGACCCTATTCTAAGTATGAAACTGTTACTTAGAACCTAACGTAAGGTAGAGAAAAAAAGTATGAAGTGTGAAGTATGAAGTAACGCCATGTGCGACTTATTCTTAAAACCCCTCTCCTACCAGGAGGAGCCACTTGCTACAACGCGGGAAACCTGCGTTGTAGCAAGTGCGTTAGAGGCTTTAATTCTTGCTCCCCTTCCCTGGTAGGGAAGGGGTTGGGGGTTAGGTTTGAGAGAAAGCTGCACACAGTGTGAAGTATGAAATTTCATCCCCCTGCCTTTTACCTCCTGCCTCCTGCCCCCTGCCTCCTGCCTTCTGCTGAATCAGACAAATAACTTAACAAACCCTCTAGCAGCGGCCATCAGGTTGTAGAGTGAAATCAATTAGCCCTATATATCGGCAATTGATAACTAAAAGGGAAGATAATCATGGTTCAACGTGGTTCTAAAGTACGTGTTCTCCGCCCAGAATCCTACTGGTTCCAAGATGTCGGAACCGTGGCTTCTATCGACCAAAGCGGCATCAAATACCCAGTAATCGTCCGTTTTGAGAGGGTAAATTACTCTGGTATCAATACCAACAACTTTGCCCTAGACGAATTAGTCGAAACAGAAGCACCTAAGGCTAAGGCGAAAAAATAAGCAGCAAAGCCACAAGGGGATTATTTAATGGGATGATGAAGGGAAGCTTTAAGTATGTAGAATAAAGCGTGAGCTTTCAATTCTCTCATGCTTCATCTCAGCCTACTCTACATCAAAGCAACTACCCTGCGGGTATTTACGGTTTCTTTTAAGTAGAATTAATAGCCACCTATTGGTGTGTACATACTTGCTCTCTCATCGTTCTCAATCCCTAGATAAATTGGTTGCTTAATCGGTTCCAATGCCTGAACTGCCTGAAGTTGAAACAGTGCGCCGGGGTCTAAATCAATTGACCCTGAACCAAGAAATTACGGGTGGAGATGTGTTGCTAAATCGCACCATCGCCTACCCGTTTTCTGTTGATGAGTTTATTCATGGAATCAAAGACAGTGCCATTACAACTTGGCATCGTCGTGGTAAATATCTCCTCGCTGAACTATCCCCACAAGAAGACACAGAGAAAGGGGGAAGCAAAGATGCAGAGAGTGAAATTGTCGCCCCATCTCCCTCTTGTGCAGGCTACCTTGGTG
Source organism: Fortiea sp. LEGE XX443 (assembly GCF_015206815.1). Taxonomy (GTDB): domain Bacteria; phylum Cyanobacteriota; class Cyanobacteriia; order Cyanobacteriales; family Nostocaceae; genus Nostoc_B. The sequence goes on from NZ_JADEXZ010000105.1 coordinate 3,929, forward strand.
TACATTTGCGAATGACTGGTCAATTACTCTGGCTGCATCGTGATGAACCTTTGCACAAGCACACACGAGTCAGAATATTTTTTGGGGATCAACAAGAATTGCGTTTTGTTGATCAACGCACCTTCGGTCAGATGTGGTGGGTTCCCCCTAAAGTTGTAGTAGAAAGTGTGATGACAGGTTTAGCAAAATTAGCCGCCGATCCATTCTCACCAGAATTCACCGTTGAGTATCTCGCCGCTAAACTACGAAATCGCCGCCGTCCCATCAAAACTGCATTATTAGATCAATCTGTAGTAGCGGGATTGGGTAACATCTACGCCGATGAAGCACTATTTAAATGTGGTATTTTACCAGAAACCCTCTGTACAGATTTGCAACTCAAGCAAATTGAGCAGTTACGCAAAGTCATTATTGAAGTATTAGAAACCAGCATTGCAGCTGGTGGGACAACCTTTAGTAACTTCCTGAACGTCAAGGGCGTTAATGGTAACTATGGTGGTGTCGCCTGGGTTTACAACCGCACCGGGGAACCTTGCCGAGTTTGTGGTAGCGTCATCCAGCGAATTAAACTAGCTGGGCGTTCTAGCCACTTCTGCCCCCAATGTCAGCGTTGAAATAATTCGTAATTACATACTTAATTACGAATTACGAATTATAAATTAGTAATTACTCTTATATCCCTATACCCCTTTCTTGTAGCAAGCTAAAATCCTCTATGAGACAATCTGCAAACTTGAGAGAGGAACTTATGCCAGTCAAAAGAGGAGATTTGGTTCGTGCAGTTCGTGAAAAACTGGAGAATAGTCTAGAAGCAAAGGCTAGTGACACTCGCTTTCCTGCCTATCTGTTTGAAACGGCGGGGGAAATTGTAGATGTCAAAGGTGATTATGCCCTTGTGAAATTTGGACAAGTACCAACACCAAATATTTGGTTACGCTTAGATCAAGTAGAAGAATTTAAGTAAGCGATCGCATTTTTCGACTAAAGGATGTGGTTGACAAGCTTCTAACACGTCAGAATTATAGGTGGGTATTGCCCACCTTCTAAGTTTCAAAGTTGCGATCGCAGTTGTCTACTATATATATAGTGGTGATTTAAACGTAGAGTAACGCTAAGTTGAACGCAGAGGCTTACCAAGTTCAATTCACTACGAATTACGAATTACGAATTAATCTTATGTCTTCCCCTATACCTTGCCATTTACCCCGTGTCACCATCGTTGGTGCTGGTAGAGTCGGTAGCACCCTCGCCCAACGGATTGCTGAGAAAAATTTAGCAGATGTGGTGTTACTCGATATCGTCGAGGGAATGCCGCAAGGATTGGCACTGGATTTATTGGAAGCTAGAGGAATAGAACGGCATAACCGTCAGATTGTCGGCACAAATAATTATGCTGACACTGCTGGTTCTGAGATTGTGGTGATTACTGCTGGACTTCCTCGTAAACCGGGGATGAGTCGAGATGACTTGCTAAGAACCAACGCCAAGATTGTAGTCGAAGCAGCAAAAAATGCGATCGCTCATTCTCCCAATGCTATTTTTATAGTCGTCACCAACCCTTTAGATGTGATGACTTATTTAGCTTGGCAAGCTACAGGTTTATCGCGCGATCGTATTATGGGTATGGCTGGCGTGTTAGATTCAGCCCGCTTTGAAGCTTTCATCGCTTTAGAATTAGGTGTGTTACCTGCGGATGTGAAAGCGATGGTATTAGGTAGCCACGGTGATTTAATGGTTCCGTTATCGCGTTATGCCACAGTCAACGGTATTCCCATCACGGAATTATTAGATGCAGCTACAATTGATCGCTTAATAGAAAGAACCCGCAACGGTGGCGCAGAAATTGTGGAATTAATGCAGACAGGTGGTGCATTTTTTGCTCCTGCATCTGCGACAAGTGTCATGGTGGAATCAATATTATTAAATCAATCGCGGCTGTTACCAATAGCGACTTATTTACAAGGTGAATACGGTTTAGAAGATGTAGTAATTGGTGTTCCCTGTCGCTTAGGTTGCGCTGGAATTGAGAGTATTTTGGAATTAAATCTCAGCGATAGTGAAAGACAAGCGTTGCATACTTCCGCTCAATCTGTGCGAAAAAATATCGAGCGATCACAAGAAATTTTAGCAGCAACATAGCAAGAACAAAAGGCAGTAGTATCTCAACTAACTGCCTTTTGTTTATCACGTAGGATATACGTTGATTTTGAAAAATTTTGTTCTTACCTTTGTTATGATGAGCCGATTGTTTTAGTGTTTCGTCCTGCTTTTGAAATACATTGCGATCATTCTAAAGGAGTAGGGATTTATTTAAGCATATTTTTATGTTTAATCTCTTAGCTAATCTGGCTTTTGCTGATAGTATATTTACATAATATAAACGCATTAATTTTAACTATAGTTTTCTCTATTCAGCGTATATTCAGGTTATCGGTTCAAGGAATGCGAAATCTGCCAGCAACACCACAGTATGCCAGAAAATACTCAGCCGTTAGAATCTAATCAAGAAACACCAAAAGACCCTGCGCCAGAAAAATCTTCAGCATCTACCGAAAAACCGCAACAAGAAGATACTTTATTACAGACAAAACAAGTATCTTTACAACGAAGAGAAGCAAGACGAAACCGAGTTCAAAAGATATTGAAAATTTTAGGTATTCCTAGTTCTGGGTTTGGTATAGTAGTAACTATTAACTTCATTCGTAGTGGGCGATTAACAGAAGCGGCAATAACAGCTTTTGTAACTTTATCTGTCTTTTTTCTGGCAATTAGCGGCAATTTTATTAAAGATATTATCAACAAAGTTTTTGACAAGATTGAAGAAAAGATAGAGCAAAAATCAGATAAATTAGCTGATTGGATTGTTAACTTGATGGAAGCTTGGGTAGTTAGCCTTTGGTGGCAATTAACATCTCCATTTCAACGAGAGTATTATCAGAGTTTAGTTTATATCTGTCGAGATTATCAAACACAAGGATTAGATAAAGATAGAATTCTAAAGTTGCAAAAAGTATTTGTACCTCTCAAAATTGTCGCTACAGATATTGCCAAAGCAAAATCAGCAATGATTTTAAATGTAAATCATGATGCAAATAGCTCCAAAGAAAAACAAATTTGGGATTTCTTAATAGCAAAAGACAGAGACAATAAGCCATTATTTCCACGCATTGCAGTGCTTGGCGCACCAGGAACAGGTAAAACTACACTTTTAAGGTATTTAACACTTACTTATGCAAATAAACAAGAACGAAAGCTAAATTCTAAAGCACCGAAACTAATTCCAGTGTTGTTATATCTCCGAGATGTGCGCGAAGAAATTGTCAAAAATAAACCAACTCTATCAGAGTTGATTACTCAACAAATAAAGCAGCAACGCAAAATTAAACCACTTGAACCACCTCCAAATTGGTTTGCAGAAAAATTACGTGAAAATAAATGTTTAGTAATGTTGGATGGGTTAGATGAAGTAGCAGACGAAACTCAACGCCAACAAGTTAGTCATTGGGTAGATGAACAAATGCAAGCTTACCCAGATACAGTTTTTATTATCACTTCTCGACCGTTTGGCTATAAAACTGCACAGCTACAACAAGAGGTAACAGTCCTAGAAGTTCAGCCTTTCAATTTAGGGCAAATGCAAAAGTTTATTCATAACTGGTATTTGGAAACAGAAGTAATGAGTCGGGCTGGACAAGAAGATTTAGGAGTACGTGAAGAAGCCAAACAACAAGCCGACGATTTAATTGAGCGCATTAAAAACAGCCCTCCTCTAGCTGCTATGGCAGTCAATCCTTTGCTATTGACCATGATTGCTACTGTTCATCGTCGTGGTAGTGCTTTACCTGGAAAAAGAGTTGAACTTTATAAAGAAATTTGCCAAGTTTTATTAGAAAGACGACAGAGAGCTAAAGATATTCCTGATTCGCTAACAGCTACCCAAAAGCAAGCTGTTTTACAAGTGTTGGCATTGGAATTAATACGGCAAGATACTCGTGCATTCAAGCTATCAAATGGTATTACGTTGACTCAAAAAACTTTGGCAGCCGTAGCTGGAAATGAGTATAATCCAAAGGATTTTATCAAACAAATTCGTGATATTAGTGGTTTATTAGTAGAAAAACACCTTGATGTTTATGAATTTGCTCATCTAAGTTTTCAAGAATATTTGGCATCGGTTCAAATTAAAGAATATAACCAAGAACATCTTTTAATTGAAAATATTAATAATTCTTGGTGGGCTGAAACTATTCGCCTCTATGCGGCTCAAAGTAATGCTAGTAATCTGATTCGAGCAGTGCTGGATTTGCCTTCACCATCAGTGGAAGTAATGGCACTAGCCTACGATTGCCTAGAAGAAGGATTAAGTGTAGATACAGAAGTACGCGAACAATTAGAAAAAATATTAGATGAAGGTTTAGAATCTGATGATATAGATATCAGAACATTGGCAGCAAAAGTACAATTATCACGAAGATTGAAAAATGCTGTTAAGAATTAATGAGAATGTCGAAATTGATATGAGCTACATTACCTGTGCAGAATATCAGCTTTTTATTGATGAAAAGCTAAAAACAGGTGAATATTACCAGCCAGACCATTGGCGAACTTACAGATTTTTACCAGGAGATGCGAAGAAACCAATCACTGGAGTAAGAGCTAGTGATGCTCAGGCGTTTTGTGAATGGTTAACTCAGCAACATTCGATATTGAGATTTAGGTATAGACTGCCTACTTTTGCTGAAGCAGAGGAGCATCCGATTGCGGAAGACCAAGTGGGCTGTTGGTGTCAGGATAGGGAACAGCTAATTCTTGCAGGAATAGAAACTCAGCAGATGCAAGTTTGGCAAAAGCAGTTAGCTGAGGTTTTGATTTTTAATCGCGATCTTAAGGGCTACCTCATCCACGACCTCACCCGCAATCTGAACTTCGACCTGAACTTCGATCTAAACAGCGACCTCTACCGCGACCTCTACCGTGACCTATACTGCGACCTGAACCGTGACCTGAACCACGACCTCAAATGCGTCTTTAACCGTGACTTTAACCTCGACCACATGACCAATAACGATCTGAACCGAGTCTTCAGCCGCGACTTAAACCGCGTCCTCAACCGTGATCTGAACCAGGCCTTAAACTATGAACTCAAGCATGACCTGAACCGTGACCTGAATCGTGATCTGAACCGTGTCCTCAATCTAAATCACGACCTATACCACGCCCTAAACCGTGACCTGTACTACATTCTCAATCCTGTTCTCAACCTCAACGTTAACCTGTATTTCTATAGAGACCTGAACTGTAACTTGAATCAAGTCCTTTACAACGTTCTTTATAAAAAAATTGAATCAGGTAAAGTTAGTAATTTCTTATTTTTATGTTTTCCATTGATTTTTTTTATTCTAATCTTTTATCTTCTTTGGTCTATTTATTTAACAATATCTAAAAACGAAAAAGCATTAAAAAAGCTAGATTTAACACGTCAAGAATGTGAACAAATTAGCCGTTATTTTGAAGACAAAATAAATAATATATTTCAACTTTATGTATGGCTAGTGTTGCTATATGAGCGACAATCAAGAAGAATCCCTGCTTGGGAAGGTATTAGGATTGTTAGAGAAAGAGTTTAAGATTAAATGTATGGTTATTTAAAATAAATTCTAGTACCAAAATCACCCTGAATAATACTGTGCCAGTAGTTCCCGTTTCATTCACGCAGAAAACACAGTGGTCAGCATTTGGGTATTTTTCTAATGCTTTTTTATGAGCTTGCATATTTTCAACGTGAGTTCGATGAGTTATAAAGCCAGAAACCTTTACCCAGGATTGTTTATGAGAATTAAGAGTTTCTAAAAATCTCTATATTTATTGAGAATAAAATCAGTAACCCTTGAATCTGTCAATTATTGACTCTGTTCTCAACAAATGACTGAGATAAGTTTGAACCTTGACTTTCAAAACCTTTGATTAACAAGGATTATAAGGATTATAGCGTTTTAAATCCGTCGAACTCACGTATTTTCAGCATCGATAAAGTAATCACCACTATTTGGCTCAATGGCAATATACCAACCTTAATGTTCTTTAATCAATTCAGGACGCACGCTTTCAAAGATTGCTCGACAACGCTGATAAAATGCTTCATCTTCTGCTTTGCGTCTAGCTATTTCTTCAGGTGATAAAGTGCGTTCTGGGAATATTCAGCCTTGGCGTTTTGGGGTTGATTGAGTCATGATATTAATCTTATTTATATAAGAATATATTCATTTCATATTATAGAAAAACAAGAGCGATCGCTTTTACTTTCACCGTGACTTACAACTTCACCCCAGCTAGTAAAAAAACTCTGCGTTCTCTGCGTCTCTGTGGTTCGTTAACTGCGATCGCTATTACATTCTTCAATACTTAATATATGCAAAAAATAGGCAGTAGTATTAATTACCACTGCCTTTGAGCAATACCAGTTTAATCGTCACTGTATTAGCTATTGCTAACGTCCATATTCATCAGCCGAATCACCAAAGGGGTCTTCACTAGCAGGACTTAGATTGCTGTACTGATCAGCAGGATCGCCGTAAGGATCATGGCTGGCGGGGGTTACATTGCCATAGCCTTGATCTGCGGGATCACCGTAGGGATCTTCACTAGCTGGACGCACTTCCCGATCGCTATAATCTGTGTCTTGATCAAACTCATCATTATTATTTGAGCCTGCGAAGAACTGTTTTGCTTTTTGAAAAAAGCCGTTTACCATGATTTATCTCCTTATTTTGCTAAATCTAGTAAGTTGGCGCTTCTTGGGGAGCAATGTCTGTTAAATCACGACCTGTGGAACGCCCGTTGTAGCCTTGAAAATCTCGATACTGTTGCGCTTCCGATTCTGGAACGCGAATTCCTTCTTGTGGCGGTGTTACCCAATGAGCGCGACCTTGTTGATCGCGGTAGTAAACACGCCCGTTTTTTGATAAGTAATACTTGCCATTTGGCCCTGCTCCTTGGGCATTTTTTCGCTGCTGATAGATGTAATAAAGAGCAGCAGCACCTGCCAAAATCGCTACTTTTTGACCTGTTGATAACCCTTTTTTAGCTTGGGGTTGATTAGTAGCAGCAGGATAATTCACATCTCTACCAACGGTGTCATCTACAGGTGGCGGTGGTGATGCTACACGGGAGCGATCGCCGCAGCTACTTAAAAAAGGAACTGATAGCAATGCTGATAGAAATACAACCGCAGGTAACGGAGCTTTTTTATGAAATTTTGTCATCACTTTGCATTTAATAAATGCTGTGTTATTTCAAAATATTTGTTGATTATTAAAATCATGAAGAAACAATAACAGTATTCACTCCTGCTTTCGAGAGAAACTATATTCATCCCTGAGAAATATGCTGTTAGCTCAATCAAAACTATTTTGTGTATCTGCTGATGTAGAGCAGCAAATACACTGTTGGCTGTATAACTATATACAAATTTATATTGAGACAATTTCTAAGTTTTGTGTATAAAAATTTCAGTAGTTTTCTAAAAAATTACTTTGCTTAATGAATCAAGAGCGATCGCTTCTCATTACCTACCCTTAACCTGTTTTAATAGTCAGTAAACATAAATTCTACTTGTTCTAATATTTACAAAAATTTTATACTTAGCTACTGTGTAACTTCATTTACAGCAATTACCTGATTTAATACTGTCGATTAACTCAACTTATACTTACTACACTTGTAGCTATCTCTACCAATTTTTAAAAGAAATAACTTATGTATTATCAACTTTGGAATTTCTTCTTGAAGGAAGATAAATATTTATATTGGAAAGAAAAAACAAACTTCAACAAAAATTTTGACCATTTTACGTGGCAAAAAATTATTGATTTCTTGTCACTAGTAGAGCAGGATTTTGCAATCAAAACTCAACTAGATGAAACTGACAGTATTGAACCATTTATCGAATTAGCTGGAGACAATGGTTACAACTTGACCGCAGAAGCAATTGCGTGGTTTGTCGTGACACGAAAGCAGATTTGGGATCTGTTTGACATCGCACAAAAAACGCCATCATTAAAAGAGAAATTACTATCATCTAAAAATCCGCAACAGTTTATTAAAATAGCTGCTGAACATGGCTATCACTTTTCTATAGACGAATTAGCTTGGCTATTAATTGAAATTAAATCTTCCCCGGAATTAGTTGCCATAAATAACAGTGTTGGCGAAATTCTCACAGTATCAAACTACGGCAGAATTGAAATAGGATACTGGATTTGGCTTGCTGAAGACTGGGGAATTGTACCCCCATTCTGTCATCTCAATAAGTTAGGCAATCTTTTAACTCAAAACACCCGCAATCCATTTTTGCTTGACCAGTGCTTTTTACCGAAAGGCTACTTTAATCAACGTTTGATGAGTGTGGTGTAATACTAATTTGCAACTAATAGTAGTTTGAACAAAGACTTTAACCTGTCTAATTAAAAATAAAGCATCCTGAGAATTGAAGTTGTTGCTTCAAATCAGGATGCTTCACTGTAAAAAATTGATGCTGATCCAAAAATACAGTCTTTGAACTAAGGCTATCAGCTAATAGAAACTTTCAAACTGTTGGGTTGACCAAGATTACCTTGCAACACCACACCGCGCTGATTTACGTGTAAGTGACGCAGAATCTTGTAAATTGCCTCCACTTCTTCAGCAGCACCAGCTTTTTCAGCGATTTCTGACAAGGAAAGGGGTGTTTTTGCTGTTTGCAGAACGGCAAGTACTTTGTTTTGCAGATCAAGAATAGCTGCGGCTGCTTTTTTGCCTGCTTCTACCCCTGGTTGGTGATAGGCGTTAATATTCACCAAGTTGCCATAGAAACCCACGGCGCGATCATACAAAGCAATTAAAGCTCCGACTGTGCGGGCATTAACTTGGGGGATAGTTACAGTAATGGAATCGCGCTGATTTTCATAAAGAGCTTTTCGGGTTCCTTGGAGGAAACCGGAGAGATAATCGCCAGATGTGACTCCAGGATCTATTTCTGGGGATTGGCCGTTACGATCTTCCAGAACTTCGATGAAAGTAGCAAAGAAGTTTGGTACACCATCACGCAACTGTTGGACGTAGGCGTGTTGGTCTGTTGAACCTTTGTTACCATAAACGGCGATGCCTTGATGGACAACATTACCGTCTAAATCATGTTCCTTACCCAAGGATTCCATCACCAGCTGTTGTAAATAGCGGCTGAACAACGCCAAGCTGTCCTTGTAAGGGAGGACAACCATATCTTTTTTGCCCTTGCCATCGCCAGCATAGTACCAAGACAATGCTAATAAGGCTGAAGGGTTATTTTTGATATCTGGGACGCGGGTTGCATCATCCATTTCTTTTGCACCCTCTAGCATGGCACGCACATCAATGCCTTGCAATGCTGCTGGTACTAAACCCACGGTTGACATTTCTGAGGTGCGGCCTCCCACCCAGTCGTACATGGGGAATGTGGTTAGCCAACCTTCAGCCTGTGCAACTTTATCTAAGTTACTACCAGGGCTAGTAATCGCTACAGCGTATTGGCCAAAGTCAAGATTTTGTCCAGCGTAGGCTTTCTTGACTTCAATCATACCGTTGCGAGGTTCTGGTGTACCGCCTGATTTGGAGATCACCAAAACCAAAGTGCTGGAGAGGTTGTTGCCTAATTGGTTCAGAATACGGTCAATACCTGCTGGATCGGTATTGTCAATAAAGTGAATTTTGAGAGGTGGAAAATCAGCAGTCAGAGCTTCAGCAACAAATTCGGGGCCTAGAGCAGAACCACCAATACCAATAGAGATGATATCAGTGAAACGACTTGCTTTCGGGGGATGAATTGCACCTGTTTGGATTTTTTCTGCAAAGGCTTCAATGTGTTCCAGGGTTTGGACAATTTCTTGTGTCAGTTCTGGAGTGGGTGCTAAATCAGGATTTCGCAACCAGTAGTGTCCAACCATGCGATTTTCGTCGGGATTAGCGATCGCACCCTTTTCTAATTGGGCCATATCCGCAAATGCCTTGTCAAATTTTGGCCGTAATGACTCCACAAAGGCATCATCAAAGCGCATCCGACTTACATCTACGTATAGTCCTAATCCCTCGTGGAAATATAACCAATCTTGGTATCTTTGCCAAAGTGCTATCGCATCCATAGGGAAATCTCAAGTAAGTTGTTTTTCCATGACAAGTTTAATGTAAGGTCAGGTACATCCCTGCCTAGCCTTATACAGTTTTAAGTGTTGGGCTAATCCCTTACCCTAAACGTCTGGCATGGGTACTACCCGCAGAAACTTGACAATTTCCCCTCTAATTTCGATACCAATTAAATAATCATCTAGAGTAAAGCGATGGAAAATGCCCTCCCCATCTAGTTGTCGCAGTTCGGGAAGACAATGCAGCTGCCACTTTTCCATAAATTCAAAAAATACAAAATTATGCACCCGCTGATAAGCAGCAGGCTCTAAACTCTTCAAGTCTATTAAAAAAGACCTGGCATAGCGCATTTCCACACTCACTAAGCATTACCTCTACTAGTCCCTAGTCCCTTTTTTATTGCTGCATCAGTAAAACATTAAAATTTGTATCGCTTCTTCTTGGGTCAAAATATCCCACGGTTGTTGCGATTGCTTGACTTTTTGTATGGCTTTGAGCATATAAAAGTCGCAGTGTAAAGCGTGGACATCATTCCAAACGCTTTGGAGTTCTTCATCAGTTAACTGCTCGATTAAATGATGGATTCTAATACGCAACAAGTTCATATATCAGTAACTATGTTCCAAAAGTCAAGGCTATTGTTCCCAAAAATTGGCAATGGTTAACGCTAAGATGTACTATCTTGGGGACAAGGATGAGGCAGGGGGGCAAG
>NZ_JADEXZ010000106.1 GCF_015206815.1 Fortiea sp. LEGE XX443
CCCCTGCTCCCTGCCCCCACCTCACCTCCCCTTCACTGGCGGTTGGTTGGGATGGCTTGGCTATGACGTAGCTAGGGAAATTGAACGGCTACCTTGTGCCAAATCTGATACTCTACCCTTCCCCGTAGCCTTTTGGTACGAACCAGACTCATTTGCCATTTTAGATCACGCTGAACAAATTCTTTGGTTGGCAGCTAGTGACATTGCCGATGTAGATAGGTTACAAATTCTTTTAGAAGAGAAAAAATCAGGGAATCCACTCTACCAAGTTACCTCCTCACCACAAACACCTGTGAATTTTGCCCCTGAGTTCTTCACATCGCAATCAAATTATGAAACATCAGTCAACCGCGCCAAAAAATATATTCAAGCTGGAGACATCTTTCAGGCAAATATTTCTTTGCGATTTGCAGCGTCTACAATGGCCTCTAGCTGGTCAATTTACCAAGCATTACAACGTATCAATCCTTCACCTTTTGCCAGCTACTGGCAGACTCCCTGGGGTGAAGTAGTTAGTTGTTCACCAGAACGGTTGGTGCTGTTACAAAATGGGCAAGCTCAGACTCGTCCAATTGCCGGCACGCGATCGCGTGGTGCTACCCCAGAACAAGATCATCAACTAGCACAAGAACTACTCAGCAATACTAAAGAACGTGCAGAACACATCATGCTGGTGGACTTGGAACGCAATGATTTAGGGCGAGTTTGTGAATGGGGAACAGTAAAAGTTGATGAACTGCTCACAATTGAGCGATATAGTCACGTTATGCACCTTGTCAGCAACGTTAAAGGTACTTTAAAATCTGAGCAAACCGCCGTTGATTTGATTCGTGCCATGTTCCCTGGAGGCACAATCACAGGGTGTCCAAAAGTCCGCTGCATGGAAATCATTGAAGAACTAGAACCTGTGCGACGTAGCCTATTCTACGGTTCCTGTGGCTATTTAGACTGGCGCGGTAACTTAGACTTGAATATCTTGATTCGGACTTTACTGTTGGCTCCTGTTTCTAGCGCAGGGGGAGCAGGGGAAGCAGGGGTGCAACAGGAGAATATTTTACTCAGCACTCAGCACTCAGCACTCAAAACCGTTTGGGGACAAGTAGGGGCAGGTATTGTGGCAGATAGTGATCCCGAAAGAGAATGGTATGAATCTCTGCACAAAGCACAGGCACAACTAGCAGCCTTGAACATGCTGAATTGTTAATCAAAGCATCTCCCTCTCCAAAGCCTAGTTAATCCCCTACTGTTAGCTATTTTGTGCCACAAAGGCAGAATTATGGCAACATGGAGAGAAGCCAACGCCAACATCGATTTGAGAGTCAGCTTTGGTCGTTGGGAACATCACTGGGTAAATCCCTTTGCCATAGGCAAAACCAAACAAAAAAGCAGAGACTTTCTTGTATTGCCCATAGTAAAGAAGTATTACTCACCCAAGCTTAATCAACTGTCTTGTGCCTTTACCTTTCCCCACTGTTAGCTTCATCTGCCCACTAGGCATCAGATTAAGGATTTCATAACTGCCCTGTGATGGCAGAAATTACTCAATTGGCGTAGTTTTAACTAAATATTCTGGCGAAAAGGTAATATCATCGTCTGAATGTTTATCTAGAACTACGAATAAATATACATACTCCTACCTTGACTCTTAAATGACTTCAGAAAACTCAGAAATTTACATCAATCATCCAACTTGGGGCTTGCTTTATCGGATTTGCATGGTTGATGAAAACCAAGATATGTTTACTACACTTTATGCCCAACGCTTGTTTTTTCTAGTCACAAACGACGTTAAAGGTATTAAATTTCAATCCATAGGACGCACAGAGGCCAGGATGATGTTGGAAAATCGTTTGCGTACCCTGCGACGCAATGGCCAATCTCAGGAGTACGATCAGCTTCAGAGTGTTTTCCAACGCACCTTCCAATGAATAGTTCGATTGACGAACGTATTGCCCATATTCGCTCCTCACTGCCACCTTCTGTCAGGTTAATTGCTGTCAGCAAGCAAGTACCGGCGGAGGTGATTCGTTTAGCTTATAACGCCGGAATTCGTGATTTTGGCGAGAGTCGCATCCAAGAAACGGCTAATAAACAAGTCGAATTGCAAGACTTATCAGATATTACTTGGCACTTTATTGGACATTTGCAAAGCAACAAAGCCAAAAAAGCGCTGGAACTATTTGAGTGGATTCATTCTGTAGATAATTTGAAACTGGCACAGCGCTTAAATCAATTAGCGCAGCAGCTAGAAGTGAGTCCGCAGGTGTGTCTGCAAGTCAAAATACTTCCTGATCCCCATAAGTCAGGTTGGAGTGTTCCAGAATTATTGGCTGACTTAGGGGAACTCAACCAGTGTCAGTTTTTACAAATTCAGGGATTGATGACAATTCCGCCTCTGGGTTTGGCTGAGGCGGAAATTGTTCATGTATTTAATAGCACTCGTCAATTAGCCGAAGAAATTCAGTCACAAAAATTGCCAAATATTCACATGCAGCACCTTTCAATGGGCATGTCAGGCGACTATCAACTGGCAGTACAAGCTGGAGCAACGATGGTAAGATTGGGAACCATATTATTTGGCGATCGCAATTAATTTCTCCGACAGTAACAATTAACTAGTCGTAGCAGTAGCCCTAGGTATGGAATACAGACAATTGCCTTAGGCTACTGGTACAATAAGACACTAAAAAAAATATTAAAAAAAATAACGAATCATCAAAAAAGCCGTAAAGTCAGCTTTATATCCGGAAATGTTTAGGATATAATCTTGACTCATTATTGTATGTAGGTTAAGGTACAGGCGTTCACAAAAACGTCAGTTTATTATCCATAGTTGTAATAGACGCTACAAACAGCGATAAAATTACTAAATTGTTCGCCCTTTGTAGTGATCAGTGTTTGCTACATCAATTAAATCAAAGCCAAATCGATAAAGGCAATTTGCATCAGGAGCGTACCAATGAACAATATTTTTTCCAAGCTTCGAGATTTCGTAGGGCTAAATGAGCAGGTAGAATACGAATATTACGAAGAAGAGGCAGATACAGATAACTACCAAAATTTGTATCAAGAGGAAAATCCTCAACCTGCACCCGCGGAAGCTACTACACAAAATCGACGTTGGCGGGAACCCATGTCTACAATGGGTAATGATGTAGCAACAGGATCAAAGTCTACGATGGGGAACGTAATTGGTATGCCAGGAGCTGTTAACGGGATTTCGGAAGTATTAGTACTTGAGCCTCGTACATTTGAAGAAATGCCCCAGGCAATTCAAGCCCTGCGTGAGCGGAAGTCAGTAGTACTCAACCTGACAATCATGGATCCTGATCAAGCACAGCGAGCAGTTGATTTTGTCGCTGGTGGAACTTACGCACTAGATGGACACCAAGAACGGATTGGAGAGAGCATCTTTTTGTTCACGCCAAGCTGCGTGCAAGTTAGCACCCAAGGTGGAGTTATTCATGAAGTACCACAACCGCCAGCTCGTCCAGTACGTACCACACCAACAGCCAGCCCAAACTGGGGAACTGAACCTAATCGCATGGCACAATAGATTTAAATTAGTTAATAGTCCAGAGTCAAAAGTCCAGAGTCAGAAGTTTTTGACTCTACGATATTGACTATGGACTATTGACCATGAACTAATGACTATAAAATTCGGCTTAATTGGTGGTGGGGTAATGGGAGAAGCGCTGTTATCCCGTCTTATAGGGCGTGACATCTACCAACCTTCAGAAGTAATAGTTAGCGAACCACAAGGGGCGCGCCAAGCTTTTTTAGAGCAGCAATACGATGTGACTGTGACGAGAGATAACAGCTTGGTGTTCCAGCAAGCTCAGGAAGTCATATTTTTAGCTGTTAAACCCCAGGTATTTAGCGCGATCGCTCAAGAATTGGCAGATATGATGTTGGTAGAACACTCGCCGCTGGTGATCTCAATTTTGGCAGGAGTGCCTTTACATCACCTAGAATCTGCATTTCCAGGATTACCAGTAATTAGAGCCATGCCCAATACCCCAGCAACCGTAGGAGCAGGGATGACAGCTATCTGTTTAGGTGCGTATACCAACGCCAAACACCACCAAATAGCCTTGCAAATATTTTCGGCAGTGGGGGAAGTGGTCGAAGTTTCTGAAAGTTTGATGGATGCTGTCACAGGATTGTCAGGTAGTGGCCCTGCTTACGTATCAATTTTGGTAGAAGCCCTAGCCGATGGCGGAGTTGCCGCAGGTTTACCCAGAGGCATTGCTAATCAACTCGCCCTTCAAACAGTCTTGGGAACTGCACAATTACTCCACGACAGCAAAATGCACCCAGCAGAACTCAAAGACAAAGTGACAAGTCCTGGTGGCACAACCATCGCAGGGATTAGTCAACTAGAAAAAGCCGGATTTCGTTCTGCTTTAATTGAAGCAGTCAAAGCTGCCACAGTGCGATCGCAAGAACTCGGAAAATAGCGAAGTAGGGAGTAGCAAAATCAAAAATTGTCCCTATTCCCCATTTCCGTTAACGAAGTTGACAAAAGACCCGTTAATATAGTAAACAGTCTGGTTGCAAATTTGATTGAGTGAATTATCCCGCACCGTCTCCAGAAATTAATTTAGGGTCGATATTTCCCTTTGATCTCGATCAGTTTCAGAAAGATGCGATCGCGTCCCTTAACGCTGGACGCTCGGTAGTTGTATGTGCGCCCACAGGTTCGGGCAAAACATTAGTCGGAGAATACGCTATCTATCACGCCCTAGCGCGAAGAAAGCGCGTATTTTATACCACGCCCCTGAAAGCGCTGTCAAATCAAAAATTACGCGACTTTCGTGAGAAATTCGGTTTTGACCAAGTGGGACTCTTAACCGGCGATGCGTCAATTAACAGGGATGCGCCGATTCTAGTGATGACCACAGAAATTTTCCGCAATATGCTCTATGGCACACCCATTGGACAAATCGGCATTTCCTTAGTAGACGTGGAAGCAGTGGTATTAGATGAGTGCCACTACATGAACGATCGCCAACGAGGTACAGTTTGGGAAGAATCAATCATCTACTGTCCCCGGGAAGTGCAACTAGTAGCCCTCTCCGCCACAGTTGCCAACAGCGAACAACTAACAGATTGGTTAAATCACGTCCACGGCCCCACAGACCTAATTTATTCTGATTTTCGGCCAGTACCCCTAGAATTTGACTTTTGCAATCCCAAAGGTCTGTTTCCCTTACTGAATGATACCAAAAACAAAATTAATCCCCGCCTAGTCAAAAAATATAGAAAGGGACAAGGGGACAAAGGCAAAAATGGTAGACCAGAAGCCCCCGGCATCATCTACACCTTGAGCCAGCTACAACAACGGGATATGCTTCCCGCCATTTACTTTATCTTCAGCCGTCGGGGATGCGATAAAGCTGTGGCAGAAGTGGGTGACTTGTGGTTAGTCAATGGTGAAGAGTCACAAATATTACGGCAGCAAATCGACGATTTTTTAAACCGTAACCCCGAAGCCGGACGTTCTGGACAGATTGCCCCTCTCTATCGCGGCGTTGCTGCCCACCATGCCGGGATTTTACCTGCATGGAAAGTGCTAGTTGAAGAATTATTCCAGCAAGGATTAATTAAGGTGGTATTCGCCACCGAAACCCTAGCCGCAGGTATTAATATGCCTGCCCGCACCACAGTAATTTCCACCCTTTCCAAGCGCACCGATACCGGACACCGCCTATTAAATGCCTCTGAATTCTTGCAAATGGCAGGCAGGGCTGGTCGTCGAGGGATGGATAAACAAGGTTATGTGGTAACAGTCCAAACCCCCTTTGAAGGAGCCAAAGAAGCAGCGTATCTAGCCACCTCCAAACCAGACCCCCTCGTAAGTCAATTTACCCCCAGCTACGGCATGGTATTGAACTTACTGCAAACCCACACCTTAGAGCAAGCTAGAGAACTCGTAGAACGCAGTTTTGGGCAGTACATAGCCAACTTGCACCTCAAACCAGAATACGACGAGATTGCCGAACTGCAAGCCCAACTAGCCCAACTCCAAGAACAAATTGCCGCCGTAGATGAAAACGAAATCGCCGTTTACGAAAAATTACGGCAACGTCTGAAAGTCGAACGCCAGTTATTAAGAACTCTGGAACAACAAGCTCAAGAAGAGCGCCAAGAACAATTGGGCATGATGTTGGGTTTTGCTGTGTCTGGAACGCTATTAAGTCTCAAGGGGAAAAACATCACGGTATCGACACCCATAACAGCCATGTTAGTCGGCAAAAGTCCTGGTTTAGGACAAGCGCCATATTTTGTCTGTTTGGGGCAAGATAACCGTTGGTATGTGGCTACAACGGTCGATGTAGTAGATTTGTATGCAGAACTTCCCCGGATTGACGTGCCACCAGAGATTCTCCCACCGCCAGAGATGCAATTCAAACCAGGACAATCGTACCGTGGGAATGAACAAACAGCTGCGATCGCTCAACATATTCCCAACCCAGGAGAATCTCTGCATCTGCCCCCAGAAGTAGTAGAACAACTCAGTCGCGTTACAGCCGTTGAAGAACAAATAGAAAATCATCCCTTGCGTCAATCAGGCAATGCTGCCACAATTTTTAAACGCCGAGCGCGTTATGTCGAACTCGAAGCCGAACTAGAAGAATTGCAAGGGCAAGTAGAGCAACAATCACAACGTCATTGGGACGAATTTCTCAATTTAATTGCGATTTTGCAACACTTTGGCTGTTTGGATAACTTAGTGCCAACGGAGTTAGGCCGAATTGCCGCTGCCATTCGCGGAGAAAATGAATTGTGGCTAGGTTTAGTATTTGCCAGCGGTGAACTCAACCAATTAGATCCCCACCATTTAGCAGCAGCGATCGCAGCTTTAGTAACAGAAACCCCACGTCCAGATAGTCGAGTCAACTTTGATTTGAGTGAGGAAGTAGCAGAGGCTTTAGCAAAACTGCGTGGAATCCGCCGCCAAATGTTCCAACTACAACGGCGATATAATGTCGCCTTACCCATGTGGTTAGAATTTGAGTTAATTGCCCTCGTTGAAAAGTGGGCATTAGGCATGGAATGGACAGAACTCTGTAGCAACACCAGCTTAGATGAAGGTGATGTAGTGAGAATTTTACGCCGGACTTTGGATTTATTATCTCAAATCCCCCATGTTCCCCATTTACCAGAAATTTTGCAGCGCAATGCTTACCGTGCTATGCAATTAATTGATAGATTCCCGGTGAATGAGGTAGTTGAGTGAAGCGACTGGAAAAAGTGCTGAGTTCAAAAAGTTTTTTCATGTTTGGTTGTGAAACTTTCTTATGAAGAATATTTCGATATCACAGCAAATTTGGGATGCTTCCCTTTATGAAAATAAACATGCTTTCGTGTGGCAATACGGCGAAGACTTGCTGCAATGGCTCAACCCTAAACCAGGAGAATTAATATTAGATTTGGGTTGTGGAACTGGACAACTGACAGCCAAAATTGCCGAGTCTGGTGCTGAGGTGATGGGAATTGATAACGCCGTCACAATGATTGAACAGGCTAGAAAAAATTACCCGCAGTTACGTTTTGAAGTTGCTGATGCTCGTAATTTTCAAGTAGAACAGCCATTCGATGCCGTATTTTCTAATGCTACCTTGCATTGGATTAAACAAGCAGATGTTGCGATCGCCGATGGCGGGGCGCAGCCCATCGCATCCATACACCAAGCACTCAAACCAGGAGGGCGTTTTGTCGCGGAGTTTGGCGGTAAAGGCAACATACAATCCATTCTCCAAGCTTTGTATACTGCTTTCGAGAAAATTGGTCTATCCAACCCCCAAGCCTTGAACCCTTGGTATTTTCCTAGCATTAGTGAATATACTACCCTAACAGAACAACAAGGCTTAGAAGTCACTCAAGCTATCTTGTTTGCTCGTCCTACTCCTTTAGCAGACGGTACAGCAGGCATAAAAAACTGGATTCAAATGTTTGCCAGCGCTTTCTTGGCAAAATTGTCTGCTGAGGAACAACTACAAGTCATTCATACAGTTGAAGAGTGCCTCAAACCCACACTTTACCAAGAAGGTTATTGGGCAGCAGATTACCGCAGAATTCGCATCCTGGCTACCAAAATTTAGATTCTGCGGAACTTTACCCAGTACAAACAGACATTTACTTTAGATAAATTATGGATATAGCAGTAGCCAAGGCAGTTAGGACATCGGACAATGATAAAACTCATGCACTAAAAGACTTTTAACCCTGTCACCTGTTCCCTGTCACCTGCTATATATGGTAAAGTTGATCACCTCTAATCCATGAGCCAAATGGTGTTAGCTTATGCTTAGACAAAAACTGCTAGGTTGTCGAAAAATACTACTACTAGTCCTCAGGCTGAGTGCAATTCCCCTTTCTCTAGTTCTCCCCTCACTAGCAGAAACATCGCCTCTGTTACCTTCTGATGCGCCGTTGGAACTGGACTTATTAACCAAGCCAAACGACACTGTAATTACAGCTAACACCATTAGTCCACAAGGATTAACTACTCCGAGTTTATGGTTGGCTAAAGCCAATTCCGAAAATAAGTTGTTGGATAATTGGATAGCGTATCCTGCTTCTGCAAAAGCACCTGGGCGAGTAGACGTGATCGTAAATCAGCAAGTTTGGAGCATACTAGACTATCTAGAACGCTACAGCTTTGTAAATCGCTTAGGTAATGTTGCTAGAAAAGACGTTTATAACCTACGGGTTTTTAACTACCAACAGGAACTTTTAGCAAGTTACACCTGTAACTTTCAAATAAGCCCAATATCATGCCGAATTCAGATAAGTTCTCTAAATAGGTTAGTTTTGCAGCAATCTTCGGAGTGAACAAGAGGCTAGTACAATAAGGCAAAAGTAAAAAGGCAAAAGTAAAAAGAAAAAGTGCTTATTTTGTAAGCTTTATTGATGTTTTAGACGGTTTGCTTATTTACGCCGTGCTGTACTAGTACCGCTACACGGAAGTCAAAAGTTATAGCAGTAGCCAAGGCAGTTAGGACATCGGCCAATGATAAAACTCATGCACTAAAAGACTTTTAACCCTGTCACCTGTCACCTGTTCCCTGTCACCTGCTATAAAAGTCAAAAAGCCTTTGTTATATATTTTCACTCCAAATCTTTTCTAACTTGTCTTGATTTTGGTGAATAAAGAATCGTACTGTTTTACTGCTGATATAGGTAAGGGAAGCAAAAATTCACTTTTATTGAAAACTTGATAATTAGTCTGCAACAGACTGCGTATTGGTTCTTGAATATCGGCTGCTGCAATATCAGGAGAAATTGGCGAATTACTTCTAGTCTTGAGCATAATTTGCTTGGCTATTTCTGGTTGCAAACAAAAATCAATCCAATTAGATGATATTTCGTTTTTGCTTGCCTTAGTAGGACGTACCCACAAATCTGCCCAGATAGCTGTTCCTGATTGAGGGATAACTACACTCAGTCGCGGATAACGTGCCAGCAATGGTAAAATATCGGTTGACCAACCAACAGCTAACCAAGTATCTCCAATAATGAGAGGTTCTAGGTAGGTGTTAGAGCTATATAATTTTACCTGTTGGTTTAAGGTTTGCAGTTCTTTTTCAAGGTTTGCTACTGTATCGAGATTCTCTGTGTTGTACGATTTGCCGAGCTTCTTCAACACCAGACCAATCACTTCTCTAGGATTATCTAGTAAAGAAATGCGCGATCGCAACCCGTCTCGCCACAAATCGCTCCAATCCTGCGGCTTCCATCCCAATTTTCGGAATTTTTCCCGATCATAGACAATCATTGTACTACCCCAACGGTAAGGTGCAGCCCACACTTTTCCTTGAGCATCTAGTTTCCCTTGATCATTACGAGTTACTAGTTGTCGCCATCTTTCATCTAAAGCCGACCAATATTTTAATTCCTTGACTTCTGCCTCTTCTAGAGGTTGAATTAGTTTCCGCTCAATTGCAGCTTTCAGCCAATAATCTCCCAAAGTCACCAAATCAACTGCACCTGTTGTTTGAGATTGCGTAAATGGAATCCAGCGAGTCCACGCTTGCTTATCGGTAGTTTTTGGTTTTTCATGCCAAGTTTGCAATTGCTGATATAAATTCTGTATTTGGTCAACTGGGGCAAATTTTAACTCCGCCTTTTGCTGTAATTCTTGGCGAAATTTATCAACTACCTGACTGGGAATAGAACCTTTCAATAAGTGTATGCTGAGTTTTGTTTGGTTTTTATTACCACACCCAATCAGCAGCTGCGAAAGTGCCAATCCACCTATACTGAGCAAAAAAGACCGTCGATCCATTAGTTTTGGATATGTAAAGTTAGATTTTAGACTATTCTCTTACAAGATCAGGGTTAAGAGGAAAGTTAGTGTGATACCAATTCACGAAAATCTTGATACAAATTAATGGTTTTTAATTCTTTCCCTCTGCTCCCTACCCCCTGCCCCCCTGCGACCTACTTGTATCAAACTTAAAGTGAAACGGTATTAGTTATCCTGCATGTAAAAAGGTCAATATATTCTTAATCATTAGTTCTTTGTGTTTATAGAAGGTTAATGACAGCTTGCACTAAAATAAGTGAGACATGCACGCACCCATGTTAACATCCTGGAATCCATTCATAAATTTTTCTGATAGAAAATCAGAATAGCAAAATGATTGTCATAAAACTATGAATTATCAGGAAATTAAGTTACAGGCAAGAGATATTTTCATCCTTGGTATTTTAGTATCGACAGAATATTTGAATAATTAAATAATTCATAAGTATGGTTAAAATTACCAGTAAATTGAATAACATAGAGAAAATATACTGACGAGGGTATTAGATGGAGCCATTACAAAACCAGATCCTGACTTTGAGCCATAAACTGGATGCCCTCTACCAAGTAATTGAGCAGCTAGACTTTAAAGTAGATCAAGCTTTTTCAGAATGTTCATTAGCGAAAACCCAAGCCAAAGATAACTATCAAGAAAATAGTGAAACTTTACCTTATCAGTTAAAAGGTCAAATCGGTTTTAATCAAGAATTTGAACACAAAGATGTTTTAACAGATGGCGTTTATTTAGATATAAATCGTCAGGGTGGGGATAAGATTTTAACACCTGAAATTCAAATACAACGTCTAACAGCACAATTAACCGCAGCCTATAATCGGATTGCAGCTTTAGAAGAACAATTACTCCGAGAAAGAATTCATTAATGTAATGGTTCAATAGTCAATATTTAGGAATTTACCGGAGCTTTTTCAGTCCGGTATTTTTGTATAAACACAAAATTAAAATATAAAAGATTAATTGTTGAATTGACGCAGACGTTGGAATTGGTCTTCAATAGCTGCTAAAAGTTGATATTGTTGCCAATCTTGGTAGAGATGTGCTGCAATGCCAGCGGCTCCAGCACCGACACCTTCTTTAACAAAACCTTGTTCATAAGCTTGCAGTTGTGGATAACGAGAATGGGCAAAACTTAGCTGCGTAGCCAGTAAAGGAGGGATGATTTTATCCAAGCTGAGGGCTAAATCAATCGTCCCACCAGTGGGATCTTCTGCTACCCAGCGAGTTGTCCCCACAATTACTTGATTTGGTTGCCAAAATAAATCGTAGGCTTGGGAAATTGCGGTAATTAAAGCGTAAACTGCCAACATTTGTGTCCCACCTGCCAACAAAATACCACAACTGCGACTAGCTGCGATCGCCATCCCCGCTACTACCACTTGCATAGGATCACCCACTGCCGCTACTAGTTGTAAGGGATCTGAAGAACTAGGAATTTTTTGTAACCCAGCCTGTACCACGTCCCATTTTTGCTGATGGTTACAAATTGGGTGGCTGCTGTTGACTTTGCCGATCGCATCTATTCCCAAAGCCGAGAGAATTGCTAAAGCAGTTGTAGTACCGCCAACAACACACTCACTTAAAATTAAGTAACTCTGCGGAACTTGAGCCGCCAAGCGATCGCCCCAAATTAGCCCTTGTTTAAGCAAGTGCTTGACTGTTGCTAATGCGATCGCCTCCCCTGTACTTAAACACCTAGCTGGCGAACCTCCTAAATCAATTGCGGGTACTGCGGGAGATTGGGGTAATCCAGCATTAAATAAGTAAACTGGTATTTTGAGTGATTCAACCACAGCGCGAGAAATTAACACAGGCGATGCTCCCGCCGTCAGTGGTGGTAAGGGATATTGCGGTTGGTGTTCTGCACCGTAATACAAAAACTCAGCATCCGCGCAAGCCGTGTACTTGCGATCTTCTGGCGTGCATCCAGCCGCCGAAATTCCTGGAATCAAAGCAGTTTCAGTAAAACCCAGAACACAGGTAAAGATAGGTAAACAACCGCGATATTTAGCAAGCCAATTTTTACCTTGTTCTACTTGAGTATAAATACTAATCATCAGTAAATAGCAACCCAATACTTTTCGGATAAAGGTTTGGTCATCCTAGATTCAGATCCCCCCACCTGCGGCGACCCCTTAAAAAGGGGATAAAAAAGGGTTATTAGCTCCCCTTTTTAAGGGGAGTTGGGGGGATCTGAACAAGATGGAGATAGGAGATATTAACCGAAATGTATTGCCTCAGCACTAATAATCCATCAAGACTTGTACCCAGCGTGGCGGGCGAGGAATGGGATTGCCCAAACGATCTAATAGTAGCCATGCAGCCACATGTACCACAAATAGATAAATAAAATTATTAATTACAACCAAAGCAAAAGCCCCTGCTTGAATCAAAAATACATTCGGACTGGTTAATAATCCTAGCTTGAGAAATATCCACTCAGCAATTCCTGTGACTTGGTTAATTAGATAAATCCATAAGTCTTCACCAGATAACACAGACAGCAACCACATCCGAAAAAAGAAACCTAAAGTGCCTAACAGGGTAGCTAAAGTGATAGATACAATCCAAGGAACACGACGATGCCAAGTTACTCCCAAGAGTACGCCCATGAAAGCATAAGGCATAACAAATAGTAAACTGCGAACAGGCCCCATCAGTACCGACAACAACAAGCCAGAGGTGACTGCTGCCATCCATGCAGCCCGTTGTCCCCAGCGCAGGTAAACTAGAGCGATCGGTACAGGAAAAAATATCCGCAAAACTGGCCCCAAAGGAAAATAAAAATTAATAAACCAAATTAAGCTGGCAGTACTGGCTAAAAATGCCGTTTCTACCATCCTCAAAGGTGCAACGGCTTTCAGTTGGGGAGGTTGCAAGTTGCTATAGTTTCCAGAATTATTTGGACTGTCGTGTTGCTGTAATTGCCCTTGGGATTGAGATTCAGAAGATGGGCTTTCCTCTGGCTCTTCGGGCAGAGAATCTACAATACTCATTTTGAAAAATTTTTTACACAATCAATCTTTCCAGGGCTAACACATCGGGAATGCAAATAGTTTCTTGATCCCGTTTAATTAACCCTTTCTTTTCTAATCTAGTCAAGACTCTTGTGACGGTTTCCCGCGCCAGCCCACTTAGACTACTTAATTCTCGGTGAGGTAAATTAGGGATTTCGGTTTCTCCTGTTTGTCCTTTTTTCCCCTGTCCTTCTGCCAAAAATAGCAACGTGTCTGCTACCCGCGATTGACTATCAGATTCTCGCAACCGCAGGCGACGATTTACTTGCCGCAAGCGCCTAGCCATCAGCTTTGATAATCTCACTCCTGCCAAGGGTTCTATTTGCAGTAACTTGACAAAATCTTGAGAAGGCATACTACCAATTACCGTAGCCGTGAGAGTAATCACGTCGGTAGAACGAGGTACTTCATCTAACGCAGCCATTTCCCCAAATAATTCGCCTTTGCCTAGAATATTTAGAGTTACCTCTTTACCTTCCAAATTATAAGTACGAATTTTCACCCAACCATCAAATATAAAATATACAGAACCACCCCAGTCATTTTCCAATAAAATCACTTGATTAGCTGGGTGTGTTCGAGTCACAAGATGGGTAAGGGCTGGCTCTACAACAGATTCTGGCAACCCTTGAAAAAAGGGAGCCGATCTGATCCAAGGATGAATAGGTTCTTCTTGCAAGCTATATCGGTCTCCCATTACGGCATCTTCATTAAAGGTGTTACATACAAAACAAACAAGAGTGATACATTTAGCCTCAGCCATCAATGCAAAGACTTTTTCTAATAGAGACTTCTAGTTAAACAAAAAACAATAAAAGCATTTTTAGAAACAGTCTTACTTACGGAGTTTAAATAATGTAAAACTTGTGCAATCGCTGGCTAAGTACCTCTGTAAGAATTTTGAAGACACTAGCTGCATTGCAAAAATATTTACTTAAAAATATAGGCAAGCCACACTTAATGATACTCAACCTAGTTAACTTTTGCTATGAAAAATACAATCAAAAAATATCCCAGCAATGGTTTTTTGAGGTATGGCGCTGTCATACTGAGCTTGATGAAGTCGGGTGATGCGATCGCCTTACTCTTAGTCGAAGTAAGCTAGGTGTAGCGTTTTGTTTGTGCAGTTAGACATCGAACTTATGTTAACAAAGGGTTTTCAATCCAAAATCTAAAATGGAATAACTTGCCATTCAAGGATTCCTTAGCTAGATTAATGGCGCTTGTGGATGTAAAGTGGAGGGAATTTGCCTTGTAGATTTGGTGCTTGTGGTAAGATGCCAGACTGTTGGCCGATTTGTTGCATTTTTTTATTAGAGGCAGGGGGC
>NZ_JADEXZ010000107.1 GCF_015206815.1 Fortiea sp. LEGE XX443
GCACCACAACAGAATCCTGTAGAAGATATTTGGCTGCAAGCAAAACGATTAATTAGAGAATTTTATTTTTTCTGTCATTCTTTTAACGTAGTCAAGGCGTTATTTGAGCTATCAATTCATTGTCAAATTTTTAACTTCCCTAAACTTCATGAGTATGGTGTTTTCTCATAAATCATTTAGGATTGCTATAGTGTCGTGAAAACCTTTTCTTCTTCCGCAGATACTAAAAGGTTGACAAGGAAAACCAGCTGTCAAAACATCGAAGTAAGGTAAATTGTGTATATCTATTTTGCTAATATCATATTCTGGTATATCTCCAAAATTATTAAAGTAAACTTGTCAGCAAGCCTCATTAATTTCACAGGAGAATACACACTCATATTCAGCTTTTTCAAACGCTAATCTAAAACCGCCAATTCCCGCAAACAAATCAGCAAATTTTAGTTTTGCTTCCTCCATAAAAATCACTAAAATACTCTTCTAAAGGTCTGAGTAAGACATTATAACATAAACTTTTTTAAAATTATTCGAGATTCGACTCAATACATGTAGCAATATCGACCACATACAAAGAAAGAGATGATATTAATTTAGTAATACCCTAAAATTATTTATATTTATTTCTATGTTTGTATTTGTAATTAAAAAAGTAAGTTATTAGTGGATTCTTATGGAGAAAAATCCACTAATAGTTGATAGAGCTTACTCAATGATTATTGATAAAATCCTTCGTGACTAATCAGCGACTCATAGCAAAAATTTGTTCAGCCGTTAGAGGAATGTTCGGAAACAATCTAGAATCAATTCGCTCTTGTCCTCGAAACACCTTTGCGGGTAAATACTCTCCATCTTCCAGTTGGTAGATTGTAATGGTAGGTTGCTTAGGGGAGCCAATAAAGCGAATGCCACCAAAAGCAGCATAGTCTATGATAATGTACTCGAAAACGCCTAAGTCTTCATATTCAGCAAGTTTTGTCAGATAGTCGTCCTTCCAGTTGTTGCTAACAACCTCAATGATTCCAGGTGGTGCAATATATGCAGCAGCAGAACTAGAGGTGGTTTTCATCCTCTGCCATTCTTCCCTAGCAAATATGACAATATCAGCTTTTCGGCTTTTTTCTTTCTCTCCTGGCGGTGTCTTGAGCCGAACCTGCTTGGACTGTCGAGACACGTAGAGCAGGTGATTTTCTTGACAGTGAGTTTCGAGGTAGGTAAACAGTCGCTCAATCAAATCTTCATGATTAGCATTTGGTTCTGATAATGGCACAGGAATCCCATCCAATAATTCAAACTCTCTACCTGAACCATCATCCCAAGCAAGAAACTCTTCAAAAGTCAGTGGTTGTATGACAGTTGCGTACATCGTCCTTGTTCCATTGCTGACGGATACTTCACCCAAAATAAACTGTGGAATTTTTTTGACTAATTACACCTATCAAACATGTATTTTGCCAGAAAAGACATCTTGCACTCGTTCTAATTCTAAATCGGTAAGGTAATCTACAGTCCAGTTACAGCAGCGCTGAAGCATGTGAAAGGGGTATGTGTTTGCTACACCCACAACCTGCATCTGTGCTTGTTTTGCTGCTTGGATACCTGCGGGGGTATCTTCAATTGCTAAACATTCTTGCGGTTGTAGATTTAATTCGGAATATTGTTGGTTTAGGCGTTCGACTGCTAGTAGATAACCTTCTGGTTGAGGTTTACTGGTGGTGATGTCGTCACCTGCGACGATAACTTTAAAGTATTCTGTGAGTTTAGTGCGATTGAGTACCAGTTCTATTTCTTTGCGTAGTGCGCCACTGACTAAACCTAGTTTGATATTTTGCGAATCTCCTGCAAAGACGCTGCGCGAATCTCTAAAAGAGACGCTGCGCGATCGCACTTGATATACTAAATCTTCTACACCTGGATATATCGGCAGGTTCTCTAATTTTTCCAGTTCCAGGACATAAGCTTCTGCTTTGCGGTTGAGTAGTTGAGTTAAATACTCTTCTGTAACTACTCTACCGCGATTTGCCAGCAGTTCTTGAAAGCACGCGCGATCGCTGCGTCCTAAAGAAATTTGACGCTCTTGAGGTTTTTGGGGTTGGAGATTTTCTTGAATGAGAATCTCATCTATTAGTTGCAGGTGAATTCGCTCATCGTTAATGATGACACCATTAAAATCAAACAGAACTGCCTTTAAACTCATGCTGTTATGCCAAAAACTGGAGATCCTAAACCCTCCAAATCATTATTATCTATTGTGCTGTCTGTTGATCCCCGTGTATACTGGCGGACTTTTGTTTGTACTGTTGCATCTGTGACAGGGATTGGTTTTACGCCACTAGTTATTTGATGTATCCACCACACATCTTCGGTGCGTACCGCCTCAAACCCTGCTGCACCCATAGACGCGTCTACACTGTCAGCAGCGTACTCACGCATATACGGCTCCTCAAAAATATCATTGAGCCAATCAATCTGACGTAGGGTTTTCTGATTCCCATCCAGAATTAAGATTTGTCCACTCGCTACCAGTAACCGGAAGCTTTCTTGCAAAATTGCTTGGGTAACTCCACTAGGGGTTTCGTGAAATAGTAGAGAAGCTGTGACTAAATCAAAGGACGCATCTGGAAAGCCAGTTTTCTCTGCATTTCCATGTCGCCAGCTGATATCTAACCCCGCAGTTCTAGCTTTATCTTCGGCTCTAACTAGCATATATGGTGATAAGTCTAAGCCGATGACATCTGCTTGCGGGAAAGCTTGCTTTAACATCAAAGTTGTAGAACCTGTACCGCAACCTAAATCTAGAATGCGGCGCGGTTGGACTTTTACCGCATTAATCAAAGCTTGGCGGACTACAGTTTCATTCGGTGGTAGAACGTATTCCGTAATTGGGTCATAGGTGACTGCGGCTCTATGATTGAGATATCCACCTTTAATCCCGTGAAAGTTTTGGCTGCTGTAGTATGCAGGAATTGTAACATCAGCCCGTTGAATGCGATCGCTCTCTGTTTCCCAATCAATACTTTCAGCGTATCGTTGTAACTTCTCCTCATCTATCAAAAAACGTACTACTGGAGATAAAAAACGTTCCCAGATGGTATCTTGACGCACTGCCATAAAATTAATTGTGACTTGATAAACTAGTCATTTTCTTGACAAATTTTAATATATTTTGCAAAAATCTGCTTTTCCCGACAGACGCAATATTTGACACTTCTTTAATTGCATACTACATTTGTAGTATAAGCAACCTGAGGAAAGAATTAATGTTGCAATTTCACCAAAATTTAGGAAATTGATTCAATTGTAATGCAGTTCAGATAACACAATTTATCTACAAAAACAACAATTAACAATAGATAAAATTATGCCCTACGAAAATTTAGAAATTAATACACCAGCACCCGTTTTATCTTGGGCAAATCATCCTTTGGGAAATGACGAAACCAAGATGGCTAAAAACGTGGCATCACTACCATTTGTGTTCAAACATGTAGCATTAATGCCGGATGTTCATTTAGGCAAAGGTGCTTTAGTAGGTTCAGTTATTGCTACCAAAGATGCAATTATCCCTGCGGCTGTAGGCGTTGATATTGGTTGCGGCATGAGTGCAATTAAAATGCCATTTAATGGCGAAAAATTAGAAGGCAAACTCAAGAAAATTCGACTGGATATTGAAGCAGCAATTCCTACAGGTTTCAACGAAAACAAAGATATTGAAAAATCAGTTACTAACTGGCAAAATTGGAATGATTTTCCAGACTTGCATCCAGGGGTACAAGACTTGCAAAATAAAGCCATGAAACAAATGGGTTCTCTTGGTGGTGGGAATCACTTTATAGAAGTGTGTCTCGACACAGAAAACCAAGTTTGGCTAATGTTACATTCTGGTTCACGTAACATCGGCAATAAATTAGCCCAATGTCATATTAATACGGCTAAAGAATTAGCGAAGATGGCAGGTACTAATTTACCCGATCCTGATTTGGCTTACTTTATCGCTAGTACTCCAGAATTTCAAGCGTACTGGAATGATTTGCAATGGGCGCAAAACTATGCAAGCTTCAACCGCGATGTGATGATGGCGCGTTTTAAGCACATCATTGAAAAACATCTGGCGGGTGGGAAGGTGACGAAACCTTTATTGCAAGTAAATTGCCATCATAATTATGCCGAAAAAGAATTACATTTTGGTGAGGATGTGTATGTAACTCGTAAAGGTGCAGTCCGCGCTAAGATTGAAGACTATGGTATTATTCCTGGTTCGATGGGAGCAAAATCTTTTATCGTTAAAGGTAAAGGTAATGCCCATAGTTTCTGTTCTTGCAGTCATGGCGCAGGCCGATTATTATCGAGAAATAAGGCAAAAAATGTTTACACTCTTGATGATTTAATTGATCAGACTCAGGGTGTAGAATGCCGGAAAGATAATGACGTTCTAGATGAAATTCCTGGAGCATACAAACCGATTGAGCAAGTGATGGCAAATCAATCAGATTTGGTTGAAGTTATCGCCACACTCAAGCAAGTTGTTTGTGTGAAGGGTTAAATCAACAATGGTGGGTATATATGCCCACTTTTTTTATTTTTAACCGCGGAGGAAGTTATGATATTTCTGGCTGAATCAACAGAACAAATACAGAAGTTACGCATTGTCAGAAAGTTGATATTATGCAGCCAAGCCCAACTTCTGTGATAGGTTTTCTAAAATAAAGTCACGAGCTACTTGAAGAGATAAATTTCTTTGGAGTTCATACCATTTGTTAATTCCTTGAAAAGCGAGGTTAATCTCATCTGAACTCACGAAAGTTACAATCACTTGCGTTCCTTCGCTTACATCTGTCGGTTGTTCGCCGAGTTCTACCCAACCGTTGCGATAAATACCTTCAACACTAGTCAGTATTTCATACCTCATTTTGTAATTTGTAATATTTTTTATGAGGATCATCAGGTTGTTAACCACAGCCTGATACCTCAAAATTTACAATTTTTTACACTGTCAAAGCTTGACGCACTTCTATAGGTTCACCAGTCAAGCTAAAAGCGCGAACTTCGGTGATTTTCACCTTCACCAATTGCCCTTTTAGTTCATTGATATCCCCTGTGAAAAAGGTGAGACGATTTCCCCGTGTGCGTCCCATGACTTGGGTTTTATCTTTAGAATTTTGGTCTTCTACTAATACTTCTTCGATGCGTCCCATGTAACGCTGCGATCGCTCGGCTGCTTTGATGTTCACTAAATGGTTTAATCTTTGTAGGCGATCGCTTTTTACTTCTTCGCTCAGTTGATTATCCCAAAATGCTGCTGGTGTCCCTGGACGAGGAGAATATGCGGCTGTGTTCAATAAATCAAAGCCAATATCTTCTACCAATTTCAAGGTATTTTCAAACTGTGCTTCTGTTTCACCAGGGAATCCCACGATCGCATCGCCACTAATTGACGCATCTGGCATATACTGACGAATTGTATCGATAATTCGGCGGTATTTTTCGTGAGTGTAACCCCGCGCCATTGCCTTTAATAGTTCGTTATCCCCAGATTGAAAGGGAATGTGGAAGTGTTCGCAAACTTTGGGTAACTCTGCACAAGCTTTAATTAATCTTTCCGTGAAATAACGAGGGTGACTAGTAGCAAATCTCAGGCGTTCCACTCCCGGCACATCATGGACGTAATACAGCAAGTCTGTGAAAGTGTGCAGATGTCGTCCTTCTGGTGTTGCACCGGGCAAATCTCTACCGTAAGCATCAATATTTTGACCGAGTAAGGTGATTTCTTTGTAACCTTGCTGTCCTAGTTCTAACATTTCCGCGCGGATGGCTTCTGGTGTACGAGATTGTTCCACACCACGCACGTTAGGAACCACACAGTAAGTACAGCGTTCATTACAGCCGTAAATCACATTCACCCAAGCAGTAACTTTGCTATCTCGTCGCGGCTGAGTGATATCTTCCATAATGTGGACAGCTTCAGTCGCCACAACTTGATTGCCTTCAAATACTGACTCTAGTAAATCTTTGAGACGATTGGCGTGTTGTGGCCCCATGACCAAATCTAATTCTGGCACGCGGCGCAATAGTGCTTCGCCTTCTTGTTGGGCGACACAACCAGCCACAACAAGAGTTAAATCTGGCTGTTCGTGTTTGCGCTTGGCTTGTCTACCAAGGTAAGAATATACTTTCTGCTCGGCATTATCTCGAATTGTGCAGGTATTGTAGAGAATTACATCTGCATTGTTGGGGTCTTCGGAAAACTCAAAGCCCATGTCTTCTAAAATGCCAGCCATGCGCTCTGAGTCGGCTTTATTCATTTGACAACCGAAAGTAGTAATGTGATAGCGGCGTTTAGAAGTGGTCATGAGCAGAGTTTTAAAAATATATACTTTATTTCTATTCTATTAGAGTATAGAAAAGGCAACCGCATAGAGGAGGCGATCGCTTTATATGGTTCCAGAAGCTTTATCATCAGATGACATCGCTTCCGCACCCGACATCAGCCATATCATTATTGAAATTGACCCCGACCAATTGCCTAATTAGTCGCAGAGGGGCGCAAAGGACAATGCAAAGGTTTGCAGAGGGTTGACTTTAGTGTATTCCTGCCCCCTAACTGTGGCACAATAAAGAACTGTAATAAAAGATATTGTTAAGGTAATTTAGTGACTCCAACTGCTCAATCCACGGCAAGTGCGCGTCGCGTGGTATTTCCATTTACGGCAATTGTAGGCCAGGAAGAAATGAAACTGGCGCTGCTATTGAATGTGATTGATCCCAAAATCGGTGGTGTAATGATTATGGGCGATCGCGGCACCGGCAAGACAACAACTATCCGGGCGTTAGCCGATTTGTTGCCAGAAATTCCTGTAGTTGCTAATGACCCCTTCAACAGTCACCCAAGCGACCCTGACTTGATGAGCGATGAAGTCCGCCAACAACTAGAACAAGGTGCGGATATTCCTGTAGACCATAGGAAAGTTCAAATGGTAGACCTACCATTGGGAGCTACAGAAGACCGGGTTTGCGGCACTATCGACATTGAGAAAGCTTTGTCTGAGGGTGTGAAAGCTTTTGAACCGGGACTGCTGGCTAAAGCCAACCGCGGTATCCTTTACGTGGATGAAGTTAACTTGCTAGATGACCACCTTGTAGACGTGTTACTTGACTCCGCTGCTAGTGGCTGGAACACCGTAGAACGGGAAGGGATTTCCATCCGTCACCCAGCACGGTTTGTGCTTGTGGGTTCTGGTAACCCGGAAGAAGGTGAACTGCGTCCTCAGTTACTTGACCGTTTTGGAATGCACGCCGAAATTCACACGGTGAAAGAACCAGCCTTGCGGGTGCAAATCGTTGAACAGCGCTCAGAATTTGACCAAAATCCACCAATATTTCTGGAACAGTGTAAACCTGAACAAGAAGCACTACAGCAAAAAGTTATTAATGCCCAAAATTTATTACCAGAAGTCAAAATTGACTATGACCTGCGGGTGAAAATTTCGGAAGTTTGTTCAGAATTAGATGTGGATGGTTTACGGGGTGATATTGTTACCAACCGTGCAGCCAAAGCATTAACAGCGTTTGAAGGACGTACTGAAGTCACCGTTGAAGATATCCGACGCGTGATTACTTTATGCTTGCGTCACAGGCTGCGGAAAGACCCTCTAGAGTCAATTGATTCTGGCTACAAGGTTGAAAAAGCTTTTGCCCGCGTTTTTGGTGTAGAGTTACCAGAAGAAGATTCTGCAAAGAAAAACGGCACAGGACAAATTAAAACTGGTGTGCGCTAATTTTCCATGAAAGTAAGAGGTAGGGATGCAAGATATTGCGTCCCTATAGTTCTTTTTTATGCAGCAGCAAATATGAGACTTTGGCATTTTTGGCTAAACAGCCTAATTTTTTCCAGCCAATATAACCCACCCAATTTTATCGAGTGGTTAATGCTAATTCTGGCAGTGCTGCTACTAGGAGTTTGGGGAATTACACAACAGTTACCTTATATTTTCTTATGCCTCAGCTATGCAATTGGGGCATCAATTTCTATCTTAGTCCGAGAAGCGATCGCACCATCACCCCAAACACGAGTTTCTCGCCTCACCGCATTATTATTACTCTTAGTTAGCCTCTACGGTTTCGCAGATTTTCTCTAAATCATTAGTCCATACTCATTTTAACTACCCCCATCCTTGCATTTCCACTAGTTCTATACACAACTCATTAATTTGCTCTAAGTCAGGTTTATGCGGTAAAGGTGATTCTTCATAAACAGCATCCATTTGAGCTACTAACTCTTCTGCCATTTTCATCACTTGCTCATAAGTGTACTCTCCCTTGAGAATGGCTTTTAAATCATCAACATCTCCAGCAATTCTTCTATCTACAATGACTTCTCCCTTTTGCAATATTTCTAACCCACTGCGGAGCAATCTAATGCAGTGCATTCCATGTTTGAGGTCAAACCCAGACTGTCTTTCCATTTCGGCTCTAACTGGATTTCTGTTTTCCTGCCAAGATAAATATGCTTTCCATTCTCTCAAAGCAATTTGATAGCTTTGACTTTTTTGCAGCAGGCGAATAAAGTCTTTGCGGCTATTAGTTAACTTTTCTGTATATTCTAAAGTTTTATTGGGTAAAGTATATTGTTTCAACACACCTTTAAAGTCAATATCTGCTGTTAGTAATTTATATAATTGCTCTGCTTTTTCTAAAAACTCAATTCGCCCTTTAATTAATATATAAAGATACTCCAGAAAAGCGTTTAGCTCATCTTTGCTTAGTAGTTCTTCGCTTTCTATACCGAAATCAGCAGGTAGTGGTTTCTTTTGCGGCGGATTTAACAACCACTTACGATGAGTTTCCATCTTTTTGATTTGAGCAAAAGCATAACCTGAGTAAGTGTGCTTAACTTTCTTAGTCAAAAATAAATTTCTGTGTTTAATTAAATGTTGTCCAACACCAGTTAAAACAGGATAGTTATGCAGCCACAGCAATTCCAAAACATTAGGATTTGCTCCTGCTAACAATTGGAGAATTTTTCTTAATTCGTAAATAACTGTATCCTGATTACCATCAATAAAAGGAAATATACCCGGTTCATCCCAACCAGCATCTTTTTGTTCTACATTGTCAAATCCCAAATAATATCTTTTGGGCGCGATAAATACACCCCGAAAATCTAAATCTGAATCAGGGCGATTTAATCCATAGCCGTGGCTACCAGCTAAACCAATCAAAATTGCTCTTTGTTCGACTTCTATTCTTTTCATTTCAAATGATTAAAATAAATAAAACGCAAAGGCACTCAAAAAACTCTGTGCCTCTGCGTCTTTGTATGAGATATTGGATTATCCTGCTACACCATCTCAGATGATGTTTGCACCATTGGCTGAGGCTGAGGCTGGAACATAAACAAGGAGTAAACTACATCTCGACGGATGTTAACCATCATATCGAGGAATAGCTCATAACCCTCGCTCTTGTATTCAATCAGCGGGTCTTTTTGTCCGTAACCACGCAAACCTACAGACTCACGTAAAGCATCCATTTGTTGTAGGTGTTCCCGCCACAGGGTGTCAATGCGTTGCAAAATAAAGAAACGTTCGGCTTGGCGCATCAGCCCTGGTTGAACTTGGTCAATTTGCGCTTCCTTCATGTCGTAGGCGATTCTGACCTGTTCGTGCAGGAATGCCTTAATCTCGGTGACAGACATATCTTCTAATTGATTTGCCTGCATATCTGATAGCAAGTAGACGAATTCTTTGACTTTATCAACCAGCTTTTCCAATTCCCATTCTTCTGAGGGTAAATCTGGGTTGATGTAGTAGTCAACGATGTCGTCCATCGTTTTTTCGGCATACTTGATGACTTGTTCTTTTAAGTCTTGACCTTCTAACACCCGACGGCGTTCGGCGTAGATGGCGCGACGCTGGTTGTTCATTACCTCATCGTACTCAAATACCTGCTTACGGATGTCGTAGTAGTAGGTTTCGACTTTTTTCTGTGCGCCTTCTAAGCTGCGGGTCAGCATCCCCGACTCAATGGGCATATCTTCTTCCACTTGGAAAGCATTCATTAAGCCAGCCACGCGATCGCCTCCAAAGATCCGCAATAAGTTATCCTCTAAACTGAGGAAGAATCTTGTGGAACCAGGGTCGCCTTGTCGTCCGGCGCGTCCCCGCAACTGGTTATCAATCCGCCGTGATTCGTGCCGTTCTGTACCAATTACGTGCAAACCACCGAGTTCTACAACGTTATTATGTTCGTTGCTGGTGAACTCTTCATACTCGTGCTTCACACGATTGTAAGCTTCCCGCAATCGCTGAATTACCGGGTCTGAAGTGGGTGCTTTTTCGGCAGCCACCGCGACCTTATCTTCTGCTTCTAATTCTGGTAAACTGCGATCGCCATATTCCCTCACTGCAACTTCCACTGCATCTTTGAGCATTTGTTCTGCTTCTTTGGAAAGTTGGGTGGGGAATATTTCTGGTGAGGCTTTCCAAGTTTTCACTTTTTTGCCAGGTACAAAGCCTTGACCACCGCCGTGTCCTGTGGGCATACCAGCCGCCCTCTGCACACCGAATACATCTTCATCATCTGGTCTGACGATGCGGGGCATAAAGTATTCCCGCAACTTGAGACGTGCCATGTATTCGGAGTTACCACCGAGGATAATGTCTGTACCTCTACCAGCCATGTTAGTGGCAATCGTTACAGCGCCTCTGCGCCCTGCTTGGGCGACAATTTCCGCTTCCCGTTCCACGTTTTCTGGTCTGGCGTTGAGCAATTCGTGGGGAATTTCTATTTGCTTGAGCAGCCGACTCAGCAGTTCTGATTTCTCGACACTAGTGGTTCCCACTAACACAGGTCTGCCGAGTTCGTGCATTTCAGCACATTCTCTAGCGATCGCTTGCCATTTACCCGCTTCCGTCTTGAAGACCATATCCGACAAATCTTGTCGTCTTCTGATTCTGTTGGTGGGAATTATTGCTACTTCTAGTTTGTAAATTTTTTCAAACTCTGCTTCTTCTGTCTTGGCTGTTCCCGTCATTCCGCCTAGTTTGGGATACAGCAAGAACAAGTTTTGATAAGTAATTGTTGCCAGGGTTTGGGTTTCCGGCTGAATTTCTACATGTTCTTTTGCTTCAATGGCTTGGTGTAAACCATCACTCCAGCGCCGTCCTGGTAACACCCGTCCGGTAAATTCGTCTACAATCACCACTTCGCTGTTACGGACGATATAGTTTGTGTCTTTCAGGAAGAGTTCTTTGGCTTTAAGTGCATTAAATACAAAATGCGCCCAAGGATCTTCTGGATCGAATAAATCGGTGACTCCTAAAAGTTCTTCTGCTTCGGCAAAACCTTCATCTGTCAGTAGCACATTTCGAGCTTTTTCATCTACCTCGTAATGCTCATCTTTTTTCAGAGTTACGGCAATTTCCGCAGCTTGGACATATTTTTCTGTCGGTCTTTCTACCTGCCCAGAAATAATCAGCGGTGTCCGCGCTTCATCAATTAAAATAGAGTCTACTTCGTCAATTACACAATAGTTAAACGGGCGTTGTACCACATCGGCCATTGATGTAGCCATGTTATCGCGCAGGTAGTCAAAGCCTACTTCACTATTGGTAACGTAGGTAATATCACATTCATAGTTTTTCTGGCGTTCACTAGGATTCATACTCGCCTGAATTAGTCCCACACTCAACCCTAGGAAGCGATGCACCTGTCCCATCCACTCCGCGTCCCGGCGAGCCAGGTAATCGTTGACTGTAACGACGTGTACACCTTTACCAGTGAGGGCATTTAAATAACTCGGTAAGGTTGCTACCAGGGTTTTACCCTCCCCGGTTTTCATTTCCGCGATTTGCCCAGAGTGCAGGATGATACCACCTAACATCTGGACATCAAAGTGCCGCAACCCTAAGACTCGCCTTCCTGCTTCTCTAACCACGGCAAAGGCTTCGGGCATGATATCATCAAGGGTTTCGCCTTTAGCGAGTCGCTGTCTGAACTCTCCTGTTTTGCCTTTTAAATCCTCATCAGAAAGAACTTTAATTTCTTCCTCTAAGAGATTAATTTCCGTGATGTAAGGTTGGTATTTTTTTAGCTTACGAGCGTTGGGATCGCCCAACAAGAGTTTTAACATGGCGGTTATGGAACTAAATCAAGGGGGATGGGAATTAAAGCTTTGGTATTGATTATAAGAATTTAACCTAACCCAGCCATTTTGGTTGCAGATGGGTAGGAAATGAGAATTCACTCGAAAAACGCAGATCAAATAAATCTATTCAAAGATTTAGTTTTATTTTACGTTTGATATGGAAACTCTATTAATAGTATCATTTTGCCCCCAAATGAAGCAGGGAACCCCGACCATGCTCAAGTAGCGATCGCACGACATCATATCGTTTTTTCAAAATTGAGACAAATAGGCAACATGGGGGCTTGAAGTGAAGTATTCGATGTAGGTTGGGTGCAGCAATGCGAAACCCAACACATATATGGATAACTACAATTTTTAGGGTGTAGGGGAGAAAGAATTGATTTTTGTTTCCAGTGAGAGCGTTCTTGTTTTGAGCTTGAAGTTTCGTGTTCGGAAGCGACAGCGAAACCCAACATGAATATTGAGGCGCTAAAATTTACAGCAGTTGATAGGGTTAGGTTGATGAGTCCATCACTGGAGAAAATTTTAAACGATATTGAGCAATTAACTCCAGAGGAGCAATTGACGGTGATGGGGCATTTGGTAGAACGGGTGAAGAAACATATTACCCAAGCGCAACTAAAACGCAAGTGGAGCGATTTGAAAGGTATGGCTCCCTATCCATTGTTGGGAGAGGATGCTCAGGAGTGGGTTTCGCGGACTCGACGGGAAGGGGATGAGCATTAATTAGTGAGGCGTTAGTTGTAGTTTCTCGCTTATTTCTCGATACAGCCTCATCTCGGCTTTTCAAGTTCTAAACGACAACATTCTTGTTTGAAGTGAAAACGTTCCTGTTTGAAGTGAGAACATTCTTGTTTGAAGTGAAAACGTTCCTGTTTTGAGCTTGAAGTTTCGTGTTCTGAAGTGGAACGATGGAGTTACGAGGCTGAAACTTCGAGTTCTGAAGCTGAAAGTTGAACCTTTTTACTCGAACGTTGAGGTTCAAAAGGTGAAAGGTGAGGCTTTGAGGTGGAAGTGTCAGGAAATTTTCTGCGTTGAGTGTTGTGGGATGTGGTTTTGTTGCACGCAAAGGCGCAAAGATGCGGAGAAGAATAAGAAAGTTTTTGACTTTTATCACAACTATTTTGCGAAAACTGCTTAGTCCGGCATGATTTACTTCATAGCCAAACCTACAAGCTTGTGAGTTGACTGTGAAAAAATTACTCAGTGCGATGAATGCTGCGGGTGTCTACCTAGCACCTTGGACAATTGCGGGTGCGATGACAACAGGGTTATTGTTAAGCGTGGCAGTCAAGGGAATAGCGCAACAGCAAACCCCCAAATATTCAGTAGAGCAACAAGCAGCCTTAAAGGAAGCTTTTGAACTGACTCAACAGGCATCTAAATTATATCAAGAAGGTAAATACAATACTGCCATCCCCTTAGCAGAACGCACATTAGCTATCTTAGAGAAGGTGCTGGGTAAGGAACATTCCTCTGTCGCTTTTAGCTTGAATAATCTAGCACAACTGTATCACGCACAGGGGAATTATCAACAGGCAGAACCATTGTATCTTCGTTCTCTGGCTATCCGAGAGAAGGTGCTGGGGAATGTTCATCCTGATGTCGCCACTAGCTTGAATAATTTGGCACAACTGTATGACACACAGGGAAATTATCAACAAGCAGAACCTTTGTATCTTCGTTCTCTGGCTATCTTAGAGAAAGTGTTGGGCAAGGAACATCCCAACGTTGCCAATAGCTTGAATAATTTGGCACAACTGTATCGCACACAGGGAAATTATCAACAAGCAGAACCTTTGTATCTTCGTTCTCTGGCTATCTTAGAGAAGGTGTTGGGCAAGGAACATCCCAACGTTGCCACTAGCTTGAATAATTTGGCTGGACTGTATGACACACAGGGAAATTATCAACAAGCAGAACCATTGTTTCTTCGTTCTCTGGCTATCCTAGAGAAGGTGTTGGGCAAGGAACATCCCAACCTTGCCACTAGCTTGAATAACTTGGCTGGACTGTATTATGCACAGGGAAATTATCAACAGGCAGAACCATTGTATCTCCGCTCCCTGGCTATTAGAGAGAAGGTGCTGGGGAATGTTCATCCTGATGTCGCCACTAGCTTGAATAATTTAGCACAACTGTATGACACACAGGGAAATTATCAACAAGCAGAACCTTTGTTTCTTCGTTCTCTGGCTATCCGAGAGAAGGTGCTGGGGAATGTTCATCCTGATGTCGCCACTAGCTTGAATAATTTGGCACAACTGTATGACACACAGGGAAATTATCAACAAGCAGAACCTTTGTATCTTCGTTCTCTGGCTATCTTAGAGAAAGTGTTGGGCAAGGAACATCCCAACGTTGCCAATAGCTTGAATAATTTGGCACAACTGTATCGCACACAGGGAAATTATCAACAAGCAGAACCTTTGTATCTTCGTTCTCTGGCTATCTTAGAGAAGG
>NZ_JADEXZ010000108.1 GCF_015206815.1 Fortiea sp. LEGE XX443
AGACAGTGTAAAGCCAGGGGGAGGGTGGGCGTGACATAGTTTTATTTTTTTAAACGAACCGCAAAGGGCGCGAAGAGCGCAAAGGAAGATTAAGAGGAGAGGATAATGCGTTTGATGCCGTCTCTCAAGAGAGGGACGTTAAAGTTGATGAGTAAGGCTAGAGGGTAGTTAGTCATTTTAAGGTAGGAGAGTACTTGAGCTTCGTGAAGGGGCGTTAAGTTTTGTACAGCTTTTAATTCAACAATTAGGGAGTCTCCAACTAAAAAATCTAATTTCCCTTCACCTACTGAACGACCTTTATAAAGAACTTTAATAGGATGCTCAAACTTGTAAGAAATTCCACGCATTATAAACTCTTCTCTCAAAGCTTTGTGATACACTTCCTCCAAAAACCCAGCCCCTAAAACCTTATGTACCTCAATCGCTGCGCCAATTACTTGATAAGCTAAACTCTCTAACTGCTCATTTAAATATCTCATCTTCTTTTTCCCTCTCTTCCTTTGCGCCCTTCGCGCCCTTTGCGGTTCGTTTCCATCTCAACCCTGTGGCAAAATTTATTAAAGTCCTTCCACTCTTAGTTTTCCCAGCATGACCGCAACCATCTCCAATCTCCCCAGTCTGTACGAACCCTTTACCACTGAAGCTAAGTGGCAAAAATTCTGGGAAGAAAACCAAGTTTATAAAGCTGACCCAAATCACGGCGGTGAACCTTACTGTGTTGTGATTCCGCCGCCAAATGTTACCGGTAGTTTGCACATGGGTCACGCTTTTGAAAGTGCGTTGATTGATGTTCTTGTACGCTATCACCGGATGCAGGGACGCAATACTCTATGGCTACCTGGAACTGACCACGCGAGTATCGCTGTCCATACGATGCTTGAAAGACAACTCAAAAAAGAAGGTAAAACTCGCGCCGAGTTGGGGCGGGAAGAATTTCTTAAACGCGCTTGGGTGTGGAAGGCGGAGTCTGGGGGAACAATTGTGAATCAGTTACGCCGCTTGGGTGTGTCGGTGGACTGGTCACGCGAAAGGTTCACTTTGGATGAGGGCTTATCGAAAGCGGTTGTGGAAGCTTTTGTAAGTCTTTATGATGAAGGGTTAATTTATCGTGGCGAATATTTGGTGAATTGGTGTCCGGCTACTCAGTCGGCGGTGTCGGATGTGGAGGTGGAACAACAAGAGGTTAATGGTAATCTCTGGCATTTTCGCTATCCTCTCACTGATGGTTCCGGTTTTGTGGAGGTGGCGACGACTCGACCAGAAACGATGTTAGGTGATACTGGGGTGGCGGTGAATCCCAATGATGAAAGATATCAGCATTTGATTGGTAAAACTTTGACTTTGCCAATTATGCAGCGCGAAATCCCGATTATTGGTGATGAGTTGGTTGACCCAACTTTTGGTACTGGTTGTGTAAAGGTGACACCAGCCCATGACCCGAATGATTTTGAAATGGGTAAGCGTCACAATCTGCCGTTTATTAATATTCTGAATAAGGATGGGACTCTCAATGCAAATGCTGGGGAGTTTCAAGGACAAGACCGCTTTGTGGCGCGAAAGAATGTGGTTGCACGTCTCGAAGCTGATGGGGTTTTGGTGAAGGTAGAGGATTATAAGCATACCGTTCCTTATAGCGATCGCGGTAAAGTCCCCATTGAACCTTTATTATCTACTCAGTGGTTTGTCAAAATTCGCCCTATGGCAAACCGCGCCCTACAATTCCTTGACCAACAAAATTCCCCTGAGTTTGTCCCCCAACGTTGGACAAAGGTCTATCGTGATTGGTTGGTGAGTCTGCGAGATTGGTGTATCTCTCGTCAATTGTGGTGGGGTCATCAAATTCCGGCTTGGTATGCTGTCAGCGAAACAAACGGACAAATTACCGATAATACGCCGTTTGTGGTGGCGAAATCGACTGAGGAGGCTTGGGAGAAGGCTAAATCACAATTTGGTGAAAATGTCCAGCTTCAACAAGACCCGGATGTACTTGATACTTGGTTTTCTTCGGGACTGTGGCCGTTTTCTACTTTGGGCTGGCCAGAACAAACTCAAGATTTAGCTAAGTACTACCCAACTACTACCTTAGTTACAGGCTTTGACATTATCTTTTTCTGGGTTGCCAGAATGACGATGATGGCTGGTCATTTTACCGGGAAAATGCCTTTCCAAACAGTTTACATCCACGGTTTGGTAAGGGATGAAAATAATAAGAAAATGTCGAAGACGGCGAATAATGGCATTGACCCGTTAATCTTGATTGAAAAATACGGTACAGATGCTTTACGCTACACCTTGGTTAAGGAGGTTGCCGGTGCAGGTCAAGATATCCGCTTAGAGTACAACCGCAAAACTGATGAATCAGCTTCGGTGGAAGCAGCCCGCAATTTTGCCAATAAGTTGTGGAATGCGGCACGGTTCGTAATGATGAATTTGGATGGGCAAACTCCTACACAATTAGGTCAACCACTCAGCACTGAACTGAGCGATCGCTGGATTCTTTCTCGCTATCATCAAGTTATTAACCAAACTACCAATAGCATCGATAATTACGGTTTAGGGGAAGCGGCAAAAGGTCTGTACGAATTCATTTGGGGCGATTTTTGCGACTGGTATATTGAACTCGTAAAATCCAGGTTACAAGAGGGTGCAGATCCCACATCCCGTAAGGCAGTACAACAAACCCTAGCTTATGTGCTGGAAGGGATTTTGAAATTACTCCATCCCTTTATGCCTCACATCACTGAGGAAATTTGGCAGACACTCACCCAACAAAGCACAGATTCCCAGCAAACTTTAGCGTTACAAGCTTATCCCAAAGCAGGTGCAAACCTAATTGATCCCATTTTAGAAGAACAGTTTGAACTGCTAATTGGCACTATCCGCACGATTCGCAATTTACGGGCTGAAGCGGATGTGAAACCAGGGGCGAAAGTCATGGCTAATTTGCAAACCGACAGCGCCAAGGAACAGCAAATCTTGACTGCTGGACAAGCCTATATCAAAGATTTGGCTAAGGTGGAGACTTTAGTTATCACTGGGGAACAAAAAAGCCAAACTTTAGCGCCACCTAAACCACAATGGGGGTGGAAGAAAATTGGCTTAATTATTGCAGGGCTTGTCTTTGCCAGAATTGGTCTAGCTGTTGGGAATACAGTTAATAGCATTCCCCTTGTTGGCACTTTCTTTGAAATTGTCGGTTTAGGCTATAGTGCTTGGTTTATTGGCCGCAGCATTTTGTTTGCTAAACCTAAACCAGTCGCTACGGCAAAAGAACAGCTGCAAGCACAAGAACAAACCATTGCTGGGGTAATTGGTACAGTTCAAGTGGTAATTCCTCTGACTGGTGTAGTTGATATTGAAGCGCTACGCGCCAAATTAGAGAAAAGTATTAGTAAAGCGGAAGCCGAAGCCCAATCTCTGAGAGGTAGGTTAAGCAATCCTAAGTTTGTGGATAAAGCCCCAACTGACGTGGTAAAAGGAGCGAAAGATGCTTTAGCCGAGGCTGAGAAACAAGCAGAAATTTTGCGCGATCGCCTTCAAACGTTGCTGTAGCGATCGCCTGCTTGGTTTACCATAGCTGTGATGGGTAATTTGTAAGAGTTTTGAGATAAACTCTACCATTACCCATTGCCAACTAACGATTTCCAACGCAAAATCAGTATTTTAAGTTTGTTGTTGAATATAAATTTTTGTACTTATTTTTTAATTTTTAATTGTAAGGTGGAGCAAAACGACGATCATGCTATATCTAGCTCAGGTACATAAAAACGAATTTTTAGACCAGTACCAGTTGCGCTTGTTAGCACGTCAAGAAGCTGAGAATCTCTGGACAATGATTCCAGAAGAAGCTGTTATTTTGCTGGGTAAAAGTAAGACCATGAGTGAAGAATTGCTCGTTTTAGTCGAACTTTCTGCCACAGGTGAAATCGAAAAGCTAGAGGAGGCTACTAATTGGGTAATGAATTTAGTCCAAGCTTACCTCACTACTGGCATTACCCCAGAACTTTTACAACAAGAAGCAGAACGCGCTGAACAGTGGAGACAATCTCTAACTTTGCAAAATCAAGACTTAGCCCGTCGTTCTCTAGAATTGGAAGCCCGCCGTGAACAAATTCAAGCTTTAGAAGAAAATCTCAAACGCGAGAGAAACGGTTATCACAAAGATGAGGCTACGGGTACTTGACGAAGAACACAAAATAATCATCTGTATGGGGTGATAACCATTAACCTATTAGCTGAGAATTGACATAAAATCGCAAAGGATTAATAATCCTGAGATGCTATGTGCAGTTTTTAAGAATGATAGCTGGGTGCAGCAAACTGTTAATTATTAAATACTTACGTATGTTTCGTTGTTTTTTAACAACAAATATACGTGTAGCAATCTCAAAAAAATGAAGTAATATGACAGCTAACTTAAGCTTTAATTAGCTACTTTAGACTGTTCATCGTGGTGTCATTGAATTCAGTGAGGTTATTTTTAGGATCATGAACGCCTTCCAACCATCTAGACAGCCGTTACAACCTATACAACAGCGTCGAACTACACCTCGACCAAAACGACACCTCCGCCAACGTTCTCATCAAGTGATGGCACTCGAAACAACAGTTAAGATAGGAGTCAATTTGGCAATCTTAACAGCAGCAGCATCTGCTCTAACACAACTGTTGCCTTATCAT
Source organism: Fortiea sp. LEGE XX443 (assembly GCF_015206815.1). Lineage (GTDB taxonomy): Bacteria > Cyanobacteriota > Cyanobacteriia > Cyanobacteriales > Nostocaceae > Nostoc_B. The sequence continues at coordinate 4,681 of NZ_JADEXZ010000108.1, forward strand.
TGGTCACAGCAAGGAAGGTTGAGAGAAGTTCGCACTGAAGTCAAACTTATGGAAGGGCGTGTTAGTACTTTACAAGCAGAATTTGTCCGCAATTTTGATCCCCGCCAAACTCAAACTATTACAGAACAACAGGGATACAGATTTGCACCTAACCAGCGTCCTATTGTGTTGATTAATCAGGATGGCAAAGAAATCGAAATTTTAAATTCCTTACCCTAAGTAAAATCTTAAATTTAGGGATTTGGAATCATTGCATTCCTTTTTATGCCTACTTGCATATTATAGATGTATACACATCGAAAATATATAAAATGCTAACAGCTAATAGTTAATAACCCATTTTTGAAAAATTATGTTGTTATCGTCTATTAGCTATTAGCAATACAGGGTCTTCATACTAATTCGTAATACCTTAGGGGAAGCTGTTGATTCCCCTACTTCTTACTCCCTATTCCCTATTTTCCAGAGAGCAACTCATTTAACCAATTTTCGATTTGTAACCGCAAACGATAACCAGAAACATCAGCGCTATTATTTAGTATGGATAGTTGTTTTATGGCACGACGATAATCAGCGATCGCACAATTCCAGTCACCCCAAAGATGATAAGTTCTGCCACGTTCTGCCCAAATATGCGCTTCTAACTGACCAAAAAGCATTGCAACTTCAAAATTCTCAATAGCCTCTTCATATTGTCCCAAGTCGCGGAAGGTAATACCCCGGTTAATCCAGGCTCGCGCATAACTGGGATTTAAATCAATTGCTTGGTCATAATCAGCCAGTGCGGCGGCTAATTCTCCACAAGCTGCGTAGTAATTGGCTCGATTATTATAAGCACCAGCTAAATTAGGATTTAATTCTAATGCTGTGTTGTAGTCACAAAAAGCCTTTTGCTTTTCACCACTCTGAAAATAAATCAACCCGCGATTGTTGTAATCAACAGCATTGTGTGGGTGGCGGTGAATTAATTCATTTAATAGGGCGATCGCTTGAGTATAATTTCCTTGTTTGGCTGACTTTAAAGCACAAGAGCGTAAATAACTTTCGTCTAAAGCAGATTTACCACTACCATTAGCCTCATGCTTTTGAGAAAATAGTGTATTATTTACAACATATTTGTAACAGTTATTTTGCTGGTCACCAGAAGTTAAAAATGAGTGACTGTTCATGTTTCTCTGCATAAGATGCCCATGCTTTCAAATTAATTTAGAGTTTTATCTATAGTGGTAGTTATGCCCGGATATTATTTCTCTATGTGCCTTTGATTACTTAGTAACAAGTGTTTCAGACTAAAGTGTAAATAGTACAACCAGTAAAAAACTTGGTGTTGCATTTACAATTTATGCACTAACTGAGTAATATATACTTCACTCGCAAGTAGAATTCCAGAAAAAAAAATATCAATCTTGACGAAGATTTACAAAAAGTTGATAGGATGAGCCGGTGCGATCGCATCTTTCCTGTAACGTGCGTTGTCGCCAAAATTTCTAGCATCCAACTTTTTGAATCGCATTCCTGCTGTCTAGTGCGTTGTCGCAACGCACCGTTATCTCAAACATCGCTGGAAGAATTGTAAAATGAATTGACTTGAGGTATTTTAGCCAGTAACAAAGCCTGTTCTAAGCAATCAAGTCGAGATAGACGCACTGTTGAAGGAACACGCAAGCCACTAACAGACTAATCATTAAGCGCAACATCAGTTTGTGTGCGAGGTTTAGCAGATGTGACTACTGCGGCTACTACATCATCCCCATCTAACCACATGACAGTCTACATACCTGATATCGTCTGCGGGTAAGGGTTCAAAAGGGTTAAAAGCATTATAAAGCTGGCTGAGTAACTCAATACTGGTAAGCATAGGTAAAAAAATATCGGCATTTTACGTAATATACCTTGCTACGCTACTCGAATTGACTGAACTCAAACCGATATTTTACTGTTCCACTGCACCCGTCCAATGCGCCATTTTCTAACTCCAGCACCATAAACGCCTCATCGGGTACTGTGTACTCACACCTCAATCCTTTCTCTTTGGCTGGAACAAACCCAAACTTTGGATAGTATTCTGGATAACCCAAGACAACAACAGCTTTGCATCCCAGGCGATCGCACTCTTTTAAACTATGCTGAATTAGCAATGATCCGATTCCTTGTCGCTGATAGTCAGGTAGTACTGCTATTGGTGCTAACCCAAGAATGAATAAATTATCAGCACATTCTCCTTCAATCTCAACTGGGCTATAAAAAATATGTCCCACAATTTGCTCTGATTCTACAGCTACGAAGGAAAATGTAGACGCAACACCTCGCAACTGATCGACTAAATCTGCCTCATTCTCTCGCTTGAACGCTGCAATATTGACTTTGCGAACAGCAGTGACATCTTCTGGTTTCTCGGCTCGAATTTCCATAAATTGGGTTTGCTGATTGCAATCAAGTAGATGAAAGAAGGGAAAATAGAAAACGAGCTACAACTTGGTAAAATCCTACTAGCCGATCATATAAGAGATGGAGAAAAGGGTATAGAGACATGGCGACTTAAAGACGCTTTAGCCGTTTTTTTGCTGCTGTGTTCCTCCCTTTAGCAGCATTTACACTCTCCAGTTTTCAGTTACTCGCTCTAAATTTTGAAGTTTTGCAACAATTTTCTGATGACAACAGCAATTTCTAATCAAGATACTTCCGATTTAGCAGCCGATGATTATGTAGTTATCGGCTTGGCAACCTGCTTTATTAAAGAAGATGGGGAACTTTATCAAGTTAATGTAGTAGAGCCAATTCCTTCTGCGTCTTTAGAAGCATTAATGAAAGATATTCCCACCTCTTACAAATTAGCTTGTGCTACAACCTTGGGTGCAGTGTTGGATAGCAATACACCACTATTACCTGAAGGATTCCCAGTAGAGTCTCAATTTGGGGAAGAATTTGCTCAACGAGTGTTTGCAGCTGCTCGTACCTATAAACGCAGAGAAAGCAGCCAAAATCTGATTCCTTTAGGAACAACTTACAGTGATTTTAAGTATTCAACAGAGCGCAAACGTGTGTTAAATGTTGCCAGGGTTGTCACTAAAGAAGACAATGTGAAACAACATTCACACACACACAAGGTTCTTTAAAATACAAATAATTACGCTGAAACTTTATGGCAGTGCTTTTAGTCGTGCGGCGATTATGAGTTTGTCCAGCTAGATATGCAGGCAGGCGAACACTTACAGCCTGAATATTTGCAGATTAACCCGATGGGTAAAGTTCCGGCAATAGTTGATGGAGATTTTCAGCTTTGGGAATCTGGAACGATTTTGCTTTACTTGCACGCTCCTCTAGCGCAACTGGAGTTTTGCCAGAGGAGCGTGCAACATTATCTCAATGGGTTTTGTTTGCTAACGCTACCCTCGCGCCAGGAATTTTTACAGAAACAACTAGAGAACGGGAACTACCCCAGTTGTTAACGCCGCTAAATAAATACTCACACCCTTGTAAAAAACCTACACTTGTCAGTTCTCCTGCTACTCTGCTTCCTTGCTTTCAATCTTCTGATAGCGCATATCTTCACCGACAATCACGTTCAATTGATCGCCTATGAGGAGAACAGCAGCGCTCATCCACAGCCACAGCATTAAAACTATGACAGTCCCGACTGCACCATAAACTTTATTGTAGTTACCAAAATTTGCTACATAAAGCCGAAACAGTGCTGAGAGGATTGCCCAGAAAATAGCTGCTAATGTCGCCCCTGGCATGATTGGTGTGCCGGAATTCCACATACTGGGGCCATAGCGATAAACAAAACTAAAGGCGGTAGCAACGATGCCTAAACTTACAGGCCAGCGTAACAACTGCCAAAGGTGCAGCAAGAAAAGTAAAGAACCATGCTCATATACTACTAATTGCAATACTAGGTCGCTGACAAATACTAAGAAAGAAGCCAGCATCAACAGTACAATAGTGCCAACTGTCAATCCCAGCGAAATCAGTTTAGCCTTCCAGAAGGGGCGCATTTTTTGAGGCGGCATTTTATGGATTTGATCAAATGCAGTCATCGCCGTACTCACCGCCCCAGAAGCAGTCCAAATAGCGATCGCAAAACTGAGAGAAAATAAACCACTATTTTTAGAGTGGGTGATTTCTCGGCTGGCAAAATCACGAATCAAAATCATCGCTTCTTCCGGTGCAATTTGACTCAATAAAACTGCCATCTGTTTAAAGGTATCTTGCAAAGATTCTGCCAACAAGCCAATGGCTGTAAGTACAGCCAGAATAGCTGGAAATAAAGATAACATGGCATTGAAGGCAATCTCCGCGGCCAGCCCTAATAGTCGCCGTTCGATTGTCCGAGCAAAAGTTTTCTTGAGCGTACGCCAATTCAGATGACGAAAGAAGCGGACAAAACGCGGCTTTGGCATAAATACTGAGTCTTCAAAAGCAAAATATCACAATAACTTATCTGGAGTCATCGGTAAATCACGGATGCGTTTACCTGTAGCATGATAAATTGCGTTAGCGATCGCAGCTGACACTCCTGTAATGCCAATTTCACCGACACCACGCGCCCCGCCTGGGTTGAAATTAATATCGGGTGCGCCGACGAAGGTTACTTGAATCCGCGGGATGTCTGCATGGGCGGGAAAGTGATAGGTAGCCAAATCGTAAATTACAGGATAGCCGCTGCTAGGGTCAAAATGGCATTCTTCCATCAAGGCTTGACCGATACCCATAATCACACCACCGCGTACCTGAGAGGCTGCTGTCTTGGCGTTGATTACTTGGCCGATATTCATCACCGACACCCAACGTGTTACCTGTAAGCGTCCGATTTCTTCATCCACACTGACTTCGCAAAAATGTGCGCCCCAAGATTGGAACGCCCACTTTTTACTTTCATCTCCTGGTGCAGAGGAGGCGGTAGCTTCAAAAGCGGCTTTTCCAGATTTTTGCAAATTTGTCAATGCTTCTTGGGATGTCTTTGCATTAGAAGTTTTGAGGACTTGCTGACAAGCTGCCATCACCGCCGGGACAAGGGATGCTGTCATTTGGGAACCACCAGCCAAGCCACCATCAGGTAATAAGGAGTCTCCCAGTTCTACTCTGACTTTTTCGACGGGTAAACCCAGTACTTCGGCGGCAGTAGCAGCAACCACAGTGTATGCGCCAGTCCCCATGTCATTGCCAGAGGTGAGAATGTGGGCTGTCCCATCTGGGAGTAACCGTGCCTTGACTGTAGCTGCACCCCTAGAGCCAGGGAAGGTAGATGCAGCCATACCCCAACCAATAAGCTTACCGTCACGGGTGAGCGATCGCACTTGTTTTGGTCTGTCTTTCCAGCCAAATTTTTCTGCACCTACTTGCAAACACTCGGCAAAATTCTTAGCGGAAAATGGCAGATTTCGGCGTTGATGTTCTTTGGCTTCGTTTTTCAGACGCAGTTCTACTGGATCAAGCTGGAGTTTCCAAGCTAATTCATCCATTGCCGACTCTATCGCCCACAAACCAGGGTTCTCTCCGGGCGCACGCATGAATGTGGGTGTGCCTAAATTGATGACGGCCAGTTCTTGTTTCAGGCGCAGATTTGGCGCAACATACATCACTGGCGTGATATTAGTACAAGGTTCCGTAAATACATCCACTGGGGATGTACAAGATTTCACATCATGAGCGATCGCCATTAGTTGACCGTCAGCCGTTGCCCCCAAACGGATAATTTGCTCAGTTTCCGAGCGATGTCCGGCGTTGGCTGTCATTTGCCGCCGACTAAGAACAACTCTCAGAGGACGTTTGATTTGTCGCGCCACCGCCGCCGCGAGAACGCCGTGAGGCCAAGGGAAAACTTTAGAACCAAATGCCCCGCCTAAAAAAGGTGTGACAATCCGCACACGTTCTGATGGTAATCCAAAAAGTTCTGCATAGGTGCGTTGAGTACCTTTTACCCATTGGGTAGGCTCATAAATTGTGAGTGAATCACCATCTTGCCAATGAGCAATAATGGCGTGGGGTTCCATCGGTGCGTGCAGTTCTGTGACAGTTTTGTAGGTAGCTTCAATCTTAGCTGTGGCATTGGCCATGCCTGTAGCAAAGTTGCCTTTCTCAAACTTTAACTCTTCACCAAAAAAAAGCGGCGCATCTTTGAAGGTAGCTTGTTTAATACCGATCAAAGGTTTTTGGCTGGTGTATTCAACTTTTACCAAATGGGCTGCATCACGCGCCCGCTCAAATGTGTCTGCTACTACCAACCCAATAATTTGCCCACCGTAGTGAACTTGATTATCCGACAGTGGCAACCGCGCCTCATAGATTTTCGAGTTAATAAAGTTATTAGTAGGTTTAAATATTTTGGGTGGGTTTTTGTGAGTGAAAACAGCAATTACCCCTGGTGTCTTGGCGGCTGCGCTAGTATCTATACTCTTAATTTGCCCATTGGCAATGCTGGCGGTGACAAGATAACCGTGAACTAAACCGGGAATTTGATGTTCAGCGGCGTAGGTTGCTGTCCCTGTTACCTTGGCTTTGCCATCTTGGCGGTTAACCCCAGTCCCAATCACTTTGTTCATACGACACCGCCTCCTTTGGCAGAAACTGTGAGAGCGCGACGAATTGCCCGTTTGGCTAATTCCACTTTGAAACTGTTATGCTCTAAAGGCTTGGCTTGTTGCAGGGCAATTTCAGCCGCCTGTTGAAAGGTTGTAGCGTCGGCTTTTTTCCCAATCAAAAACTTTTCGGCTTCAGTTGGCCGCCAAGGTTTGTGAGCGACACCACCCATTGCTAGACGTACATCTTTGATTTGTTCGCCTGTTAAATCAACAGCGGCGGCGACAGAAATTAAGGCAAAAGCATAGGAAGTGCGATCGCGTAACTTCAAATAAACTCCCGACTTGGCAAAGTTAACTGGTGGTAAAATCACGGCGGTAATCAACTCTCCCGGCTCCAAGTTGCTATCGCGTTGAGGTGTGTTTCCGGGTAAACGATGAAAATCTGTAAATAATATTTGCCGCTTACCTTTGGGACTGGACACTTCAACCACTGCATCCAAGGCAGCGAGGGCGACACACATATCTGATGGGTGAACTGCAACGCACTGGTCACTAGCTCCCAAGATGGCGTGTATCCGATTAACACCAGTTAAGGCAGGGCAACCCGATCCAGGCTGGCGTTTGTTACAAGCAAAGGCGGTATCGTAATAATAAGGGCAACGTGTGCGTTGGAGTAAGTTTCCGCCCACGGTTGCCATGTTGCGAATTTGTTGGGATGCCCCGGCGAGGATGGCGCGGGCGAGGATGGGGTAATCTCGGCGCACATCGGGATGGTCTGCTACGGCGGTATTACTAACTAATGCTCCCAGACGCAAACCACTTGTTTTTTCAATGCGGTTCATTTCCAGTCGAGAGATATCGATGAGTTGTGATGGCTCATCGAGAAAGACTTTCAGGCGATCAACTAGATTTGTTCCACCAGCGATAAACATGGCATTGCGATCGCCTGTTGATTTCTGCACCGCATCTTTCACTGAAGTGGCGCGGGTATAGGTGAAGTTATTCATCCAGAAATCTCCTCTCTGAGCATAATATCGGCAACTGGAGAAGGTGGTTTTTGTCCTGCTACCTGTTGAACAGCGGCGACGATACCGTTATAAGCGCTACATCGGCAGAGATTCCCACTCAAACGCTCTTTTATTTCTGCTTCTGAGAGTTCACTTAGTTGAGGCGGACGCGCTAAATCTGGGGTGACAACACTAGATGAACCCCGTTTAACTTCCTCAATTAGCGCCACGGAAGCACAAATTTGCCCTGGAGTGCAGTAACCGCACTGAAAACCATCATTTTCGATGAATGCGGTTTGGACTGGATGGAGAGCATCGCCCTTGGCGAGTCCTTCCACAGTAGTAATTTGCTTACCTTCTTGCATCACCGCCAAAGTTAAGCAAGAATACACTCGCTGACCATCAATCAACACAGTACAAGCGCCGCACTGCCCATGATCGCAACCTTTTTTACTACCTACCAAGCCCAAGCGATCGCGCAGAGCATCTAAAAGTGTCACACGCGGTTCAATTGCGAGGCTGCGCTGTTCTTGATTCACATTTAATGTGATTTTGATTTCACCTTCCGCCATTTGGGTAGTTTCTTTGGCTTTACTCGCTTGATTGAGTAAAGAAGGAGCCGCTATAGCTGTACCCGTTGCGGTTAGCGCTCTTCCTAAAAAACTGCGTCTGGACGTTCTGCCCACGCCTTTTTTATCTTGTGGCATTATTTTTACCTATAGAACCAAAATGCAGTATTTGGGAAAATGTCAAGATATAAATCATCTTTTGGATCATTGACCACCCAAATTATTGGTTAGCCAGAAATGTTGTCATTTTTATTAAGTCATACTTTTGACTTTTAGCGATCGCCATACCAATAATTTAAATCTTATTTTCAGAGCAAAATCCCTTAAACATATCTAGATTCACACCTGATTCTAACTTAAGCTCTACTAAGCATATTCTTGGCATAAATCACTATTTATATATCTGTAGTTACTTGTTATTTTTGATGAAATATGTAGAACCGCATAAATACGAAAATTCTTCATAACAGACAAACCATAAGGTAGGAACGCAAAGCCTTGCACCCCTACCTTATGTATTAATTACATTCTTTTTTCAAGCTGGTATTACAAAAACAACAAACTATTTATTCTTGTTCTTGTTTTTGCGACTTTGGCGACCGGCTTCAGCGTGTTGCTCACTTGTACCACCTTGAGTACCCTTTTCTTCGGTATCTTCACTTTCTTCAGTATCTTCAGCCTCATCACTTTCTTTCTTGCGACCGCCACCGTGAGAGTGCTTTCCACCTTCACGACCGATTTCGGCCATGTGTTCTCTATCTTGGCTGACAGTTTCACCACCTTTGCGTCCAGCTTCACGAGCTTCTTCTGGAGTAAATTCGTGAGCAGTACCCTTTTCATGAGCAGCTTGTCCGCCTTTGCTGGCGATTTCGCGTTGCTTATCTTCATCCATTGAAGCAAAGCCGCGTTTGCTTGTATCTGACATAATATTGCTCCTGGTAACAGGCTATAGTTTTTGACTTTTACAGTCAGTAAAAACTTTTAGTTGATTCACGTTCTCAATTTAGCTATCTAAATGGCTGCTTTCATTGGCCATAGGAGAGAATCGTGTCAGACTTAGCCTCAACTTCAGATATATAACTTAAGTTACCTTTATAAAGGTAAGGCGTGTTAGGCGATCTTGAAAAATTCTTGAATGAACCTTGAATACTCGTGAATGAACCTTGAATACTTGTTTACGAGTCTTTGATACTCGTGAACGAGTCTTTGATACTCGCGGATGAGTCTTTGACACTCATGAATGAGCCTTTGATACTCGCGGATGAGTCTTTGACACTCGTGAACGAATCTTTGATACTCGCGGATGAGTCTTTGACACTCGTGAACGAATCTTTGACACTCGTGAATGAGTCTTTGATACTCGTGAATGAGTCTTGGAACTTCATTCATGAATATCATAACTCTGTCCAAGATTATTTAATTCACTCCAGTACAATACGGCGTAAATAAAGCACCCATTCCAAATAAGCAAAAAGTCTATTCTATAAGCTTGTTGACTGTTGACTTCACGGCAGTGCTAATGAGTATAAACGTGAAAAAAGCAGGGGAGCAGGGAGCAGGGGAGAAAAGGAGCAAGGGGGCTTTTGCCCACAAGGGGCAAGGTTTGTACCTTTCCCCCTGCCC
>NZ_JADEXZ010000109.1 GCF_015206815.1 Fortiea sp. LEGE XX443
GGTTGCAATGAGTACAAATGTGATTTTGTTTACTTTTACGTTTCCCATTCTTTCTGATTTCCGTAGAGCCGCAGTATGGACATTGCACAGTAGATGACCTCAATTCATCTCTCTATTATGCAATGCCTTAATACCAATTCACGAAAATCTTGATACAAATTAATGGTTTTTAATTCTTTCCCTCTGCTCCCTACCCCCTGCCCCCCTGCGACCTACTTGTATCAAACTTAAAGTGAAACGGTATAAGCTTATTACCACCCTGCCAACTATGCAAAATCGGCATTGTAAACAGCCCCCAAGCCAAGCCTGTAATTAGGCCAAAAGGCGTAACTATGTAATTATCAAAATTCCACAGACCAAAGATTTGCGCTGCTAATTCCAAGGGATAAGCCATCATCAAGACACTAGCTAAAGCAGCACCATTCCAGCCGTATTGACTTAACCAAAAAAATCCTTTACCAGCAGTTACAGCATACAGCAGACGAGTAATTAACAATCCGGTGACAGTGCCATAACAACGCATACAAACAGCCATGATAAATGGAGGTGCTAAATCTAAGCCCATGTCTGGTTGCGGACAGACATGATTACCCATGAAATAAATGATGTCCGCAATACCCCCAAGCAACCATACTCCAGACGCAGCAAGAAAGGGAGCAACTGGCGGGCCAACAACCATTCCCGCCAGCAGAAAATCAGCAATAAAACTGACCCAATTAACTTGTAACTCCTCACGTAAAGCTACTCTAATCATTCTTCTCTCTGCGTATGTGTGGTTTATCTTTTAACCTATCACCGCACGATAAGGACTTGTCAACTTATCTAACTGCTGAATTAACAAACTCAGGAACAATCCTACATCAGTCACCACACCCACCGATTCGACAGAACCGCGATCGCTCAGTTTAGTTACCACAGCTGGGTTAATATCCACACATACCATTTTCACACCAGCGGGGGTCATATTCCCCACACCAATTGAGTGCAGCATTGATGACAGCATCAAGATCATCTCCGCACCTTCGAGGTTTTGAGCGTATTCTTCTTGTGCTTTAATTAAATCCATTTGGGTATCAGGTAACGGCCCGTCATCCCGAATGGAACCAGCTAGAACAAATGGGACGTTATTGTGGACGCACTCATACATCACGCCGCTTTTAATTACTCCTGCTTCCACTGCTTTAGCAATACTGCCATAACGACGGATGGTATTAATTACCTTGAGGTGATGGCGGTGTCCACCACGGACTGCGACACCCCGCTTCATATCTACACCAAGGGATGTACCCATGATATTTTGCTCGATGTCGTGGACAGCGATCGCATTTCCACCCAACAGCGCTTGTACATAACCTTCCCGAATCAGCTGTGATAGGTGTTCACCGCCGCCAGTATGAATAACTACAGGCCCTGCTGTCACTACAACTTTACCGCCAGCATCACGGATTTTTCGCAATTCCCAAGCGACTTGTTCTACTACCAACTCTACACGGCGTTCGCTGGAAACACCAGACGACATAAAGCTGAATTCTTGGGCGTTGCGTTGTTCCCGCGATTCCGTTTTGCGGATGGTGCGGATACCTAATACGTCTACAACTACCTGTTCGCCAATTTCCAAGTCGCGGAGAATTTTACACCGTGCCACTATACCATTAGCGGTTTGGGTAATAGCGATCGCGCCATCCATGCGCTGATTTTCTACCTTCACCCACTGGCCGTTAATCCGCACTTCCGTTGGATATATTGTACTAACGTAAAAATCATCAGGTGCTACACCATTCTGAATCACAGGTTCTAGTTTCGCATCTCGTTCATCTTGGGGTAAGTCTACTGCACCCAAATCAATTAACTGAGAGATGATTTCTTCCATCACCTCGTGGGATGGTGCAGATACCTTCACTTCAGCCGCTGATGTGCTTTGGCGTTGTTCTCCCAAGTTAAAATTCAACACTTGGAAGCTTCCGCCTGTATCGACAATCAAATCTAAGGCGCGGTTAATTAAACCAGAATCAAGCAAATGTCCTTCGATGCGGATAATTCGACTTTCTACCGACACATTAGCATGAACTTCTGCCTGGACTGGTTCTGTTACCCGCAAGGTCAGACATTTTGCTGCACCACCAGCTTTGAGAAATTCGGTTAACTGCGTTTCCAGGACTTGAAAACCTACCTTAGCCAAACGAGATTTTAAAGCTTCGCTGGCTTTGTTCATAATCACGATGCTTTCCACATTCACCGCATTACAGGCGAAGTTTACCGCATCGGCTTCGGCTATAGCTATTCGCTTTTCGGCTGCAACTCGCATTTCAATCAAGCGGTTGGAGTAAGAATCGAAAGCACCAGGATAGTAAAGTAAATAGCCGTTAGCTAAAGGACAGAAGCAAGTATCTAAGTGATAAAACCGCTCATCAATTAATCGCAGAGATAACACTTCAATATCCAACCATTTGGCGAGATATGGATGAGAATCTAACTCGGAACGGAAACCATATCCCGACCACAGCCAACGTCCTTCTCTATCTAGGAGTGCATCACCAGCACCTTCAAATGGTAAATCTTTTGGTAATTCATATACTGTATAACCGTTTTCTTCAAACCATTGTTTGAAGTATGGTTCTTCTCCTTGACGTTCTTTGTGTAAAAAGCGACTTAGAACTACATTTGTTCCTAAAACTAAACCAGCGTTAGCAGTAAAAACTAAATCAGGCCAACCTTTCTGGGGAGTTACTAAATCTACAGTGGCATGTTCTTTGAGAATTTGGTATAATCCCTGCCACTGTTCGACGGCGCGATCGCGTGAGGATTTGTGAATATTCCCTTCCATCCAAGGATTAATCACATAGTCCACATCATAGTGGTCAGGGGGACACATTAAAAAGCGAATCCGAGAATTCATAAAAATCTTACTAGGTTATAGATGCTACCAGCCTAATTTGGTTACAATGTCAAATCCGTTACTAACCTCTACCTTTAGACTGTTGAAGGATTTATAAAGGCTTCGCTCCTATTTTATTACCGGAAAGACAAAGTTATGGCTGTACAATTCCGTGTTATTGTATCGTCATTTAGTGTTGATATCGCAAAGTGCTGTTAGCGGTAGTGGGAGTTGAGCCAATACGATTCAGTTAAGGCTATAGTTCTTAATTTTTGAACGAACCGCAGAGACGCAGAGAAGCCAGTGCGTTGCGGGGTTTCCCGACTTGAGCGAACTGGCGTGAGGTTCCCTCCGTTGTAGCAAGTGGCGTTGCTGAGAAAAAACCTAGTTATACCAATTCTCTAAAATTAGGCAACACATTCAAACCCCACAACCCAGACCAAATCAGAGTTTCTTAATTACGAATTACGAATTACGAATTGGTATTACTTCAAGGCTTTGAGTAATTAACACTGTAACCTGTGTGACTACAGCAATAACTCAGAATCAAAGGCTTAACAATCATGGTTAATCATCAGTCATGTGTCACAGTTTCAGGGGAAGGTTAATTTGAAAAGTTGAGCCTTGACCTAGTGTACTATTGACAGTGATTTGACCTCCGTAGCGTTGCACTATTTGTTGAGCGATCGCAAGCCCAAGTCCAAAGCCGCCTGTTTGCCGAGATCGCACTGTGTCTACGCGATAAAAACGGTCAAAAATATATGGCAAATCATGAGATGGAATGCCAATACCGTTGTCTTTAACTTGAATGACTGCGTTGTAAGACTGAGTAAAAAGATGCAATTGCACCTCACCATCTGCGGGTGTGTACTTAAAAGCATTAGTTAGGAGATTGATTACAGCTTGTTTGAGCAAATTTGCATCGGCTCTTAACATGATAGGATGCTCTGGAAGATGAGCATGGAAATTAAGGCCTTGGGTAGGCGCTTGAGTGGCGAATTCTTGAACAAGCGATCGCAATATTTCACGCAAATCCACGGGTTTTAATCCGCTTTCCACCAGCGAACCATCATGGCGCGACAAAAAAAGCAGATCATTGATCAGTGTACTCATGGATTTAGCCGTTTGGACGATATTTTGCAACCGTAATCTTTGCTCAACACAGTCTTCCGGCGGCATCAGGGCAACTTGAGCATTACTCAACATGGTAGCAATTGGTGTACGTAATTCATGAGAAGCATCGGCTGTAAATCGCTGTAATTGCTGATAAGCCCGGAGGCTGGGGCGCATTGCCAATCCACCCAAAAACCAGCCTGTAAGACCAATTACACCAAAAGTCACAGGAACCCCGAATGCTAAAAATAAGCGGGCTTGATTCAGGCTACCGCGTAGAGAATTCATCGGAACTGCCGCTTGGAAGTAGCCAATGAGTAACTTGTCTTCCAAAATAGGAATTGTGACTTGGCGAACCCAGGTTCTGATTGTATACTCAGCGCCTAATGATAATTCTAGTGTTTGAAATCCTGGTTCTGCGGTCAACTGGCTGTTACCCAATGAGCCGATAAACTGCAAAAGTTGTTTATCAGAGTTATACCATCGCGCATATATTAGCCCGTTATTTAGTGATGTTCCGTTTTCTATAGGAGTTTGGCTACGCTGAGTTTTCCATTGACTTTGATAAAGCGAGTATTGAGTTTTGGCAGCCAAGGCTTTACTTTGGGAAAAGAGTTCCTCATCAAAAACCCGCAACTGTTCTTCTACACTCAGACAGTAACCAACCCCTGCAAAAGCGAATAAAATTCCGCCCATTGATAGGGCAAACCAGTGAGCGAGATTACGACGGCTATGTTCAAACATTGGTCAATGGTTGAAAGGCAAAAGGTGAAAGGGGAAAGGCAAAAGGCAGAAGGCAGGAGGCAGAAGAAATCTAATTTTTTACCTTTTTACTTTTTACTTTTTTCAGGACTCAGCACTTCAATTTGGCGGATTGATTCGATAGCCCATGCGATGAACAGTTTCTATCCAATCTTTGACACCGATGGTTTGTAGGCGCTGGCGTAGGCGACGAACTAAGGTAGTGACGGCGTTGCTTTCTGGTTCTTCTCCCCAACTCCAAAGGGCCTGCTCAATTTGGCTATGGGATAAGACTTGGCGAGGATGACGCATGAAATATTCCATCAATTGAAACTCCCTACTAGAAAGTTGAGTTGTGTAGGCACCACGTTCGAGCGTCAAACTGGATAAATGAAGTTGCAAATCACCCAAGCTGAGTATATCTCCTTGCCACATGGGCGATCGCCGTCCTAATGCCCGGACTCTTGCCAATAATTCCAGTACATCTACAGGCTTGACTAAGTAATCATCGGCTCCAGCATCTAAACCTTTTACCTTATCGGAAACCGTGTCTTTGGCTGTGAGCATCAATACAGGAGTCACTTTACCTGCACGTCGATATACTTGGCACAATTCTACGCCACTCACCTTCGGCAACATCCAATCTAGAATCAGCAAATCATAGTGTTTACGAAAGGCAAACCACTGTGCTGTTTCGCCATCTGCGATCGCATCGACTGTATGCCCTACCTTCAACAAGGCTGCACGCAGTGGTTCTAACTGCGATGGGTCATCTTCTACTAGTAAGATCAACATCCATTTGTTCAGCTTGCCGTGATTTTGACTGTCTGGTTTTCAGATTAAGCTAAAACAATGACATGAAAATGACAGCAAAAACTCACTCTTAATATTTTTCTATGCAGCAACTCCAACTTTTTCAAGTGTTGCGATCATTAGGCTTTGTGTTTTGGTTGTCTTTGCCGTTGATTGGCTTGGTTTTTTGGTTGGGTAGTGGCTTTGTCGGCGATCGCATTTTAAGTCGCTCTTACACCACTAAAAAATATTTATTAGCAGATACTCAATCGACAAAACAAGTGATGAAAAGCATAGTAGCAATTAAGGTACAAATCTTACCACAAAAAGGAATTTCACGGGTGAATGTGAAAACTAATAACTCGGTTGTCAAAACGATAGTTTTTGAATTTCCCGTCACCGATATAAAACAACTGGAAGCAATTCTGAGTCAAGAGTTGGGTTTACCACGCGATCGCGTTAACGAATTGATAAAGGAAAGCATGAAGTATGAAGTGTGAAGTGTGTAGATGCTTTTAGGGGCTTGCCGCAGGTTAGCGTCAAAAGAGGCAGGGGAGCGGGGAGCAGGGGGAAAGACTGAAATAGAGCTTGAGCTTGTACTCCACCCCAGTAAGCGCGCCCTGCAAGGGCGGGGCTTCTCTACGAGACGTTTTGCGAACATACCCATGCTTCGCTTGCCTAACGGCACGCTACGCGAACGCTCCGCGCACAAGAGAAGAGCTTGTTCTCCCTGCTCCCTGCCCCCTTCCCCTCTGCATCTTCGGTGAAATTTTATCTTTTAGCTTCCTGCTTTTTGAGCATTGACATTTCTTTGTCATATTTAGCTAATAAACTACAGAAAAAGTAACTTAATTCTACTTTTCTATAAAAAACTGACTGTTGAAAGTGAATATTTAACACATCCCTTTATGGATGAATTAATTTCAGACTTCATACTTCACACTTCTATTATGGATAGTTCCGAAGCTCAAGTTTCAACGGTTGAAACCCAATCAGAGAGTTCTGCGCCTTCACCGCCTCGTGCGGGTAAGCCTTGGTTCTGGAGATTGCTGATTCTATTTCTGGCAACTGGAGGCATTATAGTATGGCGAATGTTGGCTCCTGGTAGCACACCACCCTCGTCTGTTGCACAGCAGCAACAATCACCACCAGCAAAGCCAATTGAAACGATCGCCTTAGCAACCGGCAATGCTACGAGAAGTTTTCAGCTTTTGGGGCAAGTAGAAGCCACGCAACAAGCAACACTCCGCGCTCAAACGAGTGGGATTGTGAAAAAAATTTTAGTGCAACCAGGCGATCGCGTCAAAGCAGGTATGACGATCGCAACTTTGGATGATACAGATCAACAATTGGCGATCGCCCAAGCAAAAGCGCAACTAGCACAACAACGCAGCAACCTGGCACGTTTAGAAGTTGGAACTCGCAAAGAAATCGTTGCTCAACGTCAAGCATCTGTAGCAGCCATTAAAGCGCGAGAAATGGAAGCACAAGATAACATGAAACGTACCAGCAATCTTGTTGAAGAAGGTGCTTTATCTCAAAGATTGCTAGTAGAAGCACAAGCACAACTAAATAATATGCGGGGAGAACGGTTAGAAGCCGAAGCACAACTAGCCGAAGCCAAAGCCGGGCCAATTCAAGAAGAAATCGCCGCACAACGAGCAAATGTAGAAGCAGCTAAAGCCACCTTAGCTCAAGCAGAACTAGCACAGCAGAGAACTCGGATAGTTGCATCCGAATCGGGTGTGGTTCAGACTCGCCATGTTGGTAATGGTGATTTAGTACAGAATTCTGGTGAAATCGTCACCCTCATAGCAGGCGATCGCTTCGACATTTACTTAGAGTTACCAGAAGAACTCAGTTCTCAAGTTACCCCTGGGATGAGAATTGATCTAACCACTCGTGCCTTACCGCAATGGAAACAACGCGCCACCATTACCGCCGTCGTTCCTTCTGCCAATACTACCTCTCGTCGCCAACAAGTACGTGTCCAAATCAACAATCCCCCACAGGGATTATTACCAGGAATGGCGATCGCAGGTAACTTGAATATGCCCACAAATCGCCCTAGCTTTGTGATATCACGCGATGCCTTAACCAGAAGACAAAACCAATGGCTAGTGTTCGCCGTTACCGATGGTAAAGCACAACAAATACCTGTAGAGATGGTTGCAGATATGGGTAAACAAGTCGCCATTTATCACCCTAATTTACGCAGTGGTCAACGCATCGTCCTACGTGGCGGTGATGGATTACAAAATGGTGCGCCTGTCAAGATAGTTGATCCCATTTAGAGGCTACCAAATAACAAATATTCCAAAGTTCTACCTCTCTGCGTTCTCTGCGTCTCTGTGGTTCGGTTAGAGCATTTAGGTTTCATAAGCTTCTTGCAGAAGGCAGGTTAAAGAGAAAGAGTTAGAAGTATCTTTTCCTTTAACCTTTTTTTATTACGAACCACAGAGGCACAGAGAAGCCAGTGCGTTGCGGGGGTTCCCACGGCAGTCCGCTCAAGTCGGGAAACCCGCCCACGCGGCTGCCTCCCCGTTGTAGCAACTGGCGCGTCACGGAGAAATGAGGGTTTGAGAGATATTTTGCGTAAGTCCTGTTAATTACGAATTATTTATGAACTTTATCGAAACCTCTGTTCGTTGGCGACATGGAACCTTTGTATTATTTTGCTTACTAGCAATGTTTGGCGTATTCTCCTTACTTAGATTACCGCTAGAATTGCAACCAGGAGGCGATCGCCCAGAAATTACCATCACAACTACCTATCCCGGTGCAGGGCCGACAGAAGTAGAAGACTTAATTACACGCCCCATCGAAGAACAGATGGAACAGGTGCTAGGTGTACAAGAAATTACCAGTACTTCGCGTTTGGGACGTAGTAGTATCTCTCTGGAATTTGCCCCAGATGCCAATGCGAAAGAACGCATGGTAGATGTATTAAATCGCTTGCAACAGGTGGAAAGTTTGCCGCCGGAAGCACAGGAATCAAGTGTAGAATTGGTTGGTGGTAACAGTT
Source organism: Fortiea sp. LEGE XX443 (assembly GCF_015206815.1). Lineage (GTDB taxonomy): Bacteria > Cyanobacteriota > Cyanobacteriia > Cyanobacteriales > Nostocaceae > Nostoc_B. The sequence continues at coordinate 8,547 of NZ_JADEXZ010000109.1, forward strand.
CGCCAATGATGTGGATTCCTTTTGATACGAAAGAAGGATTTACACCGGATGCAGATCGTTATCGAGATTTAGCCGAAGAAGTGGTAATTCCCCGTTTACGGCGAGTTGAGGGAACTGGACAGTTTTTGTTAGTAGGTGGACAAGAACGAGAAGTTGAGGTGAAGGTCGATCCGAAAGCATTGAGCGATCGCAACTTAACAATCGGTGATGTAGTGCGAGTTCTGCGAGAAAATAACCGCGATATCCGGGGCGGGCCATTAATTTTAGGACGACGCGAGTATCGGGTACGCACAATTAGCCGATCGCAAGATTTATCCCAAATTGAAGGGTTTGTGTTGCGGCGCGACCAATCTGGGACAGTGTACTTGCGAGATGTTGCCACAGTGCAGATGGGACGTAAACCCCAAGATAGCGCTTTGGTATTCAACGGTAAGCCTGGGGTAGCAGTTGGGGTAATTCGGGAAATTGGGGCAAATGTGCCGGAGGTAGCGAAAGGCATTCGGGCGGAGATTTCAGCCCTACAAACTGAGTTTGACAAGCAAAATCAAGGTATTCGCTTTGTCTACAACTATGATGAAAGTGAGTATATCAATCAATCTATCTCGTTTGTACAAGGCAACTTAGTCAGTGGGGCGCTGTTAGCAACTATTGTCCTGGTTTTGTTCCTGGGTTCGATGCGTACTGTTGCTGTGGTGGCGATTACAATTCCCACAACCTTAATTATGGTGTTCATTGTGATGTCTGCGTTTGGGCGGACGTTGAACATCATCAGTTTGGCAGGGCTGGCATTTGCGGTGGGGATGGTTGTAGATAACGCGATCGTGGTGATTGAGAATGTCTTCACCCACATGCAACAAGGTAAAAGCGCCTTACGAGCAGCAATTGAAGGTACTCAAGAAGTTTGGGGCGCAATGCTGGGTTCTACCTTAACTAACGTGGTTGTATTTTTACCCCTAATTATGGTGACAGGTGAAGCCGGACAACTTTATGCGGATATGGCGATCGCGCTTTCGGCTTCTTCTCTATTTTCGTTGTTTGCCGCTTTAACTTTAGTGCCAATGTTATCGGGATTGTTCCTCAAGCAATCGGAAGCAATGCAAATGATGGAAGGTGGTGAATATCGCGGTGGGAATTGGTTGGAGCGTTCCGTAGCCAAAGCTTCGGTAGTATTCCGTCATTTTCAGGGCAAATTAGAAGGCTTTCTGGCTTCTACTGTCAGTTGGTCACTGGGACGTAAGCGGGTTGGACGCAGGTTACTAGTGCTGTCGATTCCCTTGGTTTTACTGGCGACGAGTATTTTTCTCTTACCACCTGCGGATTATTTACCGGAAGGAAATCGTAACTTAGTTGTATTACGGGCAGAGCCATTGCCAGGAACTAGTATACCAGAAGCGATTCGCCAATCTGAACCTGTACAGAAATTTTTGCGATCGCAACCTGAAGTTGAGCGGATTATGTATGTTGATCGTCCTGGCGCACTCCGGGGTATTGCTACTATCTTAAAGCCAGAGTTTGCCACGACTACCGGATTGGCGGATATGGTTGATCGCTTACGCGCCCAAAGCAGTAACTTTGCAGGATACCGATTTGTGATTCCAACGAGGATTTCGATATTCCGCGATCCGGGGAAAGAATTTGAAGTGGATATTGTCGGGGCTGATTTGAATCAAATTGGTGACTTAGAAAAGCAAATTACAGGCAAATTGCGATCGCTACCCGGAGTCCAGAATGTGCGTTCCAACTTTGTTTTGGGTGCAGGAGAATTGCAAGTCATTCCCAACCGCGAACGCATTGCGGAAGTTGGACTATCAGAAGCGGAAATTGGTTCGGTAGTAGAAGCTGCGTTAGGTGGGCGAATCGCCTCTGATTTCATTGATGGTAAAGAAGAACTGGATGTCTCAGTAGAATTGCAAAATACTGCTGTGGAAACACCAGAACAGTTGCGCCAATTACCGTTATATGCTAATGGAAGACAAGTACAACTAGGTGATGTTGCTGAAGTTGTAGAAACCACAGGCGCAGATGTGATCAACCACGTCGATTTAGAACGCTCAATTAGCTTAACAGTTTCTGTTGCACCCACCGCCCCCTTAGCAACGTTGGTACAACGCACTGAGGAAGAAATTCTGGCTCCTCTACGTGCTAGTTTACCAACAGGCTATCGTCTAGAATTGGCGGGTTCCGCAGATCAATTAGCCGCTACTGTTGGTCAATTAGTTAGTGCATTTGCATTCTCAATTGTGATTACTTACTTGTTATTGGTGGCGTTATACCGTTCCTTCCTGTATCCAGTTGTGATTATGGCAACCGTACCGATGGGTATGAGTGGCGCACTCTTGAGTTTAGTCATTGCCAATCTTATTCCTGGAGTCAATGTCGCTTTAGATATGATTACAGCCTTGGGATTTGTCATCCTCACAGGTGTGGTTGTCAACAACGCCATTCTGTTAGTCGATCGCGCCTTACAACTCCAGCAAGCAGGTGAAGATTACGACGCATCGTTGTATAATGCCACAAGCGATCGCCTCCGCGCTATTTTCATGTCTGCTGGAACTAGTGTATTAGGGATGTTACCTCTAGCAGTTCTCCCCGGTCAAGGTTCAGAGTTGTATCAGGGATTAGGTATTGTCTTAACAGGTGGTTTGGCTTTTTCCACGATTTTGACTCCTACTGTTGTCCCCGCACTCATGGGTTTATTGCATGATATCTCTGGGCGAAAAGAGGTGCGATCACCATCTCCCAAACATCCTGATAAAGTAACTACTAATTAGTATTGAGAGACTCAGAACCCCGAATTTTTGGAGAAGTCGGGGTTCTTGTTTTTCACTAATAATTTAGGGCTGCTATATCCGCTCAAAACTTTTAAAACATCGTCTTAAGCTGTTTTGAAAAATCGGATAATTTCGCGGACGTGATCGAGAAATTGTCCATCAGTAGAAAGTTGGGCGATCGCATTTCTAGCTTCTCTGGCTAAACGTTCATGTTCTGTTTGATTGGTGGCGCGGAGTTCTTCTAAATTGGCTAAAATTCTTGATAGTTCTTTACGAGTTTCTTCAGAGAAACGTTGTTGCGTTGCTGGTAAAGAATATGCTTGTTCTGGGTTGAGTTGTTCTTCTAAAGATTGCACTTTTTGTTCTAATTCAGAGAAGCGATTTCGCAGTTCAAAAATATCTTCGCGGGGATATCTCCATTCTTGGCTAATCATAGTTAGCCGTGCATATAAATATTCGTAGGCGCGAATAGCAGGACGCAGAATTGTTAATAATAAAGCTGCACCGGAACTGATATAACCCACCGCACTAATCCCAGTGGCGGCAAGGGTGTAAAGTCCAATGGCTGAGAATAAGTGTAAGGCAACGGCAAGCCACAGCGATCGCTTGGCTAATAACTGGACATATTTTACTTGTTTCCCATCTACCGGAATACCTTTTTCAGAAGATTGTGCTGCTTCTGCTAAGACTTGTTTGGCTTGAAAATGCACGTTCCAGGGTACAGTTACAATTACTAACAACCACCAAAAACTTGCACCGCCAATTATCCAATCTAAAAAGTTACCTGCGGGTACATTAAACCATTGCAGTACACCAAATGCTAATAGTAATGTAACGATAATTCCGACAATTGAACTGATAAAAAAGTTGAAATACATTTTGTCATGACTCCAAGCAAATTATTATCTCAATCATGACTATGGCTGGGCATTTACACGGAATGTTTGTGATGCTTTTTTTAGTAGCACATATTCCACTATACATTACGCAAAATTTCAAAATCTTTGGTTTCATAATGCTTGTGATAGTTTTTCTACTAGCACACACTAAATATTTCTCTAAACAAATATAACCGCACTCTTGGGAAATCGCTGAGTTTCAATCCCTAATAGGGATTAAGTGAAATTTCAACCAAGCCAATGTTTTTGAACCAGATGCCTTTATGCTGTTTCAATCCCTAATAGGGATTAAGTGAAATTTCAACTGTTGGTGCATATATTAAAGGTAAGGCTGAGGCTGTTTCAATCCCTAATAGGGATTAAGTGAAATTTCAACTGCTGCTGCTAACGTTACTGGTATGGCTGAGATTCTTGGTTTCAATCCCTAATAGGGATTAAGTGAAATTTCAACTTCTAACAAAAGGAAATAAACATGGATAAAAAGTTTATCGGTTTCAATCCCTAATAGGGATTAAGTGAAATTTCAACTACTTGCTTCTGGTAGTTTCGTTACACTATTTAATGTTTCAATCCCTAATAGGGATTAAGTGAAATTTCAACCTGGACGTAGTGATATTGTTCGCGCCAATGATGGTGTTTCAATCCCTAATAGGGATTAAGTGAAATTTCAACTTTTCTAACGATACTCCTACCGTGTCTTTACCTACGTTTCAATCCCTAATAGGGATTAAGTGAAATTTCAACCCTGATCAACAAAACCACCTTTTACAGCATCACTATGTTTCAATCCCTAATAGGGATTAAGTGAAATTTCAACAAGAAGTCTGGAGCCGTTGCTTAATAGTCTTTTAGTTTCAATCCCTAATAGGGATTAAGTGAAATTTCAACCAACCATAGTCAGTCCAGCAATATTCGTTGTCTGAAGTTTCAATCCCTAATAGGGATTAAGTGAAATTTCAACTTTAAAGGTTTAGATAAAGATTGGAATTTTTCAGTTTCAATCCCTAATAGGGATTAAGTGAAATTTCAACACCACATATAAATTTCCCAGTATTCAACACTTTGGCGTTTCAATCCCTAATAGGGATTAAGTGAAATTTCAACGCTATTGTTGTCGCAGTTGGCTCAACAAAACTTTCGTTTCAATCCCTAATAGGGATTAAGTGAAATTTCAACTCTAGTATTGATGCAAAGACACCAGCGCTAGGCGGAGTTTCAATCCCTAATAGGGATTAAGTGAAATTTCAACCCAACTTGGTTTGATTATAAAAAAGTCCTCGACCCTACAGTTTCAATCCCTAATAGGGATTAAGTGAAATTTCAACCAGTTGCACCAATTTTTCTTATACTACCGACTCCGTTTCAATCCCTAATAGGGATTAAGTGAAATTTCAACTACTTAAATTCATACAAGCACCTGTGTATATACTGTTTCAATCCCTAATAGGGATTAAGTGAAATTTCAACGGAATGGTCGTGATGGCATCCCTAAACTTTTTAGTGGTTTCAATCCCTAATAGGGATTAAGTGAAATTTCAACTTGGAAAAAATCGTGCTATGATGCTCATATGTTTGCGTTTCAATCCCTAATAGGGATTAAGTGAAATTTCAACTGCGGGAGCCGGAAAGCTAGTCTGTATTTGGTTTTCGAGGTTCGGTTTCGCGGATGGTCTGATTATAACATCAGAAAATGTCAGTTTATTTAAAAGAAATAGCTGAAACATAGACTGAGCAAGGTGCGCGAGTGTTTTAAATTTATTTTTTCGGCAAAAGCTTGTATTGCAAGGAATACAGTGATTTCTCCTCAAGCTTGATTTTCTACACCTACCCATCCGCGCGTTTCTGAGGGACTCTAGATTATGCTTAGGGACTTCCAGAGAATAAAATATACAACTTATGAAAATGATAATCATTCTGGTGGGGGGAAGGGAAAGGTTGCTAACGGCAACCTTTCCCTTCCCTTTTTGTAGTAAATTCAATGATGATTCGATTTTGGATGTGCATAGGTGTCAATGGAATTAACAGATTCACTAAAGCATTTGTTGAAGGAAACTGCACAGCAATTAAAAGG
>NZ_JADEXZ010000010.1 GCF_015206815.1 Fortiea sp. LEGE XX443
GGTCGCAAGGTAACAGATGAATTTAAGCAGATGATGGAAATTGTATTTGATGATTATTTACCGCAATGGAATTATACAGCAGTCCCGCAGACCTCATAATTCTGGATCTTATTTTATCCTCATTCCTTATATTGGCATGGGTGCTTTATTTATGCCTTATTGTACTAGATTATTCTAAATATTATTGTCAATTATCAAACCACCAAGGGTCTTTACTAGAGTTGGTTTTAATCAAAAAAGCTTTTTTCCGCAGAAACCGTTTTAAGGCTGCTGCACCCATGCGTGAACCTCCTAAACCGGAGAATTTGAAGGCGTTTTTCTCACCTTCGTGCATGATAGCGGTGAGGGCGGCATCATTAATACTAATAGCACCTGCATCAATTTGTTGGGCAACGGCTAATGCTTCTGTTTCGGTTTCTGCAAACACCGCAGCACTCAGTCCATAAATTGAATCGTTGGCTAAATTCACTGCTTCTTCAACTGTGGCAAAAGCCATGACTGGCATGATGGGGCCAAATGTCTCTTCAGTCATGACTTTCATAGTATGGTTAACTTCAGTCAATACTGTGGGACGACACCACAAGCCACCGCCTAATTCCTCAATTTTCCCGCCGCAATGAATGACTGCACCTTTTTCGACAGCATCAAAGATATGTTCGTTAATAATTGCTGCTTGTCTTTCGGCAATAATCGGCCCTATTTCGCCACTTTCAACTGTAGGGTGGGCTAGTTGTAGGCGATGGGCTTTAGTGACAAGCTGATGATAAAACTTTTCAAATATAGGTTCTGCAACGTAAATTCGCTCAATTGATAAACATGATTGTCCGGTGTTGACAACGGAACCCCACAAAATTGCTGATGTTGCTAATTCTAAGTTGGCTGATTCTAAAACGATCGCCGGATCTTTGCCACCCAATTCTAAAAAAGCGGGAATAAACCGTTTAGCTGCGGCTTCTGCAACTTTGCGCCCAGTGGCGACACTACCTGTAAAGCATATTAAGTCTACATTGTCAATCAATGCGGCTCCAGTTTCTCCTGCACCTTCCACAAAACTTAAGATGTCGCGCAACGCGGGAACTGTATTAATTGCTGCGATGAGTGGGGCGATAAAGCGCGGCGCAATTTCACTGGGTTTAACAACTACAGCACAACCAGCCAGCAGTGCGGGAACAGTATCAATCATCGACAGCAACAGGGGAAAATTCCACGGACTAATTACCCCAACTAAGGGATAAGGGACTGATGTTTGTTGCAAGGCGATAAACGGGATGGAGGTATTTTTAGCTGAATCTTGCAATAATTCTGGCGCTAAACTACACCAGCGATCGATGCTAGAAAAGAAAGAATCGATTTCCATTACCGATATAGACAATCTGCCTGTATCATTCATCAAAGCTTCTGTTAGCTTGTCGCGTTCAGACAAGATGGCTTGCTTCCATTCTTGCAAAGCTGCAACTCTCCTTTCTACCCCTAGTTTTTGCCAACGCACTTGCGCCCTTTTCGCCCGGTTACATTGCTGCGTTAGCAGTTTTGGCGGTGGTGGGATAATTACGTAGTCATATTTTCCTGTGCGCGGGTTACGGACTTCTATTGGTTTTGTCATTGGTCATTTGTCAATAGTGCTGTTAGCGGTAGCGGGGCGTTCAGCCCGTATTGAGTGCTGAATGTTGAGTGTTGAGTATTCAATACGCCTCTTACACCCACATTAAATTACACCTAGTTGGGATAGATGTTCTATAGCCTTTTGCTGTGTTTGGATGAAATGTCTGCGGTCTATATCTTGATCCAGCATAGTGTTTGCTGGGTAAAATTGCGCCTGACTGTAACTTTGAGCGTATAATTCAAATCGCTGGCGGGAGAGTAAATTATTTAACCCTGGACGACGGCGATCGCGTTTTAATGCAGCTAAATCTATTTCTGCAAAAGCAGCCATACTTTCACCTGCACCTGTTTCTGCTAATACGATTCCGCGATAGTCAATAATTTTTGAACCCCCATCAACGGAAGCAATGGGGATAGGGCTATTAGCTAGACCTGCTGTATTAGATGAAACAACGTAAGCCATATTCTCGACAGCGCGAGAAATTTTCGCCGCGTCTTTAGGTGTGAGGTTTTTGCTGTAAATTTCTGAGGTGGAATGCAGAAATATTTCTGCACCGCGCATCGCTAAACACCTCGCCACTTCTGGGTATAAAATTTCTTCGGAAGCTAAAGCTGCTAAATTGCCAATTGCTGTTTTCGCAACAGGAAAAACACCTTCTAAACCGTAACAGTCAAGATATTTATCCCAAACATCATGGGGTGTGGGTGCAAATAAAGAATTTAGCCGCCGATACCGCAAGACAATATCACCAGAGGGGTCAATCACAAAGCAGGTTTGAAAGTACAAGCTGGGAAAATTGGGGTCGAGTTCGTAGGCGTTACCCGCTAAAAATATTTGATGTTTTTGGGTAATTTTACCAAGTGCTTCATATTCTGCACCGTGCATTTCTATACAAGCTTTTTCTCCCCACACAGCCAAAGGTTCCCCCATCGGGAAACCTGTGAGGAAATATTCTGGTAGGACAATTAACCGACAGTCAAAACCAATAAAAGCAATACTAGCGGCGATTTGTTGTGCCAAGCGGTTGATAGTATGATGTATCATCACCTGGGCTTGTTGGCGATCGCTTGCTTGATTCACAGCATGGCAAGTAACTTGCAGTGCCAAAGCGCGGTATGATTCAATGCGATTTATGGTATCTGCCATGCTGTTTGCTATTCAAAAACGCCTCACTATCAATTTACTAGGATATGCGGCAATACAGTTTAGCTAATACTTAAAATCTGACTTGTAAATTAAACTTTGCGTTACTTTTTCGCTCTAAGAGAATATTTGAAAAGTCGAAAAGTATATTCAGAACACCTATCCAAACCTCTCCCCATATTTCCGAAGAAACTTTATATGAGCTTAGATTATATCAAGAAATTCATGATCACTTTGACAAACTTACCAACTTGCTGAAAGGAATAAATACTTTGAGCTCAGACATTCATAACCAATCAGGATTTGAAGAATTGCAACAAGCGATCGCACTTCGTTTAAATGAATAAGAACGATAAATTTAGTAATACTTTTGTTACAAAAATTATGATTTTGCTAACATGACAGATATTTTCCATAAATTAATCATGCGATCGCACTATCCCTTCTCTTTAGGTAAACTATACGCGGTGTCAATATCACACGGTATACTGAGTATTATCCAAGAGGCTGCATCATACTATGAATCGAATACTGATTGCTGAAGACGAAATACGCATAGCAGCTTTTATCGAAAAAGGATTGCGTTCTCACGGTTTTACAACCACCGTAGCGAGTGATGCTCATGCTGCTACTAATATGGCATTAAGTAGTTATTTTGACTTAATGATTTTAGATTTAGGGCTTCCTGGTAAAGATGGCTTGAATGTATTAGAAGAACTGCGCGGTCAAGGAGAAAATTTGCCAGTAATTATTTTAACAGCCCGTGATAACATTCAAGATAAAATTGCTGGGTTTGAAGCTGGTGCAGACGACTATATCACAAAACCTTTTCGATTTGAAGAATTGCTAGTTAGAGTCAAAGCTAGGTTGCGTAACAGCAATAACAGCCAAGCTAACGATGAGTTGTTGCTTCAGGCTGGTAATATAGTTTTAGATTTGCGATCGCGCAAAGTAAAAGTTGGCAAAAATATAATTGAACTACCAGCGCGGGAATTTACCCTTGCAGAAACCTTCTTCCGCCATCCTGGACAAGTTTTAAGCCGCGAACAATTATTAGATAGAGTATGGGGTTACGATTATGAGCCAGGTTCTAATATTGTTGATGTTTATGTTGGCTATTTGCGAAAAAAACTAGGCAGTGATTTAATTGAAACCGTCCGAGGTATGGGTTATCGGCTAAAAATGTGATAGTTTTAATAAAAAAGCAATAAAATAAGATTTCGAGAAATGTGGCGAAATCAGAGTAACAGACAACTAGCCCCTAAAGCATATCTAATCAGAGGATTTTTTTGGTCTACACGTAATCGAATTCTTTTCTGGTATACCATAATTTTATGCTTTATTTTTGTGGGTTTCATCCCGGCTTTTCGGCAAGTTCTATATGCACGAGTTAATAGTCGTGTGTATAGTGAACTATATGAAAAGATGAAAATATTTGAAGAGTTACTCTATGGTGAATCTCAAACATTTGATACTTTTGCATATTTTAAATATAACGCTATAAATCGCATCAGAATGTCTGACAAACGTCTGATTAAACCGCCACAAAATTCAGAAGAACTACGAGAATTTTTTGATGCGTTTTTAGGCAATCAAATTCCGGAAGATGATACATTTTTAATTGTATTATGGAAGGGTAACTTTTATAAATCCAGTCCGAGAGCTAGGCCAAAAGAATTAAGTAGCGATTCAAAACTGATTCAATATTGGACAACCTTAACTAAAGGAGAACAAGGAGAAAAAATAATTCCTGGGAGTAGTATTGACAGCATTATTTATCTTGCTAAACCTGTGACATTAAACGGTAAAAGTATGGCGGTGTTTGCCATTGCACACACCACAGCAGGTGAACGGGGAGAAGTTTTAGAAGCTGTCACAGTCATTATTCAACTAAGTGCAGGTGTTTTGATTTTAGCTTTAGTGTTGGCTTGGGTTACTTCAGGAAAAATTCTCGCACCCTTGCGCTTGTTAGCTCAAACTACTCGTAATATTAGCGAATTAGAGTTAAATCAACGCATTTTTGTAGATGGAAAAGGAGAACTTGCAGAACTAGCAACTACTTTTAATGACATGATGGATAGGTTGCAAACTGCCTTCATCAGTCAGCGTAATTTTATTAATGATGCTGGACACGAATTACGAACTCCCATTACAATTATTCGGGGTCATTTAGAGTTGATGGGAGATGACCCACAAGAAATTCAAGAAACTCTAGCACTAGTAATGGATGAGCTAGAACGGATGAATCGACTGGTCAATGACCTAATCTTACTAGCAAAAGCCGAGCAATCTGATTTTTTACTGTTAGAAACAGTTGATGTTCGCAGTTTCACCGAAGAATTGTTTGTCAAAATTAAAGCTTTAGGCGATCGCAACTGGCAACTTCAAAGCACAGCTAAAGGTAAAATAGTCGCAGACCGCCAACGTCTAACTCAGGCTGTGATGAATTTGGTACAAAACGCCACGCAACATACAAAAAATACCGATACAATTACTATTGGTTCAGCTATTTACCTAAATAAAGTCAAGTTTTGGGTACATGATACCGGCGAAGGTATTGCCAAAGCCGACCAACAAAGAATTTTTCAGCGTTTTGCTCGTGCTGTCAATAGCCGTCGTCGTTCGGAAGGTTCTGGTTTAGGGTTATCTATTGTGCAAGCCATTGTAGAAGCTCATGGCGGCAAAGTCATCCTTGCAAGCCAACTGGGAGCAGGAGCCACGTTTACGATATTATTACCTTTGGAAGCATTTCAAGAGAAAAGTTTAGATGAAATTAGCCGCAGAATGTAGATGCAGTAGCGGCTTTCCACAAGGTACAAAGATATAGACGCACCATCAATCATCAAATCATGGTGGATGATCATAAGAACCTTCTCATAAAAGTTTCATAAAGAATTCACCTGCATCAGTAATTCTTAGTATTAGAAAGAAAAGATCAATACTGATGTTTTTGTCATGGGGTAAAAATTATGCGACTGCTAGTATATTCCCACGACACATATGGACTGGGTAACATTCGCCGAATGTTAGCTATCTGTGAACACTTACTCAGCGAAATTCCTGAACTCACGATTTTGCTGCTGTCAGGTTCACCTATGCTGCAAGGGTTTCGCTTACCCAAAGGTCTAGATTACATTAAACTTCCTTGCCTGAACAGAGGCAAAACGGGTGAAGTTGCTGTAAAGTATCTGGATATGGGTATTGAAGAGACGATAAGATTGCGATCGCAATTGATTCTCTCAGCTGCAATTAATTTTCAACCAGACTTATTTCTTGTTGATAAAAAACCCTACGGTGTCAAAAACGAATTAGCTGACACGATTAATTATTTTCATAGAGAACTTCCCGAAACTAAGTTAGTTCTTTTATTACGCGATATTCTTGATTCTCCTGAAGCAACTATCGCTGAGTGGCAAAAAAATGGCTATTATATAGCTTTAGAAAAGTACTACCATCAAGTTTTAATAGTCGGAACACTAGAAGTTTTTGATACTGTTAAAGAATACCAATTTTCGCCGATTCTTACCCAAAAATCTCGTTACTGCGGTTATATCAGTCGTAATCCAGGGTTAAAATCACTGGAAATTATTCGAGAAGAATTGCAAGTATCGCCACAAGAACATTTGATTCTAGTTACTCCTGGCGGCGGTGAAGATGGTTACGAATTAGTTGAAATTTATCTGGCTGCACTTCAGTTATTACCCGCCGCAAATCACTGTAAAAGTTTAATCATTTGTGGCCCAGAAATGCCCATAAATCAAAAGCAACTAATTTATCAAGCTGCCAACAATTATCCTCAAGTACAAATTGGGGAATTTACAGATGATTTGATGAGTTACATTCAAGCGGCAGATGTCATAGTTTCAATGGCTGGTTATAACACAGTTTGTGAAATATTATCTGCAAATAAACCTGCTGTACTTATTCCACGTTGTCAACCATCAAAAGAGCAATTAATTCGCACTCAAGCAATGGATAAATTAGGTTTATTTCCTGCGATTTATCCTGAAAACTTTAACCCTAATAAATTGAAAAATTTACTAATACATCAGTTAAATAATCCGCGAATACCTGAATTTGTATTTAGCATGAATGGTTTAGGTAACGTTAAATATTACATTCATTTACTACTAATCCAAACAAAATGTGAACGTCAAATTAATAAAGCCAATAGAACACTTACCTTAGCTATGAGCAAATGAAAAAAATCATGTTTTATTGCCAGTACCTTAGTGGTATGGGGCATTTAGTTAGAAGCACAGAAATAGTGCGGAGTTTAGTTAAACATTTTCAGGTTTATTTTATTAATGGCGGCCCGGCGATCGCTGGTTTTGAAATGCCTCCACAGGTAGAATTAATTAGACTACCTGCACTATGGTTAGAAAATGGGGAATTTACAGTTGGCGATAGTTGCCAAAGTGTGGAAACAGTCAAGGAATCTAGAAAAAATCTTTTGATTTCTGAATTTGATAGAATCAAGCCGGATTGTTTAATCACTGAATTTTTTCCCTTTGGTAGACATAAGTTAATCTTTGAATTACTTCCTTTAGTTGAACATATTAAAAATATAAGTCCGAACACAAAAATTATTTGTAGTTTACGTGATGTTATTGGTAAGGAAACTGAACCGCAGGAAGAAGAAACTATTTGCGATTTGATGAATCGCTATTTTGATTTGTTACTATTTCACGCTGATTCTAAATTTCAGCAATTTTCCGAAAGTTTTGCTAGATACAGAGATATTAAAAGTGAAGTTATTCACACTGGGTTTGTGACTCAAGCTGTAAAAGCCAATATTGATAATCAGCAATTATGGGGTGAGATAAATCCAAATACTGCCAAAATTTTAGTCAGCGTCGGTGGCGGGAGAATTGGTTATGAACTTTTAGAAACTGTAGTAGTAGCAAGTTCAAATCTATCTCAAATAACACCACATATTATCAAGATATTTACTGGCCCTTTTATGCCAGAAGATAAGATAAAACAATTAAAACAAATTTCGGGCGATTGCAGTAATATTCAAATTGAAACATACACTTGCAAATTGCTGGAATATATGCAAACAGCAGATATTTCCCTCAGTTTAAGTGGTTACAATACTACAATGAATATTTTGAGTACGGGTGTGCGTGCCATTGTTGTGCCAATTGGACATGAACAACAAGATAAAGAACAGTTAGTTAGAACTCATAAATTAGAGCAATTGGGCATTGTTAATTATATTCTCCCTCAAGATTTAACAGCATCATATTTAGCAGAAAAAATCGTTACTAATTTAAATAAAAATAGAAAATTACATCAAAATAATTTTGAGTTGAATGGTGCTAATAAAACCGCCTGTTTCTTAAAAAGTTACTTAGAAAGAGTCAAATTATTAGCTTTATAGAGGCGACAAAACCTCCGCGTAACTTTGCGCTAAAAACAAGAAATTAAAAACGAACCGCATTCGCGTAGCGTCTCCCCTTGGGAGAAGGACGCAAAGACCACAAAGAAATAAAAAGAATGGTATGTTGAGTCGATTTTTTACACAAGGAGAGATAATTAATGAGTCAACGTATCAAGGAAAAGGAATTAAGAGGGGTTGTCCCTGGAGTATGGCGAATTTTAAGGAAATTTTCGTTTTATATCCGTCAACAAAGGGTGTTGATAGTTGTTTCATTCTTAGCACTTTTATTTGAAACAGGCTTACGTTTGCTGGAACCTTGGCCTTTAAAATATGTTTTTGACTATATTTTAATACCTGCTCACAATAATTCTACAAGTGTTACTAATACTTATGGTTTTAGTCCAGTTGTCTTATTAACTTTGTCATCTGTAGCAATTGTTGTTATTTCTGCTTTAGGTAGCATTGCTGCATATCTTAGCACTTATGGAATGTCTTTAGCTGTGGTGCAGATACTATCAGAAGTTCGCGCTAATGTTTTTAATCATTTACAACATCTTTCTTTATCTTTTCATCAAAAATCTAAAAGTGGTGATTTAATTACTCGCGTCACGGCTGATATTGAAAAGATGCGAACTGTGACTGTAAAAACGGCTTTACCTTTATTAACCAACATACTTTCACTTGTGGGGATGTTGGGAATTATGTTTTGGTTAAATTGGGAATTGGCGTTAGTTGTAATGGCAATTTTCCCATTATTAATGTTGCTGACAAGTAGCATGATTAGCCGTATTCGGAAGTTTGCTAAAAAGCATCGTGATTCTGAAGGTGTTTTAGCTGCTACAACAGGTGAAACTATTGGTGCAATTAAGGTTGTACAAGTTTTATCCCTTCAGGAAATGTTGCATGGTGTTTTTGCAAAACAAAATCAAAAGAGTTTAGATGAAGCAATTGAATCTTTAAGACTTTCCGCCGCATTAGAAAGAACTGTACAAATTTTAATGGCGATTATTATTGCTGTGGTGTTGTGGCGTGGTTCTCATGTGGTGTTACACAAAGAACTCACTCCTGGGGAATTGTTGGTGTTTATGACATATTTGAGAAATGCTTTTGAACCGATGCGGAAACTTTCAAACCAAGTCGGACAAATTGCTAAAGCGACGGCTTCCGGTGAACGAGTTGTAGAACTTCTCGACTATGAACCGAATGTAAAAGATTTACCAAATTCAAAACTAGCACATCCGTTTTTTGGTGCAGTTCGTTTTGAAAATGTTGCTTTCGGCTACGACACAAATCAAGAGATTTTAAAAGATATTAATTTTATTGTGCAACCAGGGCAGCAAGTTGCATTAGTGGGATTTTCTGGAAGTGGTAAATCTACTCTGCTTAGTTTAATATTACGCCTTTATGATCCTGGCGCTGGTCGAATTTTAATAGATGGTCAAGATATCCGCGAATATACATTAAATTCACTACGTCAGCAAATCAGCGTGGTGTTACAAGATAGTGTGTTGTTTGCGGCGAGTGTGAAAGAAAATATTGCTTATGGAAAATTAGGTGCTACTGATAAAGAAGTGGAAAACGCCGCACGTTTGGCGAATGCTCATGAATTTATCATGAACTTACCCCAAGGTTATGACACAATTTTGGGCGATCGCGGTGGTACACTATCAGGAGGACAAAGACAAAGAATTGCGATCGCTCGTGCTGCAATACGACAAGCACCAATAGTTATTCTTGATGAACCCACTACGGGTTTAGATAAAAAAAGCGAAAATATCGTCAACGCGGCGCTGGAAAAATTAACTCAAGGATGCACAACCTTTGTGATTTCCCATAACCTCAAAGCCGTAGAGAACGCAGATATGATTCTCTACGTTGAAGAGGGGAAAATTGTGGAACAAGGTACGCACCAGGAATTGATGTGTCTGGGTGGTTATTACGCCACTTTATATCGAATGCAAAGCATTGTAGATTCCGAAGGAGATATCTATGCAGTGGAAGTGTGAGGAAAATCAAGGAACTCGCGTCATTCTTCTGCGCCACGGACAAAGTACTTTTAATGTGCTGGGTTTGTATCAAGGTAGCAGTGATGAATCAGTATTAACAGAACTGGGACGCAAGGAAGCTAGAATTACAGGCGATTTTCTCAAAGGATTAACATTTGATGGACTGTATATTAGTTCTCTGCAACGAGCACAGGAAACTGCTAAGGAAATTTTAAAGGAAATTACTGTTAACCCAAACACAATTTTTATTACTGATAAATTACGAGAAAATCATCTACCTAATTGGGAAGGTTTGGCGTTTCAATATGTGCGTGAAACTTTCCCGGAAGCATATCAACTTTGGAAACAGCGTCCTCATGAATTTTGGGTACAAATAGATAGTAAAACCAAATTTTACCCAGCACTTGATTTATATGAACAGGTGCAAGAATTTTGGCAAGCAATTCTACCGTATCATGTTGGTAAAACTGTGCTGGTAATTGCACATGGTGGTACAAATAGGGCTTTAATTAGCACTGCTTTGGGGATAAGTCCTAAATATTATCATTGTTTGCAACAGTCGAATTGTGGGATTAGTATACTCAATTTTCCTGATGGTACATTAGCTTCTGGGGAATTGAAGGCGATGAATTTAAATTCCCATTTGAGAGAGGAAGAGGTGAGTTTTAGACGGATTTTTTAAACGCAAAGTATCGCAGAGGTTTAGTTATGAAGATAGCGTTTATTGTTTGGCGATTTCCTGTTTTATCAGAGGCGTTTATTCTGAATCAAATCACGGGTTTAATTGACCGTGGCCATGATGTTTACATTCATCCTGTGAATGGGTTACCAAAAAATTATACAGGAAAGGTGCATCCGGTTGTTGAGGAATATAAGTTATTAGAACATACTTACTTTCCGCCTACTGTTCCTGAAAACTTTGTTTGGCGTTTTTGTGAAGGGATAGGATTACTGTTCAAGAATTTCCATCGAGGTTCTTGGAAAACTCTGCGATTTTTTACTTCTGATAAATATGGCGAGGAAGTCGCAACTGTAAAAACATTATACAGAGTTGAAAATCTACTTCAAGATGGTAATTATGATATTATTCACTGTCAATTTGGGACGTTAGCGCCGATTGCGCTTGCTTATCGAGAAGCTGGGATAATTTCTGGTAAGTTAATTACAACGTTTCGCGGTATTGATATTAGTAAGTATGTGCAGGAGAATGGCATAAATGTTTATGACCAACTTTTCCGTGATGGCGAATTTTTCTTGGCGAACTGCAAGTTTTTTGGCGATCGCGCCATTAAGTTAGGCTGCAATCCTGATAAAATAGTTATTCATGGTTCTGGTTTGGATTGTAGTAAGTTTTCTTTTAAATCTCGTTATTTTCCTGTTGATGGTAATGTGCAGATTGCCACAACAGGACGTTTGGTAGAAAAGAAAGGTATAGAATATGTGATTCGTGCAGTTGCTCAAATCGCTCTAAGTTATCCCAATATTGAATATAACATTCTCGGTGATGGTGAACTTAAAGAACAGTTAGAAAAACTGATTACCGAATTAAATGTTGGTCATATTATCAAATTATTGGGATGGAAACAACAAAAAGAAATTGTGGAAATTCTCGATAACGCTCACATTTTTATTGCTCCTAGTGTAACTGCTGCTGATGGTAATCAAGATGCGCCAGTCAATACATTAAAAGAAGCAATGGCGATGGGTTTACCTGTTATTAGTACTCGACATGGTGGAATTCCAGAATTAGTTGAAGATGGAGTGTCAGGGTTTTTAGTACCAGAGCGAGATGCAGATGCGATCGCCCACAAGTTATCCTATCTAATAGAGCATCCCGAACTATGGGTAAACATGGGTAAAGCTGGACGTGCGCGTGTAGAAGAAAAATACGACACCAACAAGCTGAATGATGAATTAGTCGCAATTTATCAACAAGTTTTAAACCCAGAATCACCGCCAACAATTCTCCCACAACAATCAAAAGAATTGACTCATATTTAAAACTCTTAACTATGAAAATAGCATTTTTTGTGGCACATTTTCCGATACTCTCAGAACCCTTTATCTTAAATCAAATTGCTGGTGCAATAGAACATGGACACGAGGTTGATATTTACTCTCTTGATGGAAAACCTCAAGATATATCTAACGTGCATCCATTAGTTAACCAATATCAACTTATTAACCATACAATTTACGCAGCTACTCGACCAAAGCATGAGTTATGGCGATGGATAAAAGGTTTATTTTTATTGGGAATCAACTTTTATAAAAACCCTTCTGTTTGCTTACAACTACTCAACACATCACGCTACGTCAGCCAAGCCAAATCATTAAAAATGCTCTACCGAGCATTACCATTTTTAGAAAAGAAATCCTATGACATCATCCACTGTCAATTTAGTACTTTAGGTGTATTTGGCGTGTGGTTTCGTCAGCTTGGTTTAATAGAAGGTAAATTAATTTCTACCTTTCGAGGTTCAGATATTAGTAAGTTTTTACCCAAATGGGGTGAAAAAGTTTATCAAGAATTATTTCAAGAAACAGATTTTTTTCTAGCTAACTGTGAATTTTTCAAAGATAAAGCTGTCGCTTTAGGATGTGAACCAAATAAAATTCATGTCCACGGTTCAGGGATTGATTGTAGCAAGTTCTTTTTTAAAGAACGTCATTTATTTGATGATGGCGTAATCCGCATTGTAACTACTGGACGCTTGGTAGAAAAAAAAGGGATTGAATATGTTATTAGAGCAATTGCTCAAGTAGTGCGAATTTACCCAAATCTTGAATACAATATTATCGGTGATGGTGAACTTAAAGAACATTTTGAAAAACTCATTACTGATTTAAATCTTGGTAATGTCGTCAAATTATTAGGCTGGAAACAGCAAAAAGAAATTGTCGAAATTCTGGATAAATGTCATATTTTTGTTGCTCCTAGTGTCACTGTCAAAGATGGTAATCAAGACGCGCCAGTCAATACATTAAAAGAAGCAATGGCCATGGGTTTACCTGTGATTAGTACCAAACATGGGGGAATTCCAGAATTAGTCGAAGATGGCGTGTCAGGGTTTTTAGTCCCAGAGCGAGATGCAGATGCGATCGCTCACAAATTAACCTATCTAATAGAGCATCCCGAACTATGGGTAAACATGGGTAAAGCTGGACGTGCGCGTGTAGAAGAAAAATATGATATGCACAAGTTAAATGATGAATTAGTAGAAATTTATCAACAAGTGTTACACAGTGAATTATCAACACCAAATTTTACTAATCAACAACTAATCAAATCCACGCATTCATAGGAGATATCAACTATGTCAGAACCAATAGTTACACTTGTTGTTGTTCCCCGTGAACGTTTTAGCTGTACCCAAGCATCCCTTGAAAGTATTTACGAACATACAAACTTCCCCTTCAAATTGATTTATATTGATGGTAATTCACCAACTAAAGTACATCGCTATCTAGAAGCACAAGCACAAGAAAAAAACTTTAAATTAATTCGGACAGATTATTATCTTTCTCCCAACCATGCACGTAACATTGGTTTAAGTCACGTTGACACTAAATATTTAGTCTTTATTGATAACGATGTGATAGTTTCTCCTGGTTGGTTAGCAGCATTAGTTAACTGTGCAGAAACAACAGGCGCAACTGTAGTTGGCCCCCTTATGTGCGAAAAACAACCAATTCACCAAAGAATTCACTTTGCAGGTGGAGAAAGCCACATTGTCGTTGATATCAAAGGCAGAAGGCATTTACGTGAGAAAATGTACAAACAAGGTCATCAAGTCGCAAATTTACGTCCACAACTTCAGCGCACACAAACAGAGTTAGCGGAATTTCACTGTACTCTAGTCCGCACAGAAGTATTTGGGCAAATTGGCTATTTAGATGAACAAATGCTCAACACCAAAGAACACTTAGATTTTTGCATGAGTGTAGTACAGGTGGGAAGTAAAATCTATTTTGAGCCTGATAGTTTAGTCACCTATGTACCAGGCCCTCCTTTAGAGTGGAGTGATTTACACTTTTATATGCTGCGTTGGAGTGATGCTTGGACTTTGGCAAGCTTACAACGCATCCGCGAAAAATGGAATTTATCTGAAGATGGTTATTTCCAAACCAAATATAAAAAATTGGGTGTAAGACGGGTAGCAACAATTATTAAGCCTTTTATCCGTCAAGTCAGCTTTGGAAGAGAAAACAAACCATTAAAAAGACTCCTAAAAAAGTGGGACAGAAAACTAAATTCGTTTCTCACAAACCGCTATGAAAAAATGCTCCCACAACGCAAAATTGAATTAGCACCTATCAAGAAAACCGCATTAGCGAATACTACTACATCCGAATTAGCCCAACTTAAGTAACTAAATTAAGTAGGGTGTGTTACGGCTATGCAAGGATATGGAAGTTTGAGTAGTGAGAATTAGCCGTAACGCACCGATAAAGATGGTGCGTTAAGCTTTGCTATAACGCACCCTACTGTACTGAACTAGTCGATTAATTTTTGCAAGTCAGTGAAATCACAATGCAAGTCGATGCAATCACAATGTAGGTCGATGCAATCACAATGTAGGTCGATGCAATCACATTGCAAGTCGATGCAATCACAATGCAAGTCGATGCAATCACATTGCTTGCAATAAATTATCTACTGCTGCACTTACCGCCAATCTTCCCAGTTTCGATTAAAAATTGAGGTGTCGGGGAAAGCGGTAGGATTACCATTTTTTTCTAACAAACGTCTGAGAACTTGGAGTTGCGGTTCTGATTTAGGTAAATCATCCACCAATTGGTAAGGTGCAATATTGTTTTTCAAAGAAAAGGCTACCACTGTTCCCGCCGCCGCACCAGAAGACCATTCAAAAGAATGCACGCGATAAGCAGCAGCAGCAATGTGACTGGTAGCGATACTCTTACCACCCACAATTAAATTGTCGATTTTTTGGGGAATCATCGCCCGTAGCGCAATTTGGAACGGATAAGCTTGTCCAGCGCCGCGCCTTTCTCCTGGACGTTCTTTGTTACCGGGGGCTTCTGGCGGACTTTGAACCATGCAAGGATGAAAGTCAATGGCGTAGTGACCAATACCTACAGCATCAGGATAAATTGTCGAACGACTGCGCCGTAATGCTTTATCTGGTGAGACTTGACCAGCAATTACTGATGTTCCTTCTAAACCTGCTAGTGTCGCTTTTAATTGGCGATAAGTCTCTGGTGTTAGTGTTTTGCGGTAGTATTCATCGTTATAGTCGCGGCGAGAAATATCAACTTCCCAAATCATAAAGCCTTGGGGTTGTCCCCAACTGGGGCGACCAATTATCCGCCTTCCTTCGCGCATATAGGGATATTTTGACAAGCCATGCGCTGTCCCCATTGGCGAATTTAACCCTGTCAGCAGTCGGTTTCTCGTTTGTGGTTCTTTCACACCCTTACCTAGTTGGGAGTCAGTGGTTCCCTGTACCAGCCAGTAATAATATGCCAGGGCATTTTCTTCGCCTCTACGCAGAGTTTCTGTCCGCAGTCCCCCCATCCAGCCGCCTGGTTTTAATTGTCCAGTGCTTTGCAGTTGTTGGCGAGTGTAAATTAAGTTATCTTTGGCAGTTCCAGGACGATAGTCGTTACCCCAAGTCCAGTTCTGCATGGAGATGTCTCCTGGTGTGGGTGTAGTAAATCTCACACCGTTGAATTGTGTGGCTTGCCCTTTGGTGGGACTCCAGATGCGACGGTAGGTAAAAACTAAGTCAAAGTTTGCTAATCTTTTTAATTCATAGCTGAAATATGGTGAATACTGTAAATAAAATGGGGGCATTGTTTGAGGTTGTGGTTCCTTAGTTGCCTCCATTGCAAAGGTGTAGGTAAAGCCTTGAGTACAATAAGCATCATTGCTGGTACTAGAAGAAGATGGTTCTAGGAAAGAACGAGCATCAATACCCAGGCGATAGGGAACATCTGCTAAGGCGATAATTTCCCCAGTTTCACTAGCATCGATAACGTACCATTTGGGAGAATTGCTGGCGGTTGACTTTTTGGCAACCTTGGGGATAAAGCTGATAATCTTTTTGTTAAAGCGAGATGAGTTTTGGTAGCGATAGGCATCCTCAATAGTTTGAGCTAGGGTAAAAGTGTTGAGAGGTGGTGCGCCTTTGACTGGTTGATGTTGAATAGCGATCGCACCATCAATAATCTTCCCGCCAGCATTAATATTTACATCCTTAATTACGGTGTTGGGAAACCATTCCAATTTACCTTTGCCCTTTTTCTCTGCATCCTTCAGCATCTGAGACATGATGGTATGAGCATCGCGGGGGAGAAAACAGGAATCACTTACCCAGCAGTCACCAGGGTTAAGTTTGCCGTAATGGCGCTGAATCCGATTGCGTAATTCCGAATATCCGCGAGAATAAAATTGGCGATCGCGCTGAGTTGGTCTTTCATCTAACGCAGATGTCCCCTGAGACGAAATTTGTCCCCCCAACCAATCGGTAATTTCTGTCAAACACACTGTTCTACCAGCGAGTAATCCCTCATAAGCTGTGGCTACCCCAGAAAGTCCACCACCCACCACCAAAATTT
This sequence comes from Fortiea sp. LEGE XX443, assembly GCF_015206815.1. Lineage (GTDB taxonomy): Bacteria > Cyanobacteriota > Cyanobacteriia > Cyanobacteriales > Nostocaceae > Nostoc_B. The sequence goes on from NZ_JADEXZ010000010.1 coordinate 16,721, forward strand.
CGCAATTCACTGTTTTATCTGGGGTTCTCGGTGGTGCAGCAACAATAGTAGAGTCAGGTACGAGGTATGTTGCGATTAAGCTAAGACTGAAGAGTGATGCTTGAAAACCAGCTACTTTGTGTCTGCGCTTCATGATTTGAGAATCTTTCTACTCCTGTGCCAACTTGTAGACGGTAGCATCTCAGAAATGTTCACCACAAGTCACATGAAATTAGAGACACTCGACTGGTTGCAGCAATGCTGGTGCATGGGTTAACCCATATTCTGACATTTAATACTTAGTAATTTTGCTCGTTACCCTGAAATTACTGCTATTTGTAGCGACCTGCAATGCTAATCGCTCAAACCTGCAATCATGACATTTACAAACCAGGATTATTTGCAACTATAATTACGCGTCAGCCAGGATTAAATGCAACTGAGCCAGGATTATTTGCAACCAAACTGCAATCATCGGTTTGAGCCAGAATTATTTGCAACTATAAATGAACCTGCATTGGATTGCGCTTACCCTGTTGCTCAAAGTGGTAGCCCCGCCGCCAACATTTGCTCTTGTAACTCACGCGCACGCACCGGGTCAAGTTGACCACGAAACAACAACTTAATTTCAGCCGGTTTGGCATTGAACTGTTCCGCCAAGTCTCTCACGTTATAGCCATGCCAGGTGAGAGTCGGTTCCAAATCATCAAGAAGCTTCGACAGCACGGTCCATCAACCGGGTAAAATGGCCCGTAGCGGCGATCGCTAAACTCAACGTATAGCTCGTTGTCAAATAAACCCCACCAAAGGATTACGGTTTCACCAGCTAAGTCTGGCTCTACCTCATAAGCTACGCCTTCAACTGATACCCTGGCATCTGAACCAACCTTTCTACGTTGCGGTTCGCGGGCAAAGTTACAGAATCGCTCCCAACTGCACATTGAGCGTAAGCCTGACTTGGGGAGATTTCGCAGCCAATCTTCTATCCGCGAATGTGGGGACTCTCGGTGTGGTTTATCGTTGTAAAGCAACAAATACTGGCGCAGCCAAAGGTTAGCCTCTACCTCGTTTTCCGGTTCGTGAAAGTGATACAGAGTTTCGTAAGCTTCTTTTACCGTCCGAAACGGTCTTTCTACTTTGCCTTTGGAACGAGCTGTCACCCGACGACCATCTTTGCCATTGGGCAGATGTGTGACTAACTTGATTTTTAGGCAGTCCATGACATTTTGAAATACCATGTTTTTGGCAATTGGCCCATTGTCTGTGTAAATCATCTCTGGAATTCCCTGAAAAGGAAATCCATCCGTTGTTTTCGCTGTCATTGCATTAAATAAGAAACGCAATGCCGCTTCCATATCTTCTCCATAAACACAATGGTATTCTTGATAACATACGCCGCTACGATCATCGACAACGCTATAAAGCATCAGCAGTGGATTACCTTTTCCCGGTTCGACCCACAATGGTTGCTTTACGTGTTTCAAATCAGACTGGCTCAGGTCGAAATGCCAACATTCATTGCTGTATTCTGCCTGAAAACGCACCGCCGGAGGTTGCCGGGTCATTCGTTCATTGTCATATCCCCATGCTTTCAAGTAATAGTTGACGGTACTTCTAGTTAAAGTACCCTTGCTCGCTTGGATAAAGCCATTTGGTGTATCCATCCCAAATTCTTCCAGTAGTTCAATCGCCCGTGCAGTGGAGAGGTGTCGTCCTTTCTTATTGCTGGTGCGGATTTTCATTGCCGCAATGATTTCACAGTAGAGTTCCATTTCAGAGAGTGATAGCTTTCGAGGTGTTCCACTATCTGAACGGTTGATGGATTTGGGGCGTGATAAGTTACGCAAAGCGCGATATAGCGTATCTGTTGACACACCATATAGGGCAGATGTCTGTTCAATGAGAATTCGACGTTCTTGGCAACGGCTGGGCTATCCGTCGAGGCGATGGCGTAAATTGATGAGTGCCTCTACCGGGATTTCCTTGTGTGCCATGTTATCTATTTATCTCTGCTATGTAGCTGTAGAGGGTTGGTTTTGAAATCCCCATGAGTCTACAGATTTCGACAATGGTGTATTGCTTTTCGGTATAAAGCTTTACTGCTAATTGACGTTTTGCTGAGTCTAGTGCTTTTGGTCTACCTCCCTTATGACCACGCGCGCGCGCTGCTACAAGACCCGCCGTTGTGCGTTCACGGATGAGATTGCGTTCAAATTCTGCCAATGCACCGAACAGATGGAAAATTAGCCGCCCACTATTATTAGTTGTAGTAATGGATTCTGACAAACTAGAGAGTTCAATTCCTCTATCATCTAACTGGGATATGATTTCGATTAGATCTCGATTAGATCTTTGAGCGACCTTCCCAGGCGGTCTAATCTCCACACCACTAGGACATCACCAGCCCTTGCTATTTCCAGTGCTTGGCTCAGTCCAGGTCTTGCTGCTTTCACTCCACTTATATGATCTGAGTAAATCTTTGCACAACCAGCTTGCTGCAAGGCATCCATTTGCAGGTTCAATTTTTGGTCATCTGTTGAAACTCGCGCATAGCCGATCAACATTTCTTGAACCCTAACAAGTCAGTAAATAAACCCGTTACTGAACAGTATATGTTGCCGATAATATTTTTACCGAGTTTCGTTACCAAACTTGAGCCGATTCTAGGGGGACTTGCATATCAATCATAGTGGTAAAGAAAACGGTCGTTTCTTTTACCTTTATAGTTGCAGTTAATCCTGGCTGAAATTCAACTATTTTTTTCTATAAGTCAGAGGGTTTTTTGAGCAAACTTTCAAGCTACCGTTTGATGGGATTTTCGGTTAGTTGCAAATAATCCTGGTTTGTAAATGTCTTGATTGCAGGTCTGAGCGATTAGCATTGCAGGTCGCTACACCTATTGCTGTTGAATTAATCAACTGGCAGTTAAGAGAAAGTGGCTCAAATAGCCTTAGATTTAAACGTGCCACTCTGGAAAAACAGGATAAAGAACTGGTGTTTACCCATGATGAGCGAGGTGAAATTTTTCGAGTATCCGTCAGCCGAAACCAGTCAGGTGAGCTTGAGTATTCACCAATTAATGTGGGGAAAGTAGAAAGAGAATACATCCAGCTTTGGCAAGAGGCAGAGCGCGTATTGCAAGAAATAATATCAGAAGAGCAGCAACAAAAACTCAAGTCTAGTAAGGGTTTTTCCCTCTAGGTAATGGCGCAACTTGATACTGCTTCGCTCAATCAAGAGCGGTGTCTGTCACTGCCACAAATTAACTCGTTGAGCTACCGCGGGCCTTTGAGCATAACATAGCCTTGTTTGCCAGTTAGCATTGCCTTGCCACGAAGGAAGACAGCTCGCAGTGCCCTCAATCGTAGCATCAAGGGAGGAAGGAAGAATGAACGTTTACAGGAAGTTATCGATTTTGATCGTCTCCGCCATCTTGGCTGTGGGACTAGTTGTTGCCTCGGCCAAGGCGGAGGAGAGTCCGAAGAACGCGACCGACGCCACCAAGACGGCGAACGCCAAGTTGCTCGGAGAACTTCCCTTTGCGGACAAGACCGCATTCGCACTTGCCCACAAGGGTTTCATCGCGCCGCTGCCACAGGCGGTGATCAAGGGACAGGCGGGCAACACCATCTGGAATCCCATGCAGTACAACTTCATCAAGGAGGGCGCCGCGGCTCCCGACACCGTGAACCCGAGTTTGTGGCGTCAGTCGCAGTTGATCAACATATCGGGCCTCTTCGAGGTCACGCCGGGGATCTACCAAGTCCGCAACCAGGATCTGTCGAATATGACGATCGTCGAGGGAAAGAACGGCATCACCATCTTTGATCCCCTGGTTTCCGTGGAGACCGCGAAAGTGGCGCTCGACCTCTACTATCAGCACCGGCCCAAGAAACCCGTAGTAGCCGTCGTCTACACCCATAGCCACGTCGACCACTACGGTGGCGTGCGCGGTGTGGTGGACGAGGCGGACGTCAAGGCCGGAAAGGTTACGATCTACGCGCCTGTCGGCTTCCTAGAGGCGGCCGTAGCCGAGAACGTGATGGCTGGCACCGCGATGAGCCGGCGCGCCAGCTACATGTACGGAAACCTCCTGACGCCCAACCCGACTGGGCAAGTGGGTGCCGGTCTCGGCACCACGACCTCTGCGGGCACGGTCACGCTCATTCCGCCGACCGACATCATCCAGAAGACAGGCGACACCCGTGTCATCGACGGGCTGACTTACGAGTTCCTGTACGCCCCGGAGAGCGAGGCACCTTCGGAGATGCTCTTCTACATCAAGGAGAAGAAGGCCATCAACGCCGCCGAAGACGCGACCCACACGCTGCACAACACCTACTCGCTGCGGGGAGCCAAGATCCGCGACCCGCTGGTCTGGTCGAAATACCTCAACCAGGTACTGGACATGTGGGGAGACGAGCCGGAGGTTATGTTCGCGATGCACCACTGGCCGGTTTGGGGACGCGACGCCATCGTCGAGCATCTCAAGCTCCAGCGCGACATGTATCGCTACATCAACGACCAGACGCTGCGGCTCGCCAACCACGGCCAAACGATGGTCGAGATCGCGGAGCAGGTCGAGTTGCCGAAAGCGGTTGCCAGCCGCTTCTCGAACCGCGGTTACTACGGATCGCTGAATCACAACGTGAAGGCGACCTACGTCCTGTACCTCGGTTGGTTCATCGGGAATCCCGCCACGCTGCACGCGCTCCCACCGGTCGAGGCGTCGAAGCGCTACGTGGAGATGATGGGCGGCACGGACGCGGTCCTGAAGAAAGCCAGGGAGTATTACGAGAAGGGCGAGTACCGCTGGGTCGCGGAGGTGGTGAACCACGCGGTCTTCGCCGACCCGGCCAACCGGGTGGCGAAGAACCTCCAGGCCGATGCGCTGGAGCAGCTGGGCTACCAGGCCGAGAACGGGCCCTGGCGCAACTTCTACCTGACCGGCGCCAAGGAGCTGCGGGAAGGCGTGGCAAAGTTGCCGACGCCGGACACGGCAAGTCCGGACACCGTGCGCGCGATGAGCCTCGACCTGTTCTTCGACTACCTCGCCATGCGACTGAACGGTCCCAAGGCCGACGGCAAGCGGATCGTGCTCAACTTCAACTTCACCGACGTGAGGGAGCAGTACGTCCTCGAGATGGTCAACGGCGTGCTGAACCACACGCCGGGCAGGCAGGCGAAAGATGCCGACGCGACGCTGACTCTTTCGCGGGAGACGCTCAATCGGGTCGTGCTTAAGGAGACCACGCTGAAGGACGTGATCGCTGCGGGAGACGTGAAGGTCTCCGGAACCAAAGCCAAGCTCGACGAGATGCTTTCGTACCTCGACAGCTTCGACTTGTGGTTCAACATCGTGATACCCTGAGGGTCGCTACCGCCGGGGCGGGCAGCGACTCGCTGTCCGTGATCGGCAGGTGATGCGGGGCGCATCGCAGGCATTGATTCAGGCTGTGAGAAATGGTGACGAGCCACTGATTCAAGCTGAGCTTTCACGAATACAAGACGGCGAGCATCGCCAGCATCTTACCAGAAGCATCCAGCGCCTTGGCCCTACCTTAGGCTAACAGCGCTAAACGTCAACTGTCAGAGAAAGCCAGCAAGCGTTTTCCCTTTTCTCTAATCAAGGCATTGCACCCAAAAGCATGGCATAGAGGGAAGCAAGGATTTCAATGCTTATGTAACATTATGGTCCATGATGTAATACCAATTCTCTAAAATTAGGCAACACATTCAAACCCCACAACCCAGACCAAATCAGAGTTTCTTAATTACGAATTACGAATTACGAATTACGAATTGGTATAAGGTAAGCGATTTCTGCTGTGGCATGGGCATGATGCTTTCTCGGATCTCCTGGGCCACCTCCTGCTCTGCCAGACGCAATTCATAGCTCTTTTTCGCCAGCGCGATCGCGGCGATCTGCAAATCGTTGGAACCGATGGGCATTCCCTGGGCGGCAAGGTTGGCACGGATTCTGCCATAAGCCGTCGCCGCTTCGTCATCGAAGGCCAGCGAGAGAAACGCTTGCTCATTTCACCCCTATAGTTGCAGTTAATCCTGGCTGAAATTCAACTATTTTTTTCTATAAGTCAGAGAGTTTTTTGAGCAAACTTTCAAACTACCGTTTGATGGGACTTTCGGTTAGTTGCAAATAATCCTGGCTCAAACCGATGATTGCAGGCTGGTTGCAATTAATCCTGGCTGACGCGCAATTATAGTTGCAAATAATCCTGGTTTGTAAATGTTTTGATTGCAGGTCTGAGCGATTAGCATTGCAGGTCGCTACAGCTATTAATCCCAGCACCCTTAAATGCACCTTTTGGGTGCATAATATTACTTCATGTATCCAGTTTTGCGGAGGAACTTACGTAAGTCAGCGAAGTATTGTGCGCGTTGGCGCAGCCCGCCGGAGGCATCGCTCTTGGTGTAAGCTTCTCGTACTCGTTTCCAACCATCCTCTCCCTGACCGAGTAAATACTTATCTGCTAAGTACGCTGCTAAAAATCCCCTACCATCATCACCTTGTTGCTGAATTTCAGTATAAGTTTTCCATAACTCCGTAGCATGATTGTAAATTAATTTGGGATAGCGCCTAGTAACATCAACCATCTTGCCTTGACGATATTGCCAAATTTGCAACGGATAACCAGAAGCGGCATAAGCTGTAAAAGCATAAGCAAAGCGATCGTCTCGACTCTCAAATTCCATGAGTCCATCTTTATCTACATCATTGAATCGATAACCAGCATTACCCCATTCATGGCGCATCTGAGTGTACTTTTCCGATTTACTGTCGTAGCGATAAATTAAGGAATAAGTACAACAATGCGCTCCACCTGTAAAGAAATCGGCAACTACTTCAGGTTCTTTATTACCGTCCAAATCTAACACTGGTAACTTACTTTCTTGATTGTTGAAACCCCCAACAGGTCGGTCATATTCACTTTCTTGGGGCAATTTTTTATCTAAAACAATTTTATCTCCTCGGCGAATCTGCAAACGCACATTCTTATATTGATATTCCTCTGGTTTGTCATAAGATATTTCTGCTCGGATATTACCTAATTGCCCAGTCAGGGTTTCTGCACTACTTGGCTGGGCAAATATAGCGATTTGACTGAAAACCGCTAAACCTATGAGAGATTGACTAAGCAAAGCACGAAAATTATTTAGCATGGATGTTGTATATAGCTTGTTCAACTTTATACAACACTACAAAAATCATCAATATCGGAAAATTGCTGCCAATGCTGTTGGACTTGGCATATTTTCTGCTTCCACAGCATAAACTCTGCCACCATTGATAATGCTATGAATTGCGGCAAAATCTAACAAATCTTGATCATCCGCTTCCGGTTCTGAGTGTATATCTACAGTCATCGCCTCCGGGTCAAATTTGCCCCAGATTTGTTGCCCTAGAGGCACAAACAAAGAATCAACTCTTTGGTAATAAGCCGCAGAAACAATTTCCTTGAGATCACTAGAAGCTGTACCAGTACCTTCCCCAGCTAGTTGTTGGTAAAGTTCCATCGCTTGCTGTTCTGACTCATGAAACAGAGGTTCTACAATTTCCCAAGCTGACGCATGTAATTCATCGACTTGGAAAAGTTCCGGTCTGCGGGTAATACCTTGTTCTAGTAAATTGGTATAAGTATTTGCTTCGCGGTAAATTGGGTGCAAATATTCTACTCCCGCTAAAATTAGTGGTGCTGTTTCATCTCGCAGTTTTTCATGAAGTTCTGTGTCAACTATGTGAAAAAATTGCAGGATAACTTCTTGGGGTTGATCTTTATCTGGGCTTCCTTGTCCGTGAAATACACCTGGTTGTGAGCTTGAAAAAGGATTGAAAGTGCTACCTTTAGATGTGGCGATGCGAAATTGACCTTCTTTAGCAGTTTCGTCATATAAAAGAGCTTCATCAATACTCTTAGGCAGATTTTCTACTTCTACCTCATTGAGTCCAGAGCGTGTACCTTCAAAAAATTTTAAATCTTGCTGGCTCAAAGCCAGAACGTAGAACTTGCCATCATGATTAATTAAAGGTAGTAATGGCTTAATATGGAAGCGATCGCTCACTACTACCAATTCTTGGAACTCTATTGGTAGCTGATAATAGCGAAATACTCCCGGAGCAACAAAAATAGCTAAACCGTGGTCTTGATTTTCCCAAAATTCACCAGCATCAAGTTCCATCGCTGGCTGAAGAAACTCAATCGCCTCCGTTTGGCGAATTTCCATTGCTTCTAAGCGTTCTTGGGCTTCGCGGATTAAATTTTTAAACCGAATAGGATTTTGTCGAATCTCTGGCCCTGCTTTTTGCATAGGCATATAGAGAGAAACACAGGGGCTATCTGTATGTTCAGCTAAAGTTTTTAGTTCATCAATAGATAATAGTGCCATATTATAAAACTCCTATCCACATCTATGCAAATTGCATTATCTAGATTTATTTCAAAGCTAAAAGCCAAAAAAATCATCTTTCTTTTGATAATAAATCTCTATTAACTCACCATTCTTTAGATGGATAAAGAAAAGTAGATATAAAAAAACGCCCGTTTAAGGCGTATTAATTAACATTTTAATTAACTAAATATTGGCGGTAATTTTTACTATTACTAAAACTGGTATTTATCCAGCTTTAGGAGTATCAGGATTTGTTGAATTTGATTTGCTCGCTACCCCTTGTTGCGACGGATTAACAAAACCCAAAGTTACTCGTTTCATAATCCAGTGCAAACTTAGAAGAATCAGAAATGTAATAGCCATAATTACTAAAGGCTGTTTACCCAAAAGTTCTTCTACACCTTTAGTCAATAAGGCATCAGGTTGAGTAATAAAATCCCAACTGTTGAAACGCAAAAACCTTCCCCAATAAATTCCAATAGCACAAAGAGCATGAGTAATTAACTCAACTTTAAAAATCCATTGACTTTTGCCGATACGGTGTAAATAGTAACCTAAATTTATTAGAGAAATAACATAAGCTTCAAACCCAGCCAAAATCACCAACAAATAGACAGGAATTAGCACTAAAGTAATTATCCACACTGATTGAATTGTGCGGATATCATGTATGAAGTGAATAACATCGGTTAATAGATAAGGCGCATTTGGTAAAAAAGCATAAAAAACTATAAAGCCTAGCCACCAAATCCAAGAACGTCCCCGTCTATTGCGAAACAGCCAAACACTTAAAGCTAAAGGTATAAAAGCCAAAAACAAGTTCCACGTCATCCAATTCATGTTGATCCGTAAAACCTGTAAAACTCTGGCTATCAATTCAATAAATTCTGCTTTCATAAATACTCAAGTGCAAGATATATGATTGATTGATTTTTGCTTTGTAGTTTCAATTTTAGTGATTGACTGATAAATTGGGTAATTTGTATAAATGTGAAACTAGTTATGGATTAATCTGTGAATCAACCACTCCAGATAACTAGTATAACCAGAAAATTATCAAGAATATATTTAGCAGAAATCTGAAAGTGCGGATAGCAGTTTGGCTACTCACACTTCCAGTATAATTTTTGCTCTAGGAGGTCGTACTTTTTTTAGACGTAATTTAGATACAATCTTCCTGAGGGCAATTCCAGAATTATCTGATTACAGATTTTCAAAAGTAGCTAACGTACTAAAACTCGACTGCGAGGGCCGATCGCTTGTTTAGAAGTTGTGATTTTTGGGCGACAATTAACAGAATCTTGTGTGCAAACCTTGGTAGCAATGCTAGAAGCTTCTAAACTTACTGGATTAGCTGTGAGGGAATAACCACTACTAAACTCTATATTAGACTCGGTAGAAGGTGATGAGAAATTAGACTTACTTGTGTCAGCAATTACCTCACCAAACGTACTACTAACATTAGGTTGTGCAGGAGCAGTTGCGATCGCCATACTATTTACTGATGCTGCAACTGGTGTACTGGGAACTGGTGTAGAAGTAGGGGTATTACTAACTACAGGCGCAGTCGGGGTTGAAGTATTACTACCCGAATTAATTAAAGTGGCATTTTCCGGGACTGTAATTGTCAATCTCACCAAAGGAGTATTTTTCACCTCAAAGGGGGTAGGAGTTGGCGTAGTATTTGGAATATCGGATTTATAGTCAAATACCGTCGGACTTTCACCACCATTGCGATCGCTATATCTTGGACCTTGTCCATTCAGTTGAAAAGTCCCCTGATATTGCTTACCAGTTTTTGGATCGGTAACAACGCCAGTGTAAAAAGCTCTCGTTAACCCAAACTCATCTTGAACTACTCCTTGAAATGAGGTGTTGGAGATTTTTCCTTGATAAGTAAACGGTGTTAATTGGCCACCAGACAACGCTGGCGAAGTCAAAACACCATTGAAAGAAATTACTGGAATACCTTTAAAATCAACAAAGTATTTCAAGCTACCATCCGCCCGCGTTTCTACCTTTACATAGTCGGACTTGTAAACAGGTACATAATTGGGCTTATTCTGAGAACCTATGTTGCGTTGGTACACTCCTTGGGAATCTGTATCAATGCGAGTGACTGAGTTATTAAAATTGGGGTTAAAACTGGGAAGTTCTAATGTTCCTGATAATGTACCAGTGCTTTGAATGATTAGTTGAGCAGAAGCACTGCTTCCTCCAAAGCCGATAAAAACTGCTGCTAAACTGCTACTACCCAAAACTGCACAGCCGATCTTTGCTACTGATGACTTAAATTGCATGAAAAATCTACTCCTTAATATTAAGAGGAATTAGGTATTGGGTATTTGATTAAAGATTGCTGACAGTCAAGAGTAGTAAGACAATACGGAGTGGGGGTTTCAAACCTTGTAATTACATTTACATGATTACGGAATTAAAACCGGAAAGTCGCTCGCAATGCGCCTACTATCAGAGTGTCATTAGCAGTATTATGATCGGGATTGAAAATAACTAATAAGCCTGGTGTCAAAGAAAAACGGTCATTTAACTGGGCGCGATAAAAAAGTTCTAAATGCAACGATGTATCACTGCGTCCACCGGGCGTTCCCTCATCGGAAAAGTTAGGAAAATTGAAGCCATCGGGTAAGCTACTAGAACTAATTTTCGGGGGTTGTCCAACCAGAAAACCGCCCAGATTACCAGCACCGCCTAAATTAGGTAACGCCGCAAATACCATCCAGTTGGTAGTTTCTACACTACCAGAGAGATTGACTGGTTTAGAGTAAGAAAAACCACCCCAACCACCCAACTCCAAATTCTCATTAACACGCCATGCCACAGTAGCACCAACAGCATGAGTATTAAAAGCTGTACTAGGTGCAAAAGGTGAAATTAATTGAGAATCACCAATACCAGTACCCAGTAAATCATTCGGGGAATGGGAGTAGATGTAATGTATACCGACATCAATTTTATCAGTGGGTGCTAGAGTCAGTTGTGCGCCTGCGTTATATCTACCACCAAATAAGCCACCAGAATTGCTATCACCAGAAAAACTAGGAATTTCAGCGCTGTAAACACCTTGAAGACTGATGCGATCGCTAATTTCCCAGTCAAAACCTATACCACCAGTACCATTACCAATGTTCAAAATCGGGTTACGCTGACCAAATTGCGAAATTGCGCCATCTCCAGAACCTTCTAAAGGGTTAATTCCACGAAAGGTTGTGGCGGGGTTCACACCAGATGTACCCACCACAATTCCCAAGTTATCTGAAAATAAAAACCGATAAGACAAGTCATTAATTACGAGCCTATTCTCTGTATTAGACTCAAAACTCAATCGCCCCATATTGTTAGAAACTAAAGAAGCATTAGAAGCTAAATTTCCCGCAGATAACCCCGTAATTAATAAATCTTTCCCTGTAAAGGAAGTTGCTAATGTTAACTGTACGCTATTGTTTAAAGTCAGATTTGTCTTCCCTTGACGCTCTGGTACACCATCTCTAGGAAACAAATCAACATTTGTCATATTTGTTCCTTGAACACTAAAAATAGCTTGCCCAAATAGTCTGGTTGTTGTGGAAAACTGATGAGACTGTAATTCAATAGTTTTATTTTCTAAAACATCTACACGCTGCTCAATTTCTTGTAATTCGATTTGAAACTCAGCTTGTAACCGTTGTATTTGATCTAATTCTTCATTACTAACAGTATTAGCTTGATTTTTAGTAATTAATTCCTGAATTTTGTTTAGACAAATATTTAAACTATAGGCAAATTCATAACGATTTACAGCACTGTTACCTAAATAATTCTCATTCGTATGTCCTGCAATACAGCCGTAGCGCTCAACCAAAAATTGTAAAGTAGTAAAAGCCCAATCCGTAGGTTGCACATCATCCAATTGCGACACCGCTGTAACTTGAGACATCTGCTCATCTGACTCAGAAAACTCTAGTGTTACAGGAGATTCTGGCGAAATTGGCAGGTGGGAAGATGGTGCGAGTTCTGGCGTGGTTTCTAATGGGTGGGTTGTTTCTGCTAGTGGTTGGGAATCTTGGGTAGAAAAATTTTGAGAACTAACGTTTTTATGAATTTTATTAAGTAGATTTTGATACTTGTGATTTACAGGTGCAGAAATAACTTCGGAAGTGCTATCAGGCTGTATGAATTCAGGTGGTGTAATTTCAACAGGTGGAGAACTTTGAGGTAAATTCTCATCTGTTGACTGCTGTACGCCATTGTCTGACTGAATTACAGGCGGCTCTGGTAAATTATTCGGTGGAGACGTTTGCCCGGCTGTCAATACGCCCAGCATCAGTAGACTTATCTCACTCATGGTATATCAATTGACTAACACCAACATTTCTTTTGACAATGGTTATTGGTGTTCTTCAGGATGTTTTTGTATAAAAAGTTATAAAAAGTCTGAAGTCTGAAGTATAAAATTATGTTTTCATTCGGCAGGGTGAGTTGTGGATAGAAAGCCCCAACTCACGGAAAAGCTTGGATGATGCGTTGCGCTACACAACAACACACCCTACTAACGTAGGGTTTCGAGTGATCAAATCATGAGTCCTGGAAACGTTAAATTTCAGACTTCAGACTTCGACTAAAGCTGGCTACAGTACTTATTCAAATCATTCATTAAAGTGTCTGATTCTTTGCCTGCTGTTGTAGCGACTGCTGTTAAGGCTGTATCGATTTCGTTTCTAGCCTTTTTGATTTTTTCTCTACCATCTGGCGAAGCTGCGGCTGTTTTAGCGGCTGCTAAAGCTTTAGCTGCTTTAGCAATGGCGCGACTGAGATTGTCAAACACCTTCTGAAAACGGTTTTGATATTCTTTTAGTTGAGTATCTGCCAATTTTAGTTCTTCTAAAGATGTATCAATAGCTTCTAAATCTTTAGATAGTTGCAAGCTGGTGATTGCTTGCTTGCCTTTATTTTGATCAATCAGCGCATTTCCTTCGTTGACGACTTGAATTAGCCGCTGACACTGGGAGATTTTATTCTCACAACCAGTCACTAATAAAGTGAGACTCAGACTAACAGGAACAATAAAAGTATATTTACACGACACAGACATTCACACCCCAACAGCAAGTAAAACCCAGACAATCGTAACTAATAATTTCATCAATTGTGGAAATTGTTGCGTTAATTTCCGTAAAAACTGATGGATGGATAGTATGTAAGATGACTAAATAAATTTAATTGCCCTGATGTTTTGAGTCCAACATGAGGCGATCGCTACTTCAGTATCAAAAATCAGCACTGCTAACTTAGGGTTTTAGCTATTATTTGACAGAATTTAGCATTATTTGGGTTACAGTATCGCAAACATCTAAATTCATGACATTCTTATGCGTCTTCTTGTCTGTTCTTGGTTACTAATTTTCACCCTCGTATTCTCATTAACGCCGCTAGTAAAATCGGCAACACCTACTTCAGATATTGAGCAGTATCTAATGAACGCTCAATTTCAGCAGGGAGAAGCAGTTTTTGTTGCCAAGCTTCAACAAAATAACAATGATGATCAGACGCGATTTGAATTGGGAGTTGTGCAATTGATGGGTACAACTCAAAGGTTAATGCAGTCACTATACCGTTATGGTTTGCAGCAAAATGTGATTACCCAATTCTTCCCAATTTTGCGTCTTCCCGTGCCGATAAATCCCACACCGCAGCCAGTCACCTATAAAGACGCTCGAAATATTCTGCAAGATTTACTCAATGATCTAACTCAAATCAAAAATACTCTCGAACCTATCAAAGATAATAAAGTCAAGTTGCCGCTGCGGATTGGTTTAACAAAGATGGATTTCAACGCGGATGGAAAGCTAGAAGAAAATGAATCTTTCTGGAAAACTTTCAGCTTATTGACAGGGATACCAGCAACAGAAAAAGCTGCCCAAAATTTAGCGATCGCATTTGATGCGGGTGATGTAGTTTGGCTAAAAGGATATTGTAATTTACTTTCTGCGATCGCTCAGATGGTTTTGGCACATGATGAAAGTCAACTGTTTGATTCAACTGCTCATTTAGTTTTTGCTAAACCGCAAACTGCTTATCCATTTCTAGCTAATGGTGCGGGAGCATTCGGTTGGGGTAATGTTGATATTAGCGACATGATTGCGTTCATTCATCTGCTCAATTTTCCGGTTGTGGAACCAGAGCGTTTAACGGCTGCAATCCAAAATTTACAAACAGTGACAGCCTTAAGTCGTCAATCTTGGCAATTAATTTTAGCCGAAACTGATAATGATCGGGAATGGCTACCCAACCCTCGACAAAAGGGGGTAATTCCCAACGCTGTAGTCACTCAACCCATGATTGATAGTTGGTTGACTTTTTTAAATGAAGCTGATGCTTTGCTGACAGGTAAAAAGTTAATTCCTTTCTGGAGAAAACGCGAGGTTAGAGGTATTAATTTAAACAAAGTTTTTACTAAGCCTCGTGGGTTTGATTTGGTGCTGTGGGTACAAGGAAGTGCTGCTGCACCTTATCTAGAGTTGGGTAAACTAACAGACACAGATACTTGGCAGCGATTGTTACAAGTTTTCCGCGGACAATTCTTCCAATTCGCAGCTTGGTTTAATTAAAAAACTCCTCTTAACTCAGTACTTCGCGTACCTCAGCGCTCCTTTGCGTTAAAAACGTTTTCAAGCGATCGCACTTCACTAGGAATTGTGCGATCGCTTTGATAAGTAGTCTCTGTTTAATAAATTAACCTTTTTTTGTCAACTCCCCTTGACTATTTGTAACAATATTGTTAAATTTATTTACATAAGGTAACAACTAAGGAAAAAAACTATGTACACAACTGTAAATGAAGACGGCGTTCTCAATAACTACGCAAAAGAACCCCAAGTTTATTGCGCTGAGTACCCAGCAATTTGGGAACAACGTCGCTACGTTTTACAAGGCGCAGTTGCAACTATGTTTGTTGCTGTTCTAGTTTTGTTTGCTTTTGCAGTGAGCTAAAGTATTTTGATTTCGGTATCTGTATCACTCATCGTCATTTGAACTTCTCCCTTTTACCCCGGTTAGTTTCGCCGGGGTTTTTTGTTGCATTTAACTTAAACTTCGTCCATCTTGAAAGCTGGAGTTTTGTCACGCATCGTACTATCCTAAGTTGCAGAAATAAACCATACCCAAATCAAATGAATGACGAGATTCATCCATGACCAATTTGCCAAAGACTACCTAGAAGAATTACTAAAACCTTATGGAAAAGTCCAAGCACCAAGTCGAGTCGCCGCAGAAGTCAGAGAAATAGACGTATTATTCTCACCAATTCCTACACAAACAGCCAACTTAGTAACCTTGGGTTTATTAGGAAAAATGGCGACAATATCCGCCGTATTTGAACCATTCCGCAATCCAACATCCCCAGAAGAAATTAACGATTGTATATCAAAATTATCAGAAGTAAAAAGCGCAATGCAGCGAGAAGCAAAGCGCAATAAAATAAAAATACCAAAC
This sequence comes from Fortiea sp. LEGE XX443, assembly GCF_015206815.1. Classification (GTDB taxonomy): domain Bacteria; phylum Cyanobacteriota; class Cyanobacteriia; order Cyanobacteriales; family Nostocaceae; genus Nostoc_B. The sequence continues at coordinate 32,597 of NZ_JADEXZ010000010.1, forward strand.
TCAGAAATTCCCCAACTATGGATACTCACACCAACCTGCTCAAAAGGTATAATCTCCGGGTTTGGTGGAACTGAAAATTCAGACTGGGGAAAAGGAGTGTACTTTTTAGCAAAATATTTCCGCACAGCGATAGTAATAATTCATCAGTTACCATATACACCAGAAACACTGTGGGTAAGACTTTTAGGACGTGGGAAAGTACAACGTCAAGCAATTGATGAATTAACCGCACTACCAGCAAATCACCCATTACAGAGAATCACGTTAGAATTACTTTATAACCTGCAACAAAACTTGCGAATTAATCAAAATATAGAAACAGAGGATCGGGAGTTAGTGATGAGATTAGCACCACTGTATCAACAAGATAGAGAACAAGCTAGACAAGAAGGATTACAGCAAGGGGTACAGCAAGGGGTACAGCAAGGATTACAGCAAGGAGAACAACAGCTAATTCTGCGCCAGTTAAATCGACGACTGGGAAATCTAGAATTATCTCTTGTTGATCAAATTCAAAAATTGTCTATTGAACAGTTAGAAGCACTGGGAGAAGCATTATTAGATTTTTCTACAGTGGCGGATTTAGAAGCTTGGTTAAACCAAAAACAATAAATAATTAAATATTGATGACTTTAATTAATTGAAGAGCGATCGCTCTCTAGAATCAGCAAAAATAAGCTGACACGCATCTAATTTTTTAGCCATCTCTAGGCTGTAGGAAGGTTTTAGATCCCAAATTATACAATTTAAATTTTACCCCGGTTAGTTTCGCCGGTGTTTTTTGTTGCATTTAACTTAGTTGACATCATTACCCAACCAATTCTTAAATATCTGCCTTTATCCTGAGTTTTGTTAATCATCCAGGGTAATAAACAGATGATGTTGAAAAAAGTTTTGCTGATTGCTATTGGTGCGATCGCGGCGATCGCACTTGGCGCGTTGACAGAGCTAAAAGGAATGGCTCAAACTCCCACAGATTTAGATTTAGCGGCTTATCATGCGCCAATTCACTATCAAGACACCGACAGCACTAAATATAGTGGTGACTATATCACGCGGTTTAACTATGACGGAGATTGGCGAGGCACAAATAATTGGGATAATCTTTTTCAATATCCGCTAAATGCTCATGGCTACTATTCTGTAGTTGAGACATGTACCCATAGGTTCATCACCTATTCTTTTTTCCATCCTCAAGACTGGACTGATATTCCTTTCGATCAAGAACACGAAAATGATTTAGAGGGTGAGTTGGCGATCGTTCGTAAAGATGGTTCAACTTATGGCAAACTCGAAGGGATTGTAACTGTATTTCATAACGACTTCTACTCTTTTACACCTAGCGGTAGTCTTTTACGAAGTGGTGCAGAAAGTATTGATGGAACGCTCACAATGAGTAGTTATAACGGCTCTCTCCATCACTTGACGACTCAGGAAGCTAAAGGCCATGGTTTAAAAGCTTGGCCTTACACTGGAAATTTTAGGGGAGCCAGTAACGAAGACGGAATTATTTACTATCCTTCTAAAACTACCGCCGAAGTGCCGAGTTCGGGAAACGATCGCAATGTGCAGTATTCGTTGCTTGATATATTTGCTACTAATGGTATGTGGCAATATCAATTAAATGAAGCGTCTAGTTCTCCAGGGATAACTTTTGCACGGTGGGGAACATTCAGAGGAGATTCTAGCGGTAGCTGTGGTGATGGTACACCAACTTGTGCTAACGATTCTGCTAATACACCTTGGGGATGGGATGACTCCAATGATGGTTCAGTCTACAGAGGCGAAATGGCTTTAGATCCGGCTCACTTAACGGATGTTTATTTTGATGGTCTTGGTAACTTTGATACAACCTACATCCGTAACCGATTTATTCAAGATTTACGAGACAGAGGCTACAATTCCAGCAATCTTCCTCAAGGCTGGCCTAGCCAAATTAATCTTAATACCCTGATTGGTAAGCTCAAAAACCAGTGTTAATCAGCTGTAGAGACGTTGCATTGCAACGTCTTTCTTTTCTTCATAAAAAATAATATTAAGAGGGAATTTCTATCCAAATCTCACAACCCTTTCCTAGTTCAGAAACACACTTGAGTTGACCGCCGTGCTTATCTACAACAATTTGGTAGCTGATGAATAAACCTAAACCAGTGCCTTGACCTGGTTGTTTGGTGGTAAAAAAGGGATCAAAAATATGCGATCGCACATTGTCTGGAATCCCACAGCCATTGTCAGCAATCCGAATTTGAATCGTATTCTCTTCTGTAACTTCTGTCCGAATCCAAATTTTTGGCTGCTCAGTGATTTTGCCATGAGCCACTGCATTCTCTAGAGCATCAATCGCATTGTTGAGAATGTTCATAAACACTTGATTCATCTGGGCTGCATAGCAGGCTACTAGCGGCAAGTTACCATATTCCTTAATTACTTCAATAGCTTGAGATTTGCTATTTGCTTGCAGCCGATGTTGCAGAATTAACAAAGTGCTTTCCATGCCTTCATGAAGATTAACAGGCTTCATATCTGCTTCGTCTAGTCGTGCAAAGGTGCGTAGAGATAAAACTAATTGCGAAATTCGATCTGCTCCCAGCGTCATGGAAGTCAGCATCTTGGGTAAATCATCAGCAATAAAATCTATATCCAGTTTTGCTGATAGCTCTCGAATTTCTGCTTTTGGCTTGGGATAGGATTTCTGATACATGCAGAGCAATTTCAGCACATCTTCAGTGTACTCAGTCAAATAAGTAATATTCCCAAAAATAAAACTAATTGGGTTGTTAATTTCGTGGGCTATACCTGCAACTAGCTGTCCTAAACCAGCCATTTTCTCACTTTGAATTAACTGACTCTGAGTTTGCTGCAATTCTTTGAGAGTTTGTCTGAGTTCTTCTTTTTGCCTTTGAGTCCGTTCTAGTAATTCTGCTTGCTGGAGTCCTACACCTAATTGACTACCAATCTGCACCAATAAATCTACTTCATCTTCTTGCCAATCACGCGCAGCCGTATTGTGATAAGCAGCCAGTAATCCCCAAAGTTTATCACTCTGAAAAATTGGCACAATCATATATGAACGAGCTTCCATCATCTGGCTTAAAGATATATATTGATGAGCATCTTGATTGTGATAAATATCTTTAACTACAAAAATCTCTCCCTTAGCAAAGTCTCCGCCTTGAGTTGCTTGTAAATATTCGTTGGTAATTACATACAAAAGTTTGCGGACTGATGTCCAACCTGGTGCTGCGGATTCAGCTACAAATTCACCACTCCAATCAGGACGGAAACGGTAGATCGTCACCTGATCTACTTCCAACAACCGCTGGACTTCTTGGGTACTGGTAACAAAAATTGTGTTTAAGTCGAGAGATTGGCGGATTTTCTCAACTGTGAGGGCTAAAGCCTTTTCTCTCTCGGCAGATTTTCGTTCTCGTTCAGCGGCTTTAGCGAGTTGTTCAGCTTGCATTTGCACTTGTTTTAATGCTTCTGCTTGCTGTAATGCTACTCCTAGCTGTATACCAACTTGAGCTAATAAGTTGATTTCTTCATCTTGCCAATAGCGGGGTTGGGAATTTTGATAAGCTACCAACAACCCCCACAGTTTGTCACCTTGGGAAATTGGTACAAAAATTTCGTTGCGGGGATATTTACCTGCTTGAGTTTCTTGTAGCAACACACGTTCTATTATGGGCTGGGGTTTGGCGATTGGTGTCCAGTCATCAACAATTGAATCAGCAACAAATTCACCACTCCAATCAGGGTAAAAGCGATAAATAGCCACTCGTTCTACTTCTAAAAGTCTTCTGACTTCTTGAGTGGTGGTTTTAAAAATAGCGTTAATATCCAACGATTGGCGAATTTTTTCAACGGTATTCGCCAGGGCCCTTTGTCGTTCAGCAGCTTTACTGATTGCTGCTGCTTGATGCTGCATTTGTTGTAATAATTCTGCTTGTTGTAAAGCTACACCTAGTTGGGTACTAATTTGGGTGAGTAAGTAGACTTCATCTTCTTGCCAATCGCGGCTGCCAGTGTTTTGATATACTGCCAGTAAACCCCAGAGCTTTTGACCGTGGTAAATGGCAATGATGACGTAAGCTTTGGCCTGATAGCTTTCTAGAACTTTGAGGTAGCAGTCAGTAAACCCATAATCGTAAATATTATGACAAATCCGGTATATTTCACCTCTAGCGAAGTTACCCCCCTCAGTGTCTTGTAAGTAAGTATCCATGACTGGGGATTCAGTTAATTCTTTAACGCTACACTCGCTGACATTTTCTTTTAATTCTGCTTGTTGCGACTGTTCATTAATCAGAGAAATCCAACCCTCGCCTACTGATTCAAAGACAAATTCACCACTCCAATCGGCATTGAAGCGATAAATAGCGACGCGATCGGCATTTAGTAATTGCCTAATTTCTGCGGTACTGGTGCGGAAAATGATGTCTATATCTAAAGTCTGACGAATTTTCTCAACGGTGATGGCGATAGTTTTCTGCCATTCTGCTGCTTTTTCTCTAGCTTTTGCTTGTGCTAGTTGTGTCGATTTTATTTTTACCTGTTCGAGGTAATCTGCTTGTTGTAAAGCAACTCCTAAATGCGCCGCTATGAGTTGCACAAATTCAATTTCCGATTCTTCCCATTGTCGAGAATGAGTACACTGATGAATACATAACAATCCCCATAAATTTTTTCCTTTCATTAGGGGTGCTACTATGTTGGCACGTACTTGGAATTTTTCTAAAATTTGAATGTGACAATCGCTGATATCAGCTTGATATATGTCAGCGATCGCATGAATTCTACCTTCTTGGTATAGTCCGGCAAATTCCGCAGCAAAGCAGCGATCGCGTAGTTTAGTTGCTAGTGCGGCACTCCATGCTTCATCTACATCTTCATAAATAAATTCTCCTTCCCATCCCAACTCAGGATAAAAACGAAACACACTCACTCGATCAGTTTTCAGTAACTGTCGTACTTCTGTGACTGTAATTTTGAAGATGGTGTCTATATCCAGAGACTCTCGAATCCGGGCAATTACTCCAGATAAGGCTTTTTGTTTTTCACTCTGATATAGAGAGAATGTGATGTCTGAGTGTTGTTCTGGTGGTTTGGAATTCGGTTTTATGGTAGAGGAGTTTTCCATTCACTATAGAACTTTAAATATGGAAGTCTTCTATTTTAGAATTCCCTCATTAATAGGAAAGATAACAGTAAGAGATTTGATATGTATCTAATTTATTGGATTTATATTAGTTTTAACCTCATAAGTCTATTAATTATTTGTTTTTATGTCAATCTAAATTAAAAATCAACTTTAAATTACAAAAAGATTAAGATTTACAGATGCTTTTAATTGGTAATGGTACAGAATGTTTGACATCAACAAACATCAAGGTTTGCCTATTCCCTAATTCAAAACAGTGTAGGGACACAATATTATTTGTGTCCCTACAAAAACATGATTAAATTGCGATCGCATCATCGCTTTTTAGGAGATGCACGTCGCTGTTCACGTTTTTCGACTTCTCGACGACGGCGATCGCGCCACTCTGCCAACGTCAAGTAACCAACACCGCCAGTCACAGTTACTAGCAGCACTATGGCAAGTAAAGCCAAAATACTCAAAAATGGACTTTCCACGATTCCCCTACAGTCCGTTACGTCCCCAAACTACCATTGCGATCGACCAAGTGAACACAACTAGCAGTGATACCCAGCCTAATGTCAAAATTCCCATAGTTCTATATTTTGCAAATAATTACAAAAGGTCTCTAATATTTATCATACCGGGAACTGGGGACGGGAAAGTAGGAAGTGTGAAGTTTAAAAGTTCCCATACATAAAAGAGACACGAAATTTCGTGTCTCCAGATAATATTTTCTATCCTGAGTTTTTTAACTTTCCAGCACTTCCCGCAATAGAGAAGCCAATTTATCAGCACTATCAGGAACCGCGATCGCTTTCGCATTTTCGCCCATTTTGGTTAACTCGGCGGGATTTTGCAACAACTGTAGAACTTGAGTTTGTAATATTTCGGCTGTTAACTCTGATTGTTTATCCATAATTGCTGCACCAGCTTTGGTAAATACGGCTGCGTTGTAAGATTGATGATCTTCCGCCGCGAAGGGATAAGGTATCAAAATCGCTGGTGTACCACACACGGCTAATTCTGTTAAGCTACCAGCGCCAGAACGACTAATTGCTAAAGTTGCACGTCGTAATAGCGCCGCCATGTTGTCATAAAACGGTAACTCTATATATTGCGGATGTTTAAAAATACCTGCATCGGCATCGCGATCGCCTGTTAAATGTACGATATAAGCACCAGTATCTAGCCAGGCTGTCGCCGCCTGACGCACTAATTTATTGACAGCAACTGCGCCTTGACTACCACCAAAAACCACTATTAAAGGCACACTTTCAGGAATCGATAAATCTAGTGATGGGATTTCAGCATCTAAAAATTGTGTCCGCACTGGTGTACCAACACAAACATTTTTAGCACGGGGTAAATACTTAACAGCGGCTTCAAAGCTTAGCGCCATTGCATTGCACCAAGGGCCAAAAAAGCGAGTTACCTTTCCTGGTAAAGCATTAGATTCGTGAAAAACTACAGGTAAACCCAAAGAACGCGCCGCAATTACCGCAGGCCCCGCAATATAGCCACCTGTAGTAAATACGCCTTGAAAGTTTCCTCGTTTGAGAATTCGTCGAACTTCTATAATCGAACCAATGAGTTTACCCAAAATGCGAACAGAGGCAAGTCCGAACCCTTGCTGGAACCCTTCAACTGGAATAGTATTCAAGGGATACTGTTTGGGAACAAGTTGCGTTTCTAGCCGATTTGGGACACCCAACCATTCAATTTCATAGTCTGGCAGTTTTTGTGCCAGTGCGATCGCTGGAAACAAGTGTCCACCAGTCCCACTGGCAGCTATGAGTAATTTTATCGGTGCGTTTGTCATCAAACCTCTACCGTTTAGCGCCTAGCTTAATTAAGATAAAACAATTTCCCTACGTTCATGACTAAAATCAGTAAAGTGTTACCAATGACTAACATTATCGCTGCATTATTAAAACGCCAACCCCGATTTGCTGCTAACAGTTGGTTGTTATTATCTCTGCTGACACTGGGTTTAACTAGCAGTTTGCATGGTGTACAAGCTGCACCCCCCCAAACCGCACCCGCAGAACTGAACAATTTACTAACGCAAATTGATACATCTGCTAGTAAAGGTGATGTTAAAGGTGTGATCCAATTCTATAGTCCCAATTTTACCAGTGGAGATGGATTAAACCGCCCAAATCTCGAAAAGGCTTTGGTTACACTCTGGAAACAATATCCACAATTGCGCTACAGCACAAAGCTACAATCTTGGCAATCTGAAGGTAATGCCATTATTGCCGAAACAGTCACTAACATTTCTAATTCGCCATCTGCTAACGCTAATAATTTGGCTTTCAATGCCACTATTACATCCCGCCAAAAAATTGCAGGTGGAAAAATAGTTAGTCAAGACATCTTAGCGGAACGTAGCCTAATTACCTCTGGCAATCAACCACCCCAAATTGATTTTAAATTACCCCAGCAGGTGAAAGTTGGACAGCAGTATAGTTTTGATGCGATCGTTAAAGAACCATTAGGAGATGATTTTCTACTAGGAACAGCCATAGAAGAACCCGTCAAAGCAGAAAAATATCTCAATCCCACACCTGTAGATTTGCAATTACTCACATCAGGTGGACTTTTTAAAGTCGGACGCGCACCCGCAACCCCTGGTAATCACTGGATTTCGGCGGTAATTGTGCGGGGTGAAGGTATGACAATGGTGACTCAGCGTTTGCGAGTAGTGAAATGAAGTATGAAGTATGAAGTATGAAGTGTGAAATTTCAGTCTTTATCCTTCATCTTGTTAAAAGGGAACCAGGAACAGGAAACAGTCAAGAAACTTCTGTTCCCCGCTCCCTATTATCCATTCTCTATTGACTAATAATGATTTCCCTACAAAATCAAATTGTTTTGATTACTGGTGCAAGCAGTGGAATTGGTACTGCTTGCGCTAAAGTTTTTGCTGGTGCTGGTGCAAGGTTGATTTTAGCGGCGCGGCGGCTAGAACGGTTACAGCAGTTAGCAGACAATCTGAGTCAAGAGTTCGGGACAGCAACTCATTTGTTACAGCTAGATGTGCGCGATCGCCTAGCGGTAGAATCTGTAATTGCTAACCTACCCGCCGACTGGTCTAATATTGACATTCTCATCAACAACGCTGGTTTGAGTCGTGGTTTAGACAAGCTGCATGAAGGCGACTTTCAAAACTGGGAAGAAATGATTGATACCAATATTAAGGGTTTGTTGTATCTTACCCGCTATGTTGTTCCTGGAATGGTGAAGCGCGATCGCGGTCATGTGGTAAATATTGGTTCTATTGCCGGACATCAAACTTATCCAGGTGGGAATGTTTACTGTGCGACAAAAGCTGCTGTGAAGGCAATTTCCGAAGGCTTGAAACAAGACCTCTTAGGCACTCCTGTACGTGTAACTTCCGTTGATCCCGGTATGGTGGAAACAGAATTTAGTGAAGTGCGTTTTCATGGCGACGCTGAACGCGCCAAGCGAGTTTATCAAGGGGTAAACCCGTTAACTCCTGATGATATTGCTGATGTGGTATTTTTCTGCACCACGCGATCGCCCCATGTGAACATTAACGAAGTCATCCTCATGCCAGTAGATCAAGCCAGCGCCACTCTCGTTCATCGTCATAATTAGATTGCCCACATCATACCAGAGCATTTCCGTGAACCAGAAGTGTTTGCACCAGAGCATTTTTTGCCAGAACGTGGTGACCCTAGTTTTGGTCAATAGAAGAGATATGGGCGTAGGAAATCGAATAATTAATCATCTTTAACTCTTCAGGACTTAGCCCTCTTTCAAGAAACAAGGCAGAAGGCAGAGGGCAGAAGGCAGAAGGGAAGAGGATTTGACTTGTTTCTTCTATTCATAGCGGGTGGTGTGCCGCCAGTGCGTCTGCTTCTAAGAAACATTTCTGTTTCTTGAAAGCGGGTTAGTTCATTGGAACTCACCCGCTACAGGCAGGAATATGAAATTACGCGATCGCTTAACTTAGAAGGCGCGATCAAGGCATACAGTCAGCACGAATATCAGCGCACACTCATTATTCTTTGGCGTTGCATAATAAGGTATGAATAGAGGGTGCTGAAAGATGAATTGTCCAGAATGTGGCTCAAAAAGCGAAAAGTTGCGTGCGGGGGTTCCTCCCGTTGAGCCGTTAAGGGGCGAACATACTAGAGTTGATGATATAGAAATTTGCCACAACAACGCCATAATTCCCATTGAGGCACGGGGAACTCCAGTTTTTGATGAGCAGGGCAATGTGACTTATGCGATCGCCGCTTTTCAAGACATTACTGAGCGAAAACAAGCCGAGCAACTGTTAGCCGATTACAATCGCACCTTAGAACAACAGGTTGCAGAACGAACAGCAGCTTTACATAAAAGCGAAGCCGAATTGCGCTTACGAGAACAGGAATTACGACTGATCACAGACGCTCTACCTGTTTGTATCACTTATGTAGATGCCAACCAGCGTTATCGGTTTGCCAACCGCACATACGAGGAATGGTTTGGTCGTAGTCGAGGTGTCGAGGTGCTGACCCGACTGACCTATGCGGTAGTGCCAGCATTTGTTTCCCGTGGCTCTGGCACGATTATCAACATCGCCTCAATCGTTGCAGTGGCTCCTGAGACACTCAATGGCGTATACGGCGGTACAAAAGCATTCGTTTTGGCCTTCAGCCAATCGTTGCGACATGAGCTGGCTAACACAGGAATTCGGATTCAGGTCGTCCTACCAGGTGCTACAAGCACAAACTTTTGGAGTATTGCTGGTACGCCAGTTGAACACCTACCACAAGAGATCGTTATGTCGGTTGACGACATGGTTGATGCGGCTCTTGCTGGTCTCGACGAGGGGGAATTCGCCACCATTCCTTCCCTCTCAGATATCGAGCAATGGGAGGCGTATGAAGACGCACGCCAAGCTCTGCTTCCCAACCTATCTCGCACAACGCCAGCTAACCGCTATAGAGACAGACATGGCCAAGCTTCTTATACATTTTCGTGACGATCCGCCACGGATCAACGTGCCAACTTTAGTTATTCATGGAGATAGCGATCGCATTCTTCCACTTGAGTCTACCGCAGCGAGACTGCCACAACTAATTAAAGACAGTCGCCTTGCCCGCCGCAGGCATCGCTAGAATCTCGATCCGTTGATAACAGCCATTACTACTGCAAATAATTTACCTCACATATGAAGCAGCGTTTTAGGGAATGGGATACAGCCATTTGCGAAATAATTGTGTTAGGCGCGGCATAATCACATAAGTGAGCAAGGCGACACCGAATCCTGTGCTAATCAGTTGACTAAGCAAGACAGGCAACCCAGATAACAACGGTGCTAGCAAACGATTGAGTTGAGGAAGAGTGAAGAAGACTCCCAACCACGTCACTAACATCATTTTGTAGCGAGGTGGTGGAGACTTCATCGGCCTGTTTGAGAGAGTAAACCAGGTTTCCAACCCAGTTAGGGTTTGAATATCTTCTGGTTTTTCGATCAAGGGCTGCAATCGCTCAATCCATTCCTGCCGAATATCTGATTCTAGCCAGGTCTTAAGATTGTCATAGCAATCGAACTTGAGAATGGCTACGTATTCAGGATGGGTATGATCATGAGGTCGAATAGTGCTAACACCCAAATGTCCCTTGAATTTTCGTGCATCTGCGGCGATACCATGAAACCATGCTTCGTAACCTTGCTCACGTCCTGGTTTTACTACATGAGAGATCACAGCTGTGACTAAATAATTTTCTTCACTGGTATTAATCGCCGATGGTTCATCCAACATAGAATTTAACGTTCTGGGAAATTTGATAGTTAAAAGAAACTTGCTTTTACTGTGCTTGTACAGATCCTAAAATTGAAAGGTCGTCCGAATGGTACCCACAAAAATCGTGTCATTATTGCTGTTGTGATCGGGGTTGATAATGGCGATCGCACCAGGGGTAACTGAGACATTATCGTTCACTTGCAATCGATAGAAGGCTTCAAAATGCAATGAAGTGTTGCGATCTATTACCCCAAACTCATTGCTGATTACTTTGGGAGGTTGTCCAAAGACAAAGCCCAGTAGGTTGCTTTTTTTGCCCAAATCTGGGAATCCAAAATTAACAGCATAGTAAAAAATCTCAGCGCTGGGATCATTGGGGAGGTCTGGCGCTGATGCTTGGAGATATCCTACCCATCCCCCTAATCTGAAGGCAGGGTTGACGAGCCAGGAAGCTGCAAGACTATAGCTATTGCCAACAATGTTGTTACTGGCTCCATTGAAGGGGTCATTGGTAATGGTACTACTTGTATTGATATCGATCGCATTCAAAGAACGAGCATAGGTTAAGCCAAAACTTAAGGATTTCGTAGGTTTTAATGTCAGTTGTGCTAGGGCAGAGTAGGAACCATCAAATAATCCAGATCCCGCAGTCGGGTTGTTGGCTTCACTAGCAAGATAAACCAGTGCCAAATTGATGGCTGAGTTGAAGTTATAACTGACACCAATGCCTGTCCCACCTGTTTCTTCACGATAGATAGGGCTGCGAATCCCCAATGCAGAAATAGAACCTCTGCCATCACTTCCCAATAGAGGGTTAATAGTATCGACCACATCAAACAACGTACCTTGAGCGATCGCACTCACCTTAACAGCAGACCCGATGGGAAATTGATAATAGAGTTGATTGAGAATTAACTGATTGTCTGTATCACCATCAAAACTGAGGCGAGCCATATTTGTACCTGTAGCTTGCCTCAAGTTAGGAATATTGCCAGCCTGAAATCGAATTCTCAGTAAATCTTGCCCCGTAAAACTGGTGTTAAAGATTAACCGCACGCGATCGCTAAAAATGATATTATCACCGACCTTACCCCTGGAGCCAGGTGTTTCTCCTGCTGGTACAGCTTTATCATCGCCAAATGCACCACTCACCGCAAAAACTACTTCTCCAGTAAATTTTGTCGTCGTCGAGAATTGCTGAGACTCGAATTGATCTGTGCGTGTTGCTAAGGAATCTACCCGTCCACGCAATATTGAGAGTTCTGCTGCAAATTCCTTTTGAAGTCTTTGCAAAGTTTGTAAATCTTCTCTCTTAATCACATCTGCTGTCGTACTTTCTAGTAGCTGATTGAGCCGAGCGAGACAAGCATTCAACCCGACAGCAAATTCATAGCGAGTGATTGAGCGATTGCCTTGAAATTTTTAATCGGGATAACCAACAATGCAGTCGTAGCGATCAACTAATGCTTGTAATGCTTGAAACGCCCAATCTGTAGGCTGCACATCAGTAAGCTGATTCACAGATGTGACTCGATCGTGCAATGTATCCTGAGCAGTAGCAGGTCTAGAAAGGCATTGCTGAGTTAGGCATACTCCAAAGATCAGAGATGACGAGAGAATTAATTGAGAAAAAAGTTTCATTGAGAACAACCACCTTAGAGATACCAGATTGTTCGGCAATTGTTTACCAAGAAGTAGTTGTCACCGCTATGTTTCAAGTAAAGTTGATAACCTAGCGATGACAATACCAACTCAGTTACACACAAGCTAAAGTAGGCGCTTTCTCACTATTTACTGGGAGATCCAGCATTTGACGTTGCTGCATAGCTGGTCATCAAGTTTTTGTAGTCAGGAATAAACCCTGCTAAGAGACTACCCAGTCCTTCAATATCGTTACGCCAGTCACGGTGCAATTCACCCACAACGCTAAACCAATTGACCAATTGAATTCCAGCACGAGACATTCGTTCCCAAGCGGCATAACGACAGGCTTCATCAAAGGTTCCAGAGGCATCAGTGACAACAAAAACCTCATAACCCGCTTCCAATGCCGAAAGCGCACAAAAAGTAACACAGACATCAGTGACAATGCCGGCAATGATTAATTGCTTCTTGCCTGTTGCTACTACTGCTTTCACAAAGTCCTCGTTATCCCAAGCGTTGATCTGTCCGGGACGCGGAATAAAAGGAGCATCGGGAAACTTCTCTTTCAGTTCAGGGATGATGACACCATTGGGGCCATCCTCAAAGCTAGTTGTCAAAACTGTGGGCAGGTTAAAAAACTTGGCTGCACTTGCTAGCGCTAGCACATTATTTTTGAAGTCAGCCGCACCAATATCACGCACAAGTGAGAACAGTCCAGTTTGGTGATCGACCAGCAGCACCGCAGCATTATTTTTGTCTAACCGGTTGTACTTGAATGTAGACATGAGTTATTGATCCTAATTTGAGTTATTGGGAATGAGGAATTGCAGAATGCTCTAAATAGCTTATGGCGTAAGCTGTTGCGAGATGGACTCAGTGTGCGTGACTAATCGAAATTACACCACTCAAGATCCGCTAGTTAAGCACCAAGTTAAGGCGATCAGGGAGCCTTAAACAACCTCCGTGCAGCACATCCTCACCCTAAATCCTTACCTCTAGAGCATCGGTGATACCAATTTCCAATAAATATGAAACACATCTTTTTGTAGAGACGTTCCAATGCAACGTCTCTACAGGATCTTAAATAGGAGATGAAAAAGTATTGTAACGACATAGGACTCTATACTGGTGAGTAGAGAAGCAAGAGCGCTTTAAACTCAATTTTAGAGGCTAGGAAGATAACTATGCAGTTGATGAAAGCTGCTGTTCTAAAAGCGTTTGGTGGTGTCAATGGGTTCGAGATTCAGGAAATCCCCAAACCAAAGCCAAAACCGCATCAAGTGTTAGTGCGAGTTCATGCCACGTCTCTCAATCCAGTTGATTATCAGACTCGTCGTGGAGACTATCAGAATTTGGTGAAGTTACCTGCCATTCTTGGTGTGGATATTTCCGGTGTCATTGAAGCTGTTGGAGAATCTGTCACAACTTTCAAAGTCGGTGATGAAGTGTACTACTCACCGCAGCTTTTTGGTGAATCGGGGAGTTACGCAGAGTATCACGTTGCAGATCAGCAGATCGTTGCTCATAAACCAGTAAACTTATCACATCCGGAAGCCGCCTGTTTTCCCTTGGCTGCGGGGACAGCATGGGACTGTTTAGTGACTAGAGGTCAGTTACAAGTAGGTGAGTCTGTTTTGATTCATGCTGGCGCAGGTGGCGTTGGTTCATTTGCCATTCAGTTAGCGAAAGCAATAGGCGCTTACGTTTTTACAACTTGTAGTTTTAATAATCACGACTTGGTCAAACAACTAGGAGCAGATTATGCAATTGATTATAGGTCTGAAGATTACGTTGAAGTCATCCAGCGTGTAACTAATGACAAAGGCGTTGACCTCCTATTAGACACTATTGGTGGAGAAACTATTCAGCAGAGTCCCCAAGTGGTTCGCCCCTATGGTCGAATCGTCAGCATTGTCGATATTGCAACTCCTCAGTCATTACTAGAAGCATGGGCTAAAAACTTAACCATACATTTTGTTATTACCTCTCAATATCGCGCCAAATTAGATTCACTTAGACATTTAATTGAACGCAATCAGCTACATCCTGTGATTGATTCTGTCATGCCTTGGACTCAAGTAGCACAAGCCCATCAGCGTTTAGAACAAGGTGGCACGAAAGGCAAAGTGGTTCTACAAGTTGTTGAAGGTTAACGTTGCTTCATCATGCTGCACTTGAACCTGTTGAGAATGTCAAGTTTACGCGATCGCCCCTAATGCTTTTAAGGTCGCTTTTTGAGCGTTCGTCAATCCCCTTGCCCCTTGAATATTCATCCCTTCATACAAGCGATCGCTCATCAACATTTTCATACAGCGTCCGGTTGCGACATCCCACAGCTTAATTGTGCGAATGATAAGTTAGGTCTTTTGGGTAATGATATAAACATGATTTTCAGGATATTGGTCATATTCGAGATGGCGGCAGGTGCAATGATGCTCCGCCAGAATTTGCAGGAAAGTATCTACGCCCAAAGTGCTGTACTCAAATTCCTGACCTTGAAACGCCCCTGAAATCTCGCTGCTTGTATATCCACCGCCACAGGTAAATAGAAGCACTCCATCGGGTTCAAGCGCATCGCATAGCTTTTTTATCACAGGCGCTTGCCTGTTGAGTGGCAGATGAAAAGTGCTGTCCCACGCCACAATCAGGCTATAAAGTTTCGGCGGTTGCCAATCACAAATATCTTCCTGGTAAAACGTGATTTCTGGATGTAGGCGTTGGGCTAAATTGATCATTTCCCTGGAAATATCCAGTCCTTCAGGCTGAAATCCATGCTGGAATAAGCTGTTAATAAAACGCCCACTACTTCCACACCCGACATCAAGTGCTGCGTGCTGCTTAAAAGTAAATTTGATCGCCCGTTCTAATTGGGCAATCCCGTAGGTTGAATCTTGATGCTGAGTTTGCCACCATTGGGCAATTTGGTCGTAGCGGGCAGATGTATCATTTGGCTCCATAGAGTGACCTCAAAAGTGTTGATCAAGATTTTCAGAGCAATTAAAATCTTTCCCCACGCTACACACAGACTAAACAATTGCCCCTAATGCTTTCAATGTCGCTTTTTGAGCGTTGGTCAATCCCCTTGTCCCTTGAATATTCATGCCTTCATACAGGCGATCGCTGATCAACGTCCGAATACAGCGTCCGGTTGCGACATCCCACAGCTTAATTGTGCGATCGTCACTACCACTCAGTAAAAATTGACCATTGGAGCTAAAACTCACCGAAGTTACCCAACTCGTATGCTCGTGTAACACTTGCAAACAATTCCCTGTTTGTAGATTCCACAGGCGAATGGTTTGATCACCACTGCCACTTGCCAAGGTTTTACCGTCAGGGCTGATGGCAACAGTCCAGATTCCACCTGTATGACCCCGCAGAACTTTTATACTTTCGCCCGTCTGGAGATCCCACAGGCGAATAGTTTGGTCAAAACTACCGCTAATTAACTGCCGATCATTGGCAGCAAATGTCAGGGTGAACACTCCGCCAGTATGACCCGGCAACACTTGCAGACAAGCCCCGGTTTGCACGTCCCACAGGCGAATGGTTTGGTCAGAACTGCCACTTACGAGCCTTTGACCATCAGTATTAAATGCGATCGATCTCACACCATCCTGATGACCGCGCAGTACCCGCAAACACTGATGAGTGTCTACATCCCATAGCCGCACAGTTTGATCGTGGCTACCGCTTGCCAAAATTTTCCCGCTAGGATTGAACATGACTGTCCACACGGGCGCATCATGACCTAACCACTCACACAGAGATCCCGTTTGCAGATTCCACATCAAAATCGAGCCATCCTGGCCATTAGTTGCAACTGTTTGGCTATCAGGGCTAAAGCTTAAATATGAAGTCCAACTGGTTAAACAAGAAATCGTATCAGTTTCTCTTTGCAAGGTTTTGTAAGGGCGAAGGGGTGACAAGTTGTCATCCAACGGCAAATGCCACAGGTGAATTGTTTCATCCTGACCTCTACTAGCAAGGGTTTGACCATTCGGACTGAGGCTGAGAGAACGAATGCCACTGGTACACCCGCGCAATGTTTTCAGGCTTTGCCCGTGCAGATTCCACAGCCGCACCGTTTGATCTTGACTGGCACTCGCTATTAGTTGCCCCCGAATGGCAATAGCCAGAACATCGTCGGTGTGACCGTCCAAAACATTGATGCACTGAGCATCTTGGACATTCCACAGGCGCAGAGTCCCATCATCACTGCCACTCGCCAAAATGCTCCCATCTGGGCTAAATGCCATACTCCAAACCCAATTGGTGTGTCCATGCAGCACCGTTGATTGATAGGCGTTGGTGTGAAGTTGCCCACTCCAGAGTCGAATCGAGCCACTAAAACTGCCACTGGCTAGCAGTTGACCATCTGGGCTGTAACGGACACAATGAACTCCCTCAGTATGTCCTTGCAACACATTGAGACATTTACCATTCATCACATCCCAAATCCGAACCGACTCGTCTTTGCTGCCACTGGCTAAGGTTTGATTATCAGGAGAGAAGTGAACTGAGTAAACGTTTTTTGTATGTCCCTGCAAGACTTGGAGACAATCTCCTTGTAAATTCCACACTCTCACAGTTTGATCGTCACTACCACTCGCCAACCGTTGACCATCGGGACTAAAGTTCACTGACCAAACACAGCCTGTATGCTCTGTTAAAACCCGTAAGCACTGGCCGCTCTGCACATCCCACAACCGTATCGAAGTATCACTACCGCTACTGGCTAACCTGTTACCATCAGGACTAAAGGCAACGCACCATACCCAGCTTGTATGACCTTCAAAGGTAGCTAATAGTTGAGTCGTAGCGATCTGCCAGAGATATACCAGTCCACTTGAATCACCAACAGCAACAATCTCACCGTCTGGGCTAATATCGATGGACATCGCACTATTTAAGCTCTCTGAAAAAATGGACTTGCTTAAATCTGCATTTTGAAAATTGACCCCTGCTAAATTAACCTGCCGCAGGTCAGCTTGCTGCACCACGAGGAAAGAAAAATCGGAACCGCGCAAATCTACTTTGAGCTGCACCAGAAGATTGATTAGATTACCTGCAACATATCCTGTTCCATATCTTGATGGCTGTCGCTGCTGTGCTAGTAGTTGCCTTGCTCTGTCCTCAACCTCTGTCACATTTCTGTAAGACGATAACAGCCATTCCAGCACAGATTGCACGATTAATCGCAGTTGAATCTCTCGAATATAATCTTTTGCCTGTACTCGAATCAATGAATGGCTTTGCAATACATCAAGCTGTCGAGTCGCAAATTCTGTGCAGACCTTTTGAATCAATCGTTCCGTGACATATTCCATAACAACGGGCTGCAAGAAGAATAACCCATCTATTTTTTCGAGTAGCGTAGGCTTTGCCTTCTCGATTAGAGATCGCCGGATCAACGAGTTTATCAGTTGGGGAACGCTTTGTTGATCGGCTGAACCAACCACATTTTCACGAATCTGGGCGATCGCCACTGGCTCCCGGTGAATAGCAAACCAGTACAATATTTTCTGTTCTTCTGTTGATAGGCGATTGAACTGACGAGCCAGCAAATCGCGGATGTCTCCAAAGATGAAAGTCCCCTGACTGATGTAGGCTATAAAATCAGCAATGCTACCGTTGAATACATCTTGGGTAGCAGCTGCCACCATCTTCAGTGCCAGGGGATTGCCACCATAGTGATTGATCAGATTTTGCCACTGGGCTTCTGAACCTGTAAATACTCCCTTTTCTCGAAAGATGGCGCGGCCATCATCGGGCGTGAGTCCATTTAGAGGTAGCGATCGCACCCTGCTTTGTGTGCCTTCCATCATCGCTATTTCCTGTGGTTTCTCGCGGCTGGTTAGCAAACAACAGCTTTGGTGGTGCGTTTCGCCAATCGTTCTGAGCCACTGTCCATAAGCTTCATAACCTGATCGCCAATGACCAGCTTGCTCGCTATGCAAAATCGTTTCCGCATTATCCAAAATCAATAGACATCGTTGCAATCGCCAATACTGCATCAATAAAATTAGCTTTTCGTCGAGCGTACCAGGGATGATGGGATCGTCTCCCTGGAGTGGCATGAGAAATTTTAGCAGACTGGTCAGGAGTTCGTCTAATGAAGGTGCATTGACAAGCGATCGCCAGACTACAATCTCAAACTCTGGCTGCATTTGCAGTGCTGCTTTGACGGCGATCGTACTTTTGCCAATCCCCCCAATTCCCAGTATCCCAACTATGCGGCAGCGTTCAGTCACAACCCACTGCCACAGTTGTGCTAACTCCGCCTCACGACCATAAAAAACAGAGGCATCGACCGCGTTATCCCAGTCCTGCTGCGGATTCACTTTTTGGAGAGCTAATTCTTCCTCTGATGTAATCGGGGATAAATAATCAGTTTTCGTTAATTCCAGCGCAAACGCCCGGAACAGAAGCTCTAACGACTGGCGATCAACTCCCAGTTCGCGCTTAAAAATGCGGGACAGGGTATTGAGTGATAATCCGGTGCGATCGCTTAAATCTTCTTGCGTGAATCGCTTACCCCAGGTTTCCTCCGATTCTGCCTGTTGCTTTGCCGCTTGAAACCTCTGCCATCCATGAGGCGATAGAATGACTCCTCTCACCCGTGCAGAGGCAACTCTACTGTGCTTGGATTTCTTGGCATTGGCATCCATAAGCAAATTGCAGGATTAAAGAACAAAGCGAGTCTTTTTTATAACGAGCTGTAGCCTTTGAATCACGGTCTTTTTTCCTGAAGAATACCACGCTTCAAGATAAGTTGCAGCTTAACTCAGGGAACTTGCGTGGGCTAAATGGAATGTCTGTTGAAGAATGAGAACAACGATGTAAATGTCCAGTCAGCGCCTTCGTTCTCTTGAACCCAACCCATACCGATTGAGGAGAAATTCCATGAGCATAATCACAACGCAAGATGGCACACAGATTTACTACAAAGATTGGGGTACAGGACAACCGATTGTCTTCAGCCACGGTTGGCCTCTGAATTCTGATAGTTGGGAAGCTCAGATGCTGTTTTTGGCAGACCACGGATTTCGGGTCATTGCCCACGATCGCCGAGGACATGGGCGATCAAGCCAACCCTGGAACGGCAACGAGATGAATACCTATGCCGACGATCTGGCGGAGCTAATCGAAAGCCTGGATCTTAAAAAGGCGGTGTTGTTTGGATTCTCGACGGGTGGCGGTGAAGTTGCTCGCTATATCGGTCGCCACGGCACAGCACGAGTTGCGAAAGCTGCGCTAATCTCTGCCGTTCCGCCACTGATGCTGAAGACAGAGAATAATCCTAATGGGCTACCCATCGAAGTGTTCGACGGGCTTCGCACTGGTTCTCTTACTGACCGATCGCAGCTCTACAAGGATCTCGCTAGCGGCCCGTTCTTCGGCTTCAACCGTCCGGGTGCTAAAGTCTCCCAAGGTATGATCGACTGGTTCTGGCTTCAGGGTATGCAGGCGGGTCACAAAAACGCCTTCGACTGCATCAAGGCATTCTCTGAAACGGACTTCACCCAGGATCTCAAAAAGTTCGACGTACCAACGTTGATGATCCACGGTGATGATGATCAGATCGTGCCGATCGGTGCTGCGGCGATCGCTGCCGCCAAACTTGTGAAGAATGCCACTTTAAAAATCTATCCAGGCGCACCCCACGGACTGACCGACACGCACAAAGATCAACTCAACGCTGACCTGCTGTCGTTCCTCAAAGACTGACACTCTCACGCTAATGGCGGATTTTCCGGCTAAAATTTCTGCCAGAACAAACATGTTCAGTACAAAAACTTACCAGGAGTAATGTTATGACCAAATTTCGCACAGTTTCGATCGATGGTTTAGATATCTTTTACCGAGAAGCTGGCTCCCGCAGTAATCCGACGATTCTGCTGTTGCATGGCTTCCCAACATCCTCTCATATGTTTCGCAATTTAATTCCTGCACTTAGCGATCGCTTTCATGTGGTTGCACCTGATTATCCGGGCTATGGTAACAGTTCTATGCCAACCGTGCAAGAGTTTGACTACACGTTTGACCGCCTGGCAAAGATCGTAGAGAAATTTATTACCGCCATTGATCTCCAGCGTTATAGCCTTTATGTAATGGATTATGGCGCTCCCATTGGCTTTCGGATTGCGGCTAAACATCCAGAGCGAGTGGAAGCACTCATTGTTCAAAACGGGAATGCCTATGAAGAAGGTATCCGCGGCGAATTTTGGGAACCGATTAAGGCTTACTGGCAAAATCCTTCTCCTGAGAATGCTGACAAGCTCAGACCCTTTTTCACACTAGAAACGACAAAGTGGCAATATATCAATGGTGTTCGCAATCCTGAAGCGATCAGTCCTGATAACTGGAACATCGATCAATCCTTCCTAGATCGCCCCGGAAACGATGAGATTCAACTCGCGCTGTTTTATAGCTATCGCACAAATCCACCGTTATATCCGCAATGGCAGGAGTATTTCCGCAAATATCAGCCCCCTACCCTGATTGTCTGGGGTAAGAATGACTTTATCTTTCCAGCCGAAGGTGCTTATCCCTACAAGCGCGACCTGCAAAAGCTTGAGTTTCATTTACTCGATACCGGGCATTTTGCCTTGGAAGAGGAAGGAAATGCGATCGCTGACCATATCGTTCGCTTTATGACAACTCACATTTCTTCTTGACACAATTTTCCAGCACATTGAGGGCAAACCTCAATGCTAAATTCACACAAAGGGAGAAGTTTTATGGCGGGTAAACTTACAGGTAAAGCGCCCCATGCCAAGCCAGTCCTCCCTGCGCTTCTCAAAAATCGTAGGTTTAAAACTTACGATTTTTTATACCTACAAGTTTATTTAGCTTGATCTATTATGTATACTACGGTTAATATATCGAAAAATAGTACTATATATCATGGTGTCTTTACACTCCAGTGTGTCTAACTCACCCACTAAAAATGCCAAGCAGCATTTTACAAGGCGGTCATTCCTGCCAGATTATCAAAATATTCTTTGGCAGATTGAAACAGGTTTCGTGCGAACTTTTACTTACTTAGAAGATGGTACGACAGTTGCTCTAGGATTATGGGGGCCTGGAGATATCACTGGTAAAAGTATGTCAAAAATAGAACCTTATCAGATGGAGTGCTTAACAAAGGTAGAAGTCAGAATCTTACTCATAGAAGATTGGTATCAACCCCAAGAGACTCTATTAGCACACATCCAACAGGCTGAAGAATTGATGGTGATCCGTAGTTATAAAAAAGTGGATACTATGCTCATCAAACTATTAGCTTGGTTATCCAAAAAGTTCGGATCGGAAGTTGAGCAGGGACGTTTAATAGATATGCGTTTAACTCACGAAGACCTAGCTGAAATGCTTGGTTCCACCCGCGTGACCATCACTAGAATTTTAGGACAGTTTGAGGAAGAAGGTTTAATTGATCGTCTATCTCTCCATCGAATCGTGGTGAGAGAAGAAGACATTTGGCACTATGAAATTTAATCTCAGCAAATGTAAAAACTTTATTAGCCCGTAATTTTGGGGGATAAAAAGCTAAAAAATCTCATTTTGGGCAACTTTGTCCTTGAGAGAAGCATCAGTAATTATTTTTTTGCCCAGTCTTTTTATATACTTAAAAACGAGAAATAAAGACTAGGCAATAAAAGCTATAAAAGAGAATTTTTTATACCTTATTAGGTCTATTTCTTTGATGATTATTTTTCAGCCATATGAGCATATAAAGATATAAAAAACGAAATTATTCCAAATTAATGAGAAATTATTCATGTAAGATGTAAAAACGTAGGCTAAGATACTCACGTGTGCTTTTGCACGTTTTTAATGCAAGAAAGTGTTTCTTTCACTGCACTCAAAATTTACAAATTGAGGTGAGCATGACATTAGTAAAACGTTATCTGGTCGGTATCTTCTCTGTAGCAGCTTTAGGATTAGCTTCCTTACCTGCTAATGCCCAGACTAACCAAACAAGTACTCAGAGCGTCAATCAAAATGCTGCTACCGTAGGCGACGAAAACTACATTTATCAACGGGCTGATCAGATCAATATCCAAAACAGCCGTCAACGCGTCAGAGGTCGGCGTTCTGGCGGACAAGTCAATCAAGGTAATGATCAATATACTGATCAATCTGCGGGTGCTGTAGGTTATCGCAACTCTATTGAACAACGCTCTAGAGTAATTAACACACAAAGAAACTCTGTTCGCCGTGATCAGCGTGGTCGCCGTGACAGATATTGATTAGTCAGGTTATTAGTTGATGAGATTCATTAGCTCTTAAGTAAGACTCCCAATCTTAATTGAAGATTGGGAGTTGCAAGCTAACTATTTGGTTTATCTTTGCGTAACGTATTGCTTTAAGCAATCACAAAATCAGGTTTAAAATTTTTGGGCTTTTTGAATTAATTCAGCATCAGAAAGCTTTTTCCCTCCATTTATGGAGAAATTTCATCATGATGACGAAAAAGTATTTACCCTTAGCGGTCTTCTTGGCGCTCATAGCCTGGCCAAATGCAGCCAGCGCATCCAGAATAGAAATCCGTACTGATGACGGCACAACAATAGTTGATTCAGATAGTGGAATCAGAATAACTTCTGAAGAAGACAGGTATCAACCAGGAGATAGTTACTACACTCAATCAGATTCCTATTCCCGTCGTCGCCTGCGTAGGTACTATCGGCAAGCACCCTGTCGTCGCTACACTTCTAACTACACCAAGCGTCAAACAAGTTACTCAGGTAGAAGTGTTGCTCAAACTACTACTTCTACAACTGTATGTCGATAGTAATTACCAGATGTTGATTAGGAGGTAAACATGAGATCCAAACTGTTATTACTTGGATGGTTATCGAGCAGTGCTTTACTACCGATATTACCTGCTTTTACTGATTCTGCTGCTGCACAGTGTGTAATGACTGATGTTGGTGTTCAAGTAGCTGTTCGTGGCTCTAGACAGCCTTCACGACAGAGCAACAATGTTGATTTGCAAAATCAAGGTCAATGCTCAGGAAACGCAATTACACAAGTTGGGACTCAAGTTTACACTGGCAGTGGACGGGCAAACCAACAACGCACCAGCAGACAACGCATTAATGGCGGTAGAGGTAACGGTACAGGGATAAATGGGCCGACTATTAAAGTTCCTGTTGGGGTTCAGGTGGATGTTTACAACCCAGCATATGATCCATCTTTAACTAGACAGCGCAATTTCCGCCGTTGAAATTTATTAGCTATTTAGTCCAAGGCTCAAACCCTTCAGAAAATTGAAAATTTTAGATTTTGGATTGAACAGATGAATATGGGGCTAAATAATTACTAATTAGTAATTAAATTATTACAAGCCCCACCAAAATCTAAGATCAGGTGGTTTTAATGAGTTGATTTAAGGTATGACGAAAATGAGCAAACAAAAATTTATTTTTAGTCTTTTAACGGCAGTTGCAAGTGTTGGGCTTGCGTCTTTTCCTGTTCTAGCACAGGTGAACAGTAATCAAGGAGCAGGTCAAACTGCGGCCATTAATGGAGACAACAATACAATTATCCAAATTATCAATCAAACTAATCGTCAACAGAATCGTCGAGGGCAGATAAATCGTCGTCAAGCACCTTATCAGCGACGTGATTCTAACAGAGATCAAGACTATGGGATATCTCAAAATTCTCGTCGTGACCGTGGTAATCATTATGGTCATTACAAAAAGTATCGTAATAACAATCGCTGGTATAGATAGTGAAATTAGTTAGTTATAGCAGGTGACAGGGAACAGGTGACACTTCGGCATGGTTCGACTGCGCTCACCAGCCGCTCAGTGACCGCAGGTGACAGGGTTAAACGTCTTTTAGTGCATGATTTTTATCATTGGCCGATGTCCTAACTGCCTTGTCTACTGCTATATTCCTAGATTTTTCTGATTTAAAATCTACTTAAAGCTCAAACAAAAAGGGGATAGTTGATATACTTATCCCCTTTTTTATTAAGCTACAAAATCAGATATTTCTGTGTGCAGATTAGCTGCTATTGTCAGCGGGAACTCCCACTAAACATTCACACCGGTTGTAGTACCGCCTAATCTTTGTTGAATTCTGCTCTTAGCTGCTTTGAATTGTGTAGCTAATTGCTCAGTTTGTTCAGTATTCAAATTGTTGCGGATGGCAGCAAACATTGTACTTTCTTCTTGACGAATATGGTCGCCAACAATATCCATCAAATTTCTGACTCTATCTTTGAATTCAGGTGCAGAAG
Source organism: Fortiea sp. LEGE XX443 (assembly GCF_015206815.1). Classification (GTDB taxonomy): domain Bacteria; phylum Cyanobacteriota; class Cyanobacteriia; order Cyanobacteriales; family Nostocaceae; genus Nostoc_B. Next base: position 57,405 of record NZ_JADEXZ010000010.1, read on the forward strand.
AATTAATAGCTTTGATTTGCTCTAATAGGCGCTTCATTTCGGCTTGTTCGTCATACAGTTCTTGGGTATCGCTCTCTCCGTAGAAGGAACGAACTCTGGGATACACTACTTCCTCTTCAGCTTCTGCATGGGCAGTTAAATCTTTATAAATTTGACCGAAGTATTCTTGGATCTTTTGGGGATTATTGCTTTGTAGCAGTTCTGTAAACAAGATATTTACCTTATTGTGATCCATGCGGATTACATCTTGGATATTCATATCTTGTTTGTCAGTACCTTGGGTAACAGCACTACCTACGGCACCGCTAAAGGCTGCGATCGCATCTTGAACTCTTGCCCAAATTCCTTGATCGGCATCTTGTCCAGTCAGTTCGCGGACACCTAAAATTTCTAAAATTCCTTTGAGTTGCTCTTGATGTGCGCGGTTCTCAAAGTTAACGGGATTGATAGGGCCAATTGCAGCCATGACATCAGCACCAACTTTTTGAGCTGCTTTATGGACTAATAAGCCACTCATGACTTGTTGATGCTTGAGTAATTCGTGCTGAGATACTTTTTCGTAGAAACTTAGTTCTGAGCCTTGCATCAATTGGCGAACTTTTTCGACCATTTCTTGCACAGTTTTTTTTGGCTCTTGCTGAATACCATACTGCACAATTACAGTTTCGATAATCCCCAAGTTTTTGCGATCATCTTCCAGGAAATCTCGAATGCGATCCGAGATTTCGCTATCAGTACATTCTCTCAAAAACCGTTCTTCGTTCTCAATGAGTAACTGTTGAATTAATTTAATACTAGCCAGTTTAGTAGCAATAGCATTACGTTTTGTATCATCTAAAGTTGATACCATTCTGAAGTTCTCCTCAAAAAAATAATCGGATTATTCCTATTTACAGCTTGTCATGAAGTTAATTATTTTCCATCTTTCTTTTGAGCGATCAGTAGCGCAACTCTAGATAGAAAGCGATATTTTTTAACATAAAAAATTTTAATTATTCTTTTGGATATACAAAATTTTAAAGCTTCCTCTATCATTAGATAGATAATTTTTTTAAATTATTTTTCTAGATTGTCCAAAGATAGTCAAAACAAGAGATAAAAATACAATGTCAGAAAGTCCTGGACTAGGAGAGCAGGCTCTAAATAAAGCCGCAGAAATCGGCTTATCTAGCCAGTTGGATGAAGTAGAAAATTTGGATGTCAATATTAAAACTGATCCCTTCAAAATGGTTCAGGGACAAGTAGACACAGTACAGATCACAGGCGAAGGATTAGTAATGCAACAAGACCTCCGGATGGAGGAACTAGAAATGCAAATGGGTAATGTTGCTATCAATCCTTTAAGTGTGGCTTTTGGCAAAATTGAATTAACTAAACCTACGGAAGCTAGTGCTAAAGTAGTTCTGACTGAAAGTGATATCAACCGCGCTTTTAATTCTGAATATGTGCGTTCACAACTTCAATGCCAGAAAATACATATTAATGGGCATTCAAGGAGTATAGAACCTCAACATGTAGACTTTCGCTTACTGGATAATCAAAAAATAGGGCTAAATGCAAGCATCAAATTAAAAGAAACAGGTGAAACTCAACAAATTGCTTTCTCCGCATTACCTAAGGTAAATATTAACGGGCAAACTGTTTCTTTAGAAAATGTCGAGTATGGCGAAGGTGAAGAAATATCACCCGAATTGACAAAAGCTCTAGTTGACCAAACGAGTGAAATTTTGAATTTAAGTAACTTCGATTTAGAAGGAATGAGTCTGCGAGTTAAGCAACTAGAAATTACGCCAGGCAAACTAACGCTGCAAGCAGAAGCGTATGTAGAGCAAATCCCTTCCGCTTAAATAAAGGATACTAAACTTATGGACACTATGGATACTTCAGAAACAACATCAGCTTCTACTCCATTTCCCAATATTCCACCTGTTATTGAAAGTAATGATCAAGAATATCGTGATCCAGGTGTACCTAGTACAGTAGCGATCGCTGGACATCCTCTACACCCTTTAAGCGTAATTTTTCCCATAGCTTTTTTAGCCGCAGCCTTGGGAAGCGACTTCGGCTATTGGTTAACTCGTGACTTTTTCTGGGCGAGGGCTTCTTTATGGTTAATCGGACTTGGATTGGCTGGAGGTGTAATTGCAGCTGCGATCGGGATGAGCGACTTTTTGAAAATTGAGCGAGTCCGCAAGCGCAAAGCTGGCTGGATACATCTCATTCTGAATGTTTCGCTCCTGGTTTTAACGCTGTTCAACTTTCTCCTGCGTTTGGGTGACGCTGAGGCGCGTCTCTTACCTTGGGGGTTGTTACTATCCCTTGTAGTTGGTACACTGACTAGCATTTCTGGGTGGTTTGGTGCAGAACTGTCCTATCGCCACAAAATTGGAGTAGTCGGAGCTGGAAGTAAAAGATACCCGTAATTTTATTTGAGATCAAAGACATGAAGGCTAGAATCTTGCCTAGTCTATAGCTTTGTAAAAATGCGCCACAACCACAGATCAAAAATATTCATCATCGTCTCTTTGCTCATCGTGACAGCGATGGGCTTTTTATTTAAGTATTACCCTGGGGTAGGTCGTCATACCGTTTCACTTTAAGTTTGATACAAGTAGGTCGCAGGGGGGCAGGGGGTAGGGAGCAGACGGAAAGAATTAAAAACCATTAATTTGTATCAAGATTTTCGTGAATTGGTATCAGTGGCGGAACTCCAAACTTATTGGGATTTGCTAGAAACTGATAAACGGGTGGTTTTAGTATTTCACCCAGGCGCAACCAATAATCCAGGTGAATTGACATACAGCAATGCGTTTTTCAACGCCATCAGCAAATTTAAAGGTGCGATTTGTTTTATTAGCACCCCCATATCAAACTACAACACCCTCAAAGTCTTTACACCCAGTCAGTTGATGAAATTTTAGAATGGCTGCGGCATAGTTGATTATATTTGTTTGTGAGTAAGGACAAGTTTTGCGATCGCTACCAACGCAATTCGTGTCGTTAGGAAATAAGTTGCGATCGCTACCAACGCAACTTGTTTCGTTACGAATGCTAATTTGTTAGTAACGACAACTTATGCGATCGCTACCAACGCAACTTGTTTTGTTACTAACACTTATCTATTTGTGGTAAATGCTTATATTGTCGTTACTATTGCATAAATAAAAATTATCATTAAAATCCTATAATAATGGCAGAATCAAAGCTCTCGGCTATTTACCAATTGGTAAAATACGCACCACAAGGTAGAAAGATGCGATCGCCAGATATCTGCAATTACTACTCTGTGGGAAAGCTGTTATTTTATCCATTCCATAGTGAAAAAAGCAGGGGAGCAGGGAGCAGGGGAGAAAAACCACCCACAAGGGGTGGGGCTTCCCTACGGGACGCTACGCGAACAACCAAGGGAGAAAAGGAGCAAGGGGGCTTTTGCCCACAAGGGGCAAGGTTTTTACCTTTCCCCCTGCCCCCTGCCTCTAATAAATAGTCAAAATTTAATTAAACAAATTAAGCTTTAATTATAAATAGATATCTATTTACTGCAATTGTGTACTAATTTGTAGCAATTGCTGTCTCATTCATAAAAAATACTTAAAAAAAAGTTATTCAAAAGTTATGACAGAAACTAAACCTCGTGATGTGCAGATACTACCTATTGCTACAAATACAACCGTACTGCGATCGCGCAGTTGGGCAAGACTGAGATTTGAAATAGAATATGCTTTAGCTAAAGGCACGACTGCAAATTCATACTTAATTCAAGGTGATAAAATTGCTTTGATTGACCCGCCTGGGGAAACCTTCACGCAAATTTATTTGGAGGCTTTACAAAAGCGCCTTGATGTGAAAGCGATTGATTATGTTATTCTCGGTCATATCAATCCCAACCGCGCCGCCACATTGAAGGCTTTACTAGAAATCGCGCCACAAATTACCTTTGTCTGTTCTAATCCGGGGGCGATTAATTTACGCGGAGTTTTAGAAAATCAAGACTTACCAATTATGATCATGCGGGGGGAAGAAACCCTGGATTTAGGTAAGGGACATTATTTGCAATTTATTCCTACACCCAACCCCCGCTACGCTGATGAACTCTGCACCTACGACCCGCAAACCGAAATTCTTTACACAGATAAGTTATTTGGGGCGCATATCTGCGGCGACCAAGTATTTGATGAAGGTTGGGAAATAATTAACGAAGACCGCCGCTATTATTATGATTGTCTCATGGCTCCCCATGCGCGGCAAGTAGAAACAGCGTTAGAAAAACTGGCGGATTTTCCTGTACGTTTGTACGCGACGGGACACGGGCCGTTGGTACGTTACGGCTTAATTGACTTGACTCAAGCTTATCGGCAATGGAGTCAACAGCAAACATCTGCTGACTTGACAGTAGCCTTAATTTATGCGTCAGCCTATGGAAATACTACAACCTTAGCCCAAGCGATCGCCCGTGGCATTACGAAAGCTGGTGTTGCTGTAGAATCAATTAATTGCGAATTTACCGAGCCAGAAGAAATCCGCGCGGCTGTGGAAAAATCTGCTGGTTTTATCATGGGTTCCCCAACGCTGGGAGGACATGCACCCACACCAGTACAAACAGCTTTAGGGATCGTGCTGTCAACAGGAACAAATAATAAACTTGCAGGTGTATTTGGTTCCTTTGGTTGGAGTGGCGAAGCCGTCGATTTAATTGAAAGCAAACTCAAAGATGCTGGCTATCGCTTTGGTTTTGATACCATCCGCATCAAGTTTAAACCCGACGATGCTACCTTGCAATTATGTGAAGAAGCCGGAACAGACTTTGCCCAAACACTGAAAAAAGCAAAAAAAGTGCGCGTGCAAAGTCTACCAGCCACGAATGTTGAACAAGCAGTTGGACGCATCGTAGGTTCTCTGTGTGTGCTAACAGCCAAACACGACGATAGAGCCAGCGCCATGTTAGCCTCTTGGGTAGCTCAAGCCAGCTTTAATCCGCCGGGATTAACCATAGCCGTTGCTAAAGACCGCGCCGTAGAACCACTTACTCATTCAGGTAATAAATTTGTCCTAAACATTCTCCAGGAAGGCAATCATTTGGGGTTGATGAAACATTTCCTCAAACCCTTTAGCCCTGGACAAGACCGATTTGCAGATGTTGCTACCGAGGAAAGTACAAATGGCTCTCCTATACTCACAGATGCTTTAGCTTACTTGGAGTGTAAAGTTCAAAACCGCATGGAATCTGGTGATCACTGGCTGGTTTATGCCACTGTGGAAAACGGTAAGGTTTTAAATCAAGATGGTGTCACATCTGTGCATCATCGCAAGTCTGCAACGCATTATTGAGTGCTGAGTGCTGAGTTTTTTAAACCCCTCTCCAAACATCTCCCCGTTGGCATCAGCCTGCCGTTAGGCAAGCTGAGAGAGGCTTTGATTCTTGCTCCCCTTCCCTGTCTTTGCTACGCAACGCTACCGCGAACGACACGCTGCGCGAACGTAGGGAAGGGGTTGGGGGTTAGGTTTGAGTAAAAATTGCAAACGGCATTATTTAGTAAGAATGACATGGGTAAACTTCATTACATCGAGTATAACGAGTAATGTAATTCTAAAATTACGAATTACGAATTACGAATTACGAATTGGTAGAATCTGTGTTCAAATTTCTCACGAAACTCGACTATTTACTCAAAGAAACCTTTTTGGGGTTGCTGCGCGGTGGATGGATGAATTGGGCAGCTGTTAGCACTGTTGCAGTGTTACTATTTCTATTTGGCTTAAGTCTGCAAACTTCTTGGCAAGTAGAAAAACTCCTTAACCAGTTTGGCAGTCAGTTAGAAGTATCAGTGTATCTGGAACCAGGGGTAGAAGCTAAAAGCATCGAACATTTGGTGGTAAAAATGCCAGGAGTAGTAGCGATGCAAACCGTTACTAAAGACGAAGCATGGGTAAAATTAGTCAAAGATTTGAGAATTGCTGATATTGACGGTGCTACCCAGCAGCTAGGCGAAAATCCTTTAGTTGATGAGATGAAGGTGAAAGCGCAAAATTCTCAAGTAGTGCCGACTTTAGCCACCCATCTGGCTAAATTACGGGGTGTCGAGGCGGTGCTGTATGTAGATGAAGCAGTCAAACGCATCGCCCAGTTACATCGGGGTTTGAACTGGTTTACTTTGACAATTACTAGTATTCTGACTTTAACTGCGATCGCTGTCACTACTACCACCATCCGCCTAATTGTCATGGCGCGACGGCGCGAAATTGAAATTATGCAACTGGTAGGCGCAACTTCCGCGTGGATTTATCTGCCATTTATTTTACAGGGTATTTCCTTTGGTTTAGTTGGCGGTGCGATCGCTTGGAGTTTCATTTCTGTAATTGAACAGTTTTTGGGTAAATTACTAGCCAATCAACCAGAGTTTATTCAATTCATTGCCAATGGTTTGCAACTTGCGCCCTCACAAATCTTATTATTACCCCTGATTCTCTTAAGTTTCGGTGCAACGGTAGGATTAATAGGAAGCTTATTTGCTGTACATCGATTTGCTAAAGCATAGTCATTAACTATTGACTATGGACTATTGACCAATGACTAATAACTATGAAATCTCAATGGGAATGTTTATTGCAAAATCTCGGTAAGTGGCAAGGTTCATTTACTCGATTTTCCCTTCAAGGTACGCTTTTAAACGATATCAACAGCGTCGTTTCCTTAGAAGGTTTGAACGACAACAAAACCATCCGCCAAATTGTCCGGCGTGAAGGACAAGAAGATTTAGTCTTAGAATACAGTTCTCTCGCTAAGAGTACACTATTCTTTGAAAATGGGGCATTTTCTCAAGGTTCCATTCAGTTAGCACCATTTACTGAATTTGGTGCAGAACTCGGTTTAATTCATGAAAATCGCCGCTTACGTTTAGTTCAATTATTTGATAAAAACGGTCAGCTAGATAAAATAACCTTAATTCGTGAACATTTAGCAGGAACGGAACCACTAGAAAACCCTGCCTTATCGGTAAATGATTTGTTGGGAGAGTGGCGCGGTGAAGCTATTACAATATATCCTGACTGGCGATCGCCTGACACTTACTCTTCAACGCTAAAATTACATCTAGATGACACAGGAAGATTAGTGCAGAGTTTGACTTTTGGGGAACGAACAATCACTTCAACCGCCACTATCAACGGTTCTATCATTCACTTTGACCAAAATCCACAAAAGCAGGTGCAAGTTTTACTATTACCTAATGGTGCTTCAGCAACATCTCCATTGCAAGTAAAGTTACGTCAACCCTTATTTTTAGAAGTCGGTTGGTTAATTCAACCTAATCTGCGCCAGCGTATGGTTCGCAGCTACAGCGATAAAGGTGAATGGGTTAGTCTTACATTGGTTACTGAACAAAAGGTATAAGAGTGGTTATGACTCCTGCCAAAAATCGCCAACTGATTTATCAATCTGTAGAATAACAAATAGCAGTAGTACAACTTAGCTTTTGTAAGGAAGCCTTAAATGGTACAAACCCCTGCTAAAACTTTTACTCTCCCTGAATTCCTCGATTTACCAGAAACAGAACCTGCGAGTGAATATATTGATGGGCGTATCATCCAAAAACCGATGCCACAAGGAGAACACAGCGCAATTCAGACAGAGTTAGCACCTGCAATTAATTTAATCGTAAAACCCCAAAAAATTGCGCGGGCTTTCTGTGAACTTCGCTGTACATTTGGAAATCGCTCAATTGTGCCTGACATTTCTGTGTTTATGTGGGACAGAATTGCTCGTCAAGAGAATGGTGGCGTTGCTAACGTCTTTGTAATTGCCCCACTGGAGTTTAGACTAAATTCTTTTTTTAAGGTTAAAACCCTTGTGTAGCAAGCATTTTAAGCTTTGGAATCAAAACCAACCTATAAATAATCAAAGCCTTTCTGGATAAGGGTTTTGTGGTTTTATAAATAAAATTAGTCTAAACTCCAATGCCCCAGATTGGACAATTGAAATTTTATCTCCTGATCAAAGTCAAACTAAAGTTATCAAGAATATTCTCCATTGTCTCAAGTATGAAACTCAGATGGGATGGCTGATTGATCCTAAAGAAAAATCTGTGTTTGTTTACTTGCCAAATCAAGCAACTAAAGTTTACGAAGAACCAGAAACAAAGTTACCAGTCCCGGAATTTGCTAAAGATTTCAGCTTAACAGTAGAAAGCTTATTTAACTGGTTGCTAGAGTGATTGTAGTTACGCCCTTTCCCCACTAATAATCTCGTACATAAATTAGCGATCGCCATTCGTGATTCGTAATAATTTATACCAAACTACAACGTCGTTGTAACGCTTTCTGGAGTAAAGCTTGATATGCTTCATCGCCAATACCGTAAGCGCCAAATCTTTCCAAATGCGGATTCATCATTTGAGCATCAAACAGGACAAATTGCCTTTGGCGCAATCTTTCTACTAACTTTACCATTGCTACCTTTGAGCTTTCGGGAATCCGGTAAAACATCGATTCACCAATAAAAGCACCGCCAATCACAATTCCTAAAATACCGCCAGCGAGTTCATCACCTTGCCAAGTTTCAAAACTATAGGCAAAACCCGTTTCATGTAGTAAAAAGTAAATTTCTTTTAATTCTTCCGAAATCCAGGTTGTCTCTCGGTTCGCACAGCCAGCAACAACAGCCGGAAAATCACGGTTAATCGCCACCGTAAACCGTTCTTGATTCAACACACGCTGCAAAGACTTAGGATAGCGGAATCGCTCATCTAAAGGAATCAAAGTGCGATCGCGGCTGCCATACCAACTCAAGCCATCATTGTCATCAGCCATGAGAAAATAGCCTTGAGCATAACCTTGAATAATAGCGGCGATATCATATTGCATAGATCAAACTAAAAATAAAAAATATCAGAGGAACGCAGTCTGATGCGATCGCCATCCTCAGCGCTCCTCCCGAAGTTCTGATCGGAGGAAGCCTCCGCACAGACTTCTCTCTGCGATATCCTCAGCATTCCTCTGCGTTTAAATAAATATGACTGAACCAATCCCATCCATCACCCTACCACCAGCTAACAATCCCCTCCTTGAAGGTGAGTGGTTACAAGAGCGTTTGTTGCGGTGGCTTGATACAGAATTTATCCCGGAAGCAATCAACAAAAAGATTGCCCAGCGAGCCGCGCAAATCTTTGTGCGTCAACGCATGGAAGGAGAAAACGACTTAGGTTCTCTGGTAATTGCCATTGTCACAGAGATGCAAGCGTTTGATTTTTCCAAAAGCTTTTATGGAGAGTTTGCGATCGCTAACGCCGTCAGCGATCTACTCTTAGAAAGTCTGGGCATAGACCATTGCTGCGGTCAATAAATAAAGTCCAAAGTCAACAGTCCATATTTTGACTATTGACTATCGACTATTGACTACCAGCTAGACTTAACCACTCCAGGTAACAAACCTTCGTGCGCCCACTCCCGGAGAACGTTCCGAGACAGTCCAAAGTCGCGGTAAACACCTCTAGGACGACCAGTTACCCAGCAGCGATTGCGGCGACGGTTGGGCGCACTGTTACGGGGTAGTTGTTGTATTTTCCGGTGAGCATCCAGCTTATCTTCTAAAGATTCTGCCTGTCTGAATTCTTCCAGCAGGGTTTCCCGCTTTTCGGCATACTTTTCAACTAACTTGGCGCGTTTTTTCTCGCGCTCAATCATACTCTTCTTCGCCATACATTCTAATTAAAGACAGCATTTTCCATTCTACAGTGTCCCTATTAATTCTAGGGATACTCTTGATGTGAACTACCCTACCGCGATCGCTTTATTAGTAGTAGGACATAAATCAGCCAGCTGACAAGCTCCACAAGCGGGAGAGCGGGCTTTACAAACAGCACGACCATGATAAATCAGCCGAATTGACCAATTTTCCCAATCTGGCTGGGGTAATAACTTCATCAAATCTTTTTCAATGTTAATCGGGTCAGGATACTTAGTTAAACCCAAGCGCTGACTGAGACGCTTAACGTGAGTATCTACCGTTACTCCAGCATTAATGCCATAGGCATGAGCTAAAACTACATTTGCCGTTTTCCGAGCCACACCAGGGAGCTTTAATAATTGTTCCATTTGGTTAGGAACAACAGAGTCAAACTCAGTCACAATCATTCGACAAGCGGCTTGAATATTTTTTGCTTTATTGCGATAAAACCCTGTGGAACGTACTAAGTTTTCTAACTCTTCTAAGTCCGCATTGGCTAAACTGGCTGCATCTGGAAAACGACTAAATAAAGCTGGTGTTACTTTATTGACTCGCTCATCTGTACACTGAGCAGAGAGAATTGTTGCAACTAGTAGTTGTACAGGCGTTGAGTAGTTTAATGAGCAAGTTGCATCTGGATACAGATGCTTGAGGCGGTGGAGAATTTCTAACGCCCGTTGTTTTTTAGATGGAGATTTGCGGGTAGTGGTCACTGGATTTTTAGCAAAAGCGAATCAAATTCGCCATTACAAATAATTTAGCCTGCTTTTGCAGGCTTTGTTCAGATAGCCCCAGACTTAAATCTGAGGGCGTTGAGGCAATTTTTGTACCCATTCCTACTGAGTAGTTAACTGGATGGTTTCTTTGACAATCAGGAAAATTCCTAAGCCCAAAAGTAACACTAAGCCAGTTTGCATTACACCTTCTTGAATACGGGTAGGTAAAGGTTTACCGCGCAAACCTTCAATCAGCAGAAAAGCTAGTTGTCCGCCATCCAATGCAGGTAGAGGCAAGATGTTGATAATTGCTAAGTTAATGCTGATAATCGCCGCGAAAGAGAGCAAGTTAGTGCTGTCGTCAGCCGCTAATTTAGCACCAACTTTGACGATATTAACTGGCCCAGAAACTTGCCCAATGGTTTGTTGGAAGTTAGTAATTAACTGTCCAAAACCATTGAGTGTACCCACAAATAATTGTTGGAAGCGGTTCGCAGCAATCCCAAAAATCTCGAAAGGACTACTGGGTCTACGATAAACCGGCTTACCATTTGGCCCTAGTTGAATTCCAACTAGACCTTTGCCATCAGCGCCTTGGGTTGGTGTTAATTTCAGGGAAACTTGCTGGTCTTTCTGCTGAACTTTGAGTTCGATTTGCTGATTAGGATGAGTTTGAATTTCTTTGGTCAATATAGCTGTGGACTTTTCCGAAGCAGTTAGTTGTTGACCATTAACGGCTAGAACAATATCTCCTTCTCTAATCCCGGCTTGATAGGCAATAGATTGCTCATTCACTGGTTGGACAATCACACCGGGTTGATAATTGAATTTCTCTGGTATGCCAACAATACCCAATTGCAGAACTAGCACTAAGTAGGCAAATATTAAATTTGCGATTACGCCCGCACTGATCACGATCGCCCTGTCTAAAACTGGACGGTTACGCAGCAGATTCGGGTCGTTGGGTGGAATTTCACTATCTGGATCATCATCGGGAAAGCCCACAAAGCCACCCAAGGGAAAAGCACGAACAGCATATTCGGTTTCCGTTCCTTGGTACTTCCACAAAATCGGGCCAAAACCCAAGGAAAACCGGTTAACGTAAATGCCTTGAGACCGTGCTGCAACAAAATGTCCCAGTTCGTGTACCAAAATCAAAACAGCCAAGACTGCGATCGCTGCTAAAACTGACATAAAGCAATTTAGTCAAAATATTCGGATATATCTTCTTAATTGTAGTAGTTGAGGAACAGACACAGAGACTCAAACCATCCTACAAGGCCGATACTTAAGTTGGCGTTGCCTAATTAAGCCTCATTTTGATAGAGAAACCGCCCTATCTAAGATCATCTTAAGGTCAGATGGATTTCTTGATATATCTCGTTGCCAAAAACCAAAGCCACCATGCTGATTAACTGCTTTAATCCACTGATCTAGAAATACACTTTTAGCTACGTCTTTCTGAGTGTAATTTCCTTTAGTTTCTAAAATTAAGAAACTCCCATTTTTTAGGCGAATAATAAAGTCTGGTCGATACTTGCGAACAACTCCGTCAAATATGTAAAGAATTTCAAATCCCAGGTGATCATTCTTAACCCAAGCTTGAACATTAGGGTTTCTATCTAGTTCAAATGCTTCACTAGCTTCCCATGTACTATCGAAAACACAGCAGTTGATGTGTGATTTTCGTGTGTATTCACATGGCTTGCCTGTATACCATGAACGCATATCAGCAGTAGAGCGAATCGGATTATTTTGGTCAAAAACAGGTTCAATTGCTTCTGTATTTTCTAAATAAATAGCATTCCAAATGTGTTGAACTATTTTACTTAAATTAAGAGTAATAAGAATCCGCCGTCGAATCTCATCTAAATTGAATAAAGGTGGATTGATTCTGATTAAACCTGAGTCAATAAACTCTTCTACTAATCTAATCAGTTTGGCTAATAAATATTCTCGATTGCCTTTCCAACCAGGTTTCATCTGCACAAAAATGTCTCTAGCAGTCTCAAAGACAATTTTCTGCATCCGAAATTTACGTCCTAAATCTTCCAGATCAATACCCTTAATTTTTGTAACATCAGGTTTACCATCAACAATTGGTGCTAATTCCGCCAGCGTACTATTATCAAAAGCGTCTAGTTCTAGAGGTTCAACTTGATTTAAATTAAGCTTAAGTTCAGGCTTATAAATGTACTCAATTCGGATGATATTGGGAAAGTTAATTTCAAACTCTTGCTTTTCTGGATCTGGTTTTATTTCAGTTTTAGGTTGAGGGGGTGGAGGTGTTGTTTCTTCATTAGATTCATGGGGGATAAAGGTGAATGGAACACCAAAAATGTTGACATACTCTGGTTCAAGCAAATTTGTTTCTGGATTAATGTCGTAAGCGGTTCTTCTTAAGCCTCGACCCACAACTTGTTCACAGAGAAGTTGGCTGGTGAATGCTCTAATACCCATAATGTGAGTTACTGTTTTAGCATCCCACCCTTCAGATAGCATCCCAACTGAGATAACATTTTGAATTTGTTCACCAGGTTTACCAACTTGGCCAACCGTATCAACTTTTTGCCTTAAAAGTTCTGCTTGTTGCTGTTTAGTTAACTTGGGCGTAATTTCTTCATCAGATGTATCATCTTCATTAATATCTGAGGTTCTGTATTGGATCTCAGAACTTTCTTCTTGAGACTCTGCCATTTTCAAAACATTAGAGTCTATGTGGAGAGTACGTTCTGGAATGCAAAGTTCTTCTATTTGAATTTTATGATGATTAAAGGCATAATTAATCCTGGCTGCGGTTTCGGTGCGGTTAGCAACAGAAATCATGACGGGAGGAACTTTATGTCCAGCTTTCTCCCAAGCTTTGGCTGTTTCTAACCAGTCTTTACCTAATAAATAATAAGCATTATTTAGTAAATCAGGTAAAGATTCATTTAGTTTTGCTTTGCGATTGAAATCATCTTTAACTTCAACGTCATTATATAAATGATAGTAACGCGATTTAAAGTCTCTAAGGTTCAGCCTCCCATCATCACGAATTACAACACGAGGAGTTTTAACTAAGCCTGACTCAATCGCATCATTCAACCCGAAATCACTCACAATCCAGCCGAACAAAGCTTCTTCTGAACTTCTCTTACCAGAAGGTACAAATGGTGTAGCAGAAAAATCAAAACAGGTGAGTATTCCTCTAGCTCTGTTAATGCGATCAAGTCCACCAATCCATTTTGTTGCTTCATCAATATCTTCTTTACTAATACCCTTTATTTTAGATTCCGCAGGAATACGCCAAGCATGATGTGCTTCATCATTAATGACTAAAATATTGCTAAAACTAGCCAGTTCAGCTAAAACATCCCTGACATAAGCTTCATCACTTTTTGCTCCACGCTTATCTACACCCTTCTTTTTCTCAATCTGTTCCTCTGTTTCCCAATTGAGAACGTGCCAATTACGAACTACAACTTTACCCTGACGTAACTTATCAAACAAGCTAAAAGGAATTATGTTGAAAATCTCGTAGTAATTGTTTTCAGTGGAAGGAATTAAAACTTGAAGGCGATTTTTAACGGTGAGTCCTGGTGCGACAATAAAAATAGCTTTGGAAAAACGGGGATCTTGAGGATAGGTGACTTTGTTAAGGATTTGCCATGCAATCAGCATAGCCATAACAATGGTTTTTCCTGAACCTGTCGCCATTTTGCAGCAGAGACGTTTAAATGCTCCTCCATCAGAGGGAATATCAATACCAACCTTTTCAGATGCTGGAGATTCAACCAACCAGATTAAGGTTTCTATTGCTTCTAACTGGCAAAAGAAAAACGGGAAATCGTGTTCTTCGGGGTTATGCCAGTGTTCTAATAGACGCTTAGTAATACCTGTAACGCCAGGATGTCCATTTTCACACCAAGCTTTGACTCGCAAACGTACTTGATTAACTAGAGGGATTTCAACAAATTTACCAGGATCATCAAAAGATTTTGAGTTTTCAGAAGCTATTGTATAACCTGCGGGTCTTCTGCCTTCTACAAGTTTAAAAAGGCGAGTTTGGTAATTATATTGCCAGTATCTTTTTGGCTCCTCGTAGGGAGAGTTTATAATAAGCTGGTGAATTTTTGATGAAGATATCATAGCTTTTTTCAACATTCCCTAACAAGTATTTGTGATTTTTAATTGGTATTTATACAATAATTAGTGTGTGCTGTTTGAGAATTCATTAATTGAATTTTTTTTAGTCTATTTCTTTTAATTTCTTTATGCAAGGCTGAAGCATTATTCAAAATATCTACACCGTCATTAGTAATTAAATCAGCAGTAGTTAAAGCAGCAGTTGCTACAAGGCAACGATCAACACTTTTAGTTTTATCATTAATAATCTTTTCTATTCCATTCCTTAATTGCTCTGATGGTTCAATGTCTATTATATTTTTTCTCTTGGTTAAAATCCAAAACTGGAGAATTTGTTTTTCAAATCTTTGCTCATCCATGTTAGTGATTACATCAAAAAGTTTTCTTTTATACTCAACGTCAATTTTACCTGCTTTGTCAATTTGAAGTTGATGTGTGGATGCAAGTCGAGCAAGTAGGATGTCAATATGCCTACCTTCATTGATTTGGGGATTAAGAATATGGATAAATACACTAGTATCAATCACAATTGGTATTAACTGCTTATTTTCTGTCATTTTTGATTTATTACATAATATCAATACTGAGAGCTTCTAGAATATCTGCTCCAAAAAACTCCATAGGAAGTCCTTTTTCAAAACTGCCATCTGAGTTAATATATAAATTTTTTACTTGGACAGAATTATCCTTGATATAAAAATATGCAACCGTCACATCTTCTGACTTCAATTGTCCTGTTGCAATCAGCTTACGCAACCTTATAATGATATTCTCACTATGAGTTTCAATTATGGACGGAACACCTCTTTTTGTCCATAATTCAGCGAAAAAAGAACCCATTTCAAGTTGTGCAGTTGGGTGAATTTGAGCTTCTGGTTGCTCAACAATTAGTAACTTTCCTGGATTAAGTAAAGCTCCTTGTACAAAGATTGGTATACATTGACTAACACCAAAACCAAAATCTGCTAGATAAGATTCGGCTCCAGTTAATTTGTTTTTTGCTCGAAATTCAGGAATAAATCCCTTCACTTGAGATTTAAATTTTACATCTTCAATATCAATAACAGATTCAATATGTCGTAAAACAAAATCTGCTCTTTCTCCACCATCAGTAAGCAAACGCTGTAAGTGAGGCATAGCGTATTCACCCCTATGTCCAACATCATCTAGGGGCGGGCTGCCTAGTATGACACTTCTTTCTGATTCTTCACGAACAGGTGATAAATGTCGCATAGAGATAATTTCATTTCTTATACCATCTAGGTAAAGATTATCAAAAGCAGATTTGAGTATCTCTACTGGATCATTTGGGAGAGGAAATTTAAGAAATCTAGTGCGCCTAATATTTGTTTCTTTTTTATGAAGAACTTTTTTTCCTCCAATCTTACAAGTAACTGTATGTTTAGCTTGTTTACCACTATATGGAATACTTCCGAAAATGCAAAAATCAGCTATTAAATCATTTGCAGTGATTTGTGAATCAACTTTTACGCTAGTTGCTTGTCCTAGCGGATCTTCATCTATGAAAGTTGAAAACGGGTTTAAATTAATTGCAATATCAGTGCTATTATCTTCTATTTTTGGTATCGCTTTACTTTGTTGGAGTTTTTCTCTAATTTGTTGAATTTTAGTATCAGGTAAATCATTAGTTTTGAGATTTAGAGTAAATTGAGCTACCTTACTACGAGAATTAGTATTTTGTAAATCTTTAAAAGTACCAAGGCTAACGTGCCGCCCCTCCGTAGAAAAAAAATCACCTTCACTAGATTCGCTAGACTCTAGAGTTTGCTGGAGCATAAGTAAAAACTTAATAAGTGTGGATTTTCCCGCACTATTTCTACCAATCAAAATTGTTATTGGTCTGATACGAACATCTATGTCTTCTCGAAATGCTCGAAAATTTTTGATTTTAATATTAGTAAGCATAAGTACATTGAAATTAGTTAACCTTCTAAGTTAGCCGGATAATTTTTAGAGATTCGATTCCTCTATCATCAACTATTTTTACAGCAACACGCTGATAATTACCTATTTCAAAAGGTAATGAAACAGTGCCTTGATAGGACTCAATTAAATCTTCATCAATTTCGGATTTCAGATTTTTGGCAAGACGTGACCAGCCATCTTTCTCTCCTGCCATTGGAAAGAAAACTTGGGAAGGAAAAATACTCCTGCCATCATAATCAGTATCTAGCATCCACATAGCAATTTTTTCAACACTGCCAGATTCAACATTTCCGGTTCTAGTATTGTAGTAATCGAAGCCATGCACTTCTACTTCCCATTTACCTGTATCTTCTCCTCGATGAATACGACGAAGTGCGACATCAGGTTGACCAATGAGCCAAAAACTCTCGTTGCTGGCACGTTTTTTCTTCAGGTCTTCTGTAAGTAGATCCGCATTCATTTGTACTTTGAGTAGAGTCACACCAGGCCAGTTAGTTTCATCAATATCTTTTGCTGCTTCAGGGTCAAATTGAAAGGCAGCAAAAATAACTAATTTGGGTTTGGGTTTCTGGGTTTCTGCTTCTTGAATTGCCATTTCTACTTGGCGTTGATCGAGAGGAGCATGTTCTAACCCAAAGGAAATAACAGCTCGCATTGGCTTGTTTTGAGTACCGCCACTTAAGAGAGAAGTGTCATTTTCTTCATTACTGGGTTTAGTTTCGCCATCAGCATGAAGCCAACGAGTCCCCGGTAAAGGTTCAACTCTAGAAAATAGAATGTATTGACCGCCTTTACCTCGAATTCCTGTTTTGAAAAGTTCATCTCGCCATTCTGCTTGCCGCAGTGTTTCGCCAGAACGGGCAATGGATTGATCTGCATCTGGGGTATCAGTCAATCCTTCGACATTATCAAGGGGTTTAACGGTTGGTGCAGGAACAGACTCAACTGTAAATAGACCTGTAATTCTTACTTTTGATTTATCAACTAGAGGCTGATCGTAAAGAATTTCCTTAGCAGCGTATTTTTTAATTACTTCTTCAATTTCTTTTCTTGCCATTCCTTCCTTGATTTCTGGATTGTTGGCAATAGATTTTAGCGTAATGCGAGATACTGTTTTATATTTAAAATCGTCACCTAAGCCTTCTTTAAAATTCGCCAATTCATAATAATCAAAAATTGCAGTCATCAACCTTTGTTTTGCCAGGGTAATAGATACACGAGAAGTATCGCAAGTCATCCAACGTCTTCCCCAACGTTCTGCAACATAAGCTGTAGTGCCACTGCCACAGGTTGGATCTAGTACTAAGTCTCCTGGATCAGTTGTCATTAAAAGACAACGCTCTATTGCTCTATGATCGGTCTGTAAAACATAAATTCTCTGTTCCCCAAATCCACCCGGTCTTAAATCTAACCAAGTACTGTTTAAAGTCTTATAAGGAAACTCATCGTGATAGACTTTCCATCGTAGTGATTTACCAATAGGATGTAATCTTCCAGCAGCAGCTAAACGATTTAGACCTGTAATAGTGGTTTGCCAGCCATATCTTGTAGGCGGCTCATACTCAACATTATTAAAAGTGTATTTAAATGAATTATCATTACCACGTCTTTGAGAAAATGTTGGCCATAATCTACAAATACGACCTTCTGGTAATGGTTGCTTTCCTGTTTTTTGTGCTAAAGAAAGATCAATAAGTTCTCCATTTTTTGTCTCAACGCAAATATATCGCTCGTTTGGATTTTCTATAGGGTCACATTCTGTAAACAATTCTTTATACTTTATCTGGCTGATGTCCTTTGCAAACCATAGCAAAAAATCATTGACACCTGGTAATAATTTAGATGACTGACTGCTTGCTTTCATCAGCACAATTTCCATGCAAAAGTTGTTACTGTCAAATACTTCATCCATTAAACACCGAACTCTATGGACATTTTTATCACCTATTTGCACAAAAATAGAACCACTTTCATGGAGTAAATCTTTTGCCAGCAATAAACGATCGCGCAAATAAGTTAAGTAAGAATGAATGTCTAACTCCCAAGTGTCTCTAAATGCTTTAATAGTCTCTGGTTCTTGGGTTAAATCTTCATCATTGCGATCTTTTACGTCCCGTTTATTCACGAATGGTTGAAAATTAGAATTATATTGACTTCCATAAGGCGGATCTATATAAATCATTTGCACCTGCCCTGCCATTCCTTCTTTTTGTAGTAATGAGTTCATTACTAAAAGGGAATCTCCAGCAACTAAGCGGTTTGTCCAATTATGCTTGTGCTTGTAGAATTCAATAGCCTGTCGAATCGGAGGATTTTCTTCTGGAGTTTGAAATAAAGACAGTTGTTTAATCTTTTCATCTTTACGCTTCCGCACTGCCTCAATAATTGTGCGCGGATCTATCCGTTCATGGACGTGCAGCGAGACTGTAGGCACTTCAAAACTTGTATGCTCTGCTTTCCCAGCCCAAACTAACTGAGGATCAAGGTGAGGATCGTAGGCATACTTTTTAGTATCCTCTTCTGGGTCAGTATCTGGGTTAACTAGTCCAATTGGCGGGTTATTGGCTCGTTGCTGGTTTTCATGCTTATATTGCTCAATTTCTCTCTGCTCTGATTTCCTCTGCCTTGCCATATCAGTTTCCCTTGTCTCAGAGCTTTTAATTTACAATCTATTTGACCTGTTAGACCAGTTCGTTAAAATTTTTGCGACTTAGCTTCTCAACTGGTTGACTACTCTTTGGTAAATTTTCTCCAACCAAATGGGTATTACGGGTTCACATACCATTGTTGCCATTTTTATCAAATTGGTTTCTGAGTAATAACATAGTAAGCTCTTTAGCTGTATTATTAATTACAGGCACGACTACTTTTTGTTTTCGCCAAGCTGTAACAACTGGAAGCATAATATTTCCGAGGTGTGTTGGAACCATAAGCTTGCCATTGCGGCAAAGTTATGGCTAAAGTTACACCACAAAAGTGTTGATCTTTCATCTTTAAAATTTAAAATGGAGCTAAGCGGGTTCGAACCGCTGACCTCTGCAATGCCATTGCAGCGCTCTACCAACTGAGCTATAACCCCAAAAGTCCATTTTATATTTTATCTTAATATTTTTTTGTTTGTCAAGTTATCTTGATGAAATGAATGAAATACTTAGTTTATTAAACACTACTTTCTATGAAACTTGTAATAGGTAGGTCATACAGTGACCCATGAGGAAGTAAACTACTAACATGGCAGCAGCAGCGAGGGCTACCAATGTACCAGCCAACATCAAAGAAAATTCTTTGTTCTCGTAGGCTTTTTCCATTAGATGCAGTGACCATGCCACCAGCGCCACATCAAATAATAAAATAGGGATTAACATATTTTTTAATATTTATTAATACTTGTAAACTAATATTAACATCGTTTTTGAGAACTGTATTGAATTTGGGTGGCAGGCACTTGGATTTTAATGATATCTTTCTTTTAGCTTAAAAGTACAAACGTACTGGTATATGGCGATCGCGCAAATAATTTTTAATTTCTGACACACTCAATTGCCCGTAGTGAAGTAATGATGCTAACAATGCGGCTTCTGCTTTACCTTCAGTTACAGCTTCATAGATATGTTCACAATTACCTGCACCCCCAGAGGCAATTACGGGGATTTGTACTGATTGGGCGATCGCTTTTGTTAATTCCAAGTCATAACCTGCTTGAGTACCATCAGCGTCCATACTTGTAACTAATAGTTCTCCGGCTCCTCTTTGTTCAACTTCAGCAGACCATTTGAGAGCATCTAAACCAGTGTTTTCCCTGCCACCACGTACATACACATCCCAACCAGGATTTTCCGGATTAACTCTGCGTCTGGCATCAATTGCAACAACTATGCACTGATTGCCAAAGCGATCGCTTGCCCGATTAATTAAGTCTGGGTCGCGTACTGCCGCAGAGTTAATACTAACCTTGTCGGCTCCAGCCCGTAACAAAGCTTTAACATTTTCTAATGATTGTATTCCACCACCCACAGTTAACGGAATAAAGACCTGCTCTGCCGTGCGGTAAACTACGTCGAGAATTGTATCGCGGTCTTCATGAGTGGCTGTAATATCCAGAAATACTAACTCATCTGCCCCAGCATCGTTGTAAACCTTTGCCAATTCAACCGGATCACCTGCGTCTTGGAGATTGACAAAGTTAACTCCTTTTACAACCCGTCCCGCCTTCACATCCAAGCAGGGTAAGATTCTTTTAGATAACATAGTAACTTTTCAACTCCTTCCTTCATTGTTCGGAATTTAAATTTTAAATGGGTACGTGTCTTCCCAAACTAAAATTTTTGCATTTGAGGTTTATTCTCAAGTATTGCGATTTCGATGACACTCAACTAGTCCTCAAGTCAAAGTAAATAGCTGAATTATGGCGATCATCTCCTCGAAAAAACAGCCTCCAGAACCTAATGGACAGCCCAAACAGCAAAGGGAGTCAACAAAAGCATCCTCCCAAGAGAATATTTTGCAACCGGAAGCCGCTATTGATGAACAAGGAAAGCCAGAAGAGAGTATTCGACCACAGCGATTTGCCGATTACTTAGGACAGAAAGACTTAAAAGATGTACTGGAAATTGCCATCAAAGCCGCAAAATCACGGGGTGAAGTGCTAGATCACTTGTTGTTATATGGCCCGCCAGGATTGGGTAAAACGACAATGGCAATGATTTTAGCATCGGAAATGGGGGTCAATTATAAAATTACGAGTGCGCCAGCCCTAGAACGTCCACGGGATATTGTGGGGCTACTAGTGAACCTCAAACCCGGAGACATTCTATTTATAGATGAAATTCATCGCCTCTCAAGGATGACAGAAGAAATTCTCTATCCAGCTATGGAGGATTATCGCTTAGATATTACCATCGGCAAAGGTACAAGCGCTCGCATTAGAAGTTTGCCACTGGTAAAATTTACTTTAGTGGGAGCTACAACCCGTGTTGGTGCTTTAACTTCACCCCTACGCGATCGCTTTGGCTTAGTTCAAAAGTTACGCTTTTATGAAGTGGATGAACTTAGCAAAATTGTTCTCCGCAGTTCTCAACTACTGCAAACCAACGTTACAGAAAATGGTGCGACAGAAATCGCTCGTCGTTCACGAGGGACACCGCGAATTGCCAATCGGCTACTTAAAAGAGTGCGTGATTATGCGGAAGTTAAAAAATTAACAGAAATCAACGAAAGCGTTGCATCTGAAGCACTCCAACTATTCCAAGTAGACCCCTGTGGCTTAGATTGGACAGATCGTAAGATGTTGAGTGTGATTATTGAGCAATTTAATGGCGGCCCCGTGGGTTTAGAAACTATCGCCGCAGCCACTGGTGAAGATACTCAAACTATTGAAGAAGTATATGAACCTTACCTGATGCAGATTGGGTATTTAAGCCGCACACCCCGCGGACGAACCGCCACTAAAGCTGCATACAAGCATATGGGATTTACACCGCCGAATGAGCAGATGTCTTTGTTGTGAACTCAAACTTAAAAAGGTAAAAACAAAAGAAAATATCTAGTACAGCACGGCATAAATAAAGCCACTATCTTAAAAAGGTGAAAAGCTTATACAAAATAAGCATTCTCTCTTTTTACTTTTTTTACACTTCGGTTACTTTTACCTTTTAACCTCCTCATAGACACAGGTAAATCCAGATGATCAAGTTAATTAGTGTTATTCTTTGTCTGTTACTTGTGTTTGGCTGGGGTCAACCAGTCATAGCACAATCCCTACAATCTAACTTTACGCCAGAGGAACTCCAACAAGGAGATGAGTGGGCAAATCAAGCGTTTGCAGCCACAAATCAGGGTGATTTTGCTAAGGCTGAAATGTATTGGACAAAAATTATTGAGAAGTTTCCTACCAATGCGGGTGCATGGAGTAATCGGGGAAATTCGCGGGTGAGTCAGAATAAGTTAGAAGCCGCACTAGCAGACTACAATAAAGCCGTAGAATTGGCTCCAAATGTTACAGATCCCTATTTGAATCGAGGTACAGCATTAGAAGGTTTAGGCAAATGGTCAGATGCGATCGCAGATTATAACCGCGTCTTAGAATTAGATCCGAACGATGCAATGGCCTATAACAATCGAGGTAATGCCAAAGCAGGTTTAGGAAAATGGCCAGATGCGATCGCAGATTATCAAAAATCCACCGAAATTACGCCAAATTTTGCCTTTGCCCGTGCTAACTACGCCCTGGCTTTATATGAAAATGGTCAAATCGACCAAGCCATCCGTGAGATGCGAAATATAGCCCGAAAATATTCTAAGTTTGCTGATATACGTGCTGCCTTAACAGCAGCTTACTGGGTAAATGGTCAAAAAGGCGAAGCCGAAAGTAACTGGGTAGCCGCCTATGGCTTGGATAACCGTTACAAAGATATTAACTGGGTGCAGAATATCCGCCGTTGGCCGCCTAGTATGGTAGCAGCTTTAGATAAGTTTTTGAAACTTCAGTAGGTACTGTCTTAAAAACCCCGCTTTTACCTGTCTGTATCAATCTTGACCCGTTTTTTGGTATATATTACATCAACGTTGTAATTACACCAGAAACAAAAATATGACTCACTATGGGCTAATCTGTCCGTCATCAACGGGTCATCTTAACACGATGCTTCCCCTAGGAAAAGAATTGCAGCAGCGGGGTCATCGTGTGACTTTATTTGGGTTTCTCGAAGCTGAAGCTAAAACACTGGCAGCTGGATTAGAATATTGTGCCATTGGTCAAGCTGAGTATCCGGTTGGAGCAAATGCAGAAGCCTTAGCCAAATTAGGACAACTCAGTGGACGTGCTGCATTGCAATACACAGTTGCATTACTGAGAGATAGTGCAACTACCATGCTGAGGGAAGCACCTACTGCAATCAAAAGTACGGGTGTAGAAGCACTGCTAATAGATCAAGTTACAGGAGAAGGAGGAGCGATCGCAGATGTCTTAGGACTGCCTTATATTACTATTTGTAGCGCTGTAGTACTTAATCGGGAAGATAGTGTCCCCCCCTTCATGACTAACTGGGACTATAACCCAACTTGGTGGGCAAAGCTACGTAACAAAGTAGGTTATCAGTTGTTGGATCGCATCGGCAAACCAATCACAGAAGTTATCAATGAGTATTGTCGAGACAACAATTTACCTACATACTCTGAGCCGAATAAACGCTATTCCTCACTAGCTCAAATCAGTCAACAACCTGCGGAATTGGAATTTCCTAGACAAAATTTACCTCAGTGCTTCCATTTCACAGGGCCATATCACAGTTCAGTTGGTCGAGATGCGGCTGATTTCCCTTTTGAAAAGTTGACTGGGCAAACTTTAATTTACGCTTCAATGGGAACTATCCAAAATCGTCTGTTAGAAGTTTTTCACTCTATTGCTGAAGCTTGTAAAGATTTAGATGCTCAATTAGTAATTTCTTTGGGTGGTTCTGCAAATCCTGAAGTTTTACAAAAACTACCCGGAAATCCTTTAGTTGTTAGTTATGCACCTCAACTCCAATTGCTCCAAAAAGCCAATCTCACCATTACCCACGCTGGCATGAATACAACTTTGGAATGCTTAACAAACGGTGTACCAATGGTTGCAATTCCTATTACTAATGATCAACCCGGTGTAGCGGCTCGTATTGCTTGGTCTGGATGTGGTGAGGCTGTACCAGTGAAGAAAGTAACTGTTTCTAAACTGCAAACAGCTATTCAAAAAGTATTGACGAATGATTCTTATCAAAAGAATGCTTTGAGATTACAAGCAGCAATTAAGACAGCAGGGGGAGTTAGCCGAGCAATTGATATTGTTGAACAAGCCGTAGCTACAGGAAAGCCTGTTTTGAGAGAAACATAGTTTAGACATCTGTAAAGATCATAAATTACATTGCACGAGACTGGGGGTTAAGTGAAGCTAAAGCAATATGGTATTACAATTTGGTTTACTGGTCTAAGTGGTGCCGGAAAGACCAGTATTAACCGAGTCGTAGAAAGAGAATTGCGATCGCTTGGATATCAAGTCGAAGTCCTCGATGGTGACATAGTGCGCCAAAATCTATGTAATGGTTTGGGCTTCAGCAAAGCAGACCGCGATGAAAACATCCGCCGCATTGGTTTTGTGGCTCATCTTCTGACTCGGAATAATGTGATTGTTCTCGTTTCAGCTATCTCACCCTACCGCGAAGTTCGTGAAGAGGTACGGCAACGCATTGGTAATTTTATGGAAGTTTACGTTAATTCACCGTTGGAGATTTGTGAGGAACGGGACGTAAAAGGCCTATACAAAAAAGCGCGAAATGGCGATATTAAGCATTTTACTGGGATTGATGACCCGTATGAGCCACCATTGAACCCAGAAGTAGAATGCAGAACAGATAAAGAAACTATTGAAGAAAGTGCAAGTAAGGTTTTGGCAAAATTGGCAGAGCTAGGCTATATTTATTCGCTTGCTGAACAGTGAAACATCACAAAAAAGTTGTTATTTAAATTTAATCTATGACAGCTTGATTCAACCGCGTCAACTTAACTTATTGCCAGAGGTAGAACACAACCATAAGCAAATTCGTCAGAAGTTGCAACCTTATTTTGATTACAATGGATACAATACTTAAGATTATGTTTTAGTTGATAAAAACTGCAAAAGACGTATATTTTATTTTTTTAAATTGGTCATTATGACTTTAGGTACAAATATTAGACGTAAAGCCATTTACCACACAGAACAATGGAAATTTCTTGTGATACGCAGCTTTATTCCTCATAATAATACAACTTGATTTTTGCTATTTGCAGAAGGCTCTAGGTTATTGAGCCTACTTATTTATGCTGCTAATCTTTAAACTGAATTAGCACTAGTCTCAAAAACACTCGGTTTTCGTAAACTTTTTCCGGTCACAATCATTTTGACACCCCCAGATGGCCCCAGCAATGCACCTTTACGTGCTGGCTGTACTGGCTGGCTATCTGCGACTTGCATCTGCAATTGTGACAACACTGTGGCTAAAACTAATTTCATTTCAAATAAAGCAAAAGCCATACCAATACAGCGGCGATTCCCACCACCAAAAGGTAAAAACTCAGTAGGAGAAAACTGACGTTCTAAAAAACGCTCTGGTTTAAACTGGTTTGATTCAGGATATAAATCTTCTCGATGATGGGTTAAATAAATACAAGGAACCACCAAAGTTCCGGGTTCTAACTGATAACCCATAACTTCTAAGGGTGATTTAACCAATCGATTCAATGCCAACATCGCCACTGGATATAAACGCAGTGTTTCTGAACAAACTGCATTTAAATAAGGTAATTTAAAAATTTCATTAGCATCAGCATCTGCACCTAAATTCTCCAATTCTTGCAGTAGTTTCTCTCGTACCTGTGGACAACGGTGAACCCAGTAAATTGCCCATGCTAGAGAAGTCGCAGTAGTTTCATGACCAGCCACCAAGAGAGTAATCAACTCATCTCGTAACTCTACATCTGTCATCGCTTGACCCTCTTCGTCCCGTGCAGCCATCATCAATGACAAAATATCAGTGCGAGATGGGTCTGGTTTGGCTTTACGTTCTTGAATCTCAGCGTAAATGATTTCGTCAACTTGCTGGCGTAAACGTAAAAACTGTCCCCAAGGACTTTTTGCGCCTAAATCCCGTTGCAATAATGGGAAGACAAATATCATTGCTGTGATAAAAGGTTGCTGGGGATTCAGAATTTTGATCAGTAGTTCCTTGAGTTTTTCGTAACGTGGCCCGTCTTGCATACCAAAGACAGCCTTTAAAATTACCTCAAAGGATATTTCTTGCATAGAAGAGATCATAGAGAAAGGCTGCCCAATTTGCCATTTAGCAGTCACTTTCTCGGTAATATTTTGGATTAACTGACCATAAGCCAGCATCCTTTCTCCATGCAAAGGTGGTGTTAATAGCTTGCGTTGGCGCTGATGGGGTTTCCCTTCTAGTGCTAGTAAAGAATGCTGTCCCAACAAAGGAGCTTTGATACCTGCTGGCGCACCAGAATCTAAAAGTTGGGGAGGAGTTGTAAAAATCTGTCCAATTGCTTGGGGGTTGCTAATAAAAACTTGAGGAGTAAAAACAGGGCCTATTCGCAGAGTGAAAATATCACCATAGCGTTTAGCACAAGCTTCCATAAATCCCAAAGGGTTAGCTAACCACTGATAGGTTTGTACCCAAGGATGAGTTTTGGGGCCATCAGGCAGTTTGAGATTAGACATTTTACATTACCCAATAATTTAGAATCAGCGATCGATGACTGCACGTATAACTTGCTTAATCTTAGAACAATGATTCAGGCGATCGCTTTCTCGAACTATTCTCAGCCCTAGCAAGATCGTAATAGTTCTTCAACTTTGCTTGGATTTAACTGCTCGACATTACTCAAAACTACTGCGGCTCCAGCTTTTTGGAGTGTTTCACTATAAGATTGACTGCGTGCTGCTGTTTCCTGTACATGCGGTGGTAACACGCCAACACCAATCCAAGGGCGGTGTGGCTGTAATTCTCGCGCCTTAACTACTGTGTACATATCAGCGACTGTATCGCCCACGTAGATAACTGCTGTGCTAGTTTTTTGTCCACGCTCTAACTTGTCAACAGTGGCAAATAATCCTGTCGGATCTGGTTTACCGGGTGCGTCTTCCATCGCAATCAAGACTGGAGACTGCAAGCCCAAACGTTTTTCTAAGATGTAATTAGCAGAACCACGAGTAGCACCGCTAAAAAATCCCCAAGCGATCGCACCTCCACTCAGCTGCTGGAGATAGCTTGAGCTTAACAATAAAGGTTCATCACAGATATATCCTGTAAAATTTTTTGGGTCTGCTCCCCGGTAACGGTCTTGAAAGAAGGCAACAATCGTATTGTAATCTAGTTGTAGTTGTTCTCGTAGTTCTCCTTGAGACTCAAAGTAGCGGTAAATTAATTCTTGAGATGCTTCCCAGTCGTTATTCCAAATCCCTTCAGACTTGAGTTGGTCGATATCTAACGGTGTGGGACGATATGCTGAGTTTGTAAACTGCTCTACAGTATCGGCGATCGCGCGGCGATAAGAACCGCTAACATCGCGCACAACGCCATCAATATCAAAAACGACAATTGCTCGTGCTGAAACTTGTGCAGTCATAATTGCGTGGTTCAGAATTTAAGCCTTTCAGATTGTAAATGGGATAAGTATGTCATTGCTAATCACTCTTTGGTCATCCGGTGAGATATTAAGTTAAAATAAGCAATCGCAAACTTAGTAAGTAATGCCCGGATATTTCCCGGAGGTGTGATTGACCAAGTTCATTTTGAAAATTCTTTGGTTGGAAGATAACGTTGCCCTAGCAGTAGACCAAGTTGTAGGCAAAGGTACTAGTCCTTTGACTAAGTATTTTTTCTGGCCTAGAAATGATGCGTGGGAAGAGTTAAAAAAGGAACTCGAATCCAAACACTGGATTAGTGAGCTAGATCGCGTTGAATTGCTCAATAAATCAACAGAAGTGATTAACTACTGGCAAGAGGAAGGCAAAAACCGTCCAATGGCAGAAGCTCAATTGAAGTTTCCAGAAGTTGGTTTCACAGGTAGTGCGTAGTGTTTCACAATTAGCTCTTTTGCTGTCTTACAAGCGTCCCTAGTTTGATTTTCTTGTCCCTGCTGCCACTATCAACAAGTTGTGCAACAGGGTTAACAAACAGCAACAACAGATTTTGAGTCTATATGGCTAAATTTCTACCGCTCTTTCTTTCTGAGCAAATTGGTGTTTTCTTTCCAATTTGAAAAAAGAATGTGACAAATATACTATCTGTAGAGAAGCTTTATCGCTTCTCTACAGATGATGTATTTTGTTCATCAACTGACTTCAGATAATTATTTAGGATAATAGATTACTTAAAAATTATTTAAAATCTATACTGATAATAAGTAATATTGCATACAATGAGGCGACTATAACTGCAAAAAAATAGCCTCATATGTTATTGCGTTTATCTTATCAAGCTTTAATTACGCCTCTGGTCGCCTGTTTAAGTATATTAGGAGTTAGCACCCTTCAATTGCCGCGACTACAATCACTATTAATTAACAAACAAGCCTCTTCCTTAGAAAGTTTAGAAAAAGATATCCAAGTAGAATATCTCCGCCTCAGTATATTAAAGGAATTACCTAGTTTCGGTTATGACAATTTTATTGCTAATTGGGTTTATTTAAACTTTTTACAATATTTTGGTGATGACGAAGTTCGAGAGAAAACAGGTTACAGCCTTAGCCCAGAATATTTTGACATTATTATTAAACATGACCCACGATTTTTAGGAGCTTATATAGGTCTTTCTACTAGTACTGCTATGTATGCTGCAATGCCAGAACGCTCCATAGAATTGATGAGAGAGGGTTTGCAGTCCATATCTCCCCAAGTTCCTGAAAAGTCCTATTATGTGTGGCGTTATAAAGGCATTGATGAATTATTATTTTTAGGAGATGCTCAAGCCGCGCAAAATTCTTTCACGATGACAGCAGATTGGGCAAATAACTATTCAGACCCAGAAAGTCAACATATAGCTCAAAATTCTACTCAAACTGCTGAATTTATCAGTCGTAATCCTGATGGCAGATACGCTCGAATTGCTACCTGGGCAATGGTATTAAATAATGGAGTTGATGAAAAAACTCGTAAAAGAGCAATTAAAGAAATTGAGAATTTGGGAGGAAAGGTAATTAGTACTCCGGTGGGTAACAAAATTACTTTTCCTCCAAAGAATTGATAAACTCTTGATGACTGTCAACTATTCATTAGCCGTTGGGGGAGTAACTGGTGTAGTAGATTGTTGTTGGCGTTGTTCGCGTTTTTTGCGGTCAGCTGAGAGCATATCTGCCATTACCACCAGTGCTTGCGACATTTTTTCTAGATTAGAGCGGTATAACTCCAAATCCTTGTTGAGTTTGTCGTCAGATAAATGCAAACCAGCGGCAATAGTTTTTAGAGCCTCAGTGCGTTGCTTTTCATCCTTAACTAAATCCGGATCGGACTGTTCCAATAAGGAGAATAGACCAATAGCGAACAAGCGATTATATTTAAATTGAGGATTAGTTGCGATCGCTTGCAATTGTGCTTGCAAATCAGGATATCTACCTAAATTCTCAGTTTGGCCGAGCCAAGCAATTAAATCATGGACTGGTAAAATTTTCGCCAAAGCTTGTAACCTTTCAGCATCCTGTCTGTAGTGTTGCGGTTCTTGCTCTACAGCCTGACAGATGGCATGAAAAATTGATTCTTTGTCTCGTTCCGGTTGATAGCCTTCCATAAAGCGGTCAAAGGTTGTGACAACGCCCAAGGCATAAATTGGATTGTAACTAAAATCAACATTTACTGATAGCAGATGCATTTCTACCATCAACTCTTCTACTACCCGGCGATAGATTGTGTTGATGGGACGGGTATGTAAAGAATAGAAAGTTCGCTTTGTATCAGAGACAGTACGGACGTTATTCACAAAGAAAATATTAAGAATGTTAAGGGCGACGTTATTTTATTGTCTCCCTTAAAGGCTAGTTTGCCAAGTTCGGGTTTCTCATCATAATCTTTAGTTAATTTGGTAGCATAAGTGGGATCAATTTTTATTGCTCAATAACCAGCTATCAAATATTTTGGATTGTGCATCATTAAGTTATGAGCTTTTTACCCCTTCTAATTACTCTAGGTAAGTACATAGCTGGTGAGTTTGATAATCGGGAACAAGCTTTAGCAGAACCTGCTTGGTATGTCCACCTACGTATGTGGCAACGACCAGTTAACTTATTCACAGAAGATAGTATTGCCCTGTTTGCTGAACAAGCTAATATTATCAACTTAGACCGCCCTTACCGACAGCGAATATTGCGGTTAATGCCAGGCAACGATTCTAATACAACCTGGCAAATTCAGTACTACATGCCTAAAAATCCAAGTGCCTTAAGTGGTGCAGGCCGTAATCCTGCTTTACTCAAGACACTGACAATCGAACAGTTAGATTTATTGCCAGGTTGTATCCTGACAGTTACCCAGCAAGAATTAGCTGCCAACAACTACAAATTTGTCGCTACTCAACCGACCGAGACTCGTTGTTGCTTTAATTATTTAGGCAACACTGTACAAGTTTCCTTGGGGTTTGAAGCCACAGCAGAAGAATTTTACAGCCACGACAAAGGTATTGACTCGGAGACGGGAAAAGCAACTTGGGGAGCGATTTTAGGCCCTTATCGCTACACTAAACGAGAAGAGTACTCACTTGATAGTGCTGAGCGCTGAGTGCTGAGTAAAAAATAATAGCCCTTGGACTTGAGCTATTTTTTCATGCTTTGTTAGTGTATGTTTTTCGTACTCAGCACTCTATTAACTAGCCATACTACGAGGAACACCTTCTAAAGCTTCCTCTTCTGTTTCAAAGATTTCAAATACTGTGTCCATCATTGTGACTTCAAACACGAGTTTGGCTTCTGGGTGTACGTTGCAGATGCGGAAACTGCCCTTGACTTTATCAGCATCACGCATACCAGCAACCAAAGACGTGAGACCAGAACTATCAATAAAATTTACCTGACCAAGATTCACCACTACATGACGGCTGAGTTTGGAAATACATTCCTGCAACTTCAGGCGAAATTGCCAAGCTGTAGTGATGTCTAGGCGACCGGCTGGTGTTAAAACTATGACGGTATTACCGTCCTGGGTTGTATAGGTTGTTTGTTCTATCTGTATCACTAAAAATCCCCGTGGCACTCATTTTCAAATTGACTACTGCTGGATTAAGCCTGAGATTGGTGAGTCGAAGAACTTACTTAGTAGTACTTCACTTGTTTTAAAGTAGAAGTTTTCTAAAAATTTGGTAAATTAATTGACTCACCACTTTAGAGAACTATCCAGTGCTGACACTTGAGATGGACAAGTTACAGCTAAAATAGTCACCTATTTACTAGGTGCTTACCTTTAGTAGTGTAACTCACTAAAAAAGTGCTGAGTGCCAATGAAAGCGCTGAGTTGAAAGCTCTGTGAGCGTTGCGGGGCGCAAGCTAGTACTAAGTAACGAATATGCAGAATTTTGTATTCCAATACAACATACCCAACACTGATTTTTTTGGTAGCAGAATAGCAGATAAATCTACCTTTGGATGGATTACTCAGCACTTTACCTTAGTGGATTGGTGTCCAATTTATCCAATCTTGAGGCTTGAGGAAAGTTTCATACAATTCGGCTTCGGGGGAATTGGGTTCAGGCTGATAACCATATTCCCAGCGTACCAAGGGTGGTAAAGACATGAGAATGGATTCTGTGCGTCCGTTGGTTTGGAGTCCAAAAATTGTCCCCCGGTCGTAAACCAAGTTAAATTCAACGTACCGACCGCGACGGTAGAGTTGAAAATTCCGTTCGCGATCGCCATACTCTATTCCGTCTCGGCGTTCTACAATGGGCGCGTAGGCTGGCAAAAAGGCTCGGCCACAGCCTTGGATAAAAGCAAATAAATCTTCCCAAGTCCGTTGTTCTACTACTCCAACTTTGTCACTGTAATCAGCGGCTGGGCCATTGGGGTTGGGGCCGCGATACAAAGCACCTTGACCATCTTGATAGTCAAAAAACAAACCACCTACACCCCGTGTCTCATTGCGGTGTTTGAGATAAAAATATTCATCGCACCAACGCTTAAATACTGGATAATACTCGTCGTGGTGTTGGTCACAAGCTTGTTTCAGGGTTTGATGAAAATGGGCAGCATCTTCCGCAAAAGGGTAGTAAGGTGTCAAGTCAGCACCACCACCAAACCACCAGACTGGCCCTGCTTCAAAATAACGGTAGTTTAAATGAACTGTGGGGACATAAGGATTGCGGGGATGTAATACCAAAGAAGTACCTGTGGCATAAAATTTGTGTCCCTCGGCTTCCGGGCGTTGGTCTAGAATTGATTTTGGCAGATGAGAACCCCAAACTTCAGAAAAATTTACACCTGCTTGTTCAAAGATTTTACCTTCACGCAGCACACGCGATCGCCCACCACCACCCTCTGGGCGTTCCCAAGCATCTTCCTGAAACTTACCAACACCATCTAGATCGCTCAAAGCCTGGGTAATTTCGTCTTGCAGCTGTTTCATCCACTGACTCACCCTAGCTTTAGCATCCGTTGGTGGTAAAAATTTGGATGATACTGCTTTTAACGTTGGCGCGTGCGAATTAGTCAACATAGAGATTCCCGAACCTTAATTACAATTGCCAAAAAGCCAGAAATTTTTAGTTAAAAATTTGTAGGCAATACGAACCTGTTTTTAGCTCGACTTGCTTAAACTACTTTTGTCTTAGTTGTCAAGCTTTTACATGATTGATGTGTATGACTAGAGTTATTTTCCCTCAAATGCGTATAGGCTTGTATATTGACTGAGTTTTTTTTGTACTTCTTGATGGGAACATTCTGGTTTTCAACCAGCTTCTAGCAAGTTAGCATATGCCGTAGCAATGATGGTGATGCCCTGCAAGCCTTGGTTTCCAGCCCTAGCAACCTTGTTGTTATTTGTTCCTAATCGGTGGCTGCTATCTCGAAAACAATATTGAGAAATGTTACGCAAGAGCAACCATAATTGCTCACCATACCAGAGTTCCCAGCAAGTTTGTAGCGAGGAGGATAAGGTAAATGCGAGGTTGGTTATCTAAATTCATCCACCGCAAACGTCGTCGGTTTTGTGCGTCTCTAGTACGGACGTACCGAGAAATTAGTGACGCTTCAGTAGATGAATTGTGGCAAAAAGTAGTTGATCTAACAGATGTTTCCTGGCATCCTCTACTAAAAAGTACCAACGTCCCCTACGGATTAGTACCCAAACCTGGCTTAATTTACCTGGCTGTCACACGCTTTTCGCCATTTCCTATCCGTATATTTGTGGAGCGAGTTAATCCCAGAGAATTACTGAGTGTGAGAGTGATGGCAATTCCTGGAGTGGAAGAGCGAGTTACTTATCAAGTTGAATCTACTGTTTGTGGTACTTGTTTATCGTATTCTGTAACACTTAAAGGCTGGTTATCCCCTCTGATTTGGTCATTGTCTCGTCCTTATGCAGATCAGGTTGCACGTTCTTTAGTTGAAGCCGTAGAAAATGCCGCCGTGCAAGCGGTATCCCGCAAGAAAAAATCACTTAAAGATAGTTGTTTTGATTTTTAGAAGCTAGAGGAAAGTGTGAGTCTGAAGGATGAAGTGTGTACACACCCAAAGGATGGCTTGCCGCAGGCTAGTACAAGAAGGCAAAAGTAAAAAGAAAGAGTACTCATACCGAAAGCTTTTTACCCATTTCAAATAGTCTGCTTCTCTTACAAAGTTTGGCGGGACGGAAACCGACACCGCCAACTTTGCGCTATTTCCGCCAAGCTGTACTAGTAGAAATTTTTTAGCTTTCATCCTTGATTCATCTCTAGTGCGTTACTCCCAAGAAAGTTAAGATTCTATTAGGTAAGAATAAAAATTTCTTAAATTTTTTTACGGCGGTAATGCTGAAAACACTATGTACGATGTCCTAGATTCCCGCTCAGTCTTAGAAGTGTTGCGACCTGTGCAAGACCCAGAACTCCGCAAGAGTCTGGTAGAACTGAATATGATTCGCAACGTCAACATTGACAATGGCAAGGTTAGCTTCACTTTGGTGTTGACTACACCCGCTTGCCCCTTACGTGAATTTATTGTCGAAGACTGTAAAAAAGCTGTAAAAAAACTACCTGGTGTTACTGAAATAAATGTAGAAGTAACAGCAGAAACACCCCAGCAAAAAAATTTACCTGATGCCACCGGCACCCTGCGCGATCGCAATGGTGTTCCTGGTGTGAAAAATATTTTGGCGGTTTCCAGTGGTAAAGGTGGTGTGGGTAAAAGCACGGTAGCCGTCAACGTAGCCGTCGCCCTTGCCCAAACAGGTGCAAAAGTTGGGTTGCTTGATGCCGATATCTACGGCCCCAACGATCCCACCATGCTGGGACTAGCTGATGCTCAAATTGTCGTCCGTTCCACAGAAAAAGGTGAAGTTTTAGAACCTGCTTTTAATCACGGTGTCAAATTAGTCTCAATGGGCTTTTTGATTGACAAAGATCAGCCTGTAATTTGGCGGGGACCGATGCTGAATGGTGTAATTCGCCAGTTTCTCTACCAAGTGGAATGGGGAGAACTAGACTATTTAATTGTTGATATGCCACCGGGAACTGGTGATGCCCAGTTAACTTTAACTCAAGCCGTACCAATGGCTGGAGCCGTAATTGTCACCACACCACAAACTGTTGCTTTGTTAGATGCCCGCAAAGGATTGCGGATGTTCCAGCAAATGAACGTCCCAGTTTTGGGAATAGTAGAAAACATGAGCTACTTCATTCCCCCCGATATGCCAGATAAACAGTACGATATTTTTGGTTCTGGTGGTGGTTCTAAAACCGCCACAGAATTAGGAGTTCCCTTACTAGGCTGCGTACCCCTAGAGATTTCTACTAGGGTTGGTGGTGACAGTGGTGTGCCGATTGTCGTGGCTGAACCTAATTCGGCCTCTGCTAAAGCATTAAAAGCGATCGCTCTTACCATAGCGGGTAAAGTATCAGTCGCCGCGCTGACAGCGTAAATTTGAATTTTTGTCTGATTCCTGGGCGATCGCCTGGGAATACAGATTATTAGTCGTCAATAAATTTAAGTCTTCAAACTAAAGTCTAAAATCGCACAATGTTATTAAAACGTTCGCTCCCCAAAATTCGCTGGAAATCTTGGGTTAAGCCTTGGCAACAAGTAGATTGGTTATTATTTTGTTTGCCTGTTGCTGCCAGTATCTTTGGCGGCCTTATGATCTTGAGTACAGAACTGAAACAACCTGTCACAGACTGGTGGTGGCACTGGTTAGTATCTGGCATTGGTGTTTTCATAGCGTTGTTTTTAGCTCGTATCCGCTACGAAAATTTACTTCAATGGCATTGGATTACATACGCTCTCACTAACATGAGCTTGATTGCGGTGATGCTGGCTGGTACTAGTGCCAAAGGCGCACAGCGTTGGATTAGTGTTGCTGGTTTTAATGTCCAACCGTCAGAATTTGCCAAAATTGGCATCATTATTACCCTAGCGGCTTTACTGCATAAGCGAACAGCGGCTTCCCTCGACAATGTTTTTCGTGCCTTGGCAATTACTGCTATTCCTTGGGGACTAATATTTTTGCAGCCAGATTTGGCTACATCCTTAGTATTTGGGGCGATCGTTTTGGGGATGCTCTACTGGGCTAATGCTAACCCTGGTTGGCTCATTCTGTTAATTTCTCCTGTAATCTCCGCCATTTTGTTTAGCATTCACTGGCCGTTACCAGAACCAATCGACTTGTTTAAAGTGCTAGATTTTGCGCTTTTAGGATTTAAAGAAATAGCTCTTGAGCCTTTAGGATTTCTTAAAGAAGTAGCTCTTACTCCTTTAGGAATTGTTTGGGCATTTGCGATGGCAATTTTGGGTTGGCTAACATTACCTTGGCGGCGATTTGGTTTTGGTGCTATTGGTGCTTGGACTCTCAATATCTTGGGTGGTGAACTAGGCATTTTCGCCTGGAACCATGTTTTAAAACCCTATCAAAAAGCCCGTCTCACGGTTTTTACTGACCCCGATCATGATCCCCTAGGTGCAGGTTATCACCTCATTCAATCGCGGATAGCCATTGGTGCGGGAGAAGTTTGGGGATGGGGTTTATTTAAGGGGCCAATGACACAACTAAATTTTGTCCCCGAACAGCATACAGACTTTATTTTCTCCGCAGTGGGTGAAGAATTTGGTTTTATTGGTTGTTTGGTAGTATTATTCGTTTTTTGCTTGATTTGCTTCCGTTTGCTGCATGTAGCACAAACAGCTAAAGACAACTTTGGTTCGTTATTGGCGATTGGTGTTTTGTCAATGATCATGTTTCAGTTAATTGTTAATGTTGGTATGACTGTTGGTTTAGCACCCGTAGCCGGAATTCCGTTGCCTTGGATGAGTTACGGACGTTCTGCTATGCTGACTAATTTCATCGGTTTAGGAATAGTAGAATCCGTAGCAAATTTCCGACAACGGCAGAAGTACTATTTATGAGTCATTAGTCAATGGTTAATAGTTTTAGCGCAAATAACAAGTAACCAATGACAAAGGACAAGTATTAAGCTATTAACAGTAAATCAGCGAAGGTAAAAATCATGATTCTGCCTGGAGCAACTGTTCGCGTCAATAATCCCGCAGATACCTACTATCGTTACGAAGGACTCGTACAACGGGTAAGTGATGGCAAAGTAGCTGTATTGTTTGAAGGTGGCAACTGGGATAAATTAATTACCTTTCGCCTCTCAGAGTTGGAACTTGTAGACACCACAGCCGGACGAAAAAAAGCAAAATAGGATTTTTGTTAACAGTCAATAGTCAAAAAGCTGTGGACTATTGACTATTCACTCAGCACGGGCTGAACGCCCCGCTACCGCTAACAGCACTCAGCACTATCATGCGCCTTCCTTTACCACAGTTTGCCACAAGCGATCGCCACCCCAACCACATTGCGGAGGTGATTGAGACTAATACCACCGAGTTTCTGGCACAGTGCTTAGAACCAGAAGACTTAAGCTTTCCAGCTATGCCACCTTTTGGTAGTTGGGTTTGTGCTGTGGATGAAGAATCAGGCAATCAAGTGTATGCTGTGGTGTCTTATGCCACAACTATGCCCATAGATTCCATACATCGGGCGGTGGCTCTGGGGTTGTCATTGCAGGATTTACGTGAAGAACAACCCCAGATATTTGCCATGCTGAAAACCGAATTTCGGGCGGCGATTGTTGGTTTTGCACTACCTTGCCAGGATTCCCATGAAATCCCCAGAATATATCAGTATCTACCACCTCGTCCGCCGCAAATTCATCAAGCTGTTTATCGATGTGAAGCCGAAGCAATCATTAAATTTACAGAAAACCTAGATTTTTTACGCACATTATTGTCTGTAAACGGTGCGCCAGTTGAGTCCTTAGCCGCCGCAGCCATTCGAGATGTTTACCAGTTACGCAAAGCTGATAGAGAATGGCTTGTTAAGGCAGGACGGATGCTGAGTGTGCTGTTGAAAGACGACTATGATCGCTTACGTTTTATTTTGAGTCAAATCCATCCATAGGTAGTTCGTTCTTAAACAATTACCTAGGTAGTTTAAAATAAGTTTTTTTATTTTTCAGGGTAGCTTCTATAAGTATTTATTTTAAATTAGCGATCGCCTAAATGCGATCGCTAATTTACCATATCCTCTTTAAATCCTACCTATGGAACCAGTATTACAAGTTCTTGCTCAAGAACCAGTCATTCCCTTGGCAATTTTGCTGGTGGTTATTTTAGTTGTACCCATCCTGTTTGAGCGTCTCAGGCTACCAGGTTTAGTTGGTTTGGTATTTTCTGGAGTCGTACTTGGCCCATCAGGCTGGAATCTATTTCCTGCTGATTTGCCAATAATAGACCTACTATCTGACATTGGCTTAGTTTATTTGATGTTTTTAGTAGGCTTAGAACAGGACTTTGGGAAGTTACACCAGAATCAAAAACGCTCTTTGGGATTTGCTGGCTTCACCTTCTTGATCCCTTTTTTGACGGGAATCTTGGTAGGCAGAATTTTTGGCTTTGCTTGGAATACATCTATATTAATGGGTTGTTTATTTGCTTCCTATACCCTTTTGGCATATCCCATTATGAGCCGCTTGGGAGTTGTTAATAATCAAGCTGTGAGCGCCACTATTGGAGCTACAATATTTACTGATATTAGCGTTCTTCTGGTATTAGCTGTTTGTGTAATTAGTCTACAAGTAGATGTGTTTAGTTTATCTAATCTACTCATTTTATTAGGTCGGTTAATCGTTTACTCAACGATTATTGTAGTAGGTTTTGATTGGGCTGGACAAGAATTTTTTCGCTGTTCTAGAGACGATGAAGGCAATAAAATTTTATTTGTATTACTCTCTGTATTTTTAGCAGTTATCAGCGCTCAATTTATCGGCATTGAAAAAATTGTCGGTGCTTTTTTGGCGGGTTTGGCGATAAATGGAGTCATAGGTGAAAGCCCAGTTAAAGAAAAGGTGGTATTTATTGGTAGCGTCCTCTTTATTCCCATTTTTTTTGTTGACCTTGGTTTGCTGATTGATTTGCCTGCTTGGGGTAGAAGCATAACGACTTTAAAGTTAATGCTGTTAGTCGTATTTGGTGTCATTGTTAGCAAATTTCTCGCAGCATTGTTAGCAAAGTTCTTTTACCGCTACAACTGGCAAGAAATGTTAACTATGTGGTCTGTATCATTACCTCAAGTAAGTACGACACTAGCTGCGACTTTTGTAGGATATCGTGCTGGTTTGCTGTCAATTGAAGTGTTACATAGTGTTGTAGTGTTGATGCTGATTACATCAACATTGGGGCCGTTGCTCACCAGTCGCCTAGCCGTGGCTTTAACACCACCCATACCGGAACCAGTAATTATAAATTTACTTGAACAAAAAACAGCCGAAAACCGCAGTAATTTTACTATAGTTGTACCTATATATAATCCTCAGTCTCAGCATTACTTAATTGAAATGGCGGCCTTATTAGCCCGTCGGGAAAATAGCAAAATTATACCGTTAACTATTGCTAAAATTGCGGCTCGTATGGATGCTGCACACTTAGAAGCATCTCTGCAACGGAGCGAGCGGTTACTAGCAAAAGCGACAGATCAAAGTCTTAGCTTGGGAATAGAAGCAATACCTTTGCTGCGGATTGATGATGCCTTTGCGCCAGGAATTAGCAGAGCAGCGCGGGAGCAAAAAGCCAGTTTAATTGTTATGGGTTGGGGTAAACGTACTGATTTGCGATCGCGTTTATTTGGCAATGTGATTGATGCTGTACTTTGGACATCTCATTGTCCTGTGGCGGTGACACGTCTGGTGGAATCACCCCATAAAATTCAGCGCATCCTAGTACCATTAGAAAATTTAACTTCACCTGCATTGCTTATACAGTTTGCTCAAATGCTGGCAGAAGCCAATCAAGCCCAAGTTACGGTTTTAAATGTGTGCGATCGCCGCATTAGTTCTAGTAAAATCGCAGCTAGGCGATCGCACCTCTCTCTTTTAGTCTCACAATTAGCTCAGGTAAATCCCCCAGACATTCAAATCATTACTCATGAAAATGTTGCCCAAGCAATTTTGCAGGCAGCACGATTGTATGACTTAGTAGTGTTGCCTTTTATACGTAATTATACTATTCCTGGTGACTTAACCATGAGTGATGTCACGACTCAGGTAGCAAGGCAACTTACTTGCTCCATTGTCATGCTGAAAGAGGTAAAACGCACTCAAATCAGTACCATACCTAAAAGTGTTACTAACACTACTTCCACTGTCTAAGGAATTTCCTGGTTTCACAAACCTAGAGATAGAATTTTGAACCTTCAGGTACATTAAAAGCCAGAACTGATAACGATTTTAGATTTTACAGGAAACTTTATTTTGTTGAAGATTTGATGAATTCTCAAGTAAAAATGCTCACGAATTAAGTGATGTTTGCTATTTTGCTAAATGAATTCTTCAGTAATTAAGTGTTAATGTAACGAAATTGCATACACAAAAAATTAGTCAATCCCAAAATACATTATTGATTAGCTCTGTTCGCCCTCCATTTTTGGATCTCGGCTGGGTACTCTAACAACAAGCTAAACAGCCACTACTAGTATCTGTAAATATCAGGAAAACTATGAGAATTTTGGTGACGGGCGGCGCTGGGTTTATTGGTTCCCATCTCATCGACCGACTAATACCCCAAGGACATGAAGTAATATGCTTAGATAATTTTTATACGGGTACTAAACGTAATATTTTCAAATGGATGGGTCACCAAAACTTTGAGTTGATCCGCCACGACATCACTGACCCAATTCGTTTAGAAGTCGATCAAATCTACCACTTAGCTTGTCCAGCTTCCCCAGTACATTACCAGTACAACCCAGTTAAAACCGTTAAGACTAACGTGATGGGAACGCTGAATATGTTGGGGTTAGCTAAACGTGTCAAAGCAAGATTTTTGTTAGCTTCAACTAGCGAAGTTTACGGTGATCCGGAAGTTCATCCCCAAACTGAAGAATACAGAGGTAACGTTAATCCCATTGGACTGCGTTCATGTTACGACGAAGGCAAAAGAATTGCCGAAACTTTGGCATTTGACTACTACAGACAGAACAAAGTTGAGATTCGGGTTGCTCGAATATTTAACACCTATGGCCCACGGATGTTAGAAAACGATGGTCGAGTAGTGAGCAACTTGGTTGTCCAAGCATTACGGGGGATTCCGTTAACCGTATACGGTGAAGGTACACAAACACGTAGTTTTTGCTACGTATCAGATTTAGTAGAAGGTCTGATGCGACTGATGAATGGTGAATTTACTGGGCCAATAAATTTAGGTAATCCCGATGAATACACAATTTTAGAATTAGCACAGGCTGTGCAGAAGTTGGTGAATCCAGATGCCGAAATTAAATTTGAGCCGCTACCTTCTGATGATCCTCGTCGCCGTCGCCCCGATATTACAAAAGCAAAGACTTGGTTAAATTGGGAACCTACCATTCCTCTGCAAGAAGGGTTAAAACTGACAGTAGAGGATTTCCGCGATCGCATCAAAAGCGATACTTAGGATTTAAGCTTCACAGCTTTGTCTACGGCTGTGAAGCAGGTACAGGCTAGACTCTAGCCATTGCTCGTATTTGAGTGATTGGTTAATAGACGGTGTGTAGATGTCGTATTGACAACTTCTTTTTGAAGAACAACCCCAAAAAAGCGAGGAGTTAAATAAAATGCGTGTTTGCGTAATAGGTACTGGTTACGTTGGTTTAGTCACAGGTGCTTGCTTGGCTCACATTGGGCATGACGTAGTTTGCATAGACAATAACGAAGAAAAAGTCAAACTTATGAAGTCTGGCCAGTCGCCCATTTTTGAGCCTGGCCTGTCAGAAATTATGCAGTCTGCCATTCAATCAGGCAAAATTGAGTTTTCCTCGGATCTCGCTGCTGGGGTTGCTCACGGTGAGATTCTCTTTATTGCGGTCGGTACACCACCTCTACCCACTGGTGAAAGCGATACCCGTTATGTAGAAGCTGTAGCACGAGGGATTGGCACAAATCTTAACGGTGGCTACAAAGTCATCGTCAACAAATCCACAGTACCTATTGGTTCTGGCGACTGGGTGCGGATGATTGTTTTAGATGGAATTGCTGAACGCCAAAAAGCACTTGTACCAGCAGGTGGCGTGCCTAGCGATGACAAACTGCCAGAAATTGCCGCACATTTTGATGTTGTCAGTAACCCAGAATTTTTGCGCGAAGGTTCGGCAGTATACGACACATTTAACCCCGATCGCATTGTACTAGGTGGCAATAGCTCTAGAGCGATCGCCATGATGCAAGAACTTTATGCCCCTATTGTTGAGCGCAAGTTTGCGGCTGACCAATCTTTACCGCCTGTACCTATACTGGCTACAGACCTAAGTTCAGCAGAGATGATCAAATACGCTGCTAACGCTTTCTTGGCAACCAAGATTAGTTTTATTAACGAAGTTGCTAACATTTGCGATCGCGTCGGCGCTGATGTCACTCAAGTAGCCAAAGGCATCGGTTTAGACTCCCGCATTGGTAACAAATTCTTACAAGCTGGGATTGGTTGGGGTGGTTCCTGCTTCCCCAAAGACGTTTCAGCCTTAATTCACACTGCTGACGATTACGGCTATGAAGCCCAATTACTCAAATCAGCCGTCAGCGTTAATGAACGCCAGCGCTTGATAGCTTTAGAAAAACTTCAGCAAGTCCTCAAAATCCTCAAAGGTAAAACTGTTGGGTTACTCGGTCTGACCTTCAAACCTGATACCGACGACTTGCGCGATGCGCCCGCACTCAATTTAATTGAGCAACTCAACCGCTTAGGAGCTAAAGTTAAAGCTTACGACCCGATTATTTCTCAAACAGGTATGCGTCATGGTCTATCTGGCGTATTGGTAGAAACTGATGCTGAAAGACTAGCTGATGGTTGTGATGCTTTAGTACTGGTGACTGAATGGCAACAATTTAGCCAATTAGAATATGCCAAGATGGCAAAATTAATGAACAACCCCGTAATTATCGACGGTCGTAACTTCCTAGACCCTGAAACAATGGTTAGAGCCGGTTTCCAATACGTTGGTGTTGGAAGATAAATTTTAATTCTTGATTTTTCAACAAAACAGACGCGATAATTCGCGTCTGTTTTGCTTAGGGTGAGGAAATTACTTAAAAGTTGTAACCAATACCGAATAGCAGACCAACATCAGTCTGATCTAAAAAAGCAGCATTGACAGTACCATTCAGCGTAAAGCGATCGCCTAAAGGAACATCTACACCACCAGTTAAAAGCAATCCAACGTCAGCATCATTGCTAGTTTCGATCGCTACACCCGCGCCTACATAAGGCGAAACAGGAAAACGCTGTTCACCAGTGGGATTGACTGAACGAGGTAAAAAATCAAAAGTTACAGGTACTAGAACTACAGTGTCGTCGCCAAACACAGCGGAAGGACGTACAGAAATATAATTTGTTAGACCAACTTTACTAATTACTGCCACGTTCCCTTCACTTAAAGCGCTGTCTCCACCCAAGCCGATGTTACCAGCAACTCCAATATAGCTAGAGCCACCACGAGTAGCTCTACCGGGATCAATATCAGTAGTCGGAGTTCCTTCGGGAGTGGTTTGATTAGTGTCTCCTGGTTGTTGGCTAACGTTCAAATTAGGTGGAATCAAAACTCGGTCAATTACGTGAATCACACCGT
The DNA here is from genome assembly GCF_015206815.1 of Fortiea sp. LEGE XX443. Lineage (GTDB taxonomy): Bacteria > Cyanobacteriota > Cyanobacteriia > Cyanobacteriales > Nostocaceae > Nostoc_B. Next base: position 100,759 of record NZ_JADEXZ010000010.1, read on the forward strand.
TACTAGCTTGAACATTTGGTTGGATAACTCTAGTACCGTTGACTGCAATTTGATTATTAGCGCTATCAACCTGGATATTTACAGGTGCATCCTCGGCAGTTTTTAGTTCGCCAGCCGTGAGTTGACTAGCAGTTAACGCGCCAGGAACCACATGATATCTGAGAATTTTTACCAATAATTCTTTGTTTTCTGGCTGCTGTAGCTGCTGTACAGAGCCAGCTGGCAAAGCTGCAAATGCTTCATCTGTAGGCGCAAACACTGTATAAGGGCCTGGTTGTTGCAAAGTATCAACTAAACCTGCCGCTTTCAGTAAAGAAGTCAAAGTAGTAAAAGAATTATTAGACGCAGCGATCGCCACAATATCATTGCCAGTACTAGTTTGTGTGCCGCCAGTACTTCTAGCCACTATATAGTTAGCAGCCGCCACATTGCTTGCTAGGGGTTGTACCTGCCCTTGTCTAACTAAAGCTTGATACAACAACCCTGCGGCTTCAGCACGAGTTAAAGGCACTTGGGGGTTAAGTTGTTTGACATTTGGATAGTTAACAACAATGTTTGCTTGAGTTGCGGCGGCCACACCATTTTCCGCATAATCAGGAATCACGGAAGCATCTGTATAGTAATTATTGAGAACATCTGATGCAGAGCCGCTAGTATTTAAATTTAAACCACTCGACAAAGCCGCGATCGCCTGAACTTTCGGAATTTGGAGATTAGGACGAAACTCATTGCCAGGATATCCCGTCATAAATCCTGTTTCGTATGCTTCCTGAATCGCAGAAGCTGCCCAATAATTGGCAGGTACATCTGTAAAGCCGCCTGTATTTATCTGTCGAACAGGATTCTGATTAAAAGCTCTTTGAATCATCGTCGCAAATTCGGCACGAGTCACAGCTTGGCTAGGTTTAAAAGAACCATCAGGAAATCCAGAAATGACATTTCTTGCGGCTAGGGCTTGAATAAATGGGCTTGCCCAGTAATCTGAACTCACATCAGAAAAGTTACTAGCAGCAGATGGAGTAGTAGTTTGAGCGGAAACTGGCGCAGAAACTACTATCGGACTAATTGTAGCGGTTGTTACTCCTAAAACCAGCAAACTTGTATGTGCTAATGACCAACCAAATAAATTACCCATGAAAATTTCCTCCAGAATAAAGTAGAAATATTGAAAATCCAGATATTTCACGAAATGGCGATCTATTCCCATATCCAAAACCACAAATTCATCAGTTCAGCGAAGGTGGGATTTAGTAGTAGGATGCTTATCTAAAGTAAGTGAGCTTAGATCGCTGCTTTTTTATTAATTTATTAACCTTCCTGTTGCATGACATTTGGTACTATTAGAAATAGACACTCAATGGTATATCTACAATTAATAATTTCAAAAATAAACACATTCTAGCCACTAGCTAAAAGCTGACATTTTTTCAATAAATTCTCCTACTTTAGATAGTTGTCTATTTTATTGAAGTTGCTGTAAATTCCCCTAAATTAGTAATTCATCTGCAATAATTAGAGTCTAGCTACCATCAATCTGACAGTTTTTTAAGATATGGTGCAGTGTGAAAAATGATTTTTTACTTTGTCTTAAGAAGTTTCAAAATAAATAAAAAATCCCCCATTTTATTGGGAATATAAGTGTAAAACTATCTAACCAGTACTTCGCAAATAACAAAGTGCATCCCTGAGTGTTTATTCCCTCATATTAGGTGCAAGAAACTCAGCCTTAAGGACGATAAAATTGCTACCAAAACAAAATAAAGAGCAACTATGGATTGGGCGCTGTTGCTCTGCTGTGTTACTTTTTGGTCAAGTATTGCTACATTTACTCCAAGGAAAAACTTACTATCGCAAAATTCTGGAACACATGGTGACATCTGGGCCTGGTTCTCTCTTTCCAGTGCTACTTGTGAGTGGTTTTGCTGGGATGATTTTCACTATTCAGACAGCCAGGGAATTAGTAAAATTTGGTGTTGTTAGTGCTGTGGGGGGTGCTTTTGCCTTAGCTTTTTGCCGAGAATTAGCTCCAATTTTGACAGCTAGTATTATTGCTGGACAAGTCGGTTCTGCTTTTGCCGCAGAATTAGGCGCAATGAGAGTTACAGAGCAAATTGATGCACTTTATATGCTCAAAACTGATCCGATTGATTATCTGGTGCTGCCTAGAGTAATCGCCTGCTGTTTAATGATGCCTTTGATGACGATTTTTGCTTTAGTTATAGGCATTGCTGGTGGTGTTTTTGCCGCAGCACAGTTTTACCAGATTGTTCCTGAAACATTTTTAGAGTCAGTCAGAGCTTTTTTAGAACCATCAGATTTATTAATAGTTTTATTAAAGGGATTCATTTTTGGAATTCTGGTGGCTGTTAATGGTTGCAGTTGGGGATTAACTACAACAGGAGGAGCGAAGGAAGTAGGAGAGTCAGCAACAACAGCAGTAGTTACGACATGGGTAGCAATTTTTATTATTGATTTTATTCTCTCTTTAATGCTATTTGAAAAGCCTACATTTTAACTATAAAATAAATTTAATTTCTTTAATTATTTACCAGAAAGCAGATAATCTTAGTATCTAAATTAAATATCAGTAAAGTTGCGTAATTAATTTTACAGACGACGAAGCTTGTTGCGGCAAAGTAAACTTATTGTTGGTATTCAGAAAAATTTAGCTGTTTATTCAGCAGAATTTAAGACACTACACTTCAGTTTTTGTCATGTAAGTTTTGTAAATTGAATCAGAATATTATGGGAATTTTCATATTTTCTATTGCCTTGGTTGCAACTGTAGCTGTAATTCTGATTAGCAGTTACAACGATTTAGTTAAATTTCGTAATCATTACAAAAATGCGTACTCACAAATTGATGTGCAATTACAACGTCGCTATGATCTAATTCCCAATTTAGTAGAAACTGCCAAAGGGTATATGAAACATGAAAGAGAAACCCTAGAAGCAGTAATTTCGACTCGTAATTCGGCTATTAATGCTAGTAGTCGTGCTGTACAGAATCCGGGCGATCCTCAAGCGATGCAGCAATTGGGTAATGCAGAAGCAGCATTGACAAGTGCTTTAGGACACTTGATGGTAATTTCTGAATCTTATCCAGAACTGAAAGCCGATCGCACCATGACTCAAGTCATGGAAGAACTATCTTCAACAGAAAATCGGATTGCTTTTGCACGTCAGGCTTTTAATGATGCTGTGACTCTTTACAACACTAAAAATGAATCTTTCCCCAGTAACTTGGTAGCAAATACTTTTAACTTTAGAATCGCAGAATTGCTGCCAGAAGCCACATCCGAAGTCCGACAAGCTCCCCGTGTATCTTTTTAAATCTTTATGAATTTCTTTGAACATCAAGACCGGGCAAGACAGAATACACAACAGTTAGTCGGGCTGTATGTTTTATCAATAGGGTTAATGATTGGGGCAATTTACATAGCCATATTGTTTCTCTTGCGTATGGCTCCGCGGGTATGGTGGCATGGGGAATTATTTTTGGGTGTTGTTTGTGTAACTACAATTGCGATCGCTCTAGCCAGTCTATATAAAATTTTCTGTCTGCGGGAAGGAGGTAGAGTCATCGCCCAGGAGTTAGGGGGAAAGTTACTGATCTCAGAAAGGGCTAACGAACAAGAGCGACAACTATTAAATATTGTGGAGGAAATGGCGATCGCTTCTGGTATTTCTGTCCCAGAAGTTTATCTTTTAGATGCAGAAACTAGCATCAATGCCTTTGCTGCGGGGTTTACGCCTAACGATGCTGTGATTGGCATAACTCGCGGGACTTTACAGCATCTAAACCGAGATGAATTACAAGGTGTGATTGGGCATGAATTTAGCCATATTCTCAATGGAGATATGCGGCTAAATTTGCGTTTGATCGGGTTGCTGCATGGCATTTTATTTATTTACTTCACTGGCAGATTGCTGTGGCATTTTCGCAGTAGCTCCCGTGAAGACAAAGGCTTACCTCTCTGGGCGTTTGGCTTGGTACTGATGCTGATTGGCGGGATTGGATTTATTTGCGGTAGTCTGATCAAAGCTGCTGTTTCCCGTCAACGAGAATTTTTGGCAGATGCTTCTGCTGTACAGTTCACTCGGAACCCCGATGGCATTGCTGGAGTTTTGGAGAAACTCCAAAGTATGGATTCACGCTTGATTGCTCCTGGTGCGGAAGCTGTCAGCCACATGTTTTTTGGCAATGCTCTCAACCCATCTTTTTGGGAAGATATCTTAGCTACCCACCCGCCCTTAGTAGAACGGATTCGTCGTGTTCGGGGTGTAAAGGTTCGTAACACTACTGCCTGTAAGGGACTTCCAGAGAATAAAGTATACAACTTATGAAAATGATAATCATTCTGGTGGCGGGAAGGGAAAGGTTGCCGTTAGCAACCTTTCCCTTCCCTTTTTGTAGTAAATTCAATGATGATTCGATTTTGGATGTGCATAGGTGTCAATGGAATTAACAGATTCACTAAAGCATTTGTTGAAGGAAACTGCACAGCAATTAAAAGG
>NZ_JADEXZ010000110.1 GCF_015206815.1 Fortiea sp. LEGE XX443
TTACAGAAGAGAGCTTTTCTCACCTCACGGGCATCTGGGCGACTATCTATAAATTCTTGTAGTTCTGCGATGGCTACGCCCGCCGCAGGCATCGCAGGTTGTAGATGCTGATCTATCATTGTTTGTTCTTAGACAGATATATTCCTCCGTATTATCTCGTACACTTTTTCAGAAATCAAATATGATTCCTATATCTATCAGTTTATATTTCTAAAAAATGTAGATAAGTGATATTTGCTAAGGCTTTTATGCTCATATTCTAACTCTTTTTCTCGACTAACAAAGTAGCAGAGAATGATAAGGCTGAATCTAAGTTTATCTGATGTTATTTAAATTGATAAAAAATCTATTTATTGATTTTTCAGTTTTTTACACAAGAGTATTGGCAATTACAAACCAACTTTATATTAGATAAATCTTCTAGCAGAATCAACCTTCAAGTCAAGGTAATTCTCAAGTATGATGCACTGATTAGTGAACATTTGGAATTATTGCAGCATCGCCACAAAATATGAGGCAAAAAATATATGCGATCGCCAGAAAATCAAAGAACAAAAATAGTAAACAATATTCCCTCAGCAGAGAATACGTTTGATTACACAAATACTCAAAATCTCAGCAAATCTCAGCCTATGATTCAGGTACAAAACGATAACATAATTACTGATCAAGATTTACCATATAAGCGATTAATTTATGGCTTTACTCTAGTTATATTGACTGCTTTCTTATTTATTGCTGCTATTTACTATGGAATTATCAACCCCTAAACGGGTTTGACTTTTTTATTTAATAATTAGGTGTTGCATAAATGCGGGATGATTTTCTTATATTTATCTCTCAAAACCTCTTCTTCTCTACGAGACGCTGCGCGTTGGCGGAAGGATCTCGCTCAAGATCCGACTACACGTCGAATCTGGTATGCGATCGCCACAGGAAATGATTTTGAAAGTCATGATGGCATAACCGAAGAAAATCTCTACCAAAAGATTTTCGCTACTCACTTCGGTCATGTAGCAATTATTTTTCTGTGGGCATCAAGTCTTCTGTTCCACGTAGCCTAATTGAAACTCTAGTTTGGGCGCACGAATGCACGCCACTAGCTAACTTAGTTCGTTGGAAAGATAAGCCCGTTGCTCTATCTATTGTTCAAGGTTGGTTAGTTGGTTTAGCTCACTTTACTGTTGGCTACATACTTACCTATGCAGCATTTCTCATAGCCTCAACGGCTGGTAAATTTGGTTAAAAAATTTGATTTCCTTTTACCTTATACCAATTCACGAAAATCTTGATACAAATTAATGGTTTTTAATTCTTTCCCTCTGCTCCCTACCCCCTGCCCCCCTGCGACCTACTTGTATCAAACTTAAAGTGAAACGGTATTAGCCATTGTCCCCCTTTACACCATGAGTTGAAAGGGGGATTTTTGTGTAAATTAAATTTCCCAAGGCACTGCACGCAATCTTCCTTCCACCTCAACACTAGGAAATTTGGGGTCAAAAGTCAGATTTTCTAAGTTTCCATCCTGGAGAATGACAAAAGTCTCTTCAATCTTCGCGCCTGTTAAACTAGGATTCCAGGCGATCGCCATATTTTCGGTTAAACAGTTGGTTGTCAGTGGATTAGCTACAATCTCTCTGGCTAAATAGCCTGTAGTTGGTATTGAGCCGAGATACGGGAACCTTTACCCAGCAATGTAGAGGCTAATAACTATATTGTTCGCCCTGAAATTAATCAAGCGGCTCGATAACTTTGAGGCTTTGTCCTGTTCCTTGCTGCTTTAAGGCTCAAAAATACATTAGGTACAAGCGGCGGCTGATTACTGCTATAAAACAAGCCCACATTAGCAGCCACAAGAAATCCTTGGGTATTAGTTGCGCCGTGCCAAGAACTGTAGAGAGTTTCTGTTAATAGCCGTTGTTGTTTTTCCGATGGTAGATTATCCGCTGCTTCGTCGTCTTCTGTCACCAATTGGCTGACATCTGGCAACACATCCTCTGATAATAAGCCAGCCTCTGTCAAGATGATAGATTCACTCATAAAAAAGTATGGGGATAGCAGCTTAATACTATTTTGGCAGCATCATCAAATAAGGTAAAAGTTAAAGGTCAAAAGTAAAAAGAAAGATAAAATATTTCTTTTTACTTTGTTAAATTTCCTTGATATTGACTATGACTTTGGCTTGTATGTCGAAGTAACCTGTAATTCTTTCAATTGCTTGACATCCACCCCAGAAGGTGCATCTGTTAACAAGCAACGGGCTTGTTGTGTCTTGGGAAAAGCAATCACATCGCGGATAGATTCTTCCCTAGCCAGCAACATCACCAAACGATCTAAACCGTAAGCGATACCACCATGCGGCGGTGTACCATATTCAAAGGCTTCTAAGAGGAAACCGAATTTACTTTGGGCTTCTTCCGGTGACAAGCCGATGGTTTCAAACACCTGTTCTTGAATTTCTCGTTGATAAATCCGCAAACTACCACCGCCAACTTCAAAGCCGTTAAATACCAAGTCGTAAGCTTGGGCGCGGGCGGTTTTTAAGTCATGTAAATCATCGGGATGGGGTGCAGTGAATGGGTGATGTAATGCTTCTAGGCGCTTTTCGTTAGCATTCCACTCAAACATGGGGAAATCAACAATCCACAGCAAGTTAAGTTTTTCAGGATCAATTAACCCAAATTCTCTAGCAGTAAATTGCCGTAATCTATCCAAAGTTTTATTAACAGTAGCAGCATCACCAGCGCCAAACAATAGCAAATGTCCAGCTTTTGCACCAGTGCGGCGGAGAATTTCGGCTTTTTGTTCGGCTGTGAGGTTGTCTTTTATTGCACCGATGGTGTCTATTTCACCATCTTCTCTGACGCGGATATAAGCTAAACCTTTAGCTCCAGCTTCACTGGCTTCTTTGAAGATATCACCACCTGGTTTAATGCGGACATTAGAAATTTGCTCGTTACCGTTGGGGATGGGGAGGATTTTGACGATACCACCGTGAGCAACAGCATCCTTAAAGACTTTGAAACCAGAGTCTTTGAGTATGTCGGAAACATCAACTAATTCCAAACCATAACGGGTATCGGGTTTATCGCTACCGTAACGTTCCATGCCTTCAGCATAGGTAAGGCGGGGGAAGGGATGGGGTAACTCAATACCTTTAACAGCTTTGAAGATGTGACAAACTAACTTTTCGTTGAGTTCGATAATTTCTTCTTGGGACATGAAACTCATTTCCATGTCCAATTGGGTGAACTCTGGTTGTCTGTCGGCGCGTAAATCTTCATCCCGGAAGCAACGGGCAATCTGATAGTATCTGTCCATGCCGGATACCATCAAAATTTGTTTAAATAGTTGTGGTGATTGGGGTAAAGCAAACCATTCACCAGGGTTAACACGACTCGGTAAAACATAGTCCCGCGCACCTTCGGGGGTGGAACGAGTGAGGACTGGAGTTTCAATTTCAATGAAACCTTCTATATCTTCCAAATAGCGCCGCATGGCTTTGACGACTTGATGACGCAGTTGCATATTTTGCGCCATGCGATCGCGTCGTAAATCCAAATAACGGTATTTTAGTCTTAAGTCTTCCCGTACCGATTCGGTGTCAGCACTAGAAACCTGGAATGGTAGCTGCTTGCGGACTGCATTTAACAATTGAATTTTGTCCGCGTAAATTTCTACTTCACCTGTGGGGATGCGGGTATTTAGGGATTCTTCGGGACGTTGCGTTACCCTACCTATAATTTCGACGACGTATTCATTCCGCAGAGCATTGGCTGGCTCGTAAGAGTCGGGGGTGCGTTGCGGATCGCTGACAATTTGGACAGTTCCAGAGCGATCGCGTAAATCCAAGAATATCACGCCCCCATGATCGCGGCGACGGTCTACCCATCCGTACAAGGTAACAGTTTCTCCAATATCTTCTTTTCGGAGTTCGCCGCAATAGTGAGTTCGCATAGTAGTTAATCTGTTCTTCCGGGCTAGATGGGTCAATAAAAGTCAAAGCTTTCCCATTATCTAGCATCAATAGTATCTAATTGAAGAACCAATGACACAATATCTTAGCAGAAGGCTGGAGGCAGAAGGAAAACTGCCTTTTAACCTTGTTCAACTTCTAAACAAAAAACTATGCCCAAGTCTACGCTACGTTTAATGGCTTTTCTGGTAAGGCGATCGCATTTGTTACAACGGTAGTCGCTGATATAGATTTTGCGATCGCATTTTTTATACTTGGAGTCGCTGATATAGATTTTGCGATCACATTTGTTATTTTTGCGATCGCATTTTCTATACTTGGAGTCGCTGATATAGATTTTGCGTTCGCATTTGTTGTTTTTGCGAGCGGAATCATCACACCCGCATTATTAATCAGTAAATCCAGACGCAAATAATTTTTCTGAAAGTTGAGAGCGAAATTTTTAACTGATGCTAAATTCGCCAAATCAAGTTCCATCACCTTTACGTCGGCATCTTTATTCTGTTGAAGAATTTTTGCCAATGCCTTGTTTCCTTTGTCCAAATTGCGAACCGCAATGATTACAGACGCTTGTTTATTAGCTAAAACCCGCGCCGTTTCATAACCGATGCCGCTGCTCGAACCCGTTACAATTGCTAGTCTTTCTTTTTGAGGAGGAATATTTTCAGCGTCCCATTTTTCATTTTATTTACTCCTACTTAATTAATCGAATATTCGTTTAATTTACTCGAAAAAAAGAATTAATTCGTTACTGCATCCCATGCAAGTCAATTCAAACAGGTACTCATCAGGGTCAAGGTTGAGCATCGTTGCTCATTGATTGATTTGACTGCCGTTGCTATTTATCCGCTCACACAGGTCAGTCTTAGTTAACCCCTTGTCTTGAAGAGAGAAAGAGATGATTTGTAGTTAAATTTCGCCACTATCTGTGATTTCCTTATTTCCTATAAAAAACTTAGTAATTATTAGTGCAGCTATCCCCCAAACTCCAATTGTGAGGAGGACAGAGAAGGCAAATCGGACATGATCAAAGGTTTGAATGCGACTTTCGGTAATCTCTCCGTTTTGATAATAGTTTCTGGCGAATGCATATCCCAGAATGCCGTATTTGTGATTATATGGAACGTTTACATCTGCACCTTCGGTTATTCCGATTAATGTCTGCGACCCCATATAAGAAAATTTTCCTAAGAAAATGTAAGTTGATAATATCGAAGTAAATATCAACATCGTGATTGAAATTGCTTTTATATTCTTACTCATACAAAGTATTAATAGAGCAAAGCTAATTACATAAGTAGGTGAGTATAAATTAAAGCTCACTATCTAATAAAATGTAAACTTCTCTGAAAGACTTATTCCGTCTTTTCGAGCGATCCGCACTGCGTGCATCTACATGGACTATTCCCAACTCCCTTGTCATAACGATAAATTTTTCCACCTACTTAATGGATAAGACTTTTAGTTTAATAATTTAGTTGCAGACTTATAAATATTTGCGTTCGCAATGTGGTTTTCGGGGTAAATGAGCAATTTTTACCAACGATAGTTACAAGTGAGCTTCAATGAAGAAATTGCCGCTCAACTAAGTATAAAGCAACTAACCATTTATTAGCTGCAATAACAGTAAGGCTTTTCAATCATGGACATATAAATGAAGCGATCGCTTCATTTATATGTTATCTCTGAGTATTAAGTGCAGACCATACCCCTACTTGGTAATAACGTAGCAAACATAAGCAAGTTTTATCAGCCAACGAAATTACAAGGGTTGTAGCGATTGGGATTGATAAGTAGAAATTGATGGCCCCTTGAGAGCGCGGTGGTGTCACCTACGAAGATACAATACTTTTGGCTATGAATTACACGATTTTATGGTTTGGCATAGGAAATACACGCAGGTTTAGACTGCTTCGCAACGCCCTATCGTCGGCTTTAGCCCAGTAGACGGTAAGGTCTTTTTGTGCCAGTTAGTTTAAGACTTTATTTTAAATTTCAAGACTTTGTTTTAAATTTTGGAACTTTATTCTAAATGTACAAGAAGCGAAAGGCTGTTTCGGTGATTGGGTTTTAGATTCTATACCGTCTTCTATACCAGCATCTAAACTGTATGCTGGGGTAGTGTTACAGCTTATGCCCTGAGAGCTTTTTTACTCTTGTTGTTTACTTTGTGGAAATTAAAAACACACCCCAAGATAATAACCTCGTTCGTCTTTAGCTAGTAATGAAGAAGTGCTAAAGTGTATTGATGTAGAGCGAGAAAAAATTAACGAATTTTATCGAGAGATTGATAAATTTCCAGGTAAGCTTAATAACCCTTATGATCTATCAGTATTTCTCTCTGAGAAAGAAGATTCCAAGGTTGAAGCATGGCAAAAAGCCTTGGTTGAACTTCATGATCTTTGCTTTGATTTGGGGGCTGCTGATTGGATGTGAAAGTATCAGTGAGCAATCCCCCGCACCGAGTAGTTCAGTGGCAGGAGAACCTACAGATCCTCCCTCAGCTAGTCTATTCCCAGTACCAGACGAGGAGCATTCTAATTATGATGCGGTTATTCTTCTTCGTGCAGAGAAAGCTCTGAAAGAAGCTGCAAATAATCTCAAACCTGGACAAATTGCCTTTAATGTTCCGGAAGATATGCAAGTTGCAGAAACTAACGTGGTTGAAGTGCGCGTTAGTGATGATTTGAAGCGCGACTTAAAACAAGGATTGATCGGGAAAATTGATACTGCTCAGATTAAGGTAAGTTCCTTTATGAAGGCGCGTTTAGAAGGAACCAGCTTTACTATCAAACCTTTAGACGAAGAAAATCGAGCTTTACCAGAAGGAACTGTTGCAAAGTGGCGCTGGAATGTTACTCCCAATGAATCGGGCGAACAAAAGCTGTTTCTTGTTCTCTATGCCCGCATTAAAATTCCAGATCAACAAACAGATGAATTAGTAGATTTAAAAACCTTTGATCATACTATCAAGGTTGCAGTTAACCCTGTTGGCTGGTTAGGACAGAATGGAACAGGAATTATAGAAACTACCATTGCCCTTAGTGGTGCAGGATTCTTTACTTTTCTCGTTGCCAGATGGAAATGGATTAAAAATCGATTGCAGAAAAAAACGCCTAAAGCATAGAATAACTTCTGATGATTACGCTGGTGAGTTTTTTCATCAAATTTGGGCAACCAATTTTGGGGATAACGTTCTCTTGATTTTTTAGGCATGGACTGGTTCTAAAAACTGCGGAACGCAACTCAAGAATAGTAACGAGCTTACTTAAAAAAATAACTAAAAATCACCTAAAAATTCAGACTAATTTAATTCAAGCTAGAACGGTAAAATTAACTTGAGAGGCAGATTAAAAGCTTAATTACGTTAGTCAAAAAGAAAACTAAAACGAACTTTCCACGTTTGCAAGATACCTCTAGTAATACCAATTTGAAGAATGATCGCTACAGATGTAGGTTGGGTTGAGGGACGAAACCCAACACCTTAAAACCTTGTAGATGTTGGGTTTCACTTCGTACCCTTCTCCTGACGGAGACGCTACGCGAACGGGAAGCAAGCTACTACCCAACCTACGCATCTGTCGCATTCTTTTTTTAAATTGGTATAAGATTTACCACGCTAGTATATAACTATTTTTTATAACAAAGAAGTTGCTGCACTAGTTGTCCTCGAAGCTTTTTATCTTGAATAACTTGAGCCACAACCAAAGCTTGATTATAATCACCAATTTTTGCTTTTAATAAAGCAATTTTTTCTAAAGAACTGGCTCTATCACCATCATCATCTACTACTGTAATATCTGGTGGGTTGCCAAAAGTTAAAACCCGTGATTCTGGGCTAGAGATAGTTTTAGCTGCGGCAAAAGCTAAGTCTGAAACTTGTTTTACTGACTGGATTTTTTGAGCGCGAAGATATGTTTCCGCTATACTTATTAACCCTCTAGTTTTATTTTCAGGGTTTTTGGTATTTTTAGACAGTATATTAACAATCTCACTAGCATCATTACCATTTTCGATAACTAATTTAGCTAACTCTGGCAGCTTATAATCTCGTGTTGTTGTAGGTATAGCTTGTATAATCTGCAAAGCAGCATTATATTGTTTAGCTGCAATAAAAGGCTCTGACATTCTTTGTAAAAGATTATCACGCACTGAGGAGTCTTTCTCTGTTTGAACTGCCTGTATTGCTTCGGCTAACAATTTCTTGGCTTGCGGTTGATTACCAATTTTAAGAAATGCCTGTGCAACACTCGCCAAAGCAAAAGCACGCTGTTGTGGTGCTAATTTCCTCGCCTCAGCAGTTGCTTGATTTAACAGTTTATCTGTTTGTGCAGTTTTACCAAATGCAGTAGCAACTAAGGCTAGTGTTTGCACTTTATCAAGTGAATTACCAGAGTTATTAATCTGCTGAACTATAGACAAAGCGCGTTCTAGTTGTTTGTTTTGGGCATAACCTTCAGCGACTTTTTGCAATAAGCGATTGCGCTGGTCAATATCGGCTTCACCCAAATTTTGAGCAATCTGCAAGGGTAATTCAATATTTCTGGCTTTAATTGCTGCATCGGCAATTCGTGACAGCCAATCTTCTCTACCCATGAAATCATTTCGTTTTGTCTTACTTACTAAGTCAAAAGCAAGTTTGTATTGTTTTTCAGCTAGAGAGTTTGCCAAAATATTTTGCAAAAAACCGACATTATCTATAGCCTCTGGTGTTTGAATTAAAGGAGTAAGTTCAGTGATAATTTGCTCAACTTTTTGTAACTGTCCTGCTTTACTATATTCGTTTGCAATGATTCCCAAAGTTAGGGCTTTTTGTTCTACATTTTGTAATTGTTGTACTGCTTTATAAGCTGCATCTCTCTGTCCACCTTTAGCATATGTTTGAATCAGTGGTGCTTGAAGGTAAACTGCATTACTATCATTACCAGTTGCTTGCAGGGCTGCGGCAAAATTTTGGTCAGATAGCTGCTGTTGGCCTTTATTACCAGCGGCGAGAGCAATTTCTACGAAGCTTCTACCTTTAAACTCTGGTGTTTCTATATTTTGTGCTAATTTTTGGGCTGCTTCTAGTTGGTTTTTCTGAGTTAATTGCTTAACAACTTCAAATCTAATTTTGGAACGGTAGTAAGGATCAGATATTGACGTAACTAGTTGTAAAGCACGTTCAATTTTACCTAATTGAGCGTAAGTAACAGCAATCGTTTCTAATACCAAAACTCGACGAATTGGTTCTTGAGGTTGAATTTGTTGGGCAAACTGAAGCGACTGCGCCAAAATTTGTTCTGCTTCCACTGTTTGTTTAAGTGCTAAGTATTCCTGAGCAATAGGAGTTAAAGCTTTAGTTTGAAATTCTGCACCTTTAATAAACTGACTAGTGGTTAATGCTTGTGTCAACAATGATAAAGCTTGCTGTTGTTCGCCAATTATCCGAAAATAATTAGCTATTCTGGTTAAACTTTGAGTTTTTGCAACACTGTAACCACTATTTAAACTCTGGGTTAAGCTTGTTAACGATGTCAACAATTGGCGTAGCTGTGGTTTTTGACTAGGTTCAATTTGTTGCGCTAATCTTCCTAAGAGTGACTCTTGGGGTAAGTAACTATCGACAAGCTGACTGAGAAAAGTTCTTGTTACTGTTGGATTTTGGGCTTTTAGAGCAATTTGTATAGCTTGGTTAATACGCGAAATTGCTTGTTCATTTTTACCAGCAGGAATATCTTGTTCAAAATCCGACACAAGTATATTAATTTGAATTTGGGTATCTTGCTGCTGCCGTTGTTGACAAGTGGTAGTTTGGGCTAATGTCGGCGATAAAAATATAAAACTAACAGTATCTAACAAAGTTAAAAGTGATAAGGTTACAATAAAAACCTGGGAAGAATATTTTTGCATACAAAAGATTGTGCTGTTTTAGTCAAGTCTTCTTTTTGTCATACAAGCTATCTTGCGGTTATTACGTAAAAATCATAAAAGACTTAATTTATCGAACCTCAGAGGGGGTGGGGTGCAGAGGAGAAATTATTTGTATCATTCATTTGGTGAAATGGTATGACTCCCCCACCGGAAACCGCCGCATCATCTCCCGCAACTCCACAGCCTCCCCATCCGGCGTATAAACGACCCCACCCGACATTGCCAGTACAATCCGCTGCTTCCTCGCTCACTGAAACCAAGCATTAACATCTGCTGTTACAGTATTCTTGCCCTTGGCTCCACTCTTGCAGGAATTGATAAACAGGCCAGTGGGGTTATCGCACCAGTCTTCAGCGAAGGCATCCTTCACCTTAGCGATCGCCCCGGTCGCCCCGGATACATTATTCCAATATTTCTTGACCACACCCAAGCACGGCTGCGGATTTATTCGCAACCGCCTCAACTCGTTGCAAACATAAGCAAATTTAATCAGCCAACGAAATAATGCGGGTTGTAGCGTTTGTGCTGTCGGGCAGATTGATAAGTCTGGGTTAAGGGTGTGTCATCGCTGAGGAGAGAATAGGCCAGCACAACCTGCACAATCCAACGACAAAAATCCATTACCCACTGCATGAACGGCTCACCATCAAAGCCACCATCCACCCAAATAGTTGTCAAACGCGATACCTGCTCATGAGACTGTTTCACGCGTTTTAGTGCAGGATAATGGCGCGGGGATGAAAGAGGAGCAATGCTTAGAAATATTTGAACGCTATTCTAGAGGCGATCGCTCTCGTTATACTGGTATTGGTTTAGGATTATACCTCTATCGCCAAATTATCACAGCACATGGTGGACAAATTGGAGTCCATAGTAGTCCGGGTAACGGTATAAAGGTAAACGCCTCTCACCAGCTACGAGTGTCAAAGCTGGATGTAAACCTCTCGACCACAACGCTTCTGCACTTGCACCCGCTAACTGATATTTTGTCCAAGTAGGTTGGGCAGCTTGTAGCACTTCTGTCATCGCTGCGCTGGCTTGTTGTCCGATGTGACGATATCTTTCTAACTCAGTTGGCAATAATACCCACTTGTATTGTTGTAGAGAGTGGGGTATAGGTTGTTCTTGTGAAGTTAAGTTATTGCAGACATCGCTAATAACTATACCCCCATCTGTAGCTTCACGGACAAAAGCCTCACGAGCCGCAGCATCAGCCCAATGGTTAATATGCAGCTTCAAATTGCTGGGTAATTCCTCATCTTTGAGACGTTGGGCTTCAATTTCATCCGTCAACACCCACGCATCTTGTCCAGTCACTAACAATTCCGCTACTCCAGTTTCAGCAGTCAGCAATACAGTATTGGAAGCGCCACCAGTAGCCCAAGCAAACCAATCTGTACCACGTAGACGCACACCCCCAACCTCAGTTTGAGAGATAGTTTCCCTGATAAATCTTAGTTTCGTTGAGACTTCTTCGCTCATAGGAAGAACATATGATAGATACAGATAATTATCAAATTCATCTGCATCTGTCTGCGTCTGTCTGAGGTAGCGATCGCTATTACCACTGGATTACTCAACAATCCTGATATAACAGTGTTGGCTGCTGTTTACTGAATGCAAATATGAATTAGCCTCATTCAGAGGCACATCCCGCGAAAGCGGAACTCGCAGACTAGAAGCAAAAGAAGAAAGAGTCTGTTGAATAGGTGGGACATAGATTAAGCTTTTAGTAAGACGACCAACTAGAATGGGGCGTAAAATATGAGACTTTCTGAATTAATTCCTGCGATTCTTAAACTTTCTCCAACTGATAAGTTAGAGTTATTCTGTATCCTCAAAGCAGAACTGGATACCAATGAGGATATTTCACCGCTAGAACCTTTCAAAACCTATGATTTACCAACTCCTTATAATTCGTTTGGTGCTGGTGCAGTTCTTATGGAAGCGGTGAATATCACCAATGAGGAATGACGGGTATGCGCTTCAGATATTCCACCACTGACTCATCCCAAAACGAGTTTGATAGTTTACCACGAATTCCATTGATTCTGCGTCGAGGAGACAAGAGTGTTGAGGCTTTTGGATTAGTTGATAGTGGTGCAACTGTTAGTGTATTACCCTATGAAATTGGTATTCAGTTAGGTGCTATTTGGGAAGATAGTAAAGCGATTATTCAACTCGCTGGTAATTTAAGTAATCAATCAGCAATGCCATTTTTTGCTCATGCTGAAATAGGTGATTATTCTCCAGTCCGTTTAGCGTTTGCTTGGGTGAGGCAGCCAAACATACCTTTGATTTTGGGACAGACTAACTTTTTTCTAGAATTTGATGTTTGTTTCTACCGTTCTAAATCTGAGTTTGAGGTAGTCCCACGCCAATAAAATTATTAAATGATTAATAAAAAATAGAAAAGGCGGTGTTTACATTATGCCTTTTCTAATAACATATAAATCGAATGGCAGCTTTATATCATAATTACGCTGTTGTACTATTAACTATTAGATTATCTAATTTGCCTACAACTTTATCTTGCCATGCTTTTTCAATCTGACTGTTTAATAAGTCATGTAAATGCCGTTGTTCAACAGCATCAAGCCATCTTTGAAACCTCAAGATTACATCATTGCGAAATCCTGAACCTTGAAGAAACATACACTCATCCCAAATAGAAGACTTGATCAGGGTAGGTCTGAAAATTTGTTCACTAATTTGCCCTGAATAAGTAAGGAATTCTTGATGCCATTCATCCCAATTTGCTAATATTTGATTTATTAAGCCTTCTGCGTATGCTTTGACTAGAGAATCTCCACTCAAATTTTTGAGTATTCCTTTCAATTCGTGGAAAATGCCCACAGTAGCGTTCCATGCAACAGACTTAGAACCATTAGCCAGGAGAAAATAGACATCAAATTCGTCTAAGGTTCCATTACGACGTATAGTTGCTCGTATTGTACCTGAATGAGTCTTTCGCATTTCTGGTATTAGCACCCTGTAATGAATCCTACTACCAAAAGAGAGAGGTTTTTTACGGTAATCATTCAAGAAAATTTCCAATGATTTGCTAACTTTTTCGTATGCTTCCCGCGCATTTTTTTCCTTTTGATTTCTAATCAAAATATTGATTGCATTAACTGAACTAGAAAGGCGCTGAACATAGGTATAACGTAATATATAGGACTAGTATTTGATTTCTGAAAAAGCTCCGTACATCTGGAGAGAGAGAAAATCAAAGGTAGTGTTTCGGAGAAACCACTCAAACATCCACTTTAAATGAGAGAATGTTGGAATTAAAGCGCAAAAACGTCTAACCCAGGTTTTTGCTTGTAACCAAATATCTTCTATAGGATTTTGGGATGGGCAGTTAGGAGCAAAG
>NZ_JADEXZ010000111.1 GCF_015206815.1 Fortiea sp. LEGE XX443
TTGCTTTATTTCCTGCATTGTTGTTAGCCACAGAGTATCATCAACGTTGGGAAATCGAAAATACTATTGATGAGTTAAAAACTCATCTAAATGGGCGTAAAACTCCCATTCGTTCTCTCAAACCCCGTGAAGTTGTTCAAGAAATCTACGGTTGGCTTCTCAGCCATTATGCAGTTCGCACTTTAATGTTTCAAGCCGCGACTGCTGCTTCCATATCTCCTTTACGCTTAGGTTTTACTGGTACTCTCAAAGTCATTCGACGGGCTATTTCTGATTTTCAAGATGCTAATAGTGAGCAACTACCCTTTTTTTCTCCAAGCTGATTCTGGAAATCTTGGAGCAAAAAATCCCTCCAAGACAGGGTAGAACAAATCCCAGAGTAGTCAAAAAACCTCGTTCTAAGTTTCCAGCGAGAATTCCAATCCACTCAGGAGCGGGTACTAAACGTCAACCACTCACTTTTTTGATTCTCAATACTGCTTAATTCTTAACCGAGAAGTATTGGGTACTGAAGGAGGTATTGCCTATGAACTGACTCACCGAGGTGTACCTAAACAAGATATTGTCTTGGCTTTTCATTCTCCTTTTAAACGACAATTTACTGAGTTCGCTGTGGGTCAACCGTAGCTAAGTACCAAGTGCTGAGTATAAATGAGAAGAGGTTAATTTCAATTTACCGTTCCTAGATTGCTGAAAATTTCAATCAAATTGCCGTCGGGATCACGAAAATGGGCGGTGCGGAGTCCCCATATTGGACGATCTAAAGGTTGTGTGACAACCACAATATTACGTTCTTTGAGTCGTTCGTAGACTTCATCCACGTTATCGACTGCAAAAATCAAAGCCATTTTATTTTGACAATCTAAAGCCGAAGGTAGATAAGCACTGGGGATTGCTTCAGCCATCAAATCTTTTCTAAATAAAGCCAGCTTAAGGTTATCTCCAGTGTGCAACTCAGCATAGCCGCTATTTTCATCGCCCCAATCAATCCCAAAGCCCAGCACGTCACGGTAGAACAGAAAACAATCTATGTAGTTGGTTACTAGCAGCCTGATATGTGTTAACTGAAGCATGATAACTATTATGTTTATTAGTGAATATATTAACTATGAATTCTCGGCTCTGGATGTAAGTTTATCAGCAGACCGCTTTCGACAATTGCTAATTCATCAAGCCGTTGCTGGACTATTTCGCGGTCAAAATAAGTATCTGCTAAAACCCAGTATGTACCAAAGTGGCGTGCTTCCGATGCCATTAAGCTTTTATAAAACTTAGCTAATTCCGGCTCAGGACAATGTATTGCTAAAAGTCCCAGGCGTTCGTGACTGCGGGCTTCAATTAACCCGGTGACGAGTAAGGAATCTAAAAAGCGATCAGGTTCGTTGGGACGGACAGCCGTTTTTAAACCTGCACCGTAGGGAGGCGGTGAGAGAGGTGCAAGGGGTATGTTGCGGCGTTCTAGCCACTGGTTGACGAGTTCAAAGTGTTCTAATTCTTCACGAGCGATCGCAGTTAATTCCCTGACCATTTTGGTATTGGAAGGATAGCGAAACATAAAATTTAACGCCACCCCCGCAGCTTTGCGTTCGCAGTGGGAATGATCTAGCAAAATAATATCTAAATTTGCGATCGCTTGCTCTACCCAACCAT
This sequence comes from Fortiea sp. LEGE XX443, assembly GCF_015206815.1. Taxonomy (GTDB): domain Bacteria; phylum Cyanobacteriota; class Cyanobacteriia; order Cyanobacteriales; family Nostocaceae; genus Nostoc_B. The sequence continues at coordinate 1,651 of NZ_JADEXZ010000111.1, forward strand.
CAGAGGTGGGTTGCTTCAGGGCGTTGATAGTCGTTAACACAGAAGTAAACACAGGCTGACGAAACTTAATAAATTGCAATCTTGCTGAGTATCCCAGCAAATTGATTGTAATGGGTGAAGAGACGCTATGGGCGATCGCTGAAGAGGCAGGGAAATGACCAAAATAAGTAAATCACCAAAGCGTAGCAATTTTCCTGCGTTGTTACATAAGTAATTTGGTTGATGTTTATCAACCCTACTTTATGAGGAGTAATTATCTATTGCTTTGGTGCTTTTTTAGCGGATACTTCCGCCATAAGGGTAAAAGTAAAGGGTTCATAAAGCCTATAATAGCCATCGATAAATTACTGTATCAGCCCACACAATTTTTCCTAGTTCATAAACTCTCTATTCGCCTAAAAGCAACAAAAAACCCCGGTAAAACTAACCGAGGTAAAAGGAAAAATCCAAATGTCGATGGGAGATCCGATACCGAAGTCAAAAAATCTTAGCTAACTGCAAAAGCAAACAAAACTAGAGCAGTAACAAATACAGTTGCAACTGCACCTTGTAAAACATATTGGCGTTGTTCCCAAATTGTTGGGTACTCAGCGTAATAGATTTGGGGTTCAGTTGCATAGTTATTGAGAATTCCGTCTTCATTAACAGTTGTATACATAGTTTTTTTCCTTGCTTGTTAACTTATGTAAACAAATTTAACAATATTGTTACAAAAAGTCAACAGGACTTGACAAAAAAAGTTTTATAGCTCTTATTAAGTTGACTTATCAGTGATGAAGATTCAAGCAAAGCTGATGTATGGAAAAATGCGATCGCAGTTTTTGAGCCTGATTGCCAAAAAAATCACCCCCGGTAGATTGGGGATGTCAATTGCGCTTGTGTGACAAAGAGGATAGTATTGGCAAGCATCAAATAAATAGACTAGGCGACACCTTGAAATATTCACCAAGGGCTTTTGCCTGCGCCTTGCTAATCGAGCGCTTACCATTCACAATTTCAGATACCACACCACTTGAGCCGATAATTCCTACTAAATCTGCTTGACGGGTTCCACTGGCTTCCATAATGTGTTGCAAAATTTCATGAGGAGAAGATTGATCCATTGGATAATTCTCTGTCTCATACGCTTCGATTAATATTACTAGCAACTTGTATAAAGCTTGTTCCTCGTTTGTGCGATTCTTCTTAAAAGTTAGCTGTTCTACTAAATTCAATATACGTTCGTACTCTTCTTCTGTATCGATGGCAGTAGGAACTACTTCAGCTAATAAATTGCGATAGGCACTTTGGTCAAAAGTAAGGATCATTTTTCCATTTATCTTTATCGTATTCAGCGTGTGTTAGAAAATATTTATAGTAAACAACCTGATTTTCGTAGTCGATACCGACAATCAAGCGATAATTATTACCTTTAATATTGAAAACAGTAAAATTTCCAACCGCTTCTGCATCTCGATAAATTCTCCGAACATCTTCTAAACTCTGCCAATCTGCTTTCTTAACAGTTGCATACCAATCATCTATTTGCTTTTTGACATCAGGAAACTGATCTGTATCAGAACGAAGTTGACGAATCGAAATTAGATGCATTTATATTTAAGTTGTTTGTCATATTTATTTGTCAATAACAATCAACTATATTATAAATCTCTCATTTTGAGAGCTTAATGTCAATATCTTATGTTTCTGATGCCACGATAAGACCTTGGAGTCAAACTCTGGGTAGTTGAGCAGAATACTTTGGGAAGAAGTGCATCTTGGCCATAAAATTCTACACGGGGAACTAAACAGAGTGCATCCCCAATTCACCGTTAGCCGAGGAGTTTTGTTGTGGACTTATCCCGTATTTCTGCTCAACCAAAACCGGGTATTATTAACGTTCTGATTGAAATCCCAGGCGGGAGTAAGAATAAATACGAGTATGACAAAGAATTGGAAGCATTTGCCCTAGACCGAGTGCTTTATTCTTCGGTCAGATATCCATATGATTACGGCTTTGTGCCGAATACTTTAGCTGATGATGGCGACCCACTTGATGGTATGGTCATTATCGACGAGCCAACCTTTCCAGGCTGTGTCATTGCAGCGCGACCGATAGGCATGTTAGAGATGATCGATGGTGGCGATCGCGATGAAAAAATTCTTTGTGTACCAGACAAAGATCCACGCTATACCCACGTCAAATCTCTCAATGACGTAGCACCACACCGCTTAGATGAAATTGCTGAATTTTTCCGCACTTACAAAAATTTGGAAAAGAAAGTAACGGAAATTCTCGGTTGGCAGGATGTTGGTAAAGTTGCATCTTTAGTAGAACAGTGCATCAAAGCTGCTAAATAATCATCACTGAGTTAGGAGTTAAGAGTTATGAGTATTTATTCTTAACTCTCAACTCCTCATTTTTAGTTACCCTGGAGTAAACTGTTCAAAAACCTACTCACTAGAGTCAGGCAATCACAAAAATAAAAAATTTGTTAATTGCAGATTGTAAACCTGGCCACAAAAACCTAAAAATAAAATGCAGCGTACAGTCCTTTTGGCAAAAATTCACAACTGCACCCTCACCGGGGCGAATATTAACTATGTAGGAAGTATTAGCATCGATGAAATGTTGTTAGAAAAAGCTGGCATCTTACCCTATGAGCAAGTGCAAGTAGTGAATATTGCTAATGGTGAGCGCTTCATTACTTATGCAATTACGGCTCCAGCCCATTCGGGAATGATTGAGTTAAATGGGGCGGCGGCACGTCTAGGCATTGTAGGCGATCGCTTGATTATAATGGCTTACGGGCAGTTCTCTTCGGAAGAGTTAAAAAATTACTCTCCTACGGTAGTCATTGTGGACGAAAAAAACCGACTATTAGAAGTGCGGCACTACGATGACCTGCTCAGTAAGGTCTAATTTTCAAAAAAATGTCAAATTTTGCGCCGTCGGATTCCCAAGGCTCCGTAACTGAAATCGCAACTACGTCCCCAAGTAGTTCTGTCGGTGAATTTTTTGTGAAATTTTGGGGTGTTAGGGGTTTGATTGCTACCCCAGGTAGTCATACTAACCGCTATGGGGGCAATACGGCTTGTGTAGAAATGCAACTAGCAGACAAACGCTTGATTTTTGATGGGGGTACTGGCTTGCGTACCCTGGGGAAAAACTTGCGGCTGCTGCAACAGCCTATAGAAGCATATTTATTTTTTACTAACTCCCAATCTAATCGCATTCAGGGGTTTCCCTTTTTTGCACCAGCATTTATCCCAGAAAACCGCTTTCACATTTACGGTTCGGCTGCTTCTAATAGTGCCTCTATTAAACAATGTTTGGGCGATCAGATGCTCCAGCCGCACTTTCCCTACCCTTTACAGGTAATGCAGTCAGAGTTGCAGTTTTACCATTTGACTCCTGGTAATGATGTGAAGTTAGATGAGGTCACGATTTCTGTAGGATTAATCAATCAAACTCAGCGTTCTGTTGGCTACTGTATTTCTTGGCAGAACAAAAGTGTTGCTTACCTCACGGATTTGACCAAAAGTGCTGATCCTGTCGATCAAGAGCAGATATTACAGATTGTGAAAGGTGTTGATTTGCTAATTGCCAACGCCACTTATGTTCCTCCAACAGCCAACAACCACGAATCATCTGATTTAGACTGGCAAGCGGCTGTAAAATTAGCCCAAAGTGCTGAAGTGCAAAAGTTAGTCATTTCCCATCATCATCCAGACGACGATGATGATTTTCTCGACCAAGTTCAAGCCGATGTTCAATCGGTCTTTCCGCAAGCCTTACTAGCCTTTGAAGGTCTGGTGTTATCAGTTGGCAAGTAATTTACATAAATTAATTTATATGACTACAGCAATCTTCTGGTCATTATGCGATCGCTGTTAGTAAAAACCTGAGGGGCGACGCTGTTAAAATACCATATGACTAGCAGCGACTCACCCGCACACCTCACAGCCATGACTACAACGATTGACTTTCTCAGTCACCTTAACCCCAGCCAACGTCAAGCCGTAGAACACTACTGTGGCCCGTTGTTAGTTGTTGCTGGCGCTGGTTCCGGTAAAACACGAGCGCTGACTTATCGCATTGCTAACCTAATTCTCAAACACCGTGTTAATCCTGAAAATATCCTGGCGGTAACTTTCACAAACAAAGCCGCACGGGAAATGAAAGAACGGATTCAAAAGCTGTTCGCCGAAGAATTGGCAATTACTCAACACGGTAAGCGATTTGAGTTGTTAGCAGACCACGAACAAACAAAGCTGCGATCGCAAGTTTACCGCACAACTATTAAAGATTTGTGGTGTGGTACTTTCCACAGTTTATTTTCGCGGATTTTGCGCTTTGATATAGAAAAATATCAAGACGAAAAAGGACGGAAATGGAATCGAAATTTTTCTATTTTCGACGAATCTGATGCCCAAGCTTTAGTTAAAGAAATTGTCACCAAACAATTAAACCTCGACGATAAAAAATTTGAATCTCGTTCTGTCCGCTACGCTATTAGCAACGCTAAAAACCAAGGTTTATCACCCCAAGAGTTTGAACAAGAACAACCCAATTATCGTGGACGGGTAATTGCTCAAGTCTACAGTTCCTATCAAGATAAATTAGCACAAAACAATGCTCTCGACTTTGATGATTTAATTCTTGTTCCTACGAAATTATTTCAGCAAAACGAGCACGTTTTAGGTTACTGGCATCGCAAATTTTGTCATATTTTGGTCGATGAATATCAAGATACTAACCGCACTCAATATGATTTGATTCGGCTGTTAGTTACAAATGGCGAAGATAGAAAGAGTAAATGGAATTGGCAGAATCGTTCAGCATTTGTTGTAGGTGATGCAGATCAGTCAATATACAGCTTTCGGATGGCAGATTTTACCATTCTACTGGAATTTCAGAACGATTTCGGTGATGGTTTGCCTGATGAAGATACCCGCACAATGGTGAAGTTAGAGGAAAACTATCGCTCTTGTGAAAATATTTTACAAGCGGCTAACGAACTGATTGAAAATAATACCCAAAGAATTGATAAAGTTCTCAAACCAACGCGGGGAAGCGGCGAACAAATACATTGTCACAAAGCTGATGATGAACTTGCAGAAGCAGATTTTGTGATTCGGCAAATTCGGACTTTAGAACAGCAACATCCAGAATTAAATTGGGGTAGTTTTGCGATTCTTTATCGGACAAATGCCCAATCTCGCCCATTTGAAGAACTGTTAGTCAGAAATCAAATTCCCTACACAGTTGTGGGTGGGATGAAATTTTATGACCGCAAAGAAATTAAAGATGTTATAGCTTATTTAAGAGCGATCGCTAACCCATCTGATACAGTCAGTTTATTGCGAGTCATCAACACTCCCCGCCGAGGAATTGGCAAAGCCACCATTGATAACTTGATTAACGCCTCTCAGCAATTAGGTGTCAGCTTGTGGGAAATTCTCAGCGATGAAACATCCGTGAATACATTAGCCGGGCGTTCTGCAAAATCGGTAAATGGTTTTGCTCAAATGATTAGCCGCTATCAAGAACAAGTCGCAACGGTTCCAGTTTCCGAAATTGTCATGGGTTTGTTAGAAGAATCTAACTATGTCAAAGACTTGCACAATCAAGGTACAGATGAAGCGGAAGACAGAATCCAAAACGTCCAGGAACTTTATAACGCCGTTCTGCAATTTCAAGAAGAAAATGAGGATGTTTCGTTGACAGCTTTTTTGCAAAGTACCGCCCTCAGTTCTGATTTAGATAACTTAAAAGAAGGACAGACTGCGGTTTCGTTGATGACTTTGCACGCTTCTAAAGGGTTGGAGTTTCCCGTAGTATTTTTGGTGGGGTTAGAACAGGGATTATTCCCGAATTACCGTTCAATGAATGATCCTGCATCTTTAGAAGAAGAACGCCGTTTGTGTTATGTGGGAATTACCCGCGCCCAAGAACGGTTGCATTTATCACACGCCCGCGAACGCCGTTTATATGGTTCACGAGAACCCGCAATGCGATCGCAATTTCTCGATGAGTTACCCGCAGAATTATTAACTAGCCAAAGTAAAGTTCATCAAACTTATACCAAAACTGCTGCAACAAATCGCGGACAGCAAGAAGGATCTCAAAATTGGCAAGTTGGTGACAAAGTGCTACACAAAACCTTTGGAATTGGTGAAATAACTCATGTTTTCGGTGCAGGAAATAAAATATCTGTGGCGATTAAATTTGCTAGTTTAGGGCAGAAAATTATTGACCCTAGAGTAGCACAGTTACAAAAAGTAGATTGAACGAGCAAAAATAATTGTGATATAAAATATTGATTATTAACGAGGATATTTTTTAAACATCGGAAGAAATTAACCCTAAATTTATAGTTTGTTGAAGTGCTTTTTCAAAAGTAATTCCTTGTTTAGTAGAAATATATAAAAGTACGATTGCTGCTGAACGGATGGAATTATCACAATGAATTAAAGTAGGTTTAGGTAGTTGATTGATAATTTCAAAAACATCGAGTGCAGCTTGATGGTCAATTTCTTCAAGGTTTGTCGGAAAATTAATGTACTGCAATCCTAACAACTCAACTTTTTCTTGTTCGTCATCCAGTGAGCTTTTTTCATCTGGCGATCGCAGGTTGAGTACAGACTTATAACCATTATCAGCCAAGTGTTTTAGCTGATCTACTGTAATTTGTCCTGCGATCGCTAACTCATCATTAATTTTCCTAACAGTAATCATTTTTGCCGCCTTACTTTAGTATGGGCGATTTATTTAGCCGCCCATTCACCTTAATACTTATGTTTATCATCAGCAATATCGCCTTCAAAAGGTTGAACTCCTGAGGCTGGGTAGTTATCATCTCTAGGGCTAAAAATTCTCTTGACTGCACCTAAGATATAAGTGATTACTTGGGTTGCTCCATTTATAATTGACTTCAGTATTTTTGAAATAGACATAAATTATTCTCCTGATTTATTTTTGTTGTTAAAAACTTAATCTGCGGCTAAACAATAAATTTATTTAGCTTCATTTTTTATCTGTAAGCATCTCTCTAATAAGGTAATTGCGTCATAATCCCAGCTTTTTTCTAATCTCTCTCGTAATTGATAAACATGCCAAAACTTAAAAGGGTTTAACAATGTTGCTTGATGAAAAATTGGCTGAATAATGAAATGCCATAAAACAGCACAATTTTTTAGTAAATAATTATGATTTTTAGACATGGTAGTGCATTTTGAGATATTGATCAGAAGTAACCCCCAACAGAAAAATCAAGAAATCGAAAAATCTTCTACAAATTGCGGCCGTGTTATTGGTTGTCGCAAAATTAGTCCTTCACCACCAAGAGGATGATCTGTATCAATTGGTTCGCCTGCAACCGAGATGAAAACCTTAGCTTTTGGATCAATACTAGTAGCAGTATAGATGACCTGTGCTACGCGATAAGCCATTGAAGTACTACCACCACCTTGACTAAATTCTGGCGATAGGTTTACATAAATTCCTGCTTGAGTAACACGTAGACTTAGTAATTTTGTCCCAGAGGGAATGGTTGTGTTTAAATCAGCAGTTTTAGGATTATTCAATAGATTAGTAAATGCTACTTTTAAAGCCTCTTCTAATGTTAATCCTGCTGTTAAAGTTACAGGCTGAGGAACTAAGTGAATATGGTTATGATCAACTTTTAACCAATAAGTTTTTGGCTCTAGTTGTAGGACTTCTGGTGTAGATTTAGGTGTAATTGCCTCTACTTTTTGAGGAACAACTAATGGCGGAAGAGTTGTTTCTGGAAGTGAATAATTTGGCAAATTATTCACCTGTGTAGATGAAGTTTGCTGATTTACAGATGTTGGCTTGGTTGTTTGCCAAGTCCACCAAGCAATTCCTCCAGATACCCCCAATGTAAGTAGTGCAAAAGCAGCGATCGCTTCTCGATATACTGGATAGTTGCGTTGCGTTTTCATAACGGACTCCTGTAAATCTGGTGAATGGAAACAAACATCAGACCGATTTGTGCTGAAGTCTTGTCTTAACCAGTGTGAAATTGAGTCAAGCCATAAAGGTTAGCGATCGCTCTTTTTACTGACACTTTCAATTTAAGAGAACAATTTGAGGAACTTGTGAAGGAAAGCAACAGTGTTACAACTTGGGTTTTCTGCTGGGTTTGGGTTTAGTCCGAGGACTGCTACTTGAAACTTTGCGTTTCTTGGCTTTGCTAGTACCAATTAAACCGTGAATCCCTTTTTTTTGTACGCGCTTGTATGCGGAACCGCCCCAATCGCTGAGAGAATGACTCATTGCACCAATTTCTAAACCGATAAATAAGGCAAGACATTCTGTACCGTAACCAACAAGCGATCGCTCAACATTTTTACCCAAATCTTGCCAATTAAATGCGGTATTCCCCAGCTTTTCGACAATTACCAAAGAGATAAAGGACGCGATCGCCAGCAAACAGGAAAGGTAAATCACCCGCAACGTCGTACCAATAATCGGCCCGTGCGATAAGAAAGAACGATGACGGAGACTTTTTTGATAAGGTAGCCAAATCCAGCGCAAGAAGCCCCAGCGTTGGTATTGACGAGAGTAGATATCTAAGTCGGGGCCAAACATCAGACCACCAAACATAAACCCGCCAGCCACCAGCAACGTCACATTGCTACTGCGAGTCTGCCAGAAAGTCACACCCGCCACAAATGGCAAAGTCCACAGAGTAATGCGATCGTGCGTTCGACCAGAAGGCATTTAAAGGTTCTCAAAAATACTTAAGAATTTTTTCTCAAAAATACTAGCGCGATTAAAAAAATTTTGCTATATTGTTTGTTAGTGAAGTTAACGGGCGGTTAGCTCAGTTGGTAGAGCGCCTGCCTTACAAGCAGGATGTCATCAGTTCGAGTCTGGTACTGCCCATATTATTGAAAGCCGCTATTACAGCGGCTTTTGTGACTTAACACATAATTTGGACGTAATGGCAAGCTTATGCTTCCAGTAAAGGGCAGCAAGATTAGTGCGTCCAGCGTTTAAAGCTTAAAAGTTTCTCAATCATCCTGCCAAGGTTATAAAACCAGTCAATATCTAGCGTAATACAGGAAGAATGCGATCGTGAACTCAACTTGATTGAAGACATATAAAGTCACAACTGAGTTAAAGAAACCCTAAAACTAGTGGTGCACCACACAAACTCTGCGTGGCGCACTACTAAAGCTTATTTTTAGAGTTCAAAGCTGAAACTTTCGATGAAATGTCATTTGACCTTTACTGTTATATTCATCAGGTAATGACAGTTGGCTGTTCTCTACCTGTGAAAGTACGAATTTGAGCAATTTCATCAGCGATCGCAATCAAATCTGCTAGTGCTTGCTGGGTATCGAGGTTTTGTTTAGCAGTATCCGGTTCGTAAGATTCTAGATAAACTCGCAAAGTTGCTCCGTGAGTACCAGTACCAGATAGACGGAAGACAATGCGAGAGCCATCAGTAAATCCAATCCTAATACCTTGCTTTAGACTAATGCTGCTATCAACTGGGTCAGTGTAGCTAAAGTCATCGCTATACTCAACCTCATACTTACCAAACTGCTTTCCTTTCAGATTTGGTATTTGCGATCGCAGTTGCTCTATCAAGGCATTGGCTGGCTCGGCATCTACTTCTTCATAATCGTGGCGAGAATAGTAGTTGCGTCCGTAAGTCTGCCAGTGTTCGAGGACAATCTCTTCTACAGATTTTTGGCGTACTGCCAGAATATTCAGCCAAAATAGTACTGCCCAAAGTCCGTCCTTTTCTCGAATATGGTTGGAGCCAGTGCCAAAGCTTTCTTCTCCACAGAGAGTAACTTTACTTGCATCTAATAAATTGCCAAAAAACTTCCAACCGGTAGGTGTTTCATAGCAGTCAATTCCCAGCCGTGCTGCTACTCGGTCTACTGCTTGACTAGTGGGCATAGACCTTGCTACTCCTGCTATACCCGCCTGGTATCCTGGAACTAGCTTGGCATTGGCAGCTAAAATTGCCAGGCTATCGCTGGGTGTAACGAAAAACTTGCGCCCTAAAATCATGTTGCGATCGCCATCTCCATCGGAAGCTGCACCGAAATCCGGGGCATTTTCTCCATAAAGAATATCCACTAGTTCGTGAGCATACACCAAATTCGGGTCAGGATGTCCGCCGCCAAAGTCTTCCAAAGGTGTACTGTTACGCACGCTTCCTGAAGGTGCGCCCAATTGATGCTCGAACAAAGCATGGGCATAGGGGCCAGTCACTGCATGAAGTGAATCTATACACAGCCGGAAGTTACCAGACGTTAAGAGTTGGCGAATGCGAGCAAAATCAAATAAGGACTCCATTAATTCTTCATAATCCTGCACGGAGTCAATGATTTCGACAATCATTTCTCCCAGTCGAGATTCACCCAAAGTTTCTATATCTACATCTGGTGCATCTAGGATTTGGTATTGCTCAATTACTTTGCTGCGGGCGTAAATATCCTCTGTCACTTTTTCCGACGCAGGCCCGCCGTTACTGGTATTGTATTTAATACCAAAATCACCCTTTATACCACCGGGGTTATGGCTGGCAGACAAAATAATACCACCAAGAGCTTGATACTTGCGAATGATACAAGATACGGCAGGAGTGGACAAAATTCCTCCCTGACCCACCTTAATTCTACTCACACCGTTAGCCGCAGCCATCTTTAAGATAATTTGAATGGCTTGACGATTGTAGTAACGACCATCACCGCCCAAAACTAAAGTTTGTCCTTGTAAACCTTCTACTGTGTCGAAGATAGATTGGGTGAAATTTTCTAGGTAGTGAGGTTGTTGAAAAATACTTACCGCTTTCCGCAGCCCAGAGGTGCCGGGCTTTTGATCTGTAAAGGGGGTAGTGGAAAGTGTACGAATATTCGTTGAGATATTTAAAGAACTCATTTTTCCTTTTCGGCTGGTTAGTTTCAGACTCCCAAACAAGGAAGCCACATAAGATAATAACGTTGCGATGGTTGTTGACTCTGAGTGAATAAGCTAATAAAAAATAGATTTATAATTTAGTAGATAACATTTAAATTTAGTTTGATAGTTATGAGTATGGCCAATTCTCGATTTTGATTTCTATCTAATAAAATATCAGTACTATTTAATATTTGGGTATTCTTAATATAAGAAAATATTTTACTAGAAACATTTTTGCAAAAATATTTTATTTTTAGGTTAAATCAAGATTAATCTAAGTGAAAAAAGCAGGGGAGCAGGGAGCAGGGGAGAAAAACCACCCACAAGGGGTGGGGCTTCCCTACGGGACGCTACGCGAACAACCAAGGGAGAAAAGGAGCAAGGGGGC
>NZ_JADEXZ010000112.1 GCF_015206815.1 Fortiea sp. LEGE XX443
TTACAGAAGAGAGCTTTTCTCACCTCACGGGCATCTGGGCGACTATCTATAAATTCTTGTAGTTCTGCGATGGCTACGCCCGCCGCAGGCATCGCAGGTTGTAGATGCTGATCTATCATTGTTTGTTTTTAGACAGATATATTCCTCCGTATTATCTCGTACACTTTTTCAGAAATCAAATATGATTCCTATGGAAGAAAAAATTTCTCAACGGGGTGCTAAAACTGTAGGTTATTGGTCAACAGATGGATACGATTTTAATGATTCCAAAGCGCTAAGAAATGGTAAATTTGTCGGACTAGCAATTGATGAAGATAATCAATCTGACTTAACAGACGATCGCATCAAGGCTTGGGTTGCTCAGTTAAAGTCTGAATTTGGGTTGTAAAGGCTCACAAATATACTTGATGGTGAAGAATCACAGATGCACACGGATGAATTATCTGTATGTATTTGTGGTTCTGTCAAAAATAACTATTGATGATGTAAGGTTTTTATGTCTGACGATCTCAATGTTCTTTGGATCAGTTCTAGTCCTGTATTACAGCGTTTTGATAAACCGTTACTACAACACATATCGCAATATGTGAATGTAGCTCAGTGGGAATATCACCATAATAAAGATGAAGGTAGTTCGGTGGATGAAGCTGTGGCCTTACTGGGGGAATTTTTGGCACAGTGTCCTTATCCAATACATTTAGCAGGTCATGGTGCGGGTGGTGCGATCGCCTTAACTTATGCACGGCGATATCCTCAAAAAGTGCGATCGCTTATTCTACTTGCCGTCGCCTCTCAACCCGCAAATACTTGGCACGCACATTATTATCTTCAAAGACAAGTGTTTACCATGAGTCGTGAACAGGTTTTAGCAAGTAGTATTCGTCATCTATTTGGTGAACAACCACCTCACACCACTAAAAAGTTAATGACAGTTTTAGATAAAGATTTAGAACAAACTCCTTTATCACACTCCCTTTTCAAGTTGATTGAGCTACCTAAAGGTGGGGTTTCTATGCCCATGATGGTATGTGGTAGCAAGAATGATTTAATTGTCAATCCACCTGCATTACACGACTGGTTCAATTGGTGCAAACCTGAAGATGATATCTGGGAATGTCCTAAAGGGCATCATTTCTTTCACTACTTCTATCCTCAAAAAATCGGTGATCAAATGTTGAATTTTTGGCAACCATACCATCTAAAATCCATATTTTCATCTCAACCAAGTTACCGAAATTTGACTAATTAGCAAGTATTTTCAGGGGCATACATACACTTCTATTAATTTGCTATGACACTATTTGATAGCGACAAATCTATTTACCTTAATTCATAATTTCTAATTAAAAAGCTCCTAACCAATCCCATAGAACATCAAAAAACGCTGCCACTGGGTGGTGGTTAAATGCTTCTAACATCATCAGTATTTTTCCTCATAAAACTGCATCTGTTTTTGTTGCAGTTGTACCAAATGTTTTTTGACTGTTCCAGGCAGCGCATCTTTTAAAAAATGTATTTGTCTATACACTAAACTCAGGACTTAGATGCTCATCCCACAATAAAGACATAATGCAACATTTTAGTCTAGACACGCCAGTGGGGTGAGCTAACAAAATAACGCACCAGCGATCGCATTGCCCAAAATTCTCTAAACTTTACTATATAAAGTAATAGTTTAGGAATCTTAATAATGACTCTAACAACCCAGCAACTACCTTCAGTCCATTTAGAAAAACTAATTTGGACTTGGCAGGGGCATAAAATTCAATACACTGTGATGGGTACAGGAAAGCCTTTAGTATTGATTCACGGCTTTGGGGCTTCTATCGGACACTGGCGAAAAAATATCCCGGTGTTAGCCGATGCTGGTTACAGGGTTTATGCTGTGGATTTGTTGGGTTTTGGTGGTTCTGATAAACCGCCGCTAAATTACTGCACAGAAATCTGGGTAGAATTGCTCAAAGATTTTTGGACGGAACATATTCAAGAACCTGCGGTATTTATTGGGAATTCTATTGGCGCACTTCTAGGCTTGATAGTATTGACAGAAAATCCAGAAATTAGTGCTGGTGGGGTTTTGATTAACTCGGCGGGGGGGTTGAGTCATCGTCCCCACGAATTGAACCCGCCGTTACGCATTGTGATGGCAACTTTTAATCGAGTTGTGCGATCGCCAATTACTGGTAAATTTGTTTTTAACCGCATTCGTCAAAAAGCCCAAATTCGCCGCACACTGTACCAAGTTTACCGCGATCGCACCGCTGTCACTGATGAATTAGTTGATTTACTTTATACTCCCTCCTGTGACCCAGGAGCGCAACAAGTTTTTGCTTCCATCCTCACTGCACCTCCCGGCCCCAGTCCTGAGGAACTATTACCCAAAGTGGAACGTCCTTTATTAGTGGTTTGGGGTGCTGACGATCCCTGGACACCCATTACTGGGGCTAAGATTTACGAAGAGGCGTGTGCGAATGGTAAAGATATCAAAATTGTGGCCATTCCTAATGCCGGCCATTGTCCTCACGATGAAGTTCCAGATATTGTCAACGCTCAAATTATTGACTGGTTAACACAAGTCTGAAGTGTAAAGTATGAAGTAAGGCGATGTGCGACTCATTCTTAAAACCCCTTTCCAAAACTCTCCGCTGCGTCGAGAGATGCTTTAATTCTTGCTCCCCTTCCCTAGTGGGGAAGGGGTTGGGGGTTAGGTTTGAAAGAAAGTTGTACACCACTTGAAGTATCAATGTCACACTTCATAATTCAGCCTTCATAATGCCGGGTGAGTACCTTTTATTCTTATTGCACCTTGACAAAATCAAACTCAGGTGGTGTGTAATGGAGCTTGATGTGCGTAATAAAGGGACAATTCCCGTAAATCACTATCTAGATTTTTCCCAGCAAGGCTATCAAGTTATTCGAGAACTGGGACGTAATCAAGAAGGAGGACGCATTATTTACTTGGCTAGTGTCTGTAACTCCGAACAAAAAGTAGTAATTAAAGAGTTCAGCTTTGCTAGTGAGACTGAGTTGTTAGATTCCGACGCTTACGAACGCGAAATTGAAATCTTGCAGCAACTTGAGCATCCGCGCATTCCTCGCTACATAGATTCTTTTGCAACGTCAGCAAATTTTTATTTAGTACAAGAGTATAAAAATGCTTTGTCTTTGGGGACAAAACGCGACTTTAAACCAACAGAAGTTAAGCAGATAGCAATCTCGCTGTTAGAAATTTTGGTTTATCTACAACAGCAAGTTGACCCAATTATCCATCGAGATATTAAACCAGAAAATATTTTGGTTGACGAACAACTGAATGCTTATTTAGTGGATTTTGGTTTGGCTCGTAGACAGAGTGCAAAAATAGCTTTGACCACCTTATCCGCAGGTACTCTTGGTTTCATACCACCAGAAGAACAGTGTGGTGATAAATTGACACAGGCTTCCGACTTATATAGTGTAGGAGCAACATTGATTTGCTTACTCACCAATACCCATGCAGCGAATATTGGTAAGTTAATTGGTGATAGAGGCGGGCAATTTCCTGGATTAGCACACCAACTAAATCCACGTTTTCGGTCGTGGTTGATGACAATGGTGCAACCTAACTGGAAAAACCGCTATGCTAATGCTGCTGTTGCTTTGGCCGCACTTAGGTCAATTCCAGTTACTGGTAATGCGACTATCGTCGAAACTTTACTGGCTGCTATCAAGTTGAAAAAACGAACAGCTATGTTCACTTTAGCGGTTCTGGGTATGGTAGCAGTAGCAGCGACAACGTTAGTCTTTTCCCAGCAGGGCGGTGCAGCCCAACAGTTAAAAGAAAGCAAATCTTTAATTGATTTCCAGTAATCCCGGAGGCGGTGTAATTTCAACCCGCCGAGCTTCTATGTCTACCACTGGTGTAATTTCTTTAACAAAGGGAATTAAAACAGTTTTTTGTTTTACCGTGGGGGAAGCCGTTGGCGCGTCTATATCATTGGCAAGTAATTCTACTTCTAGTAAATCATTGCCAGCAGGGATGACATCTACCACTTTCCCCAGCAGTTCACCGGATGCTTGTAGATAAACTTCCAAACCAATCAAATCGATGACATGATATTCATCTTCGCCTAATTCGGGGCGATCGCTTGCAGGTACAAATAATCTACAATCACGCAATTCCTCAGCTTGGTCACGATTTTTAATGCCAGCTATGGTAATGACATACAATTTTTTGCCATCCACATAACGACCACTTAATAATTCTATGGGTTGTGGTTCTGTTTGCCCAGGGCGCAACATCCAACGTGTTCCTGGGACTTCAAAGCGTTCGGGAAAGTCAGTTTCAGGATAAACTCTTAATTCCCCAGCCAACCCTTGGGGAGCAACAATTTTCCCAATTGCTAACCAGTCATCTAATTGGAGATTTTGGATTTTAGATTTTGGATTGGCGGTTGGGGATTGGTTTTTTTGAGTTTTCGCTTTTCCACTTGCTTTCCCCTTCCCCTGCTGTTGTTTTATCTGTTCACTATTCATGATCACTGATTCAAGTTATTAAACCACGGCAAAAATAACAGAATAATTACGAATTACGCACTCACAACAGTACGCTGATAAATTTGCTCTGCTGCTTGAGCTAGAAGTTGCATACCAGCCACAATTTCATCATCGCTACCAGTCAAGCTAATGCGTAAACATTCGTGCTTATGTTGCCATTCTTCCTTCAAGCCAGGAAAAAAGGTACTACCAGGAACCAAAATTACCCCGACTTTTTTGAGTTCTTGGTAAAATTCCCAATCAGTGATGGGTAAATCTTTTAACCACAACCAAGCAAAGATAGCTCCTTCACCACGGTGGAGGAACCAAGGTAAATCTTTGGGCATGGCAGCATTTAAAGTATTTTCTAGTACAGCAAACTTCTGCTGGTAAAAAGGACGAATGACTTGTTCCGCGATTTGTACCAAACTACCGGAGTTGATAGCACGAGATGCGATCGCTTGTCCATAGCGTGAGGGATGAATGCACATATTTGTCTGGAAGCACTCCAGAACTTGAATTAGTTTTTCATCGCCAATAGCTATACCGATACGTTCCCCTGGTAATCCCGCTTTCGACAAACTCATACAGTGGATAATGTTATCGCCAAATACTGGCTTCATCTCAGTGAAGTTTAATGCCGGGAAGGGTGGCGCGTAAGCAGAATCAATCAACACAGGTACATTGTATGATGCACCTAGGGCAGCAATTTTATTTACCTCATCTTCTGTCAGCACGTTACCTGTGGGGTTGCAGGGACGAGAGAAAATAATGCAGCCAGTTTTATCTGTCACCGACAATTGACTAAAGTCGGGACGATATTTAAATTTATGGTTAGACGCATCAATATCGAGAGTGGGTTTGTAGGCGACTAAAGCCTCTGGAAATAAGCACACACCGCCATAACCTGTATAGTCGGGACTTAAAGGCAAAACAATTTGTCTAAGTTCACCATTGCTGGCGTAACCACCAAAGGCGTTAGCAGCGTAAAAGTAGAGGGTTTGACTGCCAGGAGTGATTAAAATATTGTTAGAGGTTAAGCTTAAACCATAGCGCTTGTTGAAATCATTAGCGATCGCTTCTATCAATGGCGCGTAACCTTGACTTGAACCATAACGACAGACTACTTCGCCATATTCGGAACTAGCCAGAAGTTCTCCTGTTGCATCTCGCCACAACTGTTCTACCTGCGGCAAAATCAACGGGTTCCCCGCACTCAAATTAATTAATTCCTGCCCCTGACTTGCTTGCAACGTTTCGATAATGTCCTTCATAATCGCTCGTACACCAGTTAGGTTGGACATTTGAGCGCCAATTTTAGTTAGGGCAGGGTTCATAAGCTTTGTAAAATTAGAAATAACTCAGGGGTTGACGGAATTATAAAAATCATGCGGCGGATAGATATCATTTTCCACATTTTCCGCCTGTAACTAATGTACCAATCTCATGCCATGTGCGGCTTAATATTCTGTAACAAGTTCGTCGAACGAAAGAGTATCACAATTAATGCCAACAATTAGCTACTTCCTGGCAAGATGCGATATTTCAAATGAATGGCTCAACTATCTAGGACTGACGCAGGAACTCTGTGAAACTCTCATAACTTCGCGTTCTTTGCGTCCTTCTCCCAAGGGGAGACGCTACGCGAATGCGGTTCGTTTTTTCATAATTTTGCGTAAGTCCTACTATCTACTTGTTAAGTTATTCAAGTTTCTAAATTAGCAATCGACTCAAAATCTAAAAATGCTACTCCTATTGTTCAATATAATGACTGATTACTAACTTTGACTACTTTCGTAATTTTTTCAAATGTTCTAAATAAACGGCAAGCTCCATTATAATTCTGCTACATATTTGTTAAGAAAAGTTACAATATTCTTAACAAAAGGAAATATTTCTATGGTAGTCTCACTTGAGAAGAATACACCACATCAGGTTGTAATTATTGGTGGTGGCTTTGGTGGACTGTATACAGCAAAGACTCTGAAGAAAGCGAATGTAAATATTACTCTTATCGATAAACGTAACTTTCACCTATTTCAGCCGCTTTTATATCAAGTTGCGACAGGTACGCTATCACCTGGAGACATATCCTCACCATTGCGAGCTGTATTCAGCAAAAGCAAGAATACACAAGTGTTGCTGGGAGAAGTAAAGGACATTAATCCAAAAGCGCAACAAGTTATTTTGGATGATAAAGTAGTACATTATGATACATTAATTGTCGCCACAGGTGCTAACCATTCTTATTTTGGTAAAGATAACTGGAAAGACCTTGCGCCTGGGTTGAAAACTGTTGAAGATGCCATAGAAATGCGTCGCCGGATATTTGGCGCATTTGAAGCAGCAGAAAACGAAACTGATCCCGAAAAACGTCGTGCTTGGTTGACTTTTGTGATTGTAGGGGGTGGGCCGACTGGTGTAGAATTAGCAGGTGCGATCGCTGAGTTGGCATATAAAACCCTCAAAGAAGATTTCCGCAGCATTAACACCTCAGAAACAAAAATTTTACTATTGCAAGGGGGCGATCGCATCCTCCCACACATTGCGCCAGAGTTATCGGAAGTAGCAGCAGAATCTTTGCAAAAGTTGGGTGCGGTTATCCAAACTAAAACACGGGTGACAAATATTGAAAATGACATCGTTACTTTCAAGCAAAACGGTGAAGTAAAAGAAATTCCCTCAAAAACTATATTATGGGCAGCAGGTGTCAAAGCTTCCCCAATGGGACAAGTCCTAGCAGAACGTACAGGTGTAGAGTGTGATCACGCTGGACGTGTGATTGTAGAACCCGATTTAACTGTCAGGGATTATAAAAACATTTTTGTAGTGGGAGATTTAGGCAACTTCTCTCATCAAAACGGAAAACCCTTACCTGGTGTTGCGCCCGTAGCCACACAACAAGGAGAGTATGTCGCTAAACTCATTAAACGACGGCTGAAAGGTCATACTTTGCCACCATTTCATTACAACGATGTGGGTAGTTTGGCAATGATTGGGCAAAATTTAGCTGTTGTAGATTTAGGCTTAATCAAGCTCCAAGGTTTCATCGCTTGGGTATTTTGGCTACTAATTCACATCTACTTTTTAATCGAGTTTGACACTAAATTACTAGTAGTATTTCAGTGGGCATGGAATTATATTACTCGTAATCGCCGCTCTAGATTGATTACAGGTCGAGAAGCTTTTGTAGAAGCAAAAACTAACTGTTAACAATAGCAGTCATTACCTGTAGCAATTAGCTGAAAATTTCCAGTTGCTAAGGCAAGCGATTTATCAGGGTTTTGTTGGGTTTTGCTTTCGCTCTAGCTAACCTACAAAAAATGGCAAATGATCTCACTTCTGCTTTCCTTGCAGCAACTTCCGCTTTCATGTTTCCGTGTTTCGCGCAAACTGTAGCAACTTCCGTTTTGACATTATGCCAATTTGTAATTACGAATTGGGGCGTTGCATAATTGTGGAGTGGTTTTTGTTGTGTCATGCTGAGTGCAGCAACGCCAAATCTACATACTAGGAGAGCTAACGCGTGGAAGTTAAAGCAGCAGTAGCTTACGGCGCGGGTAAGCCGCTAACTATTGAAACTGTGCAATTATCAAACCCAGAAGCTGGGGAAGTTTTAGTAGAAATTAAAGCTTCGGGAGTTTGTCACACCGATGCCTATACTCTTTCTGGTGCTGATCCTGAAGGTTTGTTTCCTGCAATTTTAGGTCATGAAGGGGCTGGTGTGGTAGTCGAGGTAGGTGCTGGTGTCACCAGTGTTAAACCAGGAGATCATGTCATACCACTATACACCCCAGAATGTCGTCAGTGTGAATATTGTCTCAGCCTCAAAACCAATCTCTGTCAAGCAATTCGCCCTACCCAAGGACGAGGTGTGATGCCTAACGGTACTAGTCGTTTTAGTATCGGAGGTGAAATGATTCACCACTATATGGGTACATCTACTTTTGCTAACTACACAGTGTTACCAGAAATTGCTGTGGCTAAAATTCGAGAAGATGCCCCATTTGACAAGGTTTGTTACATTGGCTGCGGTGTCACCACAGGTATTGGTGCAGTCATCTACACAGCCAAGGTAGAACCAGGTGCAAATGTTGTAGTTTTTGGCTTGGGCGGTATTGGCTTAAATGTCATCCAAGGTGCGCGGATGGTGGGAGCCAATATGATTATCGGGGTGGATATTAATCCTAGTAAACGCCCTTTAGCAGAAAAGTTTGGGATGACACACTTTGTTAATCCAAATGAAGTGGAGGGTGATTTAGTTAGTTACTTAATTGATTTAACTAAAGGTGGCGCAGACTACAGCTTTGAATGTATCGGCAATGTCAAAGTTATGCGTCAAGCATTAGAATGCTGTCATAAAGGTTGGGGTGTAAGCATCATTATTGGTGTCGCCGGTGCAGGACAAGAAATCAGCACCCGCCCATTTCAATTAGTAACAGGAAGAGTGTGGAAAGGTTCAGCCTTTGGCGGTGCGAGAGGGCGGACAGATGTACCTAAAATTGTTGATTGGTATATGGATGGCAAGATAAATATTGATGATTTAATTACCCATGTCATGCCAATTGAACAAGTTAATGATGCTTTAGAACTAATGCACAAAGGCGAATCAATTCGCAGCGTTGTGACATTTTAGTTATTAAATTTTGATTAACCCTCTTCTGTCATTCTCCGAAAACATTTGCTATTGCTGAATTCTAGAGCTTTTGCATAGCAAGCGATTGGCTTCGCCAGTGCCGTAGGCAATCGCACGATTATTTTCTAATCACAAATACAAGACCCATTTTTTTCTAATAGGATAGCTTGTATTGATTGCCTCATAAGACTTCTAGCAATTGCCCTCCCGGAAAGTGACAAAAGCGGGATATGGTTCACATTTAAAACACGCGGACATAATTTGATTCATAAAGTTAAGTTATTGATTGGCTCAAAAGCTTGAAATTACGTTAACTTTTGGTCACGTTATGGTTCAAAATTTGGTC
This sequence comes from Fortiea sp. LEGE XX443, assembly GCF_015206815.1. Taxonomy (GTDB): domain Bacteria; phylum Cyanobacteriota; class Cyanobacteriia; order Cyanobacteriales; family Nostocaceae; genus Nostoc_B. The sequence goes on from NZ_JADEXZ010000112.1 coordinate 9,498, forward strand.
ATGCAGGGGGTAAAATCACAGGTGCGATTGGCTGGTGGTAGTTTAGTTTGCGTTGTTATCCGGCTTGCTGGTTTAGCCAAGCTTCTAAATCTGCCACAACGGAAAAATCTAATAACGCCTCTGCTAAAAGAGACAATTGCTCAATAGATAATCCTCGAATTCGTTTAATCAAAACTGCATCAATTTCACCAAAACGACGATTTAGTTGACGTAGAATTAGATCCTGTTGTCCTTCTTGTTTAGCTCTTTCGCGGTCTTGCTGATAAAGTGGCTCTAATCGCATAATTAACTCTCTGTCATCTGATTCTAAATTTTGATTGATTTTTAAATTTTCGCGCAAATTATAAACTAATTCTAGCGTCGCTTTTCTGTATGGATGATTTGATGGTAAAGCTTGCAACTCAATAATTGCCTGTGACTGTACACTTCCCCTGCCCAGAATTCTCAGCCACAACGTTTCCGATGTTGATGGTAGTTGATGTATGGCTACAATTGCTGTCCTTAAAGCATCACCTAAAAAGTATATTCCTGGCAACCACCCCAATTTCTGATTAACATTAAAGCTCGATAGTATTGCTGGGGATGCAGTTGGAGTCAGAATCCATAGTTTCGGAATATTTGAATCCTGGAATTTGGTTTTATTAGCTTTAGCATCTCGTCGCAATCCCGCTTTTACTTCTAATAACTTTTGAATACAATCACAAATTTCATCACTAGAAGCTGCATTGCGAAACGGTTCTAATATTGCTGGAAATTCGGCAAACCTTCCCAATAGTCCTAACAATTGTAAATTAGAAGTTGGCTGTGCTGATGGTGTAAATAACACATCAATCTCTTTGATCTCTCCTGATACTTTTGATGATGATTTTACTTCCCCATAAGGTTTTAACAGTTCTTCCAGATAATCTTTAGCAAATTCGTCATGTACAAACCGAGTCATTCAATTTAGTATATTTAGAATTGATTTGAAGTGATTAATAATATTTTATGCTTCGTTGGTGATTGAAGAGGTGAAATCTGGAGTGAAATCGGTCAAAAAGTCGTTGGTGGACAAAGCTGATTTTAATGTGCCTAAGCAAGAGATTGCAGAGGTTTGCAACGAGTTGAGGCGGTTGCGAATAAATCCTCAGCCGTGCTTGGGTGTGGTCAAGAAGTATTGGGAGAATGTTCAGGGAGCGATCGCGCGGGTGAAGGATGCGATCGCAGAAGGTTGGTGTGATAATCCTACTGGTCTGTTCATCAACTCGTGCAAAAGTGGAGGTAAAGGAAAAAACACTGTAACCGCCGATGTTAGTGCTTGGTTTGAATGGGCGAGGAAGCAGCGGATTGTGCTGGCGATGTCTGGTGGGGTTGTGTATACGCCAGAGGGGGAGGCTATTGAATTGCAAGAGATGATGCGGCGGTTTCCTGTCCCAGAATGACATTAATTTCTCTTTAGAGCGCAAAATCAAGCACAAAAATCATAATATCTTGCTTAATTGAATTAAAAGTAGTTGACACGCACCTATCCAAAGGTGTATGGTTCTTGTAACCTATAAAGCTTGATAGTTGACACTTTATAACAGCGTAACAACCACGCTCCAACTAGCTGCTGTCTTTGCTAATTATAGGGATACGTTTTTTACTAAAAAGCATCAGACCAAATTCATAAATATCTGTCCGTTTGTTTGGATAGGATTAACTTAGCTACTCTGGCTCTACTAAAGATATATATTGGGCTGCTATCGTTGCAACACGATGTCCATTGAACATTCGATTGCTTAAAATATTCCGTATAGCCTCACAAAGATTTTGCTTAAAACTTGAGACGTATGAGCAGATTATTTTAACAGTCTGTGGGTTATTTAGGCTAAGAATTGGTAGCTTAATTTTGCCAAATTAGCTATTAAAAATAGCCAAGAAAATCTAAAAAAAGGGAGTTAATGTTTATGCCTCTAAACTAACAGTAATGCTGTTTATCCCGCTTTTGTCACTTTCCGGGAGGGCAATTGCTAGAAGTCTTATGAGGCAATCAATACAAGCTATCCTATTAGAAAAAAATGGGTCTTGTATTTGTGATTAGAAAATAATCGTGCGATTGCCTACGGCACTGGCGAAGCCAATCGCTTGCTATGCAAAAGCTCTAGAATTCAGCAATAGCAAATGTTTTCGGAGAGTGACAGAACAGGGCTATTTGCTCTGAAAATCTAGAAATTGTCTTCTTTTGTTTCTTTTTCAGCAAGCCCTAATTAGTTTTTTGAGTGTGATTGCGGTAGAACTGTTGCATTTAACTTATCTACACCGTACTCAGCCCTTAGCCCCCGCAATTGAAATTCTCAATCCCCTTGAACTCAAGATTTTAAAAGCTAAGTCTCCCAAACTCCCCAAAGTGCTAACAGTTAGCTGGGCTGTTGAAGCTGTAGCTCGTCTTGGCGGCTACCTTGAACATCGAAGCAAAACACCTATTGGTATACAGGTACTGTGGCGAGGTTGGTTAAAATTACACGACCTCTGTGAGGGTTGGCAGCTTGCAAAAGAGACTTAACGGGAAAAGTCAGATGAAAGAACGGGGGGAACATCGCACAGATGAAGAGATTCGTTAGGGACTTCCAGAGAATAAGATATACAAGCCATAAAAATGATAATCATTCTGAAGGGGGAAAGAGCAGTTGCCGTCGGCAACTGCTCTTTCCTCCCAAATATATGCAAGATAAATGTCTGCACT
>NZ_JADEXZ010000113.1 GCF_015206815.1 Fortiea sp. LEGE XX443
GAGTAGTCAAAAAACCTCGTTCTAAGTTTCCAGCGAGAATTCCAATCCACTCAGGAGCGGGTACTAAACGTCAACCACTCACTTTTTTGATTCTCAATACTGCTTAATTCTTAACCGAGAAGTATTGATGCTCGTCATGGTGTTATTTCCTCGAATTGTGACAATCTCAATTAACTTATTGAATATTTATCTCAATAAGTCTAGGAACATAATACCAGAGTTATTGAGATTTATTTGCACTTATTTTATATAAGTTTTGTGAATGAGATAGCAAAATGAGGAATTTTTCACCAGATTGAGGGTAGTCTCTAATTCTGTTATCTAAATTACTGTGAATAAAATTGCTATTATTTAGCAATAAGTGAAAATACTGCGATCGCCTCCACCGGATGAAGTGGAGATAGGGAACAGGTTATAGGTTACAGTCAAAAATTTGTGTAATTATGCAACGCCAGATATTTTTGTAGTGAGGACGCATATTTATGCGTCCCTAATGTTTCTAGTCTTCTTCAATTGCAGGAGAACGCAACTGTTCTACCATCGCCTGAATTTCTGCGGGAGGGGGTGGTGTGAGGCGAGACACAACTAATGTCACCACCAAATTAATCAACATACCTAAAGTACCGATACCTTCAGGTGAAACGCCAAAAAACCACGGTTGTACACCGCCAAACTTGACGCTGATGATATAGATAATGGTAAAAATTAAACCACTTAACATGCCAGCGATCGCACCTTCCGCATTGGTGCGTTTGTCGAAGATTCCCAAAACAATCACAGGAAAAAAGCTCGCCGCAGCTAATCCAAAGGCAAAAGCTACAACCTGACCCACAAATCCCGGCGGATTTACCCCAAAATATCCAGCCAGAACTAGGGCTAAACCAACCATAACCCGCCCAACAAATACTCGTTTGCTTTCCGATGCACTGGAATCCACAATACGGTAATAAATATCGTGGGCGACAGAACTAGAAATTACTAACAACAAACCCGATGCGGTAGATAAAGCCGCAGCCAAACCACCAGCAGCTACCAAAGCAATCATCCAAGGCGCAAGTTTAGCTACTTCTGGGGTAGACAGCACGATGATATCGGGGTCAATCTTGATTTCGCTAGTTTCTTTATTTGGGGTTAATTGCAGACGACCATCCTTGTTTTTATCATCAAAACTGAGCAGTCCGGTTTTTTCCCACTTAGTCGCCCAGTCTAATTGTTGCACCTCTGCAATTGTGTGATTGTGCAGGGAATTAATCAAGTTGTAGCGGGCAAACATTGAGACGGCAGGGGCTGTAGTATAGAGGATGGCAATAAATAATAATGCCCAACCAGCAGAAAAACGGGCGGCGCGGACACTGGGTACTGTGTAAAACCGCACGATGATATGAGGTAATCCAGCAGTCCCCACCATCAAAGCAATAGTGGTGAACAGTACATCCAGCATGGATTTATTGGCAAATGGCTGAGTATACTCTTGAAACCCTAAGTCAACTTGGATTTGATTGAGTTTGTCAGCAACATCACTAAAAGTAAAAGCCAATTGCGGAATTGGATTACCTGTCAACCGCCAGGCGATCGCGATCGCTGGAATCAAGTAAGCTAAAATCAATACACCATACTGGGCTACTTGTGTCCAGGTAATCCCTTTCATCCCCCCCAGTACTGAAAAAAAGCCCACAATCACCATCCCGATAATTACACCTGTGTTTATGTCTACTTGCAGGAAGCGACTAAACACAATCCCCACACCCCGCATTTGACCAGCAACATAGGTAAGGGAAATGAAAATGGCTGCGACAACTGCTACCAAACGAGCCACATTTGAATAGTAGCGATCGCCCACGAAATCCGGTACTGTATACTTACCAAATTTCCGCAGATAGGGAGCCAACAACAACGCCAACAGCACATAGCCGCCAGTCCAGCCCATCAAATAAATAGAACCGTCATAGCCCAAAAAAGAAATCAGTCCCGCCATTGAAATAAAAGAGGCTGCTGACATCCAATCGGCGGCGGTAGCTGCACCATTTGCAATTGAAGGTATTCCCTGACCAGCCACAAAAAAGTCTTTACTACTTTCAACTCGTGATTGCCAACCGATATAAATGTAAATCAGGAAAGAAAATCCGACTATTATAATCGTCCAAAGTTCAACTGACACAGCTTTTTCTCACTTTTTATTATATTTGCGGTCTATTTTGTCCATTTGAAAAGCGTAAATGAAAATCAATATCACAAAGATAATGATTGAACCTTGCTGCGCCATCCAAAAACCAAAGGGTACGCCAAAAAAACGTATTCCATTTAATGGTTGAACCAACAAAATACTAAAAACTAGGGAAACTAATCCCCAAACAATTAAAAGATTACGAATTAAAGCAGTATTCGCACGCCAATAAGAGCGGCGCTGGTTATCATCCATTGTTATGTGTCGTAAGTGCATCACAAATAATAACAAGAAGTCGCCATTTTCCTTGTGAATGCTTGTGTTATTTTTAATAAATTTGTATCAATTGATTCTAATTCAAGTTTCGTTAAGAGTTAGAATGGCGAGATTACGTTAAATTGTGGTTAAAACTACAAAAAATTGTCACAACAACAATTAATCCATCCGGTATTTCCAGCCTCAATTTTCCGACTCGACAATGGTTTAACGTTTATTCATCAAGAGATTTCCACAACCCCTGTAGTTGTGGCAGATGTTTGGGTGCGTGCTGGAGCAGCCAGAGAGCCAGAACCGTGGTTTGGTATGGCTCACTTTTTAGAACACATGATTTTTAAAGGTACGGCAACACTAGCCCCTGGAGTATTTGATCACAACATCGAGAACCGTGGTGGTGTGAGTAATGCAGCGACGAGTCACGACTATGCTCATTACTGCGTGACGACTGCTGCACCTTACCTAGAAGATACCTTGCCTTATTTAGCAGAACTACTAGTGAATGCGGCAATTCCTGATGATGAATTCTGGCGCGAACGGGATGTAGTGCTAGAAGAAATTCGTTCCTGCAATGATGATCCCGACTGGCTAGGATTTCAGTCTCTGATCAAAAATATTTATCACTATCATCCTTATGGACGTTCGGTGCTAGGTACAGAGATAGAACTCATGCAGCATTCACCAGATGATATGCGCTGTTTTCATCGCGCTCACTACCAACCAGAAAACATGACAGTGGTAGTTGTCGGCGGAATTGAGCAAGAAAAAGCACGGGAATTGGTGAATTGCTCATTTGCTGATTTTGCCGAACCTGTTGATTGTCCGCAGTCAATCAAGGTAAGACAACCAAGTATCAACGGTATACATCGTCAAGAACTATGTTTACCACGCCTAGAGCAAGCGCGGTTACTGATGGCTTGGACTGCACCGGGAGTTGAGCAACTCCGTGCCGCTTACGGTTTAGATGTGTTATGTGTATTCTTAACAGAAGGGCGAACTTCGCGCTTAGTGCGTGATTTGCGGGAAGAAAAGCAATTAGTACAGGCAGTTTCTAGTAATTTTTCTTTACAAAGAGAATCAAGTTTATTTACAATCACTGCTTGGTTAGAGCCAGAAAATCTAGAAGTAGTAGAGTCTCTAATTTGCGCTCATTTGCATGATTTACAAACTGAAGGAATTGGCGAACCTGAACTGGCTCGGATGCGTAGACTGTTATGTAATGAGTATGCCTTTTCTACCGAAACGCCAAATCAACTGACAGGACTATATGGATACTACAACACCGTCGCTCAAGCCGAAGTGGCGGTAACTTATCCACAACAAATTCAGTCATTTACTACCCAAGAACTGCAACAATTAGCTAAACAGTATCTTTCACCGCAGAATTATGCGGTTACGATTCTCAAACCATGTTAGTCAAGAGTCCATAGTCCAAGGATTCTTGACTATTGACCTTTGACTCTTGACTTTTGACTAATGACTCAAACTGTGAAACCTTCTCTTTCTCATTCCCCCATCCATCGCACTGTACTCAACAACGGCATTGTAGTGTTGGTAGCAGAAAATCCAGCTGCGGATATTATTGCAGGGCGGATTTTTCTTCGTGCTGGTAGTTGTTACGAACCACGAGAGCAAGCGGGGTTAGCACATTTACTCTCCGCAGTGATGACAAAAGGATGTGATGGACTTTCGAGCTTAGAAATTGCCGAACAAGTGGAATCTGTAGGAGCAAGTTTAAGTGCAGATACCTCTACAGATTATTTTTTGTTGTCGTTGAAGACAGTCACCTCAGATTTTCCAGAGATATTAGCACTCACAGGACGCATTTTGCGATCGCCTACATTTCCCGAAACCCAAGTAGAATTAGAGCGGCGTTTAGCACTACAAGATATTCGCTCACAAAAAGAGCAGCCTTTTACCCTTGCCTTTGAGCAAATGCGACTGGCAATGTACCAAAACCATCCCTATGGTATGTCATTGCTAGGAGATGAAACCACCATGAGCCGCATCACGCGCCGAGACTTGGTGCAGTATCACCAAACTTATTTCCGTCCAGACAATTTGGTAGTTAGTATTGCCGGACGAATTACCTTAGCAGAGGCGGTAGCATTGGTAGAGCAAGTGTTTGGTGACTGGGAAGTACCTGCACAACCACTACCCGTCCTAAATTTGCCAGAAATTCAAATCAATCCACAACCCCTACTTAAGCCGCTACAAACACAACAATCAATTGTGATGTTAGGTTATTTGGGCGCAGCCGTAAGTTCTTCAGATTACGCCCCACTCAAATTGCTTTCTACCTATTTGGGTAATGGGTTATCGAGTCGTTTATTCGTAGAATTGCGGGAAAAACGCGGTTTAGCTTACGAGGTATCTGCTTTTTATCCAACTAGGTTATATCCTGGTTCATTCGTCGTCTATATGGGTACAGCGCCGGAAAATACCACCATTGCCCTAGAAGGACTGCGGACAGAAGTAGATTTACTTTGCACCACAGAAGTATTAGAAAACGCATTCCAAGCTGCTAAAAATAAAATTCTGGGACAGTATGCTTTGGGTAAACAAACTAATGGGCAAATAGCACAGATTTACGGTTGGTATGAAACCTTAGGCTTAGGTATTGATTTTGACAGCCAATTTCAAGAGCTAATTGCTGGTGTAAGTGTTGATGATGCCAAGGCAGCAGCTAGTCGCTATTTACAAGAACCTTACTTATCTTTAGTTGGTCAAGAAGAAGCAATTAATGCTGCATTATCCTAGAGGAGACAGAAGTCAGCCATTAAGTTAAATTTTGCGAGTAAGCCTCTACTAAAAAACCTGCCAATCTTATATGAAGATTAGCAGGTTAGGGATTTTGCGAATCGGAGCGGCGGGATTCGAACCCACGACCTCCACTACCCCAAAGTGGCGCGCTACCAAGCTGCGCTACGCCCCGGTCAGAATTATGATTATATCGCAAAACTCTCAACAAATCAAGATGCAGGTTTAAAAAACTTTGAGCATCTCAGCAGCTTGCAACAGACCAGGTATAGCAGAAGCACTCCATCTACCTTCTGCACAGCGCCCTGTATTGAGGATGAAACGTAGAGTGTATTGATGGGGATAGCCTTCCACTTCCATCCATAATAAATCGCTTTCGGCCTCACAAGCAATCTTTTCTTCATCCATTAGTTCGGCTGTGAGTTGTTTCATCGTGTCTGCTAACTGTGCTAACAGACGGCAAAATTCATTCAACTCAGCCTCAGTTAACTCAATAGCCCAATCATCCGTACCCACCAAACCTTTATATTCAAGGGCTTTTGGGTTCCAGCCAATACGCCAGCCAGAACCGCTTTTAATTAGACGTTCCATCTTCCGATTTTGGATTTTAGATTTTAGAAGTAGATTAATCCTCAAATTAAAATCACTTTAGAAGTTCAGCCCCTCCGGTTTGGGGTTTCTGGGGAGTAGTTGAGGTGCTAGGGCTAGGTTGGTTGGTATTTTGGCGTTGATTGGGACTAAAGATATTAACTAAAGCTTGGGCTAAAGCATCTCTTTGACGACGGTTGAGACGGGAAATGGCGGCGCGATCGCCATCTATCGGATTCTGCCGTAATGTATCATTACCTGGATAGGTAGTGTCATACATAACCTCATTCACACCCAGGTAATCAGCCAAAGTTAGCTTCCAGTCTAAACGATAGATGGGCGATCGCTCTTTTACATAAACGTGATAACGGATGAGGCGATTAGCTAAGGTATTATTGTCCGCCACTCTACCAGTCTCTTTATGAATATACTGATTTTCTTTTGGCAGGTCGGGTAATTGCTGATATACTTGCTGCCAAACATCAGAGGGACTGATTCTTTGAGCTACGGCAGGTTGAATGCCAAGTAAACTAGATTCGGGTGATTGATTTGTGCCTAAACTCACAACCATCCCAATCACAATCAATGCAACGATTAATGCTGAGTTAAACTTCACAACCATCAGTGAGATAATTTATCTAGCGAACATTCTGAGATGAAGGTGCAATGGCAATACTTCAGTAATCAGCACCTTCACCTCAACACTGTTTTTACATTTCACCAATAATTTCTGGCTGAGTCAATTCATCAGACATTTCGATGATTGCTCTTAACACAGGCTTCATCATTATATCTTCAGAGCTTTCAAAGTCTTCATAACGCCGACGCTTGGCACGATTTGCCACCTGAACCGTAATGCGATAGCGATTCGAGGCTGCACTAATTAAATCCTCGGCACGGTGCATAATTTGACTTTGGGTTGTCTCGAACTTAGAACGCTTGAGCATAGTTAATGGTTCTTGGGGTCACTCTCCAGTTTAGCAGTACTGAAAAGGAGTAGGGAGAGAATAGGGAATACACTCTACAACTGCTACACCCTTATTTTGGATGATGGTTTACCCTAAACCAAAATGCAGCCAGCGCGTGCAGGAACAATCAGCGAAAGCTGTTGAGTCTCTCCTTCCTTATTCCATTCAAATTCTGCATCGCCATATAAAAGTTTTTTGGGTTGAGTTTGCAAACTAGCAATATCGAGATTTGCTGTTGCTGATGCTGTACCAGCATTAACAGCAATAATCAATTCCTCTGTGCCTAAAGTTCGGGCGAAAACGTAAAGTGTGCCTTGGGCATATAAAACTTGATAATCTCCGACACGCAAAGCTGGGTAATTATGGCGAATGTCAACTAATTGGCGGTGAGTCTGAAGAATTTTTTGATCCCAATTAGCTTCTAAAGGAAAGCCGCGTCGGGAGTCGGGATCTATTGCACCCGGTAAACCCACTTCATCGCCATAATAGATACTTGGCGCACCAGGAAAGGTAAGTAGCAGTAGAGTTGATAATTCCACACTGGCTTTATCGCCGCCAGCAATAGTCATTAAACGTGCTGTATCGTGACTCGCAAGTAAGTTGAGTTGTGTTAGCTGAATTTCCCAAGGATATAGTTGCAATAATTCTTGGATTTTGGCGGCGTACTCGGCGGCAAATAAAGGTGGATAAGGTTGATAATCACGGCTTTGGACTTGTTCTAAGACTACGCGATCGCCAGCCGTAAAAGCAATTGTCGGCCCGGCAAATAAATAATTCATCACGCCGTCAAATTGTTTCCCATCCAACCACTGGCGCGAATCTCCCCACACTTCCCCCACAATATAAGCTTCGGGGTTAATGGCTTTGACTCGTTCTCGAAATTCTTGCCAAAAACCAGGAGTTTTAATTTCAAATGGCACATCCAAGCGCCAGCCATCAATGCCGAATTTCATCCAATATTCGGCAATTTCCATGATATATTCTTTCACTTCTGGGTTGTTATGGTTAAAGACTGGTAAAGCGCGATTTCCTGCCCAACCCTCGTAATTAGCCGGAAAATCACCATTATAAGCAGAAAGCGGCCAGTCGTGAATTTTGAACCAATTCAGCCAAGGCGAATGAGGGCCATTTTCCAAAACATCATGAAAGAAGAAAAACCCGCGACTCGAATGATTAAACACCCCATCCAAAACAACTTTAATATTCCTTTGGTGGGCTGCGTCTAGCAATTCTTTAAAGGCTTCGTTACCTCCCAATAAAGGATCAACTTGGTAATAATCGTGAGTGTGATACCGATGATTACTAGCCGACTGAAAAATGGGCGTGAAATAAATAGCGTTAATCCCTAAACCTTGGATATAGTCTAATCTCTCAATAATGCCCCACAAATCGCCGCCTTTGTAACCTTGGAGTGTAGGCATGGATTCCCAATCTTCCCAACGGGCTTCATGCAGTAACCGTTTGTGCGGCTGTTTGCTTCTAGCAAAGCGATCTGGAAATATTTGGTAGAATACAGCGTGCTTGACCCAATCTGGTGTTTGAATTTGCATGAGTGATCATTTGTACCTTCAGGAGAGATTGTTGCAAATAGTTGCTGATTTGTATCTCTCACCTGTGATGGAAAAATCCAAAATGAGTTTGATATGTAGGAATCCGATTTGATTAATGAACACATTTGTAGAGGTAGGGAACAGGGAACGGGGAACAGGAAAGAAGGGATCTAGAGGTATACTGAACTTTTTCACAAATCAAGTATGAGTCCTATATGTATTGGCTTTTTGACAACATTTATTAATGAAATGTAAATAAATTTTCAGTACCTACAGTGAATATTACTGATTGGAATCATCAAATCTTCGTGCGGATGAGGTTGATAGCCAATAATTAAAGAGCCAGTAGGAAATCGAGAATCTTGAGCAATTTCGGCAACACTGCGACCAACTACATAACAACTGTTAGGAATCGCCAGTTTTAAAACTTCAATTTGCCCCTGCTCAAAGTGCATCATTGATTCTACTTGTGGATACTCAATAGCATTGACCATCGTTGAAACCGCCAGTTCTACAGTGCTAATCACATGGTTAGCTCCGGCCAAACGCAGTGGTTCAGTAAAATCAGAGTGGCGCATCCGGCTCAAAATATGGGGAACGCCGTAGTGCTTGGCAAGAGTCACCATCGCCAAGTTCAAAGCATCACTTCTGAGGACAGCTGCTAGGGAATCGGCTTTCTGAATTCCAGCTTCTAACAAGACTTCTATACTCACAGCACTACCTTCAAAAGCCATTGCACCGACTTGCTCACGGGCATAGCGACAAGCAGTAGGGTCAATATCAATGATGGCAACAGTATGACCTAGTTCTACCAGTTTTTGAGCCAAAGAAATCCTACTAAGCCCGCTCCACCAATGAGAAGGCTTTTATCTTTGCTGGATTGCTTTTAGTATTAGCAATAAATAAGACGAGAAAATGAGTATCTATGGGTAAATTTTTGGGGCTTGATAGTGTGAAAAGCTGATTTAGCACAACTTGGTTGATCGCCAATAGTAAATAGTCTCAAATGGTTACGTATGTTTTTTGATATAAATTTTCTCAGTATTTAAAATTCATCTATACAAGTTTGCGTATTAATTATCACTAGTATTTGTTTGATTTTTATAACTTCATAATTCTTGATTTTTCTCTATTTAAGTTTTTACGTAATCATTGTTACTGGGACTGAATTACTCAAAAGCATTTCCGAAAAAACAGTTAATCTAGATGAACATTACCAATGAATTCAGATAATCATACCTACTAAATTTATTGACATTAGGATATTTAAGAAGCTACAACAATTTAAATGAGGAGAAAAATAATTCATAAAAATTAGTCGCCGATGAATAATTGAATCTTAAAAATTATGGGTTATTTACTCACTCATAAACTTATTTACAGCTATCTATTGAAACTGTAGATAACCATAAACTTATCTAAGAAGCACAGCAATAAAAATCACCTAGTTGTTACTAGCCTAGAGTGACTTAACTTGCTAAAAAAATTACTTGTCTTGTCATTAACGAAATTGAGGTTGAAGCAAAAATGAGACACGAAAAACTTTCTGCTGGGCTGCTGTTGGCATTTGAAGATTATCAACATGAAGGGGTACAAGCCTTAATGACACACAAGCGATCGCTTGGGATCATGGCTCCTAAAAGTGTTGTCAAACCCACCAAGAGCCTGGTTTTTATCTACTGCGATTCTGACGCAGACTTAAGTCACTTATCACAACACGGCATTGAAGTCAATCAAAATACTGGAAATGTGCGTACTGCTTTCTTACCTATTGACAGTTTAGATGCTTTATCAGAAGAACCTGCCATCCAACGCATCAAACCATCACGCAAACTAAAACTACGGATGGATGTTGCGTGCCAAGCAGTAAAATTACCAGAGTTTAAAAATAAAACTGGATTGACTGGTAAGGGTGTAATCATCGGTGTTATTGACAGCGGTATTGACCCGAAACACCCCGCCTTTACTGGGCGGATTTTACGGTTATGGGATCAAACTCTACCAGGGCCAGGAGTTACGGAAGGCGCTTATGGCGCTGAATTAACAGGTTCCTTACTGACCGTTTCCCAAGATACTAACGGTCATGGTACTCACGTTGCAGGCATCGCGTCTGGTGCTGATGCTACATACTGTGGTGTCGCACCAGACGCAGAATTAGTAATTATCAAATCTGACTTACAGGATGCCCACATTGCCGATGCTGTCCGCTACGTTTTCCGGGTAGCTGATGAGTTGGGACGGCCCGCTGTGGTAAATCTCAGCTTGGGTGGACACGCAGATGCCCATGATGGTAGCGACTCTCTCTCCAAAATTATTGACTCGGAAACTGGCCCTGGCAAGATTGCTTGCTGTGCCGCAGGTAACGAAGGCAACGACAATATTCATGGTCAAACCAGCATACCCAGTGGAAAGATGCGGGGAATGCGCTTTAATGTGCCTTTAAATCAAGTAGGCATTGTCTGGTTAAATGCTTGGTATTCCAAAGACAGCCAATTAGAAGTTTCCTTGCGGAGTCCCAATGGGTTTGTGACACCCTTCCAAAAAATTATTACTGACGGAAACCCAGCCGTAGATCATCAACTCCCCGATGCACGAGTGCAAATTGTCACATCAGGCCCAGATCCATCTAACGGTGACTATAATTTTTTTGTGCAGATTCGAGGCAACGGCCCTTCACCAGTGATGGGAGGTGTTTGGCAGCTACGAGTCCGCAACACATCTTCAACTAATGCCCGCTTGGATGTGTGGACATTAGACGAAACTTCCTCAGTGTTTTTTACAGGTACTAGTGTTAAAGATGCAGTGAAAATTGGTGCGCCGGGATGTGCCGACAGTGCAGTAACAGTTGCTGCTTATACCACCAAAGTTAAGTACACAGATATTGATAACCAAGAGCGAGAAATGGGCTTGGAACCCAATAAAATTTCTGAGTTTAGTAGTGAAGGGCCGCTACGCAATGATGCCCAAAAACCAGATGTTGCTGCACCTGGCGCAATGATAGTTTCGGCACTTTCTTCTAATGCCAATTTTGATAAATCAATGACGGTGAATTCTAAGTTTGTGGCGATGGCTGGTACTAGTATGGCGACTCCCTTTGTGACCGGGATAATTGCATTATTATTGCAGCGCGATCGCAATTTAGATCCCACAGCTATCAAAGAATTACTTCGCAAAAACAGTTCTATTCCTGGAAAACCATGCGGAACCTTTGATCACAAATGGGGCTATGGCTTGATTAATACAGAAAATCTGTAATTGGACGTAAAACTAAGTATATTACGTCTGTATAAGGGTAGGTAATCAAAACCGATAAATTTGATAAGTTAGTGTTAGGCAGCTTCATACTTGCCTACCCTTTTACTACAAAAATACTTATGAACTATCAAAAGCTAGATGCTGCCTTAGCTATGGCACTCAATGATGTTCCAGACTCAACTACACCGAGTTTAACTGTATTCATCCATACAGAACCAATTTCAGATAACGCAATTACGGTGTTACAAAGCTTCGGCATTGCTGATGTTACTAGTAGCAAAGATATTTTCACCGCTACATTGTCAGTCAATGCAATTTCTCAGCTATCAGAACAACCTTGGGTGAAGCATTTACAACTATCACAACAATTACGTTTGGTAAATGGGGTAAGAAGAATTGGTAGTTTTGGTGTTTCGTAAGTAATAATTAAAACGTAAGGATTCAGGTCTAATATTGAGGAAGTAAAGAAGGGCGAAACTGAGAATTATTAGAGTCAGCAATTAGAGCTTGTGCAAAAAAATCAACAACAGACTTACCTTGACGGCGACAAGTCTGCACCACCGTCAATAAATTG
>NZ_JADEXZ010000114.1 GCF_015206815.1 Fortiea sp. LEGE XX443
CTTTGCTCCTAACTGCCCATCCCAAAATCCTATAGAAGATATTTGGTTACAAGCAAAAACCTGGGTTAGACGTTTTTGCGCTTTAATTCCAACATTCTCTCATTTAAAGTGGATGTTTGAGTGGTTTCTCCGAAACACTACCTTTGATTTTCTCTCTCTCCAGATGTACGGAGCTTTTTCAGAAATCAAATACTAGTCCTATATAACACCTATGTGATGGCAAAGTTCTGTCTTTTCTTTCAACTCGTCCTGTTCCATGTAGCCGAGTGTATTTTTAACCTCAATACCGTATGCAACTGAATCTTTTTCAAATATGAAGTCTATATCCTTATTGTTTTTTGTCCAGCATTTTTCTTGAAAGCATTGGGTGTTACGTCCTTTCATAACAAACTCTGCGCGTGCAAAAGCTTCGAGAATCATTGCTTCACCTTGGAGACCTAGTGCGCCTGTGATATTGGGATTTGAATATGCTTCAACCAGCTGAACTAATTCATTTGCACTCCGCTTGTAGTAACGATAGTTTTTATGCCAAAGTAGCTTGATATTTCCCTTTGTAGTGAGCTTTCGGACTTCTTCTTTGACTACGCCTTCAGCAATAAGGTCTCGTATAGCCCGATTAGTAACCCAGTGAAAGTATTTTTTTTCGTGCAAAACTTCAATCTGACATGAAAAGTAGACACTTTCCTGGTTTTTGTCAAAGAAGTCCCTTATAGTTTCTTTAGCTTTGACCTCAGCAGGATCAGTTATCTCACTATCAATTTCTTCATACTCCTCAAAATCGTCATAGTCCGACACAAGAGGATCTCCAAGCTTTTCTAGTGATTTTATTTTTAATAGTTTAGCTGCTTAAAGGTCTCAAATATTACGTAATTTTATTAGCACGGTTAAACAAGTAACTCTAGACTGAGTACTAAAAAAGCGATCGCTTTTTTGCTCAATAACCCAGGCTCACCACTAAAAACTGAAGGGTGTATCAGATAATGGTTAGACAATTTGAGATTACAACTTATCTTTACGAAGCTATCTGGTAAATTGCAGGTCGATACTTTGGTTCAGGAATTGCTTTACCCTCTAGTTTTGTCAATGCGTAAGTCCTAAAATAATTCGTAATTCAGAAATTCAAGAACGGGATTTAGGCTAGATAAGGAGAGCGATCGCCTAACGCCAAAGATTTTGCTAACAGCGATCGCCTTTTTTCTATCTTGACAACAACCGCCGACGCAGCAAATCCAAGGCTGTACAGGCACTTAAATGACGAATAAACCAGCGATCGCGCATTGTCCCAAAGCGATACTCAAAACTTTTCACTTCATCCTTCGGCCCGGCTAACCCGATATAAACCAAACCCACAGGCTTAGTCTCTGTTCCTCCACCAGGGCCGGCAATTCCTGTGATACTTAATCCCCAAGTAGTTTCTAGGCGACTTTTTACCCCAATTGCCATTTGTTCCGCGACTGTAGCGCTAACCGCCCCAAATTTATCTAAGTCTTCTGGGTTCACCCCCAATAACCGAGCTTTTGCCGAGTTGTCGTAAGAAATTACTCCTCCCCAAAAATAATCAGAACTACCGGAAATCTCCGTTAACATTTGCCCCAGTCCGCCGCCCGTGCAAGATTCTGCCACTGACACCGTTTCCTTAGCAGCACGCAACAACACACCAACAACCGAAGCTAAAGTTTCATCATCAGCACCGTAATAATCCAACCCAGCAATTTCTTTGAGTTGTTGTTCAATTGGGACAATCAATTCCTCTGCGGCGGCGGCTGAATTTGCTTTTGCAGAAATTCGCAGTCTAACTTCTCCTTTTCCCGCATAAGGTGCAACTGTCGGGTTAGGCAAGTTGAAATAAGAAGACACTTTTTCTGCTAAAGCCGACTCACCAATCCCCCAAAATCTTAAACTGCGGCTGTAAATAATTTCCTTACCCCAGCCTTGGTTTTGTAAAAAAGGTACGGCTGTTTCTTGCCACATCCGGTGCATTTCATGGGGAATACCGGGGAATGTAAAAATCGTAATTTCAGAGCGAGGTTGCCAAATGATTCCTGGTGCGGTTCCTGTAGGATTGGGTAAAACTTCTGCACCTTGGGGAATCAAAGCTTGTTTGCGGTTTGTGGGACTCATCACGCGATCGCGTTGAGCAAATTTGTGAGCAATATCTTCAATAATTTCTGGGCGCTCTACCAAAGGTACGCCAAAAAAATCGGCAATAGTCTCGCAAGTAAGATCATCTGGTGTCGGGCCAAGACCACCAGTAAAAATCAGAATATTAGCTCTGGAAATAGCAATTTTTATAACTTGCTTTAATCTTTCTGGATTATCCCCAACCACTGTTTGATAGTAGTGAGGAATCCCTAATTTCGCTAACTGTTGGGCGAGAAATTGAGAGTTACTATTGAGGATATCTCCTAACAGTAGTTCAGTACCAACACAAATAATTTCTGCACTCATGTAATCAAAGCAAAAGGTAAAAGAAAGATGCTTATAATACTCTATTTCTTTTACCCTGCTACTTTTTACTTTTGCTGAGAGCGTTTCCAAACTCGCCAACTAGTGTAAGTCAAGAGCGAAGTTGCTCCAAAAGCGTAAGCAATGCCACTGGGGATACCAGCAACAGCTAATGCCAAACTGCCAACCCACAGTGTTAGGGAATAAATAAACAAAACCGTCCAGCGATGGGATAAACCAGCTTGTAACAGACGATGATGTAGGTGACATCTATCAGCAACCCAAGGCAATTTGCCACGACAGATGCGTGTCAAAATTACTGCCGACATATCCACAATTGGCACTGCCAAAATTAGATAAGGCAAAATCACAGCCGTAAAAGCCGGAATTTTCACTAAACCAATTACACCCACAGCAGCGAGGGTGAAGCCCATAAAATAAGACCCGCCATCGCCCATAAAGATTTGTGCGGGGTTGAAGTTATAGCGGAGAAATCCCAAAGCTGCACCAGCTAAAGCGGCGGCAATTAAGGCTGCGGCTGGTTGGTGCATAAACAGTGATACAACCAGCATCACCACAGCAGCAATTCCTGAAACTCCAGCCGCTAATCCGTCTAAACCATCAATCCAGTTGATTGCATTCACCATCCCTACCAGCCAAATCACTGTAATCGGCAAACTTAGCCAATTCAGATCAACTATGCCAATTGTCGGAACGCTAATGAAGTCTATACTTACACCCGCTTTCCATGCACCAGCTGCAACGATAACTTGCATCACCAGGCGTGTTAAGGGAGATAGATTTAACAAATCATCCGTTAAACCAATGAGAAAAAAGCCCAGACCGCCGAGGGTAACACCCCAAATTTGCCATTCTTTCTCAGACGGCAGATTTCCAAACCCGCCTAACCACCAGACAATTAGTAAGGAAGTTAGAGTACCTGCGAAGATAGAAACTCCTCCCAGGCGCACCATTGGGCGTTCATGAACTTTTCGACCACCAGGTTTATCTACGTTTCCACTTTTTATACCAATATTCTTGATATCAGGCGTAGTCCAGAGAACGACTACGGCTGCAATAAGGAAGGCAATCAGATGATAAATCTGAGCAGGCATCTGTATTTTTAATTAAGTAGTTTGTCAGACAAAACTCTGCCAAGGGAGGTTTCTACCTAATATTTACTACATTTCTGGCTATGATCAGTATGAGATTTGCAAGTAAAAAGGCAAAAGTAAAAAGAATACTTTTACCTTTTGGTTTTATACCAACGCTGGTACGGGAATTTGTAAGTGGGGATATAAGGGGAAGCGATCGCACAATGCTGCTACCCGGCGTTTACAATCAGCTGCGACTGTATCTGAGTCTGGATTGAGGAGGCGATCGCTAATAATATTCCCAATTTCGGTAAATTCTGCGACTCCCAATCCTCTGGTGGTCATCGCTGGAGAACCCAATCTCAAACCACTGGTTACAAATGGCGATTGAGGATCAAAGGGTACAGTATTTTTATTAGCTGTAATATTTACACCACTCACCAGTTGATCTGCTTGCTTACCTGTCAAACCAATTGAACGTAAATCTACGAGCATCAAGTGGTTATCTGTGCCATTAGACACCAATTTTAACCCCCGATTGTGGAGTTGAGTTGCCAAAGCACGAGCATTTTCAATTACTTGTGCAGAATAAGTTTGAAACTCAGGCTTTAAGGCTTCGCCAAAAGCGACTGCTTTAGCTGCAATCACATGTTCTAAAGGCCCGCCTTGAGTACCAGGGAAAACAGATTTATCCAGTTTCTTACCCATTTCTGCATCGCGGGTCAAAATTAAACCACCTCTGGGGCCACGGAGAGTTTTATGGGTGGTTGTGGTGACTACATCACAGTAAGGAATGGGATTGGGATGTAAGCCAGTGGCTACCAAACCAGCGATGTGGGCAATATCCGCTAGTAGGTAAGCTCCAACTTCATCGGCGATGCTACGGAACTTCTCAAAGTCAATAATCCGAGGATAAGCAGAATAACCACAAATCAAGAGCTTTGGACGCTCCCTCAGCGCCAGCTCTCGAATTTGGTCGTAGTCGAGTTGTTCTGTTTCTTGAGTCACTCCGTAGTGGCTAACTTGGAACCATTTACCAGAAACGTTTACCGGTGAACCGTGGGTGAGGTGTCCGCCATGAGACAAATCCATTCCCATGATTTTGTCTCCTGGTTCTAGTAAGGTCAGAAAGACGGCAAAGTTCGCTTGTGCGCCGGAATGAGGCTGGACGTTAGCATGAGCCGCACCAAATAGCTGTTTAGCCCGGTCAATTGCTACTTGCTCGATTTTATCGATAAATTCACAACCGCCATAGTAACGTTTACCAGGTAATCCCTCAGCATATTTGTTAGTCAACACTGAGCCTTGTGCTGCTAATACAGCCGCAGAAGTAAAGTTTTCACTGGCAATCAACTCCAGGTGATCGCGTTGACGTTGGAGTTCTTGATCAATTAATCCCGCGATCGCGGGATCAGAGGTAGCAAGAAAGTCAGAATTAGTCCTAGTCACTTTAATTATCCTTAGTGGAAATTTGCACAACAGTGGTTTTTCTTGGAACGCAGTTTCTAAGTAATAATTCGTAGTCAAACTTCTATCTACATTGCAAGATTTTTTGACTGCTGACTATTCACTATTGGTAGTAACTGAATTTATTACTTAGATGCCAGCCTGATTAAGTCCCATTAGTGTGTTAATTATTATAAAGCTCTTTCTGGAATATGAAGTTAACAGTTCTAAAAAGACCACAGAAGCAGCTCAACCTAGGTGTAAAAATTTATGTATGAGTTCTTACTTAAGCACCCTATCTCCAAGAAACTCAACATACAATAAATTTAAGGTTCACTGGATGATTTTTGATCATTACCCTCATTTTTGCCAAAAAGAGCATTAGAAAAGATTTATAGGCTGAATCCGCCGCTATTGGAGAGCAAAATTGCTTCGATGGGTAACGCAGATCAAGTCTGCCATCAGCCGCTCTTTAGACACGTAAAAAGTGTGTTTTTTGTGAACAAATGCGGATCGTGTTGAGTATTTACAGGAGGTCTTGGGATGTTAGTCATTTTAATGGATGATCAAATCCTTACCCCTAAGCAGGTTTGCCAGTCTTGTTTACTCGCTGACAGGAGTGGTCAACCTCGTTGGCGTGGTGGTCAACTACATTGTGGTCAAGCTATTCGTAAGCTTACTGAACAACAACCTGAACAGTATGAGTGTGTCATGGGCTTTCGCATTGCCGATATCCCGTGATTGCATCTACTGGGAAACTAGACAACTGCGTTATCCTAGGCTCAAGTAACTCTTAAAATTCTGCCACAGGAGAACGCAAAATGGCTTGGCCTGGTTCTACAAATGTTTCCGATCGCATTTTTGCTTGTCTACCTTATTTGCTACCCCTAGTTGAGGTACTGGCTTTTGGTTTTGTTTTATTACAACAGTTTCCTGCCTTGGCAGTCGTTTTTGCACCTGTTCTGATTTTGTGGTCATTTTACAGACGTGTGCGTTTTGCCGGAATCATAATTTTCTTTGCTTTATGGCTGTTAGTAGTTAGAAACGAAAAAATTTCTCGGTTTATTCGTTTCAACACCATGCAAGCAATTCTTTTAGACATTATTATCTTTTTGTGTGGCATCCTGACTGATATTGTGGGACTCATTCCCAGTGGAGACTTTGCCATCCAAACTCTGTACAGCACTATTTTTCTCGGCATTGTAGCAGCAGTAGCATACTCCGTCGTCCAGTCTCTTTTGGGGCGTTATGCAGAAATTCCGGCAATTTCCGAGGCCGTTCACATGCAGGTTCGGTAACTGGACGTATGATTTAGCAACTATCCTAATTGAAATTGAGCATTGTTTAATGCACGGCTACCCTGTTTTCTAAGCGACCAATGCCTTCAATTTCAATCCTGATGCGATCGCCTACATGCAGAGGGCCTATACCTAATGGTGTACCCGTTAGCACTACATCTCCTGGCAGTAGGGTCATAATTTTACTGATGTAAGACACCAAAAAATCAGGGGGAAATACCATTTGATCGATCCCCGCAGATTGCACCGGATTTGGCTCATCATTCAAAAAAGTCTGCAATCTCGCGCCTGGGTTCAATTCACGGACAATCCAAGGGCCTAAAGGGCAGAACGTATCGAACCCTTTGGCTCTAGTCCATTGACCGTCTTTTTGTTGTAAGTCTCGTGCTGTCACATCATTAGCAATGGTATAACCCCAGATTTTAGTTTGGGCTTCCTCCAGGGTGCAGTCACAAGCGCGATCGCCAATGACTAGTGCTAATTCACCTTCATAGTCTACTCGCTGAGACTGGAGAGGATATTTGATGTCCGTCTCGGAGGCAATGATTGACGTTGGCGGTTTGAGAAAGAGTAACGGTTCACTTGGTACGAGTGTTCCCATTTCTGCTGCGTGATCTGCATAATTCTTGCCCACCGCCACAATTTTTGAAGGCGCACATGGCGAAAGAATTTGGTAACTATCCGGTTCTAAAAATAAATCTGTAGGTTTTCCCAGCAACCAAGGTGGAGCATCCAGCACCTGCACATTCAGAGATAGCTGTAGCAACCCATAGTAAATTTTGCCTTCTGGATCTTGAACTCGCACATAGCGCTGCGCCATAACCTTGATAATATCCTTTTGTCTGCAATTTTTAAGAGATGTGAGCGGATGAATCTTCAGTAATCCTGGAGACTATAGCTATAGACTACCTGTGGGAAGCATACATGTTGACTCAGCCAATAGCTCAATTATTTTGGTGTTGTTTTCCAAAGGCTGAATTCCCAATGGCACAGGAAGTTCGTTGATATTTTCGTAGCTTCTTTATAGTCACCTAGAGAATAACTTTTGGTTAAAAATACGAATTTAGACAGATTTTGCTGATGATTCATCTAAAAAACTGGTAAGATTATAGTTCCTTGTTGCTTCAAATGTTGAGATATACGAGTATTTTCTAGCGATATTTGTATAAATTTACATCAGCAGCCACTTTGTCCAAAAGGAGATTTCAAGCCATGTCCACATCCACAGTTTACGAAACAATGTACATCCTGCGTCCTGACCTGAATGATGAGCAGGTAGATCAAGCGATCGCTAAATATCAGACCTTGATTCAAGAACAAGGCGCAGAAAATATTGAAATTCAAAATCGTGGCAAGCGTCGTCTTGCTTACGAAATTAAAAAGCAACGGGATGGCATCTACATCCAAATGAACTATACCGGCCCAGGCAATCTCATCGCTCCCCTAGAACGCGCTATGCGGTTGAGTGAAGAAGTAATTCGCTACTTAACCATTAAGCAAGAAGTTTCAGAAGTAGCAGAAGAGAAAGTTGCTGTAACAGCGTAGAAACCATCGTTGATTAACTAGTGCTGAGTCATGAGTATTTACACCTCAGAACTCAGTACTAAGTAAAACAAAATAAAAAAAATTTTTACCTTTGACTTTTTTCGGCTTTGGTTGGGAATGCTAGATTAACAAGTACTTGCTCAAGGCAGTACGATCGCCAGTTATATCTAAAATTAGAAAAGATTCGTCAATGGGAGCTGTAAGCTACTGTGAGTCAAACTGACATACCCAACATCCAAGCTCTCTCTACAGAAGTCTCGCAGCTGCGGCAAGATTTGCAACTGCGCGATCAATTAGTGCAACAGCTATCTCAAGAACTCTTTCGGCTGGTTAAGGGCAACACTAATTTTATGCCCCAGCGCTCTGAACCTGAGCGCGACCTAAGTCAGTTGCAGGCGTTACGAGAACAATTACAAGCTGTTGAGCAACAGGTGACGTTTTATCAAGAGCAAATTGCTACTCGTGATGCAGAAATTTATCAACTGCGCCAGTCTGTACAAGAATTAACAGATCGTAGTCGGATGTTGGAGCAGGTAGTACAGGAATTACCTCAAATTTACCGTCGTAAATTTGAGGAGCGGATGACTCCAGTCAGGGAAAAAGTGGCAATCTTGCAACGAGAAAATCGCAAACTGCAAGCAGAGCTACAAAGTGTGAGTTATCGTTTAGCGCTCAAAACCCGTACTTCCAGTCACAGTGGTATTGACTTGCCCAATTTTCCTCGCCCGGTGACAGGACAAGGTAATGTTTCGGCTGTCCAAAATGCTTAGATGATGGGCAATAGTGAAATTTTGCAGCATAAGTCAAAACAAACAAAGCCTGCTGTTGCAGGCCTTAACCTTCTTTTTTTAGTAAGTTAGGATTTGTGAATTGAATCAAAATGCCACAGGCTCTAGCCTATTGGCAAGTATTACAAACTACAATTGATCAGCACTGGGTCGTAGCACCATGAGAGTATGGCGATCGCCATAAAATTAATTAATTGGAAAAAAGATAATTGCTTCTGCACACACCAACACTTATTGCATGATAATTATGGATTAGCCTGCCAGTGCAAAAGGTTGTTCGTTGACGATATTGAAGATGTCTTCGTAGGTGTTAAAAATTTCAAAAACCGAATCCAAGTGGGTTAATTCTATAACTAACCTTACAGGATCTTTAACATTACACAGAACTAAGCGACAACCACTTTGTCGGGCTGTTGTCAGGGCTTTGACTAAGGGAACTAAACCAGAACTATCCATGAAATCTACTTCTGCTAGGTCAATGACCCAAAGTTGATGAGGCTGGGGTGCTACCTCTGACATATGTTTGCTTAAAGCCATACCACCCTGCAAGTCTATGCTTCCTTGGGGTTTGAATAAAACCACTTGCAATTCTTGTGCGATAGTCATGTATTTATCTGGGTAGTTGAACTACTGAAAAAAACAGCAACTTGACATTAATACAAGCTTAGTTTCAACGGCAAAAAACTGCTGATTCACAGAAGTTGTGAACTCACAGTTTGCAATCGAGATTATACGTTTAAGTGTTCATGTCGTATAATTTGTATTAACTTCCCTAAATATAAGCACAAACGCTTAGTAGATTTAGTAGCAATAGTATCTTTTACAAAATTTTTATATTTAAACAAGATTTTTATGAATTTTTCATAAAAAACATCTGTTTATATTAAATAAAGTATGCTGTTGTGTTACTTACTCTTGAATTTGTAATAGTCAATACTCAATAACTAATAGATTTCATAGATTTTTGAGGATGGATGAATAGCGACTTAGCCCCTTCAAGATATCACTATGATTGACACTCCAGCCCCAAAAGCGTCAAGATAGGGAAATAGTAAAAAATTGTAAAGGCGGCGGTGCGGGATGTCTCTTGAATGGATTTCACTAGAAAACATCCAGGAATTTGCCCACCAGTATGGTTACTGGGCAATTTTTTTGGGAATTTTACTAGAAAACTTAGGCATTCCCCTTCCTGGTGAAACCGTAACCCTTGTAGGTGGGTTTCTATCCGGTAGTGATGAACTGAGTTATTGGATAGTTCTCAGTGATGCCGTTGCAGGAGCCGTAATTGGTGGTGCTTGCGGCTATTGGATTGGTAAAGTGGGTGGCTGGCCTTTCTTGCTGCAAATAGGTAAAATATTTAGGATTTCTGAAGAAAAATTACTAAATATTAAAGAGAAATTTAGTGAAAATGCTGCTAAAGCTGTATTTTTTGGCCGCTTTTTTGCACTATTGCGAATTTTTTCTGCACCACTGGCTGGTATAGCAGAAATGCCCTTCCAAAAATTCTTTTTATATAACCTAGCAGGAGCAACTACCTGGGCTGCTGTGATGGTGACACTGGCTTTTTTTGCTGGCAAAGTCATCTCTTTAGAACAATTAGTGGCTTGGGTAAGTCAATTTGCGATCGCAGCCTTGCTTATTCTGGTTGCGGTGATTGCAATCCCCCTGTGGTTGGAGTCCCGCCAAGTTAAGCGTGCAGCAGGCGAATAGATTAAGTAAAAAGTAAAAAGGCAAAAGTCAAAAGTAATTATTTTTGGCTTTTGCCTTTTATTTTGACGATAATTTTTAGAGACAATAGGCAAAATCAGCCATAAAATTTACATCACAAGTTTTTTGTGTCAACTGATTCTGATAAGTTAGTAAACTAAATAACTAACTGCTAATGCCTTCAAAGCTTCCTAACCCGGCGGAAGCATTGATGAAAGTAGGCAAACTTCATTCAAGACAAAGATATGGCGCTCATAGTTCAAAAATTCGG
Source organism: Fortiea sp. LEGE XX443 (assembly GCF_015206815.1). Lineage (GTDB taxonomy): Bacteria > Cyanobacteriota > Cyanobacteriia > Cyanobacteriales > Nostocaceae > Nostoc_B. The sequence goes on from NZ_JADEXZ010000114.1 coordinate 10,595, forward strand.
TGGTTCATCTGTCGGTTCAGTCGAACGTATCCAAGCTGTTGCACAGCGTGTATACAAAACAGTGAAAGCAGGAAATTCTTTGGTTGTGGTAGTTTCTGCAATGGGTAAAACCACTGATGGACTTGTCAAACTAGCCAACGAAATTTCTAAAAATCCTAACCGCCGGGAAATGGATATGCTGCTTTCCACAGGTGAACAAGTAACCATTGCCCTACTTAGTATGGCATTGCAGGAACTTGGGCAGACAGCTATCTCAATGACTGGCGCACAAGTGGGAATTGTGACGGAAGCTGAACATACCCGTGCGCGGATTTTGCATATTGAAACCGATCGCCTGTTGCGTCATATCAATGAGGGTAAAGTAGTAGTTGTAGCTGGTTTTCAAGGTATTTCTAGAACCGGAGAATTAGAAATTACGACTTTAGGCCGTGGTGGTTCTGATACCTCAGCGGTAGCGTTAGCAGCAGCAATCCAGGCAGATTTTTGTGAAATTTATACAGATGTACCAGGTATTTTAACTACAGATCCGCGTTTAGTTCCCGAAGCGCAGTTAATGGATGCCATAACTTGTAACGAAATGCTAGAACTGGCAAGCTTAGGTGCAAAAGTTCTACATCCCCGCTCAGTGGAAATTGCCCGTAACTATGGTGTACCTTTAGTGGTGCGGTCTAGCTGGACAGATGACTCTGGGACTTGGGTAACATCGCCCAAACCTCAAGAGCGATCGCTAATAAATTTAGAAATTGCTCGTCCTGTAGATGCAGTGGAATTTGACACAAACCAAGCAAAGGTAGCTTTGTTGCGTGTACCAGATAAGCCTGGAGTAGCAGCTAAGTTATTTGGGGAAATTGCCCGCCAAAATGTAGATGTAGACTTAATTATTCAATCAATCCACGAAGGTAATAGCAATGACATTGCCTTTACCGTCACCACACCCATATTAAAACGGGCAGAAGCAGTAGCAGCCGCGATCGCTCCCGCACTCAGAAATCCATCAAAACCCACATCAGACGAAGCAGAAGTGATGGTAGAACAAAACATTGCCAAAGTCAGTATTGCAGGTGCAGGGATGATTGGTCGTCCTGGGGTTGCTGCTAAAATGTTTGCCACCCTCGCAGAAGCAGGTGTGAACATTCAAATGATTTCTACCAGTGAAGTCAAAGTCAGTTGCGTAGTTGATGCTACAGACTGCGATCGGGCTGTCGCCGCACTCAGCACCGCCTTTGAGATAGAAGCAGAGGGGGAGGCAGGGCAGACAAAAAGCAGGGAGCAAGGGGGGAAAAATTTTACTGTAAGTTCCTCCCCTCTGCCCCC
>NZ_JADEXZ010000115.1 GCF_015206815.1 Fortiea sp. LEGE XX443
CTTTGCTCCTAACTGCCCATCCCAAAATCCTATAGAAGATATTTGGTTACAAGCAAAAACCTGGGTTAGACGTTTTTGCGCTTTAATTCCAACATTCTCTCATTTAAAGTGGATGTTTGAGTGGTTTCTCCGAAACACTACCTTTGATTTTCTCTCTCTCCAGATGTACGGAGCTTTTTCAGAAATCAAATACTAGTCCTATATATTAAAAATATTCACCTGAGCTTGATCAAGCACAAAGAGAGATAAGGTAAAGCAATGCTTTACCCTATCTCCAAAGTATAAATTTACCAAATTCAATTTCTCCAACTCTTATTCTCTGTGCATCTGCGTGATACAAATTCATATCTTCACTCAGCAACATTCCAAAACCAAGCTAATATTTGCGCTCTTTTGGCTCAAACATATTAATCACCACTGGGCGATATTGAATATCAATACCTGCGGGTGAATAGTAAGCCATCGTATGTCTGAGGAAGTTTACATCATCTCGCTGTGGGTAATCTTCGCGGAAGTGTGCGCCGCGGCTTTCTTGGCGATTTAGGGCTGACGCTAAAATAGTTTGCCCAACTACCATTAAACTCCGCAGCTCTAAAGCTTCTACAAGTTCAGTATTCCAGCAACTACCTTTATCGTCTAAAAAAACCTGAGTATATTTTTGCTGGATTTCTGTGATTTTTTGCCAACCTTCACTCATTAATGCTTCGGTGCGGAAAACACCGCAAAATTCAGTCATCGCATCTTGGAAGGCTTGACGGACTTGGTTAATCCGATACTGTCCTGGTTGTTCTAATAAGGCTTGGATTTCTTGTTGGGCTTCTGTGATGTAACGTTGCTCATCTATAGAAGGTAATTTACGTTGCTGTACATATTGAGCGATCGCCGCCCCAGTTCGTTTACCATAGACTACACATTCTAATAGAGAGTTACTACCTAAACGATTTGCGCCATGAACGGAAACACAAGAGGTTTCCCCAGCCGCAAAAAAACCATCAACTAAACCATCATCACTACTGCGGACTTGGCCATCAGTATTTACAGGTATACCACCCATACAATAATGAATTGTCGGGCGGACTGGCATTGGTTGAGTCACCGCATCAACGCCGACTAAGCGGTGTGCTTCTTCCCAACAGAAGGGAACGCGACTCATAATTTTTTCTTTACCCATGTGGCGTAAATCGAGATAGACGAAAGAGCCGCCAGCACTACCATCGGGATGAATACCACGCCCAGCCCGAATTTCGTAAGCGATCGCGCGTGAGGTAATATCACGGGGGGCTAGTTCCATGCGACTGGGTGCATAATTTGCCATGAAGCGATCGCCTTCGCTATTAATGAGATACGCCCCTTCTCCCCGTACTGCTTCGGAAATCAGCACGCCGACGGGATACAAACCTGTAGGATGAAATTGGACAAACTCCATATCTTCTAAAGGTAAACCTGCGATCGCTGTCATCGCCAAACCATCGCCTGTAGAAGCGTAATCATTCGATGTGGTGTTATAAACGCGACCATAACCACCCGTGGCAAACATTACAGCTTTTGCCCTTACCACCTCGATATGCCCATCCAATAGGCGATACATCACCACACCCTTAGCCTGACCTTCTTCCAATATCAGGCGCATTACGTACCACTCTTGATAAATCTGCACACCGTAGCGCCGCAAATTATTTACTAATTCATGCAAAATTGCGTGACCAGTCTTATCAGCAGCGTAACAAGTGCGGTTGTGGGAATGTCCGCCAAACGCCCTTTGGGCAATACGACCATCGGGTAAACGCGAGAACAAAACCCCCATGTGTTCCAAGTCAATCACCACATCAGGCGCTTCCTGGGCGAGAATTGCCACTGCATCTTGATCTGCCAAGTAATCTGAACCCTTGACAGTATCAAAAGCATGTGCTTCCCAAGAATCTTCAGCATCAACATTTTTGAGTGATGCAGCCATCCCACCTTGGGCTGCAACCGAGTGAGAACGGATAGGGTGAGTTTTAGCAACCACAGCAATATTTAAACTGGGGTCAGTGCGGGCAATTTCCACAGCCGCACGACATCCCGCCAATCCGCCCCCGATAATAATTACATCATGTTCCAGCATAACTAGCCCCCGACTGCAAAAAGCTGCTGTTCTATTGTAGAGATGCGATCGCTAAAGCCGCATGTAGTGCCGAATACTATTACATCTCTACAAAAAAATACCCTGCCTAGAGACAGGGATGAAAACTTTTATTTTGGATCATGAGAATACTGATGAAACCATCTAACCAAATTTTAAATTTGAAATTCTTTCAACTCGTAGCTTGTACAGGTCTTTGCTGAGAGACATTACCTGGTATAGGTTCGGTCTTTGTTCTCGGTTCTATAGCAATTAGTTCTATATGATTTAACAATGTAGTTACAAAAGCAAACAGTAAGAAAGGCAGCGATAGCAGAACAATTAAACCTACTGTTGCTAAAGCATATACTGGTCGTTTAGCACCCATCAACGCCAAGGCTGATGCCAAACTGAGTGTAATTGTAATCAGCCAAACAATAATTTGACCATAGATATCACCAAAAGTCAGGGTACAGACAAACCGATAGTTTTTAATATCACCCATGTTCATCACATTCGCCTCAAGTCTCTTCTATAGGTTCTACGTTAGAGCCATGTTTGTATACAAAACAATTTCTAAATATTTTTGCAATGTTTGTAATATCACTTTACAATTTAGCTCTTTGATTGTCAGGTGTTGGAATCGGGCGTTACATTAAACACACTTAAAAGAAAGAATTTGACTGTTGACTTGGGTCTAGGTGCAATCTTTGGCAAAAAATGTTATGTTTAGATATGTGAAGCTAATTTTAAGCTATTAGGGTAGTCATCATGTCTGCTCTAAGTGACCACAGCCTGATCGCTAAATGCTAAAAGTCCTTTACTTACTTGGACTCAGAGTAGTATTCTGGGCTTAAAAATAGCATTAAATATGTAAATTTTTGTTACGATTCTTTATTAAAATTTTAAGTTACAGTCAAAAGTCACAACCCTTTTGCGGCAAACACAAAACCAAGACGTTAAGTTTTCAGCGTTTCATTTTAATGCGAATAACTTTTTGAAGTTGCATTCGATGTGACCATAACCTGCCTCTTTTTTAAGTGAAATAGAGCTTTTATTTTACTATTTATTGATGTAGTCATTGCTAAATTGTGATTGAAATTGAGCATCACTTAATCATTTGCATTAGAAATAAAAAGCAAAAATTAAAAGGACTGAATAGCCTTGATTTCACAAGGGTTTACATAAGTTTTTCATATATTTTCCATAGGTAATTTTCAAAAAATCGATCCAATTATGGAAAAAGGATGGTATGTTAATAAATGTGAAGGAGATATTAAAAAATTTCAGTAATTCAATATGCTGCCGCAAATATCATTCACAAAATGCGGTACTAGCAGCCATTTTACATGTCTGTAATCTAGTACCCAAGAGCTAAAAACCGCAGAAAATTCATGCTAAATTTCTGCTCAGACTTACAGGAAACATAAAATTTAACCAGGACTTAACATAATCATGTAATTCACTTAAATATTGCGCTGTAGTCATTTGGCGCACCACTTTGTCATGAGTTCAGTTTTGGTAATTATCACAAGTTTCTTGGTGTCACCTATTTTGTTTACAGTATTTTAGGTGTGGTGTCTGCTGCGATTTTCATGAATTATTGCTAACAACAACAATAGTTTATTTCTTGTATTGAAAGGACAAAAATATGAGCATCGTTCAAGGTAAATTTGAAGCTACAGAAGCAGCTTTTCACATAGAGGGTTACGAAAAAATTGAATACGACTTAGTTTATGTAGATGGCGTTTTTGAATGTAAAAATTTTCAACTAGCAGATATCTACAAAAATTTTGGACGATGCTTGGCTGTAGTTGATGCTAATGTCAGTCGTCTCTACAGTACCAAGATTCAAAAATACTTCCAATATCACGGCATTGACCTTACGCTTTTCCCAATCACGATTACCGAACCAAATAAAACTATTCAAAGTTTTGAGCAAGTTATAGATGTCTTTGCAGATTTCAAACTAGTTCGCAAAGAACCCGTTTTAGTAGTGGGTGGTGGCTTGATTACGGATGTTGTTGGTTTTGCTTGTTCTGCATATCGTCGCAGCAGCAATTATATACGTATTCCTACTACATTAATTGGATTAATTGATGCTAGTGTTGCGATTAAAGTAGCAGTTAACCACAAGAAGCTGAAAAACCGTCTAGGTGCGTATCACGCTTCCCGCAAAGTTTTCTTAGATTTTTCCTTCCTGGGTACTTTACCAACAGACCAAGTGCGTAACGGTATGGCGGAATTAGTCAAAATCGCCGTAGTTGCTCACAAAGAAGTATTTGAGTTGTTGGAGAAGTACGGGGAAGACTTACTGCATACTCATTTTGGCAATCTTGATGCAAGTGATAAAACCCAAGAAGTAGCTCATCAAGTCACCTACAAAGCCATCAAAAAGATGTTGGAGTTAGAAGTACCCAACCTCCACGAATTAGACCTAGATAGGGTAATTGCTTACGGCCACACTTGGAGTCCGACATTGGAACTTGCGCCGCATATACCCATGTTCCACGGTCATGCAGTCAATATTGATATGGCTTTTTCTGCCACCATTGCGGCGCGTAGAGGTTACATTACCACACAAGAACGCGATCGCATTTTAGGATTGATGAGTCGCATTGGTCTAGCACTAGACCATCCTCTTTTGGATGTAGAGTTATTATGGCGTGCTACTCAATCAATAACTCTAACTAGAGACGGTTTACTTAGAGCTGCAATGCCAAGACCAATCGGTGAATGTCACTTCGTCAATGACCTGACAAAAGAAGAATTAACAGCCGCTTTAGCTGAACACAAAGAACTTTGCAGCAGCTATCCTCGTGGTGGTGAGGGTGTAGATATGTACCCCCTCAGCAGCCAGAAAGAACTCGTAGGGAGTGCCAAATCATGAATAATTTGATAGCATCACCGACAGCTAGACCTGTCACACCCTTGGGAATCTTGACCAAGAAGTTAGAAGCCGTTGTTCAAGAAGTAAATCAACGCCAAGATTTACCTGCTGATTTGGTAGCTGAAATTAACCAAGCTTGGGAGTTAGCAGCAGGTATCGACCCTTATCTCGAAGAATGCACCACCCAAGAATCAGCCGCCTTGACTTCACTCGCCAAGACAACTGCACAAGAAGCTTGGGATGAACATTTTACAGCAGGTGCAATTGTGCGTCCTCTAGAACAAGAAATGCTGTCTGGTCATATAGAAGGACAAACTTTAAAAATGTTTGTTCACATGACGCAAGCGCAAAAAGTTTTAGAAATCGGGATGTTCACTGGTTATTCAGCTTTAGCAATGGCGGAAGCCTTACCTCAAGATGGTGTATTGGTAGCTTGTGAAGTAGACCCTTACGCAGCAAAAGTTGCACAGAAGGCTTTTCAGCAGTCTCCCCACGGTGCAAAGATACGGGTAGAATTAGGTGCAGCCTTAGCAACCTTAGAGAAATTAGCGGCGGCTGGAGAAACTTTTGACTTGGTATTTATCGATGCTGACAAAAAAGAGTACACAGCTTACTTTCAAATGCTGCTGGATACCTGTTTGTTAGCACCGCATGGGTTTATTTGTGTGGATAACACACTCCTACAAGGAGAGGTGTACTTACCTGCACAAAAACGTAGCGTTAACGGTCAAGCGATCGCTGAATTTAATCATACCGTAGCCCTCGACCCCCGTGTTGAACAGGTTTTACTTCCCCTGCGCGATGGTTTGACAATTATCCGCAGAGTGTAAACTATGACACAATCTATTTCCTTTGACTCCTCACCTGCTACGCAATCTCTAGGTTTAGAGACGAAAATAGCCGCAATTATCCAAAACATTCTGACTTTGGCTTTGCTATTATTAGCATTGCCAATTAATGCCATCATCATTCTTATATCTTTGTTTTTGGGTGCTATTTTGCGTCCCAAAACTGCGAAAACCAGCAACCCCAAAAATATCCTCATCAGTGGCGGTAAAATGACCAAAGCTTTGCAACTAGCAAGGTCATTCCACGCGGCTGGACATCGGGTTGTGCTGCTGGAAACCCATAAATACTGGTTAACTGGCCATAGATTTTCTCAAGCGGTGAATAAATTTTATACAGTTCCCGCGCCGCAGAAAAACTCAGAAGCCTATATCCAAGCCTTAGTAGATATAGTCCAACGAGAAAACATCGATGTCTATGTTCCCGTCACCAGTCCAGTCGGGAGTTACTACGACTCCCTAGCCAAACCAGAGTTATCGCGTCATTGCGAAGTATTTCATTTTGATGCAGATATCACCCAAATGCTGGATGATAAATTTGCACTAGCAGAAAAAGCGCGATCGCTTGGGTTATCAGTACCCAAATCCTTTAAAATCACCTCTGGCGAACAAGTCATCAACTTCGACTTTTCCGACGAGACGCGCCAATACATCCTCAAAAGCATTGCTTACGACTCAGTACGGCGTTTAGACTTAACCAAACTTCCCTGCGCCACCCCAGAAGCAACAGCCGCTTTCGTCAGAAGTTTGCCAATAAGTCCCGAAAAACCGTGGATTATGCAAGAATTTATCCCTGGTGAAGAATTTTGCACTCACAGCACTGTTAGGGATGGGGAACTAAGACTACACTGCTGCTGCGAATCATCAGCATTTCAAGTCAACTATGAAAACGTAGAAAACCCTCAAATAATGGAATGGGTGAGGCACTTTGTCAAGGAACTCAAGTTGACAGGACAGATTTCCTTCGACTTCATCCAAGCTGAAGACGGTCAAGTATACGTCATCGAGTGTAACCCCCGCACACACTCAGCAATTACCACCTTCTACAACCACCCCCAGGTTGCACAAGCCTATCTGGGAATAGAACCAATAGGTGAAACCTTACAGCCATTAGTAACCAGCAAACCAACTTACTGGACTTATCACGAAGTCTGGCGTTTAACTGGTATTCGTTCCTTCACCCAGTTGAAGAAATGGATGCTAAATATTTGGCGCGGAACTGATGCAATTTTACAGTTAGATGACCCCCTTCCCTTCTTGATGGTGCATCACTGGCAAATTCCTCTGTTGTTGTGGAATAATCTCCGTCAACTTAAAGGTTGGACACGGATAGATTTTAATATCGGTAAATTGGTGGAATTGGGAGGAGATTAAGAATTTTTATTTCACGCAGAGACACGGAAGCGAGGAGGAGAGATCAAACCCTGTTTCTTTATTCTTACTCTCTGCGTCTCTGCGCCTCTGCGTGAGTAAATCACCCCCCAATTTCACAAAGCCGTTAACCGACATTCTTCCCCTCATCAAAAATGCAAACCACACAAATAAATCTCAACGCCACACAAAGAGACTACGACCTATCTCAAAGCTTACATGAGTTATTTACAGCGCAAGTAGAACGCACCCCCAACGCCATAGCTGTAACATTTGAACAGCAACAAATAACATATCAAGAATTAAATACTAAAGCCAACCAACTAGCACATTACTTACAAACACTAGGAGTCAAACTAGAAACATTAGTTGGTGTTTGTGTAGAACGTTCCTTAGAAATGGTTGTGTGTTTATTGGGAATTCTCAAAGCTGGCGGTGCTTATATACCCATTGACCCAGAATATCCCCAAGAACGCATAGCTTATATGCTAGAAGATTCTCAGGTCAAAGTATTACTAACTCAAGAAAAATTACTCACTCAAATTCCTCAACATCAAGCTCATACTATTTGTATAGATACAGAATGGAAGAAAATTTCCACACAACCAAATACCAATCTTGAGAGTGGCGTGAAACCAGATAATCTTGCTTATGTTATCTACACTTCTGGTTCTACTGGTAAACCCAAAGGTGCAATGAACACCCACAAAGGTATATGTAATCGCCTACTGTGGATGCAAGAAACTTATCAAATAAATTCTACAGATAGAGTCTTACAAAAAACACCATTTAGTTTTGATGTGTCTGTTTGGGAATTCTTCTGGACTTTATTAACAGGCGCACGGTTAGTAATTGCTCAACCGGGAGGACATCGAGATAGTAGTTATCTTATTAATCTGATTATTCAAGAGCAAATCACTACTTTGCATTTTGTCCCCTCGATGCTACAAATATTTTTGGCTAGTCGTGGTGTCGAAAAATGCACTTCCATTAAGAGAGTAATTTGTAGTGGCGAAGCCTTACCTTTAGATTTACAAAATAGATTTTTTAAGCGTTTGGACTGCGAATTACATAACTTATATGGGCCTACAGAAGCCGCCATTGATGTCACTTTTTGGCAATGTCAGAAAAACAGTAATTTAAAAACTGTACCTATTGGTCGTCCCATCGCTAACACCCAAATTTACATCCTCGATGAGGATTTACGGCCTGTTGATTTCGGTGCGATCGCTGAAATTTATATTGGTGGTGTAGGTGTAGCGCGTGGTTATCTCAATCGTCCAGAATTAACTAAAGAAAAATTTATTCCCAACCCATTTAAAAATTCAAAGTTTGCATCACAATATCTCTACAAAACTGGTGATTTAGCTCGTTATTTACCAGATGGTAATATTGAATATATTGGTAGAACCGACTATCAAGTAAAAATCCGAGGCTATCGCATTGAAATTGGCGAGGTTGAAAATGTTCTCGCTTTACATCCGCAAGTTAGAGAAGCGGTAATTATTGCGCGTACTGATAACACAGCAGAGAAACAACTAATTGCTTATATTACCTATAATTCCGAAAAACCAACACTCAATAGCCTGCATCATTTTCTGAAATCACAGCTACCTGATTTTATGATTCCCGCCGCTTTTGTGATGTTGGAAGCTTTACCTTTAACTCCCAGTGGGAAAGTAGACCGCAAGGCTTTACCACAACCCGATATTTCTCATTTCAGTGAAAGTAATGATTTTGTTGCTCCTCGTAATCAGGTAGAAGCGCAATTAGTCAAAATATGGTCAGAGATTTTAAATTTACCACAGATAGGGGTAAAAGATAACTTTTTCGCTTTAGGTGGTGATTCACTCAAAGCACTGCATTTAATTTCCCGAATAGAACAACATTTTGCTAAAGAAATACCTCTAGCAACATTGTTAACAAATCCAGTTATTACAGAGTTAGCAACAGTTATTCAAGACTCTAGTATTCAGATTCTTCATTCACCTTTAGTCCCAATTCAACCACAAGGTAATCAGCAGCCTTTCTTTTGTATTCATCCTGCTGGTGGTCATGTTTTGTGCTACTTCAAATTAGCTCATTACATAGGAAATGAACAACCATTTTATGGCTTGCAAGCTCAAGGTTTTTATGGAGACGAAGAACCCTTAACAAGCATTGAGGAAATGGCCAGTCTCTACGTCAAAACTATTTGTGAATTTCAAACCCAAGGTTCTTATCAAGTTGGTGGTTGGTCATTTGGGGGAGTTGTAGCTTATGAGGTAGCACAGCAGCTAAAAAGGCAAGGAAAAGAAGTATCTTTGTTAGCAATACTTGATTCTTATGTCCCGATTTTATTAGATAAACAAAAACCAATTGATGATGTTTATTTAGTTGGTGTACTTTCTAGAGTATTTGGGGGAATGTTTGGTCAAGATAATTTAGTTAAGCCTAATGAAATTCAGCATTTAAGTGTAGAAGAAAAAATTAACTATATTATTGATAAAGCCAGACAAGCTAAAATCTTTCCTCCTGGTGTAGAACGTCAAAACAATCGCCGCATTTTGGATGTCTTAGTGGGAACTTTGAAAGCTACTTATGCCTATAAAAGACAGCCATATCCTGGAAAAGTGACTGTTTTTAGAGCCAGAGAGAAACATATTATGGCTCCCGATCCAACTTTAGTGTGGGTAGAGTTATTTTCTGTGATGGCGGCTGAAGAAATCAATATTGTTGATGTGCCTGGAAATCATTATACGTTTGTTTTAGAACCTCATGTAGAGGTTTTGGCACAACATTTAAAAGCTTGTCTTGATGAAGTTATGGTGTAAATGCGTAATAGAAATTTAGCAGAGAATGGGATGATGTATTGCTTATTTCAAGTTAAATTCATCAAATTTTACAACTTCTGCATCAGGTTTGCGCGTATCAAAACGGTAGCTACTAATTTTACCTGTGCCTGTATCGAAGATACTAAAAACGGTGATATTATTACTAGCGATGTAAGGCATAGGCTTACCATCTGTACCTAATATAGGCGCGATAGTTGGCACTACTGGCTCTAAATCATTGGGGTCGCCAAGTTCGACATACTTCTCTTGATAACCTGTTGGGACTTCTCGCTTTCTTTCACCCCACGCTGCACCATAAGTATTACCAACATTTGATGTTTCTAAAAAGTGCATTCCACTAGAACTAACAAAGCGATTCCATAAATGGGAGTGTCCGTAAAATACTAATTGCACGTTAGCTGCTTCTAGTAAGGGGACAACATCACGAATAATGTAGTCGGCGTTTAGCGGATATTCATAACGCACAGATGTAATTTTGTCTTGCTGATTGCGATCGATGATTTGCACTGGGTCGGTGTAGGCGGGGACGATATTATCGCCCAGGGTGTGGGGTGGATGATGGAACATCACCACTTTATATTTTGCTTGTTGAAATTCGGGACTGTTGAGTTCTGCTGCTAACCAATTGTACTGCGTACTACCTTTAGCGATTGGCTCATAAATTAGCTGCCCATAACCCCAATTCTCAGGATTATTTAACTCTTGTGCTGCTTCTCGATATCTACCTGTATATTTTTCGTCTAATTTGGGAATTCGCCACATATTTGTGATGTACAAAACTACTAAACGCACATCACCAAAACTGACTGCATAATATTTTTTTCCGCCTGCTTTACTTTGAGGTAAGCTCAAAATTTCTTCGTAAGTATTTGTATTAAAGGAATTATCGATTAAAGATTTGCCGCTATAAAGTTTTTGAGCAACAGCGCGGGGAAATGTATCATCAAATTCATCGTTTAAATTATCTTTTCTCGCCAAGCGTCCCATGACTTCATGATTACCGATCGCAGTATACATGGGTGCATGTTGAATTATTTGCCCGCCAGTGTAGGTAACTTGAACACCATCATGCTGCATTTCATATTTGGCGTGACCTTGCAAGCCTGGAAATAAAGCATTCCCACGATTATCATCAAACCATTCCGAAGCGCGATCGCTCACATTAATTAAATCACCAGCAAACCACACTGCATCTACTCTACCCACTGTCTCTACGACTTTTTGTAGATTAGCTGCGGTCATGGGTTTGAGTTGATGGTCAGAAGTTAAGAGAATTTTTAGTGGTGTACCTGGTTCAGGTTTGGCTGCAAGGGTAAATATGTCGCTGATGACACTTTCACCATCTTCTCGCATACTGGTAACGCGATAGTTTACCCTGACACCTGGCGTTAACCCTGTCACCTCAGCTTCGTGTCGCCAAATATCACGCTTTACAGGTTGTTGATAAACTTGTCCGTCTTGGGTTTGGTTTCCGACTCTTGATTTTTGGTCTTCGCGTGTGCGGCTAAGTTTAGTTGTAGTCGCTTTAGCAGTTTGCTGCAAATCTTCACCGTAGGCAACTATATGCTTAGTACCCACAAACTCAGTAAACCACACTACTCTTACTGATGTTGCTGTTGGCAGCTGCAAAAATGGATCTGTCAGCAGTTGAGGTGCTGCGGTCATAATGGTTTGCCCAAATGAATGCACGCTTACCAAGGTAAAGCATAGAACAAACAGAAGTATAGGCGTTAGCAGTTTTATTAGAGGCAGGGGGCAGGGGGAACGG
>NZ_JADEXZ010000116.1 GCF_015206815.1 Fortiea sp. LEGE XX443
TTGGGCGCGGGTCAGATTGCTAGGGTATGCTTTACTCATGTTGCTCTCTCAGTGCTGTCTATTATCTATTCACAGCATATACTGAGAGAGTTTTTTTACCACCTCTTAGACTTTTAAAACAGCCTCTAAGACTGTCGAGTTTGACTCCGGTTGAGCTTTTACATCTAATGGTGCTACCTCTTTCCAAAATTCTGATTCATTAGCAGCACACCATAAATCGTATTTTTGTTGAAGATTAAGCCAAAGTTCGGGTGTAGTTTGTAACGCAACAGATAAACGAAGCGCCATATCTGGGCTAACGCTTGCCCGTTCGTTAACTATCTCTGATACAGTTTTACGAGATACGCCAATAATGTCAGCAAAATCAGTAATTGTGATCTTTAGTGGCTCAAGATATTGACGCTTAATCAAGCCACCGGGGTGTCTGGGTTGTCTTTTATTGATCATTTGGCTGTTATCTCCTAGTGATAGTCTTCGTAATTTACGTTGTAAGCATCTCCATCTTCAAAACTGAAAGTTATACGCTAGTTTTCTTACTTGGGCTGGATAAATTTTTTAGGCTCACTACATAGCTCACCGCATAACAATTACATCCCATTAGTCGGGGAAAGCCAGACCAGTTTTAGGATCACGGATATACAACCCTAGGGTGAGACTACGTATTGCTTCATCCCAAACGGGTGTTAATTGCTCTGCTTGATCTGCCCAATAATCGAAGGTAATCAGGCATTGTACATTAGAGCCTAAGCCAATACAAATCCGGGAAAAAGCTTCCCGTGGTTCTTCTTGAGTGTCAATAAATTTAATCTCTGTCCAGACAATCCTGGCGGTTTGGCGCTTAACGGTAATGATTTCGCCCTTAGCAATGACATCACGACTGTCTTCTTCTACCACTTTCTTCAAGGTGTTTTTTAGGGGAAACAGGTTCCAGTCGTGGGGTGGTAGGTGATTGAAAGATACTTCTAGACAACAATCATCTTTGGGCGGTTTTTTATCGAGAAACTTGAAAGATTTTTCTTGTGGCTCAAAAACCCAGTTTTGGGGAACATTGAAGCGAACAGCGCCCCGGTTGGCGACAAAAATTTTGTAGCCTGATGGAGATTCCCAGTGATGATCTGGTTGGAGTTCAAGCGTTTCTTTAATCCACTGGAGATTGTCTTTTTTACGCTTTGCCATAGTTTTAGCGATCGCTCACTTTGTTAATAATACCAAATTGTCAGATTATAAATATGATCAATGTATTTGTGCAAAAAGGTTATAGGTTTGGGACTTACGCACGAGTCACGGAATAACGAACCACAGAGGCGCAGAGGTCACGGAGAAATGAGAGTTTCAGATATATTTTGCGTAAGTCCTAAGGTTATAGGTTACAGGTTACAGTCAAAAATTTGTGTAATTAATTCTGTCTGATTACTTAACAAGATGATGCTGATGTTGACTCAACGTAAATCACCTGATGCTAATGCTGTGGTGAGTTTAACTCTATCACTGACGGCGGAAGAACGCACTCGCAGCCGCCATCGGTTTGAGACGGAGGATGGTAGGGTTGTATTTTTGCGTTTACCAAGGGGAACTGTATTAAGAGATGGTGATATTCTGCAAGATGAAACTGATGATAGTTTAATTAGAATTGCCGTTAAACCGGAACCTGTGCTTACCGTGTCTGCTGCGTCACCACTTTTATTAATGCGAGCAGCATATCATTTAGGAAATCGTCATGTGCCTGTAGAAATTACACCAAGTTATTTACGCTTATCTCCAGATGCGGTGTTACACACAATGTTGACACAGTTGGGACTGAAAATTACAGAAGAAATTGCACCATTTCAGCCAGAATTAGGGGCTTATGGACACCATCACACTCACTGATAGCCATTTTTTGTTTATTTTGCAGTTAGCTAGTCCAGCTTTACCTGTGGGAGCCTATAGTTATTCGGAAGGTTTGGAAACTTTAGTGGAAAATGGCATAATTTCACACCAGGATACCCTAAAACATTGGCTCACATCAGAATTGCGTTATGGTGCAATTCGTCTAGAAGCGGCGGTGATGCTACGCGCGGTGGAATCTGCAAGAATTAGTGATTTAGAGAGGCTATGTTATTGGAATCGCTGGTTATCAGCGGCGAGAGAAACTCAAGAGTTGCGTAACTCTAGTTGGCAGATGGGGCGATCGCTTGGGCAGTTACTTGGTAAAATACAACCACAACTGCTACCTAATATTAATATTGTGGGTAATCCTTGCAATTATGCGATCGCTTTTGGAATTGCTGTTGCTCATTGGCAAATTAATCTTCAAGCTGCTTTATTAGCATATCTGCATAGTTGGGCAACTAATCTGATCACTGCGGGTGTTAAACTCATCCCCCTAGGACAAACCGCAGGACAAGAGCTATTGCTAGATTTACAACCATTATTTAGTGCTACTGTACAAGAAATTCTCGTTTTAGAGAATGATCAACTCGGCTGTTGTAGCTGGGGCTTATCTTTAGCAAGTATGCAGCATGAAACGCAATATACAAGGTTATTTAGAAGTTGAGGATCAATGCCAACCTGTAATCAAGCAGTAGCTTCTGTTTGTGTCTGTCAATCACTCTCAGATATGCTACAGCCCATACATTTATTTAGATATGATGCGTTATATAAACATATATTTATCTTAGCTGGGATTCATGAAGGAATAGAAATTATCATTTTTGAAGATGGAAGTTGGGAGTTTTACGAAGATGACCAAGCCTGATTTTACTCAAATGACTCGTCAAGAATTAAAAGCTTATATCCGACAACACCCCACTGATGATGAAGCAATCAGAGAGTTATTCGTCAATCGTCGCAGTCCTAATGCTAAGACCTATCCTTTTCCATATAACATGACTAAAGAAGATTTAACAAATATTTTCCGACCCAAAAATACCAATTAAGTCATGATTGTTGAATTGATTGGTTTTAACTTATGAACGCATTTCGAGTGGGTGTTGCTGGCCCTGTGGGTTCGGGGAAGACTGCTTTAGTGGATGCTTTATGTAAAGCGTTGCGCGAACAGTATCATCTTGCCGTTGTGACCAATGATATTTATACTCAGGAGGATGCACAGTTTTTGATGCGTTCTCAGGCTTTGACAAGCGATCGCATTTTAGGTGTGGAAACTGGTGGGTGTCCTCACACAGCGATTCGGGAAGATGCTTCGATGAATTTAGCTGCTATTGAACAACTAGAACAGCGTTTTTGTGATTTAGATTTAGTCTTTTTAGAAAGTGGTGGTGATAATTTAGCAGCTACCTTTAGTCCAGAACTAGTAGATTTAACAATTTACGTAATTGATGTGGCTGCTGGCGATAAAATTCCTCGCAAAGGCGGGCCAGGAATTACCAAATCTGATTTATTAGTTATTAATAAAATTGACCTTGCACCTTATGTGGGCGCAGATTTAAGCATTATGGAACGAGATGCTAAAAAAATGCGTGGTGAGAAACCCTTTATCTTTACTAATCTCAAAACTCAATCAGGGTTAACAGATGTGATTGACTTTGTTAGTAAACATATTGGTTAAATATTGACACATACTTTGCCCTCCTCTGCGCTTGCCTGCGCGTCACTCTGCATTAAAAAAATATACAATGCAAATTTCGCTCCCCCTGCCATCTATCTTTAGTTAGATAACAAAAATATATTTCTCCCTCCCAAGTCAACTAATTTATCCAGCTAAAATAAGCGATAGTAATTAATGATTAATCTGTTATCGTAAAAATGACTTTCAGCTATCTTGAGCAAAAGTTTAGCTAGAAATCAGCAATAAAATATTCTTCTTAAAAGCGATTTTACTCAAGCATCAACTTATCCATCAGAGAGACCTACATTTTTTGTAGTAGAGGTCTTCGTTATTAGTGTTATTGCACTGTTAAACAGCAGCAGGGTACACCACTACTCTCAAATTTCCTAAGGATATATCAATGGCAACCGAACAGTTAACCAGAGAAAGCGACAATCTTGATTTAAGACAACTCCTGCAAACCCTGACTGCTGTTAAAAAAGGAGACTTTTCTGTTCGGATGTCTGTAGATCAAACAGGACTGGCAGGTAAAATAGCTGACACGCTCAACGATATTATTGACCAGAACGATCGCATGGCGATAGAGTTGCAGCGCATTGGTAATGTTGTCGGTAAAGAAGGAAAAATTACTGAACGCGCCTCCTTAGAAGGTGTGCGTGGTTCTTGGTCGGATTGTATAAATTCTGTCAATACCCTAATTACAGATTTAGTCCAACCCACAGCCGAAACTACCCGTGTAATTCGGGCGGTAGCGAATGGGGATTTGTCTCAAACGATCGCCACAGAAATTGATGGTAAACCTCTCAAAGGAGAATTTCTGCAAACGGCTAACATTGTCAACACAATGGTAGATCGGCTGGGTTCCTTTGCGAGTGAGGTAACACGGGTAGCGCGGGAAGTGGGAACGGAAGGAAAATTAGGCGTACAAGCAGAAGTCCTCGGTGTAGCGGGAACATGGAAAGACCTCACCGATAACGTAAATTTGATGGCGGGGAACCTCACCGGACAGGTGCGAAATATTGCAGAAGTCGCCACCGCGATCGCAAATGGTGATTTATCGAAGAAAATTACAGTTGATGTCAAAGGCGAAATTCTGGAGTTAAAAAACACCGTCAACACAATGGTGGATCAACTTAATTCCTTTGCAAGTGAGGTAACACGGGTAGCGCGGGAAGTGGGAACGGAAGGAAAATTAGGCGTACAAGCAGAAGTCCGCGGTGTGGCGGGAACATGGAAAGACCTCACCGATAACGTAAATTTGATGGCGGGGAACCTCACCGGACAGGTGCGAAATATTGCAGAAGTAGCAACAGCGATCGCTAACGGTGATTTATCGAAGAAAATTACAGTTGATGTCAAAGGCGAAATTCTGGAGTTGAAAAACACCATCAATATCATGGTGGATCAACTGAGTTCCTTTGCATCGGAAGTAACGCGGGTAGCACGAGAAGTAGGTAGCGAAGGAAAGTTAGGTGTACAAGCAGATGTCCGGGGTGTCGCCGGTACGTGGAAAGATTTAACCGACAGCGTGAACTTCATGGCGGGAAGTTTAACAGCCCAGGTGCGGAACATCGCCGAGGTGACAACGGCGGTGGCGAATGGCGACTTATCCAAGAAAATCACCGTGGATGTGAAGGGCGAGATTTTAGAGTTGAAAAACACCATCAACACAATGGTAGATCAACTGAGTTCCTTTGCATCGGAAGTAACAAGAGTTGCTAGGGAAGTGGGAACAGAAGGAAAATTAGGTGTACAAGCAGAAGTCCGAGGGGTCGCCGGTACGTGGAAAGACTTGACTGGCGCGGTGAATATGATGGCGGGGAACCTCACCGACCAAGTGCGGAGTATTGCCGAAGTAGCAACAGCGATCGCTAACGGCGACTTGTCGAAGAAAATTACAGTTCAAGTCAAAGGTGAGATTTTAGAACTGAAAAACACCATCAATATCATGGTGGATCAACTTAATTCCTTCGCCTCAGAAGTAACACGAGTTGCTAGGGAAGTGGGTAGCGAAGGGAAATTAGGTGTACAAGCCGATGTGAAAGGTGTTGCGGGAACGTGGAAAGACTTGACCGACAGCGTGAACTTTATGGCGGGAAGCTTAACCGCCCAGGTACGGAATATTGCGGCTGTCACAACAGCGGTAGCGAATGGCGACCTCTCCAAAAAAATCTCTGTTGATGTTAAAGGTGAAATTCTCGAACTGAAAAACACCGTCAACACGATGGTGGATCAACTTAATTCCTTCGCATCGGAAGTAACGCGGGTGGCGCGAGAGGTGGGAACGGAAGGTAAATTAGGCGTACAAGCAGAAGTCAAAGGCGTTGCGGGGACATGGAAAGATTTAACCGACAGCGTGAACTTCATGGCGGGAAGTTTGACAGCCCAGGTGCGGAACATCGCGGAAGTGACAACGGCGGTGGCGAATGGCGACTTATCCAAGAAAATCACCGTGGATGTGAAGGGCGAGATTTTAGAGTTGAAAAACACCATCAACACAATGGTGGATCAACTCAACTCCTTCGCATCAGAAGTAACGCGGGTGGCGCGGGAAGTGGGAACAGAAGGTAAATTAGGTGTGCAAGCCTACGTCCGGGGTGTTGGCGGTACGTGGAAAGACCTCACCGATAACGTCAACTCAATGGCGGGGAATTTAACAGCCCAAGTCCGAAACATTGCAGAAGTAACTAAAGCGGTGGCGAATGGTGACTTGTCGAAGAAAATCACCGTGGATGTGAAAGGCGAAATTCTCGACTTGAAAAACACCATCAATACAATGGTGGATCAACTCAGTTCCTTTGCATCCGAAGTAACACGGGTGGCGCGGGAAGTGGGAACGGAAGGTAAATTAGGCGGTCAAGCCGTGGTGCAAGGGGTCGCTGGGACATGGAAAGATTTAACCGATAATGTCAACTCGATGGCTGGTAACTTAACAGCCCAAGTGCGAGGGATTGCGCGAGTTGTCACCGCCGTAGCGAATGGCGACTTGAAGCGCAAACTGATGCTAGATGCGAAGGGTGAAATTGAAACCTTAGCAGAAACCATCAATGAAATGATTGATACCCTAGCTACCTTTGCGAATCAAGTAACAACAGTAGCGCGGGAAGTAGGAATAGAAGGGAAGTTAGGCGGTCAAGCGAAGGTTCCAGGTGCAGCGGGAACGTGGAAAGACTTAACAGATAACGTAAACGAACTGGCGGCGACACTTACAACCCAGTTAAGGGCGATCGCTGAAGTAGCGACAGCGGTAACAAAAGGCGATTTAACGCGATCAATTTCTGTAGAAGCCTTAGGGGAAGTAGCAATCTTAAAAGACAATATCAACCAGATGATTGCTAACTTACGGGAAACAACCCAGAAAAACACCGAACAAGACTGGTTAAAAACCAACCTCGCCAAGTTTACCCGAATGCTGCAAGGTCAGCGCGACTTAGAAACCGTCTCCAAATTAATTCTCTCGGAACTTGCACCACTAGTAGGCGCACAACATGGCGTATTCTACTTAATGGATATAGGCGATCAACAGCAGCATTTTCTCAAATTACTGAGCAGTTACGCCTACCGCGAACGCAAACATCTGGCAAACCGCTTTTACTTGGGTGAAGGTTTGGTAGGACAATGCGCTTTGGAAAAAGAGCGAATTTTGTTGTCAGAAGTGCCGATAGATTATGTCAAGATTAGCTCTGGTTTAGGTGAAGCAGCCCCACTCAATGCTGTAGTTTTACCCGTTTTGTTTGAAGGACAAGTCACCGCAGTCATTGAACTCGCTTCCTTCCGCCGCTTTAGTGAGATTCACTTAACATTCTTCGACCAACTCACCGAAAGTATTGCGATCGTTCTCAACACCATCGCAGCTTCCATGCGAACGGAAGAATTGCTCAAACAATCTCAATCTTTAGCAGAAGAACTGCAAACTCAACAAAACGAACTCAAAGAAACTAACAAGCGCCTCGAACAACAAGCCCAATCCCTGAAGACTTCCGAAGATTTACTCAGAACACAGCAAGAAGAACTCCAACAAACCAACGCCGAACTCGAAGAAAAAGCCGAGTTATTAGCCCAGCAGAAGAAAGAAGTAGAACGGAAAAACCGCGAAATTGAACAAGCTAGGCGGTCATTGGAAGAAAAAGCCGAGCAATTGGCGCTGTCATCCAAATACAAGTCAGAATTTCTGGCGAATATGTCCCATGAACTGCGGACACCCCTAAACAGCCTATTAATTTTGGCGAAATTACTAACAGATAATATTGATGGGAACCTCAGCACCAAACAAGTTGAATACAGCCGCACCATTTACTCAGCCGGAAATGACCTTTTGGCATTGATCAATGACATTCTAGATTTGGCGAAAATTGAATCGGGAACTATGTCCATTGACATGTCCCAAATGTTAGCCACAGATTTACGGGAACAAATTGAGCGCACCTTTCGGCAAATAGCCCAAGACAAAGGACTCAATTTCATCATTGAATTAAGTACTGAATTACCCAAAGCAATTTATACTGATCCGAAACGCTTGCTACAAGTTCTCAAAAATCTGCTTTCCAACGCATTTAAATTTACCGACCGGGGTGAGGTACGCTTGCGAATAGAAGTAGCCAAGCAGGGATGGAGTCTCAACCAAGAAATTTTGAAACACGCTCCGATGGTAGTTGCCTTTTCAGTCATCGATACAGGGATTGGCATTGCTCCCGAAAAGCAAAAAGTGATTTTTGAGGCATTTCAACAAGCCGATGGTACTACCAGCCGGAAATACGGCGGTACAGGTTTGGGCTTATCAATTAGCCGTGAAATTGCTCGTCTGTTCGGCGGAGAAATTACTCTGGTGAGCAGCGTGGCTCAAGGTAGTACATTCACCTTCTACTTACCCCAATTCAATTCTGAACCAAAATTAATCACTCCTGAACCTACATCTCAACTAGTTACAACGCCCCACTCAGCACGCGGCTCAACTCCCGCTACAGCTAACCGCATTCAGCAAACTGCTCAAACCCCACTACAGCTAACAGCACTCTTAGAAGACGATCGCATTGACATTGAAGACGGCGATCGCGTATTGCTAATTATCGAAGATGACATTCATTTTGCCCGTATCCTCCTGGAAATGGCACAGCAGCAGGGATTTAAGGTAGTTGCCGCCCAAAGTGGTAATAATGGTCTCGCACTAGCCCAGCAATTCCAGCCTGTGGGGATTTTACTAGATATCCGATTGCCAGATATGGACGGTTGGACGGTGCTAGATCGCTTAAAGCATGACCCCAATACCCGTCACATTCCTGTACACATCATGACAGTAGAAGAAGGACGGCGGCGTAGTTTGCAATTAGGAGCTTTAGCATATTTGCAAAAACCTGCCAGCAGCGAAACCATATCTGAAGCCTTAAACAAAATTAAAGGTTTTGTGGAGCGACGGGTGAAGAGTTTGCTAGTAGTTGAAGATGACGACACTCAACGTCATAGTATTGTGGAGTTGATTGGCAATAGTGATGTCGCCACTACTGCTGTCGCCACTGGCGCAGAAGCCCTAGCCGCAATTAACTCCCAACAATTTGATTGCTTGGTTCTCGATTTAGGGCTACCAGATATGAATGGGTTTGAACTGCTTGAACAAATAAAGCAACAGCCCAATGGTGAATCTTTGCCGATTATTATTTACACTGGTATCGAATTAACCAATGCTCAAGAAACCCAATTAAGGCGGATTACTGAGACAATCATCGTTAAAGACGTGCGATCGCCCGAACGTCTCCTTGATGAAACTACATTATTCCTGCATCGAGTCCAAGCAGCTTTACCAGAACCCAAGCGGCAAATACTAGAACAACTACATTCTAGAGACTACATACTGACAAACAAAAAAGTGTTAATTATAGACGATGATGTACGCAACATCTTTGCCCTGACAAGTATGCTAGAGCGCTATCAAATGCAAGTCATATATGCAGAGAACGGCAGAGATGGCATTACCATGTTAGAAAATATACGAGATATTGATGTGGTGTTGATGGATGTAATGATGCCAGAAATGGATGGTTACGAAACAACACAGTTAATTCGCCAAAATGACCGATTTAAAGCCCTACCAATCATTGCACTCACAGCCAAAGCCATGCAAGGCGATCGTGAAAAGTGCATCGAATCAGGCGCATCAGACTACATCACCAAACCTGTCGATATCGAGCAGTTGCTTTCTCTATTGCGGGTTTGGTTATATCGGTAAAGTGTGAAGTGTAAAGTATGAAGTATGAAGTATCAATTTTCATACTTCACGCGATGTGCGACTTATTTTTAAAACCCCTCTCCAAACCTCTCACGCCAGTCGCCTCTAGTCGAGCCACTGCGTTGTGGGGGTTCCCCCTGTTGTAGCAAGTGGCGTTAGAGGCTTTAATTCTTGCTCCCCTTCCCTGGTAGGGAAGAGGTTGGGGGTTAGGTTTGAGAGAAAGTTGCACACGGCGTTACTTCATACTTTACATTTCATTATTTCCATGACTCGGCACACTTTAAAAGCTACCAAAGAAACAGTACATTTAGGTGGATTTTCCCATCTCCTCAAACCAGCACTCACTATTGATTCTGGCGACACCATCGATGTTGAAACATACACTGGTTACTACATTTACGACAAAGCGCCACCAGAATTCCTTACATCAGAATTTCTCGATATCTGCCAAAATCTGCCAGCCGAACGCAAAATTGCAGGCGGGCCGCATTTACTGACTGGGCCAATTTATGTGCGGGATGCAGAACCAGGAGATGTTTTAGAAGTAAGATTAGAAGCGATCGCACCTCGTTTACCAGTTGGTTTTAATGCCATTCGTGCAGGTTGGGGCGCTTTAAGCGAACAATTTACTCAACCTGCGTTGAGATTTATTTCCCTAGATTTAGCTAATAACCTCACAGAATTTCCCCCAAATAGTGGCATCAAAATTCCCCTCAAACCCTTTTTTGGTATCCTTGGTGTGGCGACTCCCGAAAGCGATCGCAATTCCATCCCGCCTGGTTATTATGGTGGTAATATTGATAACCGCGAACTCCAAGCAGGTTCTCGCATATTTTTGCCGATTTTTGTTCCTGGCGCACTATTTTCTCTCGGTGATGGGCATTCCGCACAGGGAGATGGCGAAGTAAATGTGACTGCCATTGAAACTTCCATGAATGGTAGTATCACGCTCAAACTCCGCAAAGATTTGTCACTCACAACACCCATCGCTGAAACTCCGACGGACATTATCACAATGGGCTTTGCTCAAACCTTAGAGGCTGTTTTAAAAGTCTAAGAGGTGGTAAAAAAACTCTCTCAGTATATGCTGTGAATAGATAATAGACAGCACTGAGAGAGCAACATGAGTAAAGCATACCCTAGCAATCTGACCCGCGCCCAA
>NZ_JADEXZ010000117.1 GCF_015206815.1 Fortiea sp. LEGE XX443
CCAGTTCTTCTTTGGATAACTGGCCCAAACTTTCTTTTTCTAGTTCTTGAGGCAGGTTTTGGTTCATATTTGTGATACTCCACCTCAACTGTCCCCTTTGTCAATACTCTGTTACCTGAATCCTTACATTAAAACTTACCAACTGATTTGGCGTTTCTTTTTGGATTGTTACAAACATATTCCGTAAAATAGGAAAAATGTTATTCTAATTACAATCAATTTAAGAAAATACCTGCATCTCTCCGACACATGAGGAGAGAAAACGGAATTTAGGGATTATGTGTTTAAAAATTAAAACCTTAGGTTCTGTTTGTGAAACGCGTAATTCAATTTCTTATAGCAAAGTCGCCCACGATGTTCGCTTGTGCTATCCTCAGATATTAGACAAGTTCGTCTTCTAACATCTATTTTTTGCACGAGTGCATTACTTGTAAGTAAAGAAATAATAATTTACTTTAGTACTGCGATCGCTCGCAAGGCAATTTTAGTTAATATTAAACTTTTCAAACAAATATAATGGCGCACTTACGAACCCTAAGCTGTTTAAAATTATAGCTTTTACAACTTGACCAGCACTGATGATTTCTTGAGAGTGAGTTCCCAGGAGTCGGTTAATTTGTTCTACTAGTAGTACACCAAGGAAACTTTGCATGGTGGAAGGGGGGATAAAAGCGTGATTGAATCATGTTCTTGCTTCCCCTGCTCGATCTACATGGCAATGTTGGGTTGGTAAACCACTAGATTCATCTCATCATAGATGCTTGCGACTATGCCGCAGTGCTCAATATCCTGTACTCCGATATCTAATGGTGATGCTGTCATGCTTCTAAAATGCAGCATTTACGATCACACTAGCTAAATTTTCTCCCAATCTGGAACTTTTAACTCACTGGCAATTTACTTAACTCTAGTTCCCGCCGTCTCGGTACATCATAAATCATGAAGTCGTAAGCCATGTCTGTACGTGGAAAAATGGCACGGGCTTCCTGAAGCATATCTTTCAAATCTATGGCGTTACCAGGAGCGTAACGAGGACTAAAATGAGTCATAATTAACTGACGGGAACCAGAGGCTAAAGCTGTTTGTGCTGCCATTGTGGTTGTAGAATGTAACCTCTGAAAAGCCATATCTGCATCTTGATGGGCAAAGGTAGCTTCGTGAATTAACACATCTGCGTCTTGAGCTAATTCCACTGCGCCCTCAGTGTAAATTGTATCGGTACAATAAGCTATTTTGCGTCCAATTTCTGTAGGGCCGCAAAGTTCAGTACCTTTAATCACTCGTCCATCTACCAAGGTGACAGTTTCACCACGTTTGAGTTGACCATAAATTCGTCCGGGAGGAATTTGTAGGGCTTTGGCTTTTTCGACATCAAAACGTCCTACTCGGTCTTTTTCGGCTACGCGATAACCAAAAGCGGTGATACGATGATGCAACTGGCCACAGCTTACGGTAAACTCATGATCTTCGTAGATAACTCCGGGACGGACGGCATGAACTTTGATGGGATAGGAAAAGTGCGTATGGGAGTATCGTGATGCAGCTTGGATATAGTCATTTAATCCTGGTGGGCCATAAATATCTATTCTGTCTACATTGCCAGCCAAGCCACAACTAGCCAAAAGACCCATCAAGCCAAAAATGTGGTCGCCGTGCATGTGAGTAATAAAAATGCGGGAAAGTTGGCTAATTTTCAGGTCACTCCGCAAAATTTGATGCTGAGTACCTTCACCACAATCGAATAACCACAGTTCCGCCCGTTGGGGTAATCTCAGGGCGACACTAGAAACATTGCGCGATCGCGTGGGTACGCCGGAACTTGTCCCTAAAAATGTTATCTGCACAGAGTTTTTCGTTTTCTTATTGCTGATTTTGGCGCTCTATTTTATATGGTGGCATGGTTTATCAAAAAATTTTGCCATAGGTCACTAATAACTAATATTAGGTTGCAGGCAATGATAATTACTTATAGCAGTAGCCAAGGCCGTTAGGACATTGGCCAATGATCAAACTCATGCACTAAAAGACTTTTAACCCTGTCACCTGTCACCTGTTCCCTGTCACCTGCTATATCTAAAAAAATAGATTCACTGCTGACGAGAAAATAAATATAATTTAGCTAACTTAGATAAAATACAAAAATACCGCGGTTTTTTACATAAACCACGGCTATAAGCTTTTAAAATCAATAGCTCAAGGAAGTTTATTTACTTTTTGAGGAAAGATTTTCTAAAAGGCGATCGCGAATTCCCATTAGTTTTTCTTGCTCGTTCACCGCGGATCGTGGTGCTGGTAAATCAGTATTAGGCCAACCGGGTAAATTATTACATGGGCATGTTTCTGCTGGCATCCCGACACTTCTCATAGGTACTGGCATGTTACAACGACCACAAGGTATCATTTCCCAGGCGGGTGTGAGTAATTGTGCAATGGTTTCGTGAGTCCCTTCTAGATAACAGTCACCAGATTCCGGAGAAACAATTCTCTGCCAACATTCTTCAAATTCTTGGCTATAGCGATCGCCTCTATATACAGGCTGAGGCAACAAGCTTGCTGCCCCATTCCTGATCATTAATCCCTTACCCAACTGAAACCAGTAGGCGAGATATCTTTTTACATCTTCTGTGTTTGCCATACCATGATTGTACATTCGGCATCAGGGGACATGCTTTGTATATGGTATTAATTTTCTATTAAAAATTTGACTATCTTTATGCAGATGAATAATAAGCAAGTTCTCTTAATTTTTCTTAATTTTTCTTAATTTTATCCTTCATAATTCATAATCTATTTCTTTTGGTAGTGGTGTTCCAAGAACACTAAGATTTAAGACATGACCAGCAGTAACTAGATAAACAACATCACAGACTGTACTCAATTGACGCACTAAAGAACCCAAGCGATCGCGGAATTGCCGACCAAGGGGATAGGCTGGGATGACACCCCAACCCACCTCTTCAGCGACAAACACCATATCGGCAGCCACTAGTTGTACTGTGTCTAAAAACTCTGTGATATTGTTTTGCCAGCTAACTTCATCCTGTTCTAAAAGATTTGTTACCCAAGTTCCCAAAGAATCAACTAACAGGCAAGTGTCAGGTTTAACGTCAGCCAAGGTGGCAGATAATTCTACCGGTACTGCCAGAGTTACCCAATCTTGAGGACGGCGTTGTTGATGTGCTTGAATGCGTTTTTGCCACTCTGCATCAGCAGGGTTTTCTGTGGCAGTTGCTACATAAACAACTTTTTTGCCGGACTGCTGGGCTAGGTATTCAGCCCATTCACTTTTTCCAGACCTAGCAGGCCCCGTGATTAAAATAACTTTACCCACAGATGTTTCCTAATAGCTTGAGCAAATGTTTAGGGTATGGGGATAGCAGGGTTAGGATAGGAATCTTTGCCTGATAACTCTACCAGCCTCATACCCTTAGACTATGATTTTTAGTTTATTTGTTGCAAATATCTTTTAAGAGATAAAATTAGCACCAGCATTAATTTGTGCCAAAATTGGCAAAAGCTAAAACTCCCAACAAACCCTTTTGAGTGATTAAATACCACAGAGGGCAGCAAACTTACAGGATATATTTATGAAAACAGGGCTAAAACGTATTGAGGCAACTCTACACGATCTAGGAAATCGAGATAACGGGACTGTCGAAGCAGGAGATTCTCCAAAGCATCCGGTATCTTTTAGAATTAGTGTTTCTGCAAAAGCAGCGACACCGGATGATGAAAACATAACACCAGAACTAACAGATAACCTTGACATACACTCCCAAAATGAAAGCACTGAAGAATCAAATTTATTTCCCCAACATCATTCTGTAGAGACATTTTCTGCACAAGAAAGTGATGCTAAAATGCCCATTTTGCCCAAGTTTAAAACTCCTAGCTTCAGCAACCATCGTCACGGAGCCAATCCAGCTTTAGCAATCAATTTGTTGCAAGAAATTCAAGCACATGTAGCTGGTTGGCAGCAAGAACTCCAAACTATTTTGCAACAAATTCAAGACGTTTACTTAGAAGGGCCGATAGTCAATGGTTGGTTAGAATCCAATCCCAAAGAACCAGAACAGCCAGGAACTGCGACATTGCGCCACGCGGAAGTTGACCGCCTAATGAACTATGTAGAAGAAATTTGTACAACAGGCGATAAGGACGCGTATCAATTTTCCCGTACAGGATACCGCCTCTGTGGATTAGATGGGTCAGGTAAAGTTTGGTCGCGTCCATGTCCACCAGATCAACTACCTACAGTGAGTATGGCTATAGCCCGTCATCAAAAGTTACGTCAACTGTTAGGACGCAAACAATATCTAGAAACGCGCCTGAGTCAGTTAGCGGAAACTCTAGTAATTTTACACAGCCATATTCAACAAGCGTAAAGTTTTAAAGACTATTTCCGAAGAAACGCGGTTGGTGGGTTGGAGTTTTTGTTATAAATTAGCACTGAGCAGGCGACCCTTGGATTCAAGGCTGTAATCTAAAATCCAGCGCTGACAACTTAAAATTAATCCCATGCCAGACATCCAAATTTCTGCCATTATCTGCACTCACAATCGAGATACCTATTTAGGTGCTGCGATTGATAGCCTATTGGCGCAGGATTTTGCAGCTGACTTTGAGGTGATAGTGGTAGATAACAACTCAAGCGATCGCACTCGTGAAGTTGTAGAACAAAGAGCCGGCAATCCCCGTTTAAAGTATATCTTTGAGCCCACCACCGGGTTATCTGTTGCCCGTAACACTGGTGCTAAAGTCGCTAGTGCGGGAATTATCGCTTATTTAGATGATGATGCCGTAGCAAGCGATCGCTGGTTGCAAGTATTGTATTCTGCCTATGAAAGCAACCCAAAACTAGCGATCGCTGGTGGCAAAGTTACGCTTTTATGGCCGCCAACTATCCAACCCCCCAAGTGGCTGTCTTCTGGGTTAGCAGGCAATTTAGGAGCCTACGACCTAGGTGAAAACTTAGTTTATATCGAGCAGCCTGGTTTAACCCCCAGAGGCTTAAATTATTCGATTCGCCGCAGCTTTCTTGCAGAAATTGGTGGTTTTGATCCCCATCTTGGTCGAGTGGGTAAAAACTTGTTATCTAACGAAGAACTGCAAATGACTGAATTAGCTCTTCAGCGTGGTTGGCAAGTTGCCTATCTTCCTGAAGCTTTAGTTGCTCATAACGTTGCACCCGAACGGCTCAATCGCGCTTGGTTTTTGAATCGCGGCTGGTGGCAAGGTATTAGTGAGTGCTATCGAGAACAACTTGCAGGTAAAGCAGGTATCAGTCAGTTACAGCGTGGTAGCGAGCGCTTGATTCGGGGTTTATATAAGTCATTACAGTATTTTTCTGACCCAGCAGAACGCTTCGACAAACTTGTGTACACATATTGTCAAATAAGTTATTTAAATGCTGCTATTCAGGGTCTGTTGTCTACATCAAATAAAAAATAACAAATAACAACATATATGTCATCTAAAATTCCAGTTTCTGTACTTATTCCTGCCAAAAATGAAGAAGCCAATTTGCCCGCTTGTCTTGCTAGTCTCCAAAGAGCAGATGAAATATTTATTGTAGATTCTCAAAGTACTGATAAGAGCATTGAAATTGCGAGTAACCAAGGTGCAAATGTTGTCCAGTTTCACTTTAATGGACGCTGGCCGAAAAAGAAAAATTGGTCTTTAGATAACTTACCTTTCCGTAATGAATGGGTACTAATTGTAGATTGTGATGAACGAATCACTCCCGAATTGTGGGACGAAATTGCTGAAGCAATTCAAAATGATGAATTTAACGGTTACTATCTCAATCGCCGGGTATTTTTCTTAGGCAAATGGATTCGCCACGGTGGTAAATATCCCGATTGGAATTTGCGTTTATTTAAGCACAAAATCGGTCGTTACGAAAATCTCAATACTGAAGATATCCCCAACACAGGTGATAACGAAGTTCACGAACACGTTATCTTGCAGGGTAAAGTGGGATATCTGAAAAACGATATGCTGCATGAAGACTTCCGCGATTTGTTCCACTGGTTAGAAAGACACAATCGCTATTCCAACTGGGAAGCCCGTGTTTATTACAATATTCTCACTGGTCAAAATGAAAAAGGCACTATTGGTGCTAACTTATTTGGTGATGCCGTTCAACGTAAGCGCTTTTTAAAGAAAGTATGGGTACATTTACCTTTTAAACCATTGTTACGCTTTATCTTGTTCTACATTATTCAGCGTGGTTTTTTGGATGGCAAAGCCGGATATATTTATGGGCGGCTGCTGAGTCAATATGAATATCAAATTGGTGTGAAACTCTACGAGTTACGCAACTGTGGCGGTAAATTGAATACGGCAAATACCACCAAATCTGCACCACCATCTCTACCCCAAAAAATCGAACAAACAGCAGTTTAGGAAGTATGAAGTATGAAGTCTGAAATAAAGAGCCCCATAGAGTCAATTTGAGAGCAATTGATCATCGGTGATTTATTTTAGACGCGAGGGACTGGGAAAATCATAATGCCCAGTCTCTTTTGTTTATTAAGCCTGCCAATTTTAGGTTCATTCCAAAATCCAAAATTGTTTGACCAATGACAAATAACCAATCTTTTGTAGATTTACGTAAATATGACCAATCTTGGTTTGACCGAGGTCGTCCAGGCTGGTATGTTTTGTTGTGGTGGTTTGTACAGGCGATCACTTTTCCTTTAACTCCACATCCTTTTAATAGTCTGCGTTGTTCTCTCCTACGACTGTTTGGCGCTCGTATTGGTAAAGGTGTGTTAATTAGACCCACCGCTCGCTGCACTTATCCTTGGAAAATTACCATCGGCGACTATAGTTGGATTGGTGATGACGTAGTTCTATACAGCTTGGATAAGATTAGCATCGGTGAACACTGCGTGATTTCCCAAAAGACTTATTTGTGTACTGGTAGCCACGATATTCAAGACCCAGCTTTTGGCTTAAAGACAGCGCAAATTACCATTAGTAATGGAGTTTGGGTAGCAGCTGATTGCTTTGTTGGCCCCGGAGTTGAAATTGGCGCGAATGCTGTAATTGGCGCTCGTAGTAGTGTGTTTGCCAATATGCCTAATGGACAGGTTTGTTGGGGAAGTCCTTGTAAACCACAGTACTCTAGATTGAAGAATTGAGTTAATCAACACCAGACTTTATTGCAATTAGAAGTATTAAGAAAAAGTGCGATCGCTCTGTCACTTTTATATAAAATTTTTCTGTATGACATCCCATAGAATAACGCCCAAAGGATTAGCTTATACCGATCGCCTGTTAGTGAGATTTTAAAATCTGCGATCGCTCCTAATATCCATTCTTAGGAAATTTCATTGACTCAAGTTTCTATTATGCTGTGATCAGTGCGACTACTTCTATTGATGCTTCAAACTGTCCAATCTTCGATTATTAACCCCGATACTTTACCAAAGTCTTGATGATTGCGAGTTAACAAAATTAACCCACGACTCAGGGCAATTGCCGCGATCCTTGCATCCATCTTTGCCAGTTTAATCCGTTGTGTTTGCAATTGAGCAAATTTCGTAGCTGCACTCGTATCAAATGAAACGAATGGTAAAACTTTGAAATCGCTGACAAGCCGGGACATTATGTCATATCCTTTCACTACATCATTCAGATTACGAGCGCGATTAATATAAGCGTGACTTCCAAGCATCTGTTCATGGAATGTCACAATCGATACAGCAAAATCTGATAGTGAGTAGTGAGCTATGCGCGTTGAAAGGTTAATGTAATCTTGTCCTGCTTGTCGCTGAAGAATACTCAGATGATCTGTATCCAATAAATATCTCATAGCTCATCTTGCGTTTCAATCAAAGACTCCTCTCCTTGTCGAATCGCTCGTCCGTAAGCCAGTACCTCTTCAAAAGCAGGTTCATCCTTGAAAGAACCTGTAATTTGTTGCAGCCAATTAGTCGATTGAGGTACCGCAATTTGCTTCTGCAATTCAACTATCGCAGCTTCTACTACTGCAAGCCTTTCCTCTAAAGAAGTGTTGGTTGCCATTTGGGTTTCCTAATGGTTACTGACTATAAGGATAATGAGTTAGAAAGGCTTTGACAATCTTTCGGATGCCGATCACAGATTAGTTAGATTTTAAAGCTTGCGATCGCTCCTGTATCCAATCTTGTAAAATTTCATTGACTAACGTTCCTGGTCAGCGGCGGCAAGTAACCTCTAACTCAGCACCTGGACTCTCAACTGTCCGCTTCATGCCCTTACTACTCCACCACTGCTATCTCAATAATCGCCACTCACCACTACTACTACCGATTGTCTTCTGGGTGCTGTCACACCTCACGGACAACCTTGAATGACGACAAAGCCTCAGATGCTCTGCCGGGGGACTGCTGTATTTTTGTCTCCGGTATTAGGTGTTCCTGTCGGTTCAATCAGTAAAAGATGAACTTCTTCTTTTGCTACGGGTCGATGTTCTACACCACGAGGCACTACAAAAAGCTCACCTGCTTCAAGATGAATATCTTGGTCGCGCAATTGGATGGTTAAACGCCCCTTAAGAACAAGGAAGAAGTCATCTGTCTCATCATGCTTATGCCAAACAAACTCATCTTTGACTTTAACAACCATGATGTCGTACTGGTTAAGCTGTGCAATAGTCTTTGGCGACCAATACTCCGAGAACTGGGAAAGTTTTTCGCTTAAGTTAATTTTGTCCATATTGTCCTAAATTGCTAACTGCCTCAGCATGGACTGTTGTCTACTTGCTTCTACAAAGCAACTTCCGAAAGTATAGCAACACTACCAAATGATTTAAGCAACGAGTGCAAGGATTACTTGCAGAGCCAGCTAACTATTTATTATGGTAGAGTCTCAGCTTATGCTGATCGCCTGTTAGTGAGATTTTAAAATCTGCGATCGCTATTCCATCCAATCTTGTGAAATTCCATTAACTAACGGCTTGGTTTTCAGCAGTTGCCAACAATCCCTGTCACTTCACCAACCAACTACCAATCCGCTGCAACAGCGTTGTTGTACTGCTGGCTATCACTTTAATACACGAGCGGAATTAGCTTCCAAGTGCGGTCTGAATAAACCTTGTATTCCTCTCCAAAGTTGGCTTCTAGCATTTTCTCCTCTACACCAATCCGGTAAGCCCGTGAAGTAATTCCAATCACTAAAAGAGCTAACAACACAACCCAATTCGTAACCGCTAATCCTGCGCCTATCTCCATCAATAAGGTTCCAAGATATCCTGGGTGGCGAATCACGTTGTACGGAGCTTGATTGACAATTTCCTGCCCTTTGATAACCTGTAATGTCCTTGTATAAAACTCACCCAATGTTTTGGCAGCCCAATACCGCATAGCCAAGCCACCAAGCATCAATGTTAATCCTATGCAACTAACAGTTGCATTATCCCAGTAGCCGATTTGATGAGTATTTAAGATAGGCGCAGCAATGACAAGCAGGATACTGATCATGCCACTAATCCATAGCACTTGAGAACTGCCAGCATCAGCTTCCCCTGGTTTGAGGCTGAGTGCCTGCTGACCTTTTCTCAGCGATCGCTCCCCTATCCAATCCTGTAAAATTCCATTGACAAACGGCTAAAGTGAGCGGCGGCAGATATGACCGAAGCGAGGGGCGAAGATCCTCTACCGTCCCCTCCACTGTGTTGTTAGCCTGCGCTGCGTCAAGTTAAATCGGCATTTACAATTCATCAATCGTCACCAACCCGCCCTCTGTAAACTGAATCACAAGTTCCTGCTCATCCAGCAAAGCAGTTCCAAGCAAAGGTCGTCTTCCTGTGGCAATGACCAGGACTTCTCGTTCTTCACCATTCTAAAGGACAGTTGCCTCATAAATTGGCAGCAACACTTCAGTGTTATCCGCCAAATTTGCAGGCGTATCGTGCCTAAATATTAAACCCATCAATGAAACTGCTTCTGAAGGAAGGCAGAGTTCCCCAGTGAAGCCTGTATCGATGACAAACTCAATCGGGATGCTTGAACCGTTCCGAAGCAGAAAGGTCAGTGCGACAGTGGCGTGTCTATCCGTCACAATTCCAGCAATCACTTACTTCTGAACCCGCTCCATGACTCCACCAAATGAGACAGCAACGTTGTAGCCAATGCGAATACCAAAGAGTCGGGCGTTTGGGTGCTTCTTGCTGAGGTTACGGGATGCTTGCAGCCCAGTTTTATCAACTTCATAATCCCCTGTTTCAATGTCGATGATGACCATCTTACCGATGTTTTCCTCAGTTTCGACCTTTTGACGGATTTCACCCTCGTACAGTTGCTTTG
Source organism: Fortiea sp. LEGE XX443 (assembly GCF_015206815.1). Lineage (GTDB taxonomy): Bacteria > Cyanobacteriota > Cyanobacteriia > Cyanobacteriales > Nostocaceae > Nostoc_B. The sequence continues at coordinate 10,296 of NZ_JADEXZ010000117.1, forward strand.
CCCGACGCGCAACTTCTTCGCGGCTTAAAAGAATGGCTTGCATACGCTGGCTCTAAGTCTTACGCTAACTCTTTGAACCCCTTCATAATATCTTACAAACAAATCGCATATTAGTGAGATTTTAAAGTCTGCGATCGCTCCCGTATTCAATCTTGTAAAATTCCATTGACTAATAACGGTTATGCCGCTCTAAAACTTGCTAATCAACTTGTCATACTCTGCATGTGTTCCAATCCAAAACCAGGAAATACCATTTTCGACTTCAACACCCAAAGCTCGGTAACTTAACCCTGCACGAACTGACCAGTACTTTTTGCCCAACTTCTTGAAATGCAAGGACGGATGAGATGGGTCAACTTTGAGCAACTCGTAGCATTCATCTGCTGGTTGCTGAACACTTTCAGGTAAGGCGTTGTAGCATTGCCAAAACCGTCCCGTTGTATAGCCCTCTTCTGTCACTTTCCGGAATAAGCAAGTAGTTCAGGAGCTAAATCATCCAGAAGCATAAAAGGGTTTAAATTGATTCATGGCTGCAATTAAATGATTGAATCCCAGTAACAAATGTGAATTAG
>NZ_JADEXZ010000118.1 GCF_015206815.1 Fortiea sp. LEGE XX443
GCTCCCTGCCCCCTGCCCCCCTGCGGCCTACTTGTATCAAACTTAAAGTGAAACGGTATTACTGGAATCATCTTGAAAGTTTTCAACAGTGGGTTCCCGCACCTATGCGCTAACCCAATAAACTTTATCTTTCATACTTCCAACAAGAATGATCTAGGCTAAAGATAATTCACAAACGTTTATAAAATACAAACTTATGTTGGATTTTCTCAATCCCCTTTTCGGTCGCCATCCAGAAAGAATTAAAGCCAAAGTCGAAATTTATACTTGGCAAACCTGCCCTTACTGCATTCGTGCCAAAATGCTGCTGTGGTGGAAAGGTGTAAACTTCACCGAATACAAAATCGATGGCGATGAAGCAGCCAGAACCAAAATGGCGGAACGTGCTAACGGTCGTCGTACAGTACCGCAGATTTTCATTAATAATCAACACATTGGTGGTTGTGATGACCTTTATCAGCTAGATACCAAAGGTCAACTCGAACCGCTGTTAACTCAGCTAGTGTAAATAGCATCATTGCACCTGTTCCAAAAGCTTTTTTGGCGTTTTTCCATAAAACAATATCCCGAAAATTTCCGCTTAATAGCCAAATTAGGACATTAGATGCACATAATTATTGATTAAATCTACATTAGGAGTACTAGTATACTATGCAGATCAGTTAATTCTCTGGAAATTTGTAGCCGTGGTGAGTGTCTCAAGCATCTCCAACATCACTTCTGAAATGGAAACTAGCAGGCTAGAGGAAGTTGATAGCCTTGACAAGCAATTACACTGTTACTTTCAATCCAAATTTTTAGTCCAGTCCTCACTTACTCGACCTTTAGTTAGTTTTCAGGCTAACAAAACTAGACCTATTTATCGTTGGTACAAGTACAAAGAAGCATTTTCAGCCTCTCTTGTTGAGCTTTTATGCCAAAAATATGGAGTTACCCAAGGCAAAGTTTTAGATCCCTTTGCAGGTAGTGGAACTGCTTTGTTTGCTGCTAGTGATATTGGAATTGATGCTGATGGTATTGAATTGTTGCCTATTGGTCAACAAATAATCAATACCAAAAAGCTTTTAGATGCTGAATTCACACCTGATGATTTTGCACGGCTAAGAACTTGGTTAAATTTGCAGTTATGGAAACAATCCGAGAAAGAAGTAAAGCTACTGGAGTTAAGGATTACAAAAGGGGCTTATTCTCAAGAAACCAAAACGGCGATTGAGCAATATCTTGGAGCTTGTAATCTGGAAAATACTAAAGTTCAATCAGTTTTGCGTTTTGCTTTACTGTGTGTTTTGGAATCCGTGAGTTATACCCGCAAAGATGGACAATACCTGCGTTGGGATTACCGTTCTGGTCGGGGACAGGGAAAGAAGCCTTTCAACAAAGGTACGATTTTAGAGTTTGATTATGCCATTACTAATAAAATTAACGAAATTATCAATGATTTAGAACCGTCTACACAGCAGTTAGAGCTTTTTTCACTTAAAAAAAGTCAAGGTCAAATCGATCTCCGCAAAGGATCTTGTCTCGATATTATGCTATGTCTACCAAATGCTACATACGATGCAGTTATTACGTCCCCGCCCTACTGCAATCGATATGATTATACCCGCACCTATGCTTTAGAGCTTGCCTTATTAGGCATTTCTGATCAGGAATTGATTAATCTTCGTCAGGAAATGTTGAGTTGCACAGTTGAAAATCGTCCAAAAGATTTACTGGCTATTAATCAGGATTGGGAATTAGCTTTAAGTGTTGCTGATTCGCAAACTCTATTACAAGCTATCTTAAGATATTTAGACAGCCAAAAGTTGCAGGGTGTATTGAACAACAACGGTATACCAAGAATGGTAAAGGGATACTTTTATGAAATGGCTTGCGTGATTCAAGAATGCTTTCGTGTCCTTAAACCCGGAGCATTGTTTTTTATGGTGAATGACAATGTGCGTTATGCAGGTGCAAGCATTTCAGTTGACATGATTCTCTCTGACATTGCTGAGAAATTAGGTTTTGTAGTCGAAAGTATTCTCGTTTTACCAAGTGATAAAGGCAATAGTAGTCAACAGATGGGAAATCATGGGCGCGAGTCTTTGAGGAAATGTGTTTATGTATGGAAAAAGGGCGTTGCATAAGTGCGGGATGAATCTGCGGTTGAAACCATTGATAATTCGTTCCGATTTGGGCTAAATCATCCCAAGATTCAGCAACGCCGGAAAAAGCAATAACTTGAACCTATGAGTCCTCATCGTAACCATCTTCAATCTAGTGATGATCTAGTAACAACTTATGCAGCAACTCGTGCAGGTTTTGTAGCACTTGCCCTTGAAAAGAATCGACGGGCTTGGACATTCACCTTTTAGTTTTTTCGTAGGATCGGCGATCGCAAGAAGGATGGCGGGTGAAATCTGGAGTCAACTAGAGAATGGAACTCTTAGTAATGCTGCCAATTTGAACGAGGAGAATCAAGTTGTATCTATTTCTCGTTGGCTATGCAGTCTGTAAGAGCAACAACCACCTAACACTACATTGATGCGGACGGAACGGAGGTTATCGCTGGGAGTCGAAATTGCTACTCAATGATTAACGCCTAGCTACTCGCATTAATAAGAATAAACCTATGCCTAAGAAAATAAAATTAGGCAACCAAGCACCCATAAAGGGAGAGAGAATACCTGCTTGTGCTACTGCACCACTAATAAAAAACATTAAATAATAAGTAAATATGACAATGACGCACACCCCAAAACTTGTACCTCTACCAGTCCGTTGAGGTACGGTTCCCATAGCTGCACCTACCAAACCAAAAACTAAACAGACAAACGGCAAAGAAATTTTTTGTTGAATTCTGACTTGAAGCTTGCGAATTTTTTGGCGATCGCCACCCAATTTTTCAACCGTTAACTGTTCTAGTGATTCAGAAATATTCATCTCACCATAGTCACGGCTTTTTTCTACCAAACTGAGTGGTGTGCGAGGTAGTTTGAGTTGTTGCTGTTCAAAACGCAAAATGTTGCGATAAGAGCCATTAGGAGCAACTAAATAAATAGTTCCATTATAAAAATCCCACAGGTTTTGCGATATATTCCACTGAGCAGATTCTGACACAACAATTTGATTTAAACCTTCTGTAGAGCGGTCGATAATTGTTAAACCTTTCATACGTTTGCCGTCAAACTGATCAGCATAAAATAGGCGTACCAGCCTTTTGGTTTTACTTCCATCAGTCTCTTGTATATCCCGATATTCAGGATAAAAAATATTTTGTTGTTTTAAAATTGGCTTGTCTGATTTGATCGCACTGTCTAGAGTTTGATTTGCTTGGTAATTCGCTGTTGGTGCAATTTGTTCGTTAAATACAAATGTCATACCTGTGACTACCAAACTCAACATCACAGCAGTTAGCACCATGCGATAGACGCTTACTCCACAGCCACGCAATGCAATTAGTTCACTCTCGCTTGAAAGTCGGCTATAAGTCATCAAAGTAGCCAACAACGTGGACATGGGAAAAGCTAACACAATAAAATTGGGCATCTTTAACAAGAAAACCTGAATAGCGATGCCTACAGGTAGCCCAGATTCAACAATTTTTCTGACTAGTTCAAATACAGCATCAATAGTCACACCAAGTGATGAAAATGCCCCAACACCAAAAAAAAATGGTGGAAGTAACTCACTGAGCAAATAGCGATCCATGATCGTAAAAGGCAGCAGTGAATTAATACTATAAAAAGATTTCTGTTTTGTGGAAATCATGAGCAAACAAAATTCGATAGGTCAACCCTGGTTAATTCGTAATTCGTAATGACGCTCGTTCGCCCTTGGCGTGCCGTAGGCAAGACTCGCTAACGCTACGCTAACGTAATTCGTAATTTATGCCGTGTGCAACTTTCTCTCAGCCCTCACCCTCAACCCCTCTTCTTTTGCAGGGAAGGGGAATAATAATTAAAGCCTCTCTCCTGGCGTGAGAGGTACCCTGCGGGTTCGCGGTAGCGTCTCGTAAGAGAAGCAACCTATGGAGAGGGGTTTCAAGAATAAGTCGCACATCACGTTAATTTATAAATTTATATGTCTTTCTATTTCTCAATTTAGACTTGAAAATTATCTCCTAAATAGTATTGCCGCACGAGAGGGTTACTGTAAAGTTCGTCAGCTGTGCCAGAAGCCAGAATTTGTCCTTCACGCATGATATAGGCGCGGTCGGTAATGGCGAGAGTTTCACGCACATTGTGGTCTGTAATTAAGATACCCATACCGCGATCGCGCAATCCGGCTACAATATGTTGAATTTCAGCAACTGCGATGGGATCAACTCCTGCAAATGGTTCGTCTAATAGTAAAAACTTTGGCCCTTCTTTTCCCGCAGCCAAAGCCCTGGCTAATTCCGTCCGCCGTCGTTCACCACCTGAAAGTTGAATTCCTTTGCTATTAGCCACTTTTTCTAAACGAAATTCCTGCAATAAAGTTTGTAATCGTTTTGACCATTCCCATTTTGGGACATTAGTTTGCTCTAACACCAAGAGTATATTATCTTGCACAGAAAGTTGGCGAAATATACTAGGTTCCTGTGCCAGATAGCCAATGCCCAAGCGCGCTCGTTTGTGCATTGGTACACTAGTAATATCCTGAGTATTCAGCCAAACTCGCCCCTGATTCGGTCTTTCTAAACCTGTGGCAATGTAAAAGGTCGTCGTTTTTCCAGCCCCATTTGGGCCTAATAAACCAACGACCTCACCTTGGACAACAGAAAGATTGACGCGATTGACAATGACTCGCTTGCCGTAAGATTTGTGAATATTCTCTAAAACAATTTTCACTATCCGCGTTGATTGATCCTAAATGCTAATTAGAAGGCTTGAGATTTGGGGTTTTGGGTGCAGGTGTGGTGTTTTGTCCACCGTTTTCTGAGTCTTCTACCATATAAATAGACTCTACCTGACGATTGCCCTGGGGTAAAGCCACAAACCGTCCTTCATCAATTAAATAAGTCACCTTCTCCGCCCGAATACTATTGCCGCCCTGTTGCAAAATATAGACGTTGCCACTGAAATCTATACGGCGTTCTTTGCTAAAGTATTGCGCTTGAGCAGATGTTGCTTGAATTTGACGTGCTGGATACAACATTTGGACATTCCCACGAGCCGTGATAATTTGGCTTTTAGCGTCATATTCTTGTATATCAGAACGGATAGTTAAAGGGCGATTACCCCCAGCAGATTGAGCCGTCGCTGTTTGCAGTTGACTAGGAAATGTCAACGCGCCCAAGAGTGTTGCTGGTAGTAGCCAAGCTAAACTAAAGCGACGTATCTGTGATGTTATTAATAGATTGCGGGGTTTCATAGCAATTTAGTGTTCAGGATTTCAGATTGTATACTAATTATCTCAAGTACTTTATCCAGCGATAACCTCTACAATCTGGAATAGCTTGGGATAACCAATGGCTGAAATACTGACGCTTTGCCTAAGGCTGAAGTTTCATGAAAATTTTAACCACCTTCAACAAGTAGAGTGGGATGCTGTTCTGGATTTTGAACAACATCGCGCTCTACAGCAGATACACTTTTATTATGTGCTGAGTTATGGCCACTCAGCACTCTTTATCCCTGATACGGATTATCCACTCTATCTACAAATACGTTGTAAGAAAATGGTAAACGACCAGGATTCAGGCGAGGTTCTGCGGCATAACCTACAGGCACAATCACAGCGATCGCTAAATTAGGATCATCTGCTGCACCAATTACTTCTTTCACTTTCTCTTCAATCCAGCCATTCATAAAGCAGGTAGATAAACCCAAGCTTTCTGCGGCTAATACTAAATGGGTGGAAGCAATAATTGCATCTTTAATTGCATATTCCCGCCGCTTGTCTCCTAAACCTGCTTGGAATTGGGGAATAGAATTTTTAAAGTAGTTGACTGTGCCTTCGTTCCATGCGCCTGTTTGCAATCCCTGGTCTAAAATGGGAGTCAAATCTTGTTCGCCAGCGCTGGCATCGGCTGCAAAGACGAAGCTTACAGGTGCTTGGATAATTTGTTTTTGATTCCAGGAAGCGGCGGCTAAGGCTGCTTTTTGCGCTTCATCTTGCACAAGGATAATCCGCCAGTCTTGAATATTAAAACTACTGGGTGCAGCGACAGTTAACTCTACCAGTTGCTTGAGTAATTCTGGCTCAATGGGGTCTGTTTTAAAAGTTTTGATGGAACGACGCTGAAGAATAGCGCTGGGTACATCTAGAGCTTTCGTTTGAGTAATTGGATTCATGCGATTTTCCCCTGAAAGGTAGGTTACAGGCATTATATATTCGGCTACCTGCTGACTAGCAGATTTAACCATTGATATCTTCAATGAAAAACAGGTGCTTAGACTGCTAAATAATCGAGCGAATTACACCACCATCAACCCGCATAGCAGCACCATTAGTTGCAGAAGCGAGAGGACTGGAGAGGTAAGCTACAAGTGTTGCTACTTCTTCGTTAGTTGCAAAGCGTTTGATCAGGGAAGTGGGACGTACTTTTTGAAAAAATTCCGCCTCTACTTTGCTGGCGTTGATTCCCTGTTCCTTTGCCATCTGGGTAATAAATTCTTCAACTCCTTCTGAACGGGTTGGCCCTGGTAGAACAGAGTTTACCGTGACTTGTGTACCGACGGTCATTTCTGCTAAACCCCGTGCTAGGGAAATCTGAGCCGTCTTTGTCACACCGTAGTGAATCATTTCTACAGGGATTTGAAAACCTGATTCACTGGAGATAAAAATTATTCGTCCCCAGTTTTGCTTTAACATCTTGTGCAGATATTGGCGACTCAACCGGACTCCACTGAGTACGTTCACTTCAAATATATGCAGCCAGTCTTTGTCAGTAATCTCGAAAAATGATTTCGGCTCGTAGATACCTAGATTGTTAATTAAGATATCAACTTGAGACACCTGGGCAACAACTTGCTCGATTCCTTTGGGTGTAGCTAAATCGGCTACGATACCAGTAACTTTCGCTTCGGGATAATTGTACTTAATTTTGTCAATTGCCTGGGTGACTCGTTGTTCTGTGCGACCATTGACAATTACTGATGCACCTTCTTGTGCTAATGTTTGGGCGATCGCAAAACCAATACCTGTTGTCGAACCACTAATTAATGCCGATTTATTTTGTAATTTTAAGTCCATATCGCTTCCGCTGTTAGTCTGGAACCAAGGAGTTATAAGTTTCAACTACCTTGTTTAAGCACTGGGGTGAGTAATGCCCACCCCAGGATATTATTGCTGTGTAATATACTGTGCTAGAGTCTTAGCTAAAGTAGATTTTGGCACTGCACCCACAACCGTATTAACTTGCCGTCCCTCCTTAAATATCATTAGTGTGGGTATGGTGCGAATTCCGTAACGGCTGGCGACATTAGGATTTTGCTCTGTGTTCACCTTCACTACTTTTACCTGTCCTTCGTATTCAGTGGCAACTTCATCAACAACTGGAGCTACCATCCGACAAGGGCCACACCAAGGAGCCCAAAAATCTACTAAAACTGGAACGTCGCTGTCTAAAACTTCCAGTTTGAATGTGGCTTCTGTGACATTTGTAACGGATGACATAGTTGCCTTCCTGATTTAATTCGTTTATTCGATTATATCGAACAATTAAAATATACGCTACTTTAAGAGACAATACAAGTATGCGATTTTTATATCACCCAGACAGAAAAGACATATCTTTAGCGGCAGTGCTTTATGCCTTAGGCGATCCGGTGCGACTAGAGATTGTGCGGTTGCTAGAGAGTAAAGGGGAGCAATGCTGTGCCGATTTTGATTTTGCGATCGCCAAATCTACCATGTCTAATCACTTTAAAATCCTGAGAGAGTCGGGAGTAGTCTTGACTCGTAAAGAAGGAACACAGCACATTAATAAGTTGCGGTATGAAGATTTAGAAGCGCTATTTCCTGGTTTATTAGAAGCAGTATTGCGATCGGCTCAACCGTTGTTTTTGTATCAAGAGTCAATCGCCAAGAGTCATTAGTCATTCTCCCCTGCTCCTGCCCCTCTTCCGTCTCAGCCTATGTCATCATAGTTAAGATAAAACATATTTTGGAGACAAGACCACGGTTTACGCACGTCCTTTAGCAAGGTTAATCGAACAGTTGCAACGCTTACCAGGAGTTGGCCCCAAATCAGCCCAAAGACTGGCTTTGCACATTTTGAAGCGACCAGAAGCAGAAGTAGAAGCTTTGGCGCAAGCATTGATTGAGGCGAAAAAACAAATCGGCTTGTGTTCCGTCTGCTTTCACTTATCTGCGGAACCAGTTTGTGAAATCTGCCGCAATCCCAACCGCGATAATCGAACCATTTGCGTAGTGGCTGATTCGCGTGATGTGATTGCGCTAGAAAAAACCCGCGAATATAAAGGTAAGTACCACGTCTTGGGTGGAGTGATTTCACCGATAGATGGGATTGGCCCAGAACAGTTGAATCTCCAACCTTTGGTGCGGCGGGTAAGTCAGCAAAAACCGCAGGAAGTGATTTTAGCAATTAGTCAAAGTATAGAAGGGGAAACAACCACACTCTACATTGGTCAACTGCTGAAACCCTTTACGAAGGTGACACAAATTGCTTTTGGTTTACCAGTCGGTGGAGATTTAGAGTACGCTGACGAAGTAACCTTGGCTAGAGCCTTGGAAGGACGGCGAGAGTTAGATTAGCTTTTTGCAATTATGTCTTACTTGGTTGTAGGTAGGTAGGCAGAATAAGACCAAACTGCGTAAAGAAAAGTAAACAAGGCTAAAACCCTTTTTCCCCCTGCTCCCTGCCCCCTGCCTTATCTCAACGACAATTTTTAACACCAACTACTTAGGCGATCGCTACCACCTTTGTAAAACCATCTCTGACATATTTAGAGTGGCTTTTGATGAGGTATACCAACAGCACGAGGAAATTCAGGAGGCGTGGTTGCTACCTTTCGCAAATATAAACAGTGACGGATGCTATCAGTTAAGGGAGTAGTAAATTGTGCAATTGATTCAATTTCGCCACCTAACAGCTTAACAGCATTTTGCAAAGCTATGGTTTCCTCTTCAGTCCAAGTACCTCGATAAATTACAGCTAAACCGCCTTGTTTAAGTAGTGGTAAACTATATTCTGCACATACTGAAGCTGTCCCCACAGCCCGGATGAGTGCAAGATCATAGGTTTGGCGATGCTGGGTTTGCTGGCCGATTTCTTCAGTTCGTCCAAGCAAAGTTTTGCAATTGCTGAGTCCCAGTGTAGCCAAGACTTTATCGATAAAAGTGATTTTTTTTCGGGTGGAATCTAGCAGAGTAACTGTGCTATTTGGGGCAATAATTCCTACAGGAATGCCAGGAAAGCCTGCACCTGTACCAATATCAATCACAGACGCGCCTTCTGGAAGAGACGGAATAAATTGTTTTTCTAGCACAATTCCCCGCAAAGAATCCCAAAGATGCTTTTCCCAAAACTCTTGAGGTTCAGTAATGCGAGTTAAATTTAATTGAGTGTTACCTTCCAGAATTAACTCATAAAGTTGCTGGAATTTTGCCTGTTGTTGGGTAGTTGGTTGCCAATTGAGTGTTTGCTGCCAGATTTCTGCTATTTCTGGTAACAAGGGAGTTGTGGAGTTAGTCATTTGTCTTATGTGATTCTCTCCCTGGTTCTCATTTTAAGTAGCTGGTTGGGGTTCTTTGACTTTGTTAACCAGTGTTGCTGGATCTACTGATTGTAGTTCGCCGTGATTGAGTGTCCAACAACGGTCTGCGATCGCTAACAAATCCCCCGCATCATGTGTTACTACTAACAGTGTCCAGTCTTGTTTAAGTTTGGCCAATAAGTTTACTAGTTGCTGGCGCATTGACCAATCTAAACCTGCTGTCGGTTCATCCAACAATAATATATTTGGTTGACGAATTAACTGCACTGCCAAAGCTAAACGTCTTTGCTGTCCTCCACTTAAAGCATAAGGCGCAGCGGAAAGTGATAAATGCTCTAATCCCACTTCACTTAGTGCCTGTCTAACTCGTTCTGATCCTAACTCAGGATGCCCTAAGCGCAATTCTTCTAAAATCGTACCACCGCAAAAATGCCGCTCTGGAAACTGAAAAACTATCCCAGCCAATTGTTGTAGTTGTTCGGCTATGAGTTCTTGTTCTCTCCAAAACACTCCGCCAGAAGTAGGTTCAGCAAGTCCAGATAAAATTTCTAGTAAGGTGCTTTTACCGGAACCGCTGGGGCCAATAATTAAACCTAACTGCTGAGGTGGTAATTCTAAGTTAATTGACTTGAGAATTGCTGTTGGGCAAGCTGTCGGATGATAAATTAGATTTTTGAGATAAAGCATTTGTTAAGATTACCAAAAATTGCCGAATAACTGACTAACTAAGGTTAACTACACCAAGTAAAACCGGAGAATTTTGCACCGATTCATGGCATATTACCTTTGACTCACAGCAATACTCATTCCTCTATTTTGGCAGAATAATCTCTGAATCTGGGCTACAAATATTCATCTGTATCTAGAGCGCAGATTGAATCGTGTCTGCCAGAAGTGTTGAATGTTAGGAAAAAGCCTATAGAAATAGCCCAAAATATAGTAAAATTTGGGCTAAGTACTAAAATATTTTGATTTCACAATGATTATAAATTCATTTCCCAGAATTGTCAAAGATA
>NZ_JADEXZ010000119.1 GCF_015206815.1 Fortiea sp. LEGE XX443
TATCCCTCAACTTTCATTGGGATTTGCTAAACTTCAAGCCATTGTTTATAGGCTCACTTCCCCAATTTTTATATTCCTAACTCACCCTGAATTCTATTTTTCCTCTGCCTAAAGTGACACAACAGGGCTATAGAAGATGAAGCTTGGCTGCAAAATTTCAGCTTATGAATGAGTGACATCAATACTCTCATTCAATCTGCGAATCAGCCGTGATAACTCACGAATAATATTCACCGCGATTTCTGGAGTTTCTTCAATCGCGTCATAAAGTTGCTCTTGTGTCAATTCTAAACATTCACAAGGTTCGAGAGTAGTGGCTGTAGCAGAACGGGACTGTGTATCAAATACAGCCATTTCCCCAAAGTATTTTCCCTGTTCCACTTCCGCTAAAAATTTATTGCCAATGTGGACTTTCACTCTACCTGATACCACAATATACAGCGATCGCCCTTCTTCCCCCTGTCTAAAAATCGTATAATTTGCCGGAAATGACAACTCGTGCATCACTGAAGTCAGCCGCACAATAAAATCATCCCGTAATTCCTTAAAAATCGGGACACGTCGCACAAATAACAACCGATCAACACTACTGAGCATAATTTAGAGTTAAGTCTCACACATTAAAAATATCAGGCAACTTTGGTATTCTTGAGTATGCGATCGCCATACTAACCGATAAAGATTATAACTAAGTACAGTGTCTCATTATTTTAAAGAAACACTCTGCGCCCCTCAGCCCTAACTTTGCCTACCTCTGCGTTTAAATAAAGATGAAAATCAGACCTGCTACTCCCAATGATGTCTCGCTAATTTTCTCATTTATTCAAAAAAAAGCCGAATTTGATCGCAACATTGGCGCTTTCGCTGGTGAGTTGCAAGTATCTGAAGAAAAGATACACAAAACGTTGTTTGGCGCAATCCCCTTTTCTTACGTTTTATTTGCAGAGGCTTCAGAATCTGAGGTTGGGTTTGCTTTATACGGATTTCGCTACTCATCGTTTGCAGGACAACCAAGTATCTGGCTGGATGATTTGTACGTTGATGAACAAATGAGAAGCCAAGGTGCAGGAACCGCATTGATGAAACGACTGGCTGAAATTGCCAGAGAAAATGATTGTACTCATCTAGCTTGGAATGCTGATGCGCGAAATATTCGAGGGCTGAATTTTTATCATCGTCTGGGTGCAGAAATCACACACCAGCAAGATAATCGTTGTTTTTTGCGATGGATTCCAGGCTGTAGGCGTGAAAAAAGTCTGAAGTTTGAAGCCTGAAGTATAAAATTTGGTATTGTTCAATCTAAAACCCAAAATCTAAAACTCTTCTGCTTCTTGCCTTACTATTTATACACAAGTCTTTTAAAGTTTTTACGCTTGTAGGGTGGATTAATTTTTACAAGTCGATGTATTAACAGTATTTATATTGCAAGGCGATGTATTGACATTGTGAGTTTAAGAATTAACATTGCAAGGCGATGTATTGACATTGCGCGCTTAACATTAATATTGCAAGATGATGTATTGACATTGCGAGTTTAACATTAACATTGCAAGGCGATGTATTGACATTGCAAGTTTAAGCATTAACATTGCTGATTAACGTGACGATGAACCTCTCCCCAAACCCTCTCCGAGGCGGAGAGGGGCTGAAAATACAACGAAAAATTAGGGGCGTTGCTAAATTTAGGGATGAAATAATGAACCGCAAAGTACGCAAAGTACGCAAAGTACGCATTCTCTACGAGAGGCTTCCGCCAACGCGCAGCGTCTCGTAGAGAAGAAGAGGTTTTGAGAGATAAATATAAGAAAATCATCCCGCATTTATGCAACACCAAATTAGGCTTTCAAAGCAAGCTATGGAAAAAAAAGTTTTTTTAATCCGTCGAACTCACGTTGATTAAGAGCCTTGTGTGTACACTATAGGACTCTTGCCAGAGAGGGAAGAAAATAAATACCAAAAGCAGTAGCATTCATGATGACCACTGCTTTAAAAACTAGCAAACAAACTGCTGATAACTTATAAATCGCAGCTTGTTAGTATTAGTGTTTAATGTTTCTGTTGCTACTTATGTTGGCAACCTATACTTTTTCAGCACTAACCAAATGTTGACCAATTTAGTATTTCGGTAAATTTTATGTCTGCAACTGCAAAGGGTAGCCGACTTGCACATCAGTATCACGAACTTCCAGCGCAAGAAGTTGCTCAAACCCTAGACAGCCATCCAGATAGGGGTTTAACCTCGGCTGTAATTCACAAACGATTTGAGCAATATGGCAAGAATGAACTGACAGCTAAACCTGGAAAACCCCCGTGGTTGCGATTTTTATTACAGTTCAATCAAGCATTACTCTACATCTTATTAATTGCTGGGGCAATTAAAGCGTTTTTAGGTTCCTGGACAAACGCCCTAGTGATTTGGGGTGTGACTTTAATTAACGCCATTATTGGTTTTGTGCAAGAATCTAAAGCTGAAAATGCGATCGCAGCCTTAGCAAAAGCTGTCACCACAGAAGCCACAGTCATCCGCAACGGGCAGAAGTCACGCATTCCTTCCCAAGAAATTGTTCCTGGCGATATCGTTCTTTTAGCTTCTGGAGACAAAGTTCCGGCTGATGTGCGACTGTTGGAAGCACGTAATTTGCAGGTAGATGAATCGGCTTTAACAGGAGAATCTGTACCTGTGGAAAAGTCTAATACCTCCGTAGCGGCCGATACACCTTTGGCAGAACGAATTAACATGGCCTATGCAGGTAGCTTTGTTACCTTTGGTCAAGGTAAAGGTATTGTCATCGCCACTGCGGGAAATACAGAAATAGGGCGGATTTCTCAATCATTAGAACGAGGAACTAGTTTAAGTACGCCTCTCACTCGGAAATTTGAAAAATTTAGTCAAACATTACTCTATGTAATTTTAGGTCTAGCTGCCCTTACCTTTGCCGTCGGTTTGGGACAGGGACAGTCTTGGACAGGGATGTTTGAAGCGGCTGTGGCTTTAGCGGTGAGTGCCATTCCCGAAGGATTACCTGCGGTGGTAACGGTAACAATGGCGATTGGTGTAGACCGCATGGCACGCCGCCACGCCATTATTCGGAAGTTACCGGCCGTAGAAACCTTGGGCGGTGCAACAGTTATTTGTTCTGATAAAACTGGGACGTTGACCGAAAACCAAATGACGGTACAGGCCATATATGCAGGAGGGCAGTATTTTACCGTCAGTGGTACTGGTTACAGTCCAGATGGAGAAATCCAATTTCAGCAGCAACCTGTAGATTTAGATAGAGACAATTTCCCATCACTGCAATCTTGTTTAATGGCTGGGTTGCTGTGTAATGATTCTCATATTGAACTCAAAAATGATTATTGGACTGTAGTTGGCGACCCCACAGAAGGTGCTTTAATTGCAGCTGGCAATAAAGCCGGATTGCAGCAAGCAACAATAGCTGAGTCAATTCCCAGACTTGATACCATCCCCTTTGAATCTGAGTTTCAATACATGGCTACCCTGCATCGAAATAATGGGGGCAAAATTATTTACGTCAAGGGTTCTGTAGAAGCCATTACAAAACGCTGTAAGCAAATGCTGAATCGCAACGGCAAACCAGAACCAATCATTGGGGAATTAGTGGAACGGCAAGTTGAGGCGATGGCTAGTCAGGGTTTGCGGGTATTGGCTTTTGCTCAAAAAGAAGTCCCAACAAACCATAACTCCGTAGAACACGAAGATATTGATACTGGGTTAATTTTCTTGGGATTACAGGGGATGATTGATCCGCCACGACCAGAAGCGATCGCAGCTGTTCGAGCCTGTCGATCAGCCGGAATTCAAGTAAAAATGATTACAGGCGATCATATCACCACAGCCAAAGCGATCGCCGAACGCATCGGATTAGAAAAACATGGTCGAGTGCAAGCCTTTACAGGTAAGCAACTGGCTATGATGGACGACCAAGAATTAAAGCTGATAGTAGAAGATGGTGTGGTCTTTGCCAGAGTTGCCCCTGATCAAAAACTCCGCTTAGTCGAAGCACTACAATCTAAAGGCGAAATTGTCGCCATGACTGGAGATGGGGTCAATGATGCCCCAGCTTTGAAACAAGCTGATATTGGTGTAGCAATGGGTGGCGCTGGTACAGATGTGGCAAGAGAAGCTGCTGATATGTTGCTTACAGACGATAACTTTGCTTCCATTGAAGCCGCAGTCGAAGAAGGCCGGACTGTTTATCAAAACTTGCAAAAAGCGATCGCTTTTATTTTGCCAGTCAACGGCGGTGAGTCGATGACTATCTTGATTAGTGCTTTACTCGCTAGAGAATTACCAATTTTATCTCTGCAAGTTCTGTGGCTGAATATGGTCAACTCAGTCACAATGACCGTACCTTTGGCCTTTGAACCCAAATCTGACCGGGTAATGAAACAAAAACCCCGCAACCCACGGGAACCATTACTTTCAAAGTCACTATTCCAGCGAATTGCAGTAGTTTCCATTTTCAACTGGATTTTGATTTTTGGGATGTTTGAATGGGTGCGTCAAACTACCGGGGAAATTAACTTAGCGCGGACAATGGCCATTCAGGCTTTGGTGGCTGGGAGAATTGTTTATTTATTGAGCATCAGCCAGTTAGGTAATGCCTTGATTCGTAAGCTCAGGGGCAGATCAGCCCAAATTCGTGATTTTCCCGCGATCGCTCTTGGTATACTCGCCACAGTGGTACTGCAAATTATCTTTAGCCAATGGAGTTTCATGAATACTTTGTTTGCCACTGCACCGTTAAATCTGAATCAATGGTTGATTTGCTTGATTCCTGCCTTACCGATGATTCCCTTGGCGGCTTTGGTCAACCGCATCGATCCGGCTGATTAAATGTCAGACTAAATGTAGTGATCAACATATTAAGGTTAGCTGCCACAAAATGTTCTGGAAATGGTGCTTGAGACTACTCCCAATATTACTAGGGCTGTGGCTGTTGTTAGATTTGGTTTGCCGTCTAGGAGCAGAGATTTTTTGGTTTCAAGAAGTTGACTATCTGCAAGTATTCTTATTGAGGTCAGTAACAAAAGTTGCTTTAGTATTATTTGTCGCTGCGAGCAGTGCTATCTACTTATTAGGAAATTTGTTTTTAGCACAACGGCTGAAGTATCCGCCATCTTTAAAAATTGCCCAAGTCAAGCGTGAGCAAGCAGGACTCAGTGCAGAGCTAAAAAACCTTCTCAGTCCTCAGTATTCCAAATCTGATGAGAATCAGATAACTTATACACGAACTTTGCCAATCAGATTGCGCTGGCTACTACCAATAGTTTTGATATTGAGCTTTTTGGTGGGGTTAATGCTGGCTAACTACGGTCAAATTGCCTTTGCTTATTGGCAGTCTTCTGTAAACAAGGTTGATTTACCTGTTATTTCACTATTTCGGCTAGAGACAATTTGGACACTGGGAAGGCAAATTACTGCTCAAATTTTGTATGTTGGTTTGGCTGTAGGAGTTGCGATCGCTATTTTAATTTATCCACGATTTCTCTTAACGGCGATCGCTGGTGTGTTTAGTCTGCTATTTGCTTGGATACTACACAACAACTGGGCAAAAGTCCTGCAATATTTCCATCCTACTGATTTTAACTACTCCGAGCCTTTATTTAATCAAGATATCAGCTTCTACGTCTTTTCCCTACCAGTTTGGGAACTTCTAGAACTCTGGTTAATGGGTTTATTTTTATTTGGTTTTGTCGCCGTTAGTCTTACCTATCTTCTCTCGGCAGAGAGTGTGAGTCAGGGAATTTTTCCAGGGTTTTCATCACCGCAGCAGCGTCACTTATACGGAATGGGTGGCTTATTGATGCTGCTTGTCGCCTTCAGCTATTGGCTGAGTCGTTATGAACTAGTTTATTCCCCCAGGGGAGTTAGTTATGGTGCTAGTTATACCGACGTTAATGCTCAGTTACCAGCTTACACAGTGTTGTGTATTTTAGCCGTGGCGATCGCTTTTTACCTTTTGTGGCGCACAGTTTTCTGGCGAGCTAAGTCTGCGTATCGCCACTGGGTATTTTACGGGTTGGGCGTTTATTTGGTGGTGGCGGTGGCGGCTGGTGTTATCTTACCAACAGTGGTGCAATATTTAGTTGTTCAGCCTAACGAATTGCAGCGGGAAGAACCATATATTAAACGGACTATAGCCTTAACTCGACAAGCATTTGATTTAGAGGCTATTGATGCTAAAAACTTCAATCCCCAAGGAACTTTAACTGAAGCCGATATCCGCAATAACGACTTGACAATCCGCAATATTCGCCTTTGGGATCAGCGACCACTTTTAGAAACTAACCGCCAACTGCAACAAATTCGACCCTACTATCGCTTTCCTGATGCTGATATTGATCGGTATACCCTAGAAACCGAAGCAGCCTCAAAGCGCCCAGCTGCGCCTCCAAATAACATAGCACCTGATCAAGAAGCACCTGAACCAACAGAACGGCGACAAGTTTTAATTGCTGCGCGGGAATTAGACTATAATTCCGTACCCCAACAGGCGCAGACATGGGTAAACCAACATCTAATTTATACGCATGGATATGGGTTTACCCTCAGTCCAGTCAACACCGTTGCCTCTGGTGGACTACCAGAATATTTTGTCAAAGATATTGCTGGTAATGGTGATGGCGCTCTTACTACTTCTAGTGAAGCGATTCGAGACAGCATTCCTATTGGTCTACCCAGAATTTATTATGGTGAAATTACTAATACTTATGTAATGACTGGCACAAGAGTCAGAGAACTAGATTATCCCAGTGGCAGTGATAACGCTTATAACACCTATGATGGATTAGGCGGCATTTCTATTAGTCCTGGGTGGCGACGTTGGCTATTTGCCACGTATTTGAAAGATTGGCAAATGTTATTCACACGGGACTTTTTGCCGGATACAAAAGTGTTGTTCCGGCGGAATGTGAAACAACGTATCCGAGCGATCGCACCCTTTTTAAAATTTGATAGCGACCCCTACTTAGTCGCTGCCGATCCTAGTATCGGTTCAGATTTCCCTGGTGTAAAAAATAATCTGTTTTGGATTGTAGATGCCTATACAACTAGCGATCGCTATCCTTACTCTGACCCTGGCAATAATGGCATCAACTATATTCGTAACTCCGTCAAAGTCGTCGTTGATGCCTACAACGGTACTGTTAATTTTTACATTGCTGACCCTAGAGATCCGATAGTTAGAAGTTGGTCGGCCATCTTTCCTAAGATGTTTAAACCTCTCAGCGCTATGCCACTCACTCTCCGTAGCCATGTCCGCTATCCAGTGGACTTTTTTCAAATTCAAGCGGAGCAGTTGATGACCTATCACATGACAGACCCCCAAGTATTTTACAACCGGGAAGACCAGTGGCAAATCCCCAACGAAATCTATGGTGATAAAACTCGTCCAGTAGAGGCGTATTATTTAATTACCAGCTTGCCCACAGTTCCTTTTGAAGAATTTATCCTACTTTTACCTTACACTCCCAGACAACGGACGAATTTAATTGCTTGGTTAGCTGCGCGATCGGATGGAGAAAACTACGGTAAATTATTGTTATATATTTTCCCCAAAGAGCGCCTGATCTACGGGCCAGAACAAATTGAGGCACGCATTAACCAAGATCCAGTGATTTCCCAACAAATTTCTTTATGGAATCGTCAAGGTTCTAGAGCCATTCAGGGGAATTTGTTAGTCATTCCCATTGAACAATCCTTATTGTACGTCGAGCCTATTTATTTAGAAGCCACGCAAAATAGTTTGCCAACTTTGGTACGGGTAGTTGTCGCTTACGAAAACCGCATTGTTATGGCACAAACCCTAGAACAAGCATTGCAAGCCATCTTTCAACCAGAAGTCACACCCGCACCTGCTATTATCCGTCCCTTTGAAGAGGGAACCTCGCCTAATCAGTGATAACAAGGAAACAAGGCTATATCTAATTTTTCGGACAAGATAAAATTTGGTAGGGAGGGCAACAGGATTTTCATTTGTTTCCTCGTTCTCCATCACACCACTTGATCCTTATATTTATTCCTGAGCCATTGCTAAAGCTTCACGAGCTTCAGCAATAAGAGTTTCATTGATTTGAGATTCTAATTCCTTATACTCTGCCATTGCATTTCTCAAATCATTTCCTACAACCCGCCAGTCAGACAGCAGAGCCAAGTAGTCTGCTTGCTCAGGACTTAACGACGAGTTATACGCCTGTAATGTGTTGCCAAAATCTACTATTCTGGCGATACCTTCAATTAAAGATGGTCGTGCGTATAAATAACTTGACAATACATCCATGACTACCCCATAAGCTTGCTTACGACTTTGAGAGTAGACCTCTCCAACTTCAATATACATCAGCCAAAAGTATAGACTGTAAAACGAGTGCCAGCTTTACAAAATCTTTGATCGAATCGTGCTGACTTGCGTAAATCTCGGTCATAAGCGTGCCTGCCCGAGATATTTATTCTTATTATTGAGTATATTCAGTTGACATTCTGGCCTGGCGACCCGCAAGTAGAATTTACCACAGTGGCAAATATTCCCGATGATGGCTATTATCTGCGGGGGTTTTCTATGGGAGAACATAGCGCTACTCATATCAACGCCCTTAACAGTTTTTACGCTAATGGTGCCGGAATTGACGAATTTGGATCAACTGCCTCCTAAGGGTACTACATTAGCGATCGCTATTCTCAGATTACGTGGTGGTTCTGGTTCGCCTGTGGGTGTGTTGGCTTTTGTGCCTTAACTTTTGTGTATAACTTTCTCGTCTTCCGTCCATTCACCAAACTTGACGTTAACGTAGAAAACAAATCAAACCTATACCAATTCTCTAAAAAAAATCTTAATTACGAATTACAAATTATGTCTTTATTAACTTGCCGCAATTATATCGATGGTCAATGGGTGAACGCCACAACAGGAACTACTCTTGATAGTCGCAACCCTGCTTTAATAAGCGAAGTCGTCGCTACGTTTCCCCGTTCTCAAGCCGAGGATGTCGAGACATCTGTAGCCGCCGCCCGTCAAGCTTACCGCAATTGGCGCAAAGTCCCCGCCCCAGCTAGAGCCGAATACATCTTTCGTGTGGGGGAATTATTACTTGAACACAAAGAAGAACTCGCTCAATTAATTAGTCGGGAAATGGGTAAACCCCTAACAGAAGCGCGGGGCGATGTGCAGGAAGGTATTGACTGCGCTTTTTATAGTGCTGGCGAAGGACGGCGACTGTTTGGGTTAACAACACCTTCGGAAATGCCTAATAAATTCGCTATGACGGTGCGAATGCCTATCGGTGTTTGTGCTTTAATTACTCCTTGGAACTTTCCTATGGCTATTCCTTGTTGGAAAGCTATGCCGGCTTTAGTATGCGGTAACACAGTCATCCTCAAACCCGCGGAAGATACCCCCGCCTGTGCAACCAAACTCATCGAAATTTTCGCCACCGCAGGTTTACCGCCAGGTGTAATTAATTTAGTGCATGGTGTTGGCGAAGAAGTTGGTAAAGCTTTAGTAGAACATCCTGATGTTGATTTAGTTTCATTTACTGGTTCTTCCGAAACGGGTGCTTTTGTTGGCGCTACTTGCGGACGCACTCATAAGCGCGTCTGTCTGGAAATGGGTGGAAAGAACGCCCAAGTTGTCATGGAAGATGCAGACTTAGCATTAGCTTTGGATGGTGCAGTTTGGGGTGCATTTGGTACAACTGGACAGCGTTGCACGGCTACCAGTCGTCTAATATTACACCGCGACATCAAAGAAAAGTTTACGGCGATGCTATATGAGCGCACCAACAAATTACGCCTGGGTGCTGGGAATGACCCAAAGACAGAAATTGGGCCGATAATTAATCAAAGGCAACTGCAACGGGTGAATGAGTATATGAATATTGCCCGTGAGGAAGGTGCAAAAATCTTAATTGGTGGAGAAATAGCCAGTGAAGGACAATTAAAACAAGGCAATTTCTTTCAACCAACTATTCTAGATAATGTTACACCTGATATGCGCGTCGCCCGTGAAGAGATATTCGGGCCTGTAGTTGCATTAATTGAGGTTAGTTCATTTGAGGAAGCGATCGCAATTCTCAATGATACCAATTACGGTCTTTCTTCTTCTGTTTATACCCGCGATATCAACCGCGCTTTTACTGCCATGCGCGATATTGAAGCTGGTATTACTTATATAAATGGCCCGACTATTGGCGCAGAGGTACATTTGCCTTTTGGTGGTGTGAAACAAACAGGTAACGGCCACCGCGAAGCCGGAACCACTGCTTTAGATGTATTCACGGAATGGAAGAGTGTGTATGTTGATTTTTCGGGCAATTTGCAACGCGCCCAAATAGATAACCGGAGTTAATTTATCTAGTTACGGACATAAAAAAGCAGGGGGGCAGGGAGCAGGGGGCAGGGGAGAAAAGCCACCCACAAGGGATGGGGTTTTAACC
>NZ_JADEXZ010000011.1 GCF_015206815.1 Fortiea sp. LEGE XX443
CCAGTTCTTCTTTGGATAACTGGCCCAAACTTTCTTTTTCTAGTTCTTGAGGCAGGTTTTGGTTCATATTTGTGATACTCCACCTCAACTGTCCCCTTTGTCAATACTCTGTTACCTGAATCCTTACATCATTGCACCAAAGGTTTGTCCTGGTGAAATAATTTCAATCACTAAATCTGGCGGAACGGAACATACTCCTTCTTTTTCCCAGTCGGAGGGTAAACGTTCATTCGAGATATACACAATATCAGGTACAGGAACCCAATCTTGTCCGTCACGAGTTAAAGATACAGCTAATTCTGGACACACTTCCCCTTTAGTTGCACACAATTGCTCAATTAAATTAAGTAAAGCGCGAGTTAGTTTAGAGTGGAATTTTTTCGGTGGCATTTTCGCAATAGCTTGACCTTCCACAAGTTCGTAGGTAGTATCTCCCTCACCAGGAGGAAGATGTAAGAACTCTTGTAAGGTCAGTTGATTTTTGGCTTGGAGAATCATAGCGCAAACCAGCTTTTAGTTAGTTTTTATTGTAATTGAGTAATTGATTGCATTCCCTGTAATGCTTGCTGGATGATATCTGCTGGTACTTGGTCGGTAACTGTCACTACACCAATTTGAGTTGGTAACACAAACCGAACTTTCCCGGCTTTGACTTTTTTATCTAGTTGCAACGCATCAATAATTGCTGCAATATCTACACCAGCGGGTAGTTGTGTTGGTAAACCTGCTTTTTGAATGATGGCATTTTGACGGTCTGTTTCTGCTTGCTGCCACATGCCTAAATTGACAGCAATTTGTCCAGCAGCTACCATACCGATCGCAACAGCTTCTCCATGATTAACTAATCGATAACCTGTCAAGCTTTCTATGGCATGACCGATAGTGTGTCCGTAATTCAAAATCGCTCGCAGTCCGCCTTCTTTTTCATCTTTGCCTACAACATCTGCTTTGGCTTGACAAGAGCGAGTTAATATTTCGTTTAATAATTCCGGCTGCATGTAACGGAGTTGATTGAGGTGTTTACTTGCTTCCATTTGGGCAAATAATTCAGCATCCCAAATCACACCATATTTAATAACTTCTGCCATACCTGCACGAAACTCGCGCATAGGTAGAGTTTTCAATACTTCCGGGTCAATTAATACTAAACTTGGTTGATGGAATGCACCAATCAAGTTTTTGCCATTGGGATGATTCACACCTGTTTTACCACCAATAGCAGAGTCTACCATTGCTAAAAGAGTTGTAGGTACTTGGACAACGTTAATTCCTCGCAGCCAAGTTGCAGCAGCAAAACCAGTCATGTCACCAATCACGCCTCCCCCCAACGCTACCATCGTGGAGGAACGTTCGAGGCGGTTTTCTAAAGCGACATCGTACAGTTTTTGGATAGAATTGAGGGTTTTGTAGCGTTCCCCGGCTGGTAAGCAATAACTGGCCACATCAAATCCTGCCGATGTTAGTGATGCGATCGCTCTTTGTCCATAATGCTTGAAAATACTAGGATTAGAAACTAAAAGTACTTTCTGTCCCAGATGGAGATTGGCCATACTTTGACCAAGTTGATCTAAACTTGCAGGTGCGATCGCAATCTCGTAAGACTGCTGCGGTAAATTAACATTAATGATAGAAGTCATTGCCCAACCCTAAAAAGCGCCCGTGGGCTTGTATTTTAACGCAATCTGGCGAAAAAAAAGAGGCAGAAGCGCAGGGGAAAAACAAATGACTATTGACCATTGACCAATAACTAATGATTCAATAAATGTAGTGAAACATTGTGGAGAAGCATCAAAATGTTTGGAGTAGTTGCTTACATAGGCTTTTTGGCTTTATTTACAGCATTAGCAGCGGGTCTGTTGTTCGGTCTACGTGCTGCTAAGATCCTCTAATTTCTCTCCAGTCAAGGTGCGTTATGGCTTACGCCTAACACACCCTACTGGACTGACAAGGATACTCTTTGAGAAAAGATTGTAAATAGCACCCCAAAATTAGGTACAATGTAGTGCCATTGTGCCAGCAGTTCTCATGACCTCATCTGCCTCGTTTGACACATTAGAGTCTCTACAAGCGGATATCGCTGAATTAATCGATCGCCTACCGACGTTAAAACATCGGCAGTACATCCAACAGGCACTGGCTACCATAGTCCGCCTGGCTGATAGTGACATTGAGCGTCTTGATTGGAAGATATTATCGGCTGCTTTAGCAGATATGGAGCGAGGTTTCGAGTTATTTTACAACTACCGACATGTCCGTAAAGTAACTATCTTTGGTTCTGCTCGCCTGTTGCCAGAAACGCCAGAATACCAAATGGCGCTAGAGTTTGGTCGTGCTGTAACTAAATTGGGATTTATGGTGATGACAGGTGGTGGTGGCGGTATTATGCAGGCGGGACACGAAGGCGCTGGACGAGAAAATTCTTTTGGTTTAAATATTCAATTACCCTTTGAACAGCAGGCAAACCCGATTATTGAAGGTGATCCCAAGCTGATTCACTTTAAATATTTTTTCACCCGTAAACTATTCCTCCTCAAAGAAAGTGATGCCGTTGCGTTATTTCCTGGTGGATTTGGCACTCAAGATGAAGCTTTTGAGTGCATGACATTAAGCCAGACTGGGAAATTTGGCCCTGTACCTTTAGTTTTAATCGATCACCCTGGTGGGGATTATTGGCAATCTTGGAGCGACTATATCGATCAACAACTGGTGCAGAAAGGTCTTGTGAGTCCGGAAGACCCCAGTCTTTACACTGTTACAGATAACCTAGAAGTAGCTTGCAACGCCATCACGGGTTTTTATCAGGTTTATCACTCCAGCCGCTACGTAAGTAATCAGTTAGTGATTCGCCTAAATTGCGATTTATCAGATGCTGAGGTAGAACAACTTAATGCTGAGTTCAATGACATTCTGGTAAAAGGACGGATTGAAAAAAGTCAAGCATTACCTCAAGAAAATCAAGATGAAACTTTAGAACTACCTCGCCTCATTCTGTACTTCAATCAACGCGATTTAGGGCGTTTGTATCAAATGATTGCCACTATTAATCAAATGGGTACTCCTTCCCAAGAAGAGATATCACATCCAGAAAGAAAGTAGTTTTTGGTGGTTGTATTGCGATCGCACTAAACAACTAACACCATAAATGCTATTACAGCAGGGTGTATTATGGCTTTAGCCTAACGCACCCTACATGATACTTGGGCAATTGGCGGCAATGAATCATGAGTTGGAAGTAGGGAAAATGTGTAAAGCGACACCATAACACAAATTTTAATCAACTACAAAATAACCCTTCCCCAAACCTCACCTTACGAATAAGCTGTTAAGCATTTAATTTGCACATTGAGGCCGCAGGGGAGCAGGGAGCAAGGGAGAGGGTTTGCAGCTTTGATTACCATGAAGATGGTGCAATTTAAATGACGATTAGCTTAGGAGAGTGCGCGACGGGAGCATCCCACTTTTTTGCTTGTCATTGCGAGCGCAACGAAGTGGAGCGTGGCAATCCCATCAACTTGTTAATATTGAAGACTGTGGGATTGCTTGTCTACGACACGCTCTGCGAACGCAATGACATTGTGTAATTAATTATGTTTAACTACTTAAGTTGCGATTCCTGACAGCGCATCTGTTAAAAGTGACATAAAAATTCCAGTGAGTGTATCTATCTAATTCTCCGCCTCAAACACCGAAAAACTTTTATCAGAAAAGCAAAATTTTTTGAATTAATTTTGAAATTTTTTAGGTTAAATTATGTGGGTGTTGCTATAAATATTAGTCCCAGCGTTATTTATTTTAAGGTTGGTATATACAGCAACATTAAAACGATAAATCAATTGTCAAGTCAAATAAATAACAAATACAAAAATCTTCTACTTACTACCACAACAGCAACAGACCAGTTATGATTACCCAATGCTGATTAGCATAAAAAAGTCTGTATATTAGCACAGTAAATCACAGATCACATCTTAGAAATTGGGGAGTGAGAAATGCTGGAATTATTGAGTTCAGGTTTGGTTTCTCTGTGGCTGGAAATGGCTGGAGTCGAAATCAAGCCTTCTGATGCTTTAGAGGCATTGGCTGGGCAAGTAAACCCTGGCTTGGTTCTGGCTTCTGATCCCAATCCAACTGGGGTGAATACAGTACAAAAATACTTACAAGAACTAATCAAATCTAAGTTAGTCGCCCAAAATTTAGCCGAGAGTCAGGGAATTTGGTTACAGTCGGGGCCGATACTCATGGCTAATTATCAAGGTACAACACCTCTCCCGGCTGCTTCTTTAACCAAGATTGCTACTTCTTTAGTTGCTTTGAAAACTTGGAGAGCAGAACATCAATTTGAAACTTTGATTGGGACTACAGGGACAGTAGTCAATGGTGTATTGCAAGGTGATTTGGTGATTGCGGGTGGTGGCGACCCGATGTTTGTATGGGAAGAAGCGATCGCTCTTGGCAATACACTGAATAAATTGGGTATTAAGCAGGTAAAAGGCAATTTGCTAATTACAGGCAATTTCGCCATGAATTTTCAACGTCACCCGCTCCTGGCTGGACAAATGGTTAAGCAAGCGCTGAATCATAAAACTTGGACTCGTCCGGCGAATTATATCTACTCCATCATGCCCAAAGGCACACCCAAGCCAGAAGTAGTAATTACAGGTACTATCAAATTTGCCCCACAGCCTCCCCAACAAACTTTGCTGGTGCGTCACAAATCTTTGCCCTTGCACCAAATAATCAAAGAAATGAACGTTTACAGCAATAATGAAATTGCACAAATGTTGGCAGAATCGGTAGGAGGTGCGGGTGTAGTGCAAACAACTGCGGCCTATCTTGCTAGAGTACCTGAGTCAGAAATTCAATTAATTAATGGTTCTGGACTCGGCACAGAAAATCGAATTTCTCCCAGAGCTGCTTGTGCAATGTTAATGGCTCTTCAACAGCAAGCATCTGTACACGAACTGAATTTAGCAGATTTATTTCCTGTGTCTGGGTTTGATCATCGCGGCACATTAAACCGCAGACATATGCCTGTTGGTACTGTGATGAAAACTGGTACTCTCAACAATGTCAGTGCATTGGCGGGAGTTGTACCTACACGCGATCGCGGTTTGGTTTGGTTTGCTATTCTAAATCGTGGCCCTTACGTGTCAAATTACCGCATAGAACAAGACAAATTGTTGCAAAGTCTTGTTAAAGAACTAGATGTAGTTGCCGCAATTCCCACAGCTATTACTCCCCACTCACCCACTAACTCTTTACCAGAACTAGGCGCTACTAGTCGCAACGAAATTTTGTTTGGAGGTTAGTAGAAGCGATCGCTCTCAAAACCATATAGACCAAATCAGTAAGATTGCCTGTGTGTATAAAATTTATGAAAAGAGGCGATCGCACTCATCTCATACTGCGATCAATTTCCGCCTGAATCTTATTTCGCATACTCTTAGCCATTTCTAGAGTTTGGTCTAATTCCAAAGCTTGGTTAATATAAAGTAGTGCCGTGTCTAATTGCCCAAGATTGTAATGACATTGGCTCATGTTAACTAACGTACTAGCATCTAGTCCGTAGTCATTAATGGAAAGTTGGAAAAAGTCAAGTGCTTCAGCGTAATATTGTATTCCGAAGAGTAGAACTCCCAGAGAGAATGCCAGATCGTGCTGTTCACCAATAGGATAGTAGATGTTCCAAACCTGCTGAATGGCTTGATATAGCTGCTGGCGCTCCAATTGGGTGATAGCGCCAATCTGATCGAGCAGACGGGGAAAACATCCCAGAAAGATAATGTGATCCCAGCCACTTAACTTCAGGTATGCCAAAAGTTGGGGAAGAGTATAGGAGTTGTAAATTTTCTCAAACCCTTCTTTCAAAGTAAAAAAATCATCAGGGCCAAATTGTTCAATTGTTTCTGTATAAGCTCGGTGGGTTTCCACCCAGCCGTTAGAGGAATTACCAAGAATAAATGCAGAGATGTTTAGGTGGGAATGACCGCATTGAGGGTGTAAGGTTTGACCTCCCTGACGGAGTACGTATTCCCCTAGTGCATGATAGTTAACCATCATGGAAAAACTTCCATGTATCCTGATTTCAGGCTTTTGCAGCCCTTCTAATGCTTCGTCGCAAGTGTAGCCTCGATCTCCTGACAACACTAGCAGACGATCTTGAGAAAGTTGGCGAAAGTAGCGCAGACATTGCAGAGCAGCGATAGGGAACGGAATCACTGTCTCTACCAGTCGCTTTGAGTAATCGTTCAGCAACCCATCCAAATCGGCATCATTGTAATAATTTTTATTGATTGGCTGACAGGAAAAATCAACGATTACGCGATCAAGTAGCTCTGGGTCTGATAGATTGGTTTCATGCTGGGGAGAAAGTAAGGTAATCAGCCATTCGTGAATTTGCCCTTCTTTGATGTAAAAAGCATCTTGAGGAATGCTGTCGAAGAAATAATTTGCCAGCACGATGATCGGCTTTTTAATTGTCTCTGGGCTGAGAATTTCTCCACTTTTTTTCAGCACAATTTCTTGAAATTGTTCAACATCAAAATGAGCAAAGTCCAGATAGTTTTGATTAACAAAAGGTTGCAAATATGAGTGAGCTTGCCAATAGTCGATGGTGCGATCGGCAAAATCAGTCATGATGTATTTGAATGAAATATTCTTCAGTACCGAATGCTGAATAGTCGCTAAAAATTGTTTGAGAAAATAATAAGCGAAGCGCCCCGAACCCGCCCCCAACTCAATGATATAAAAGGGAGCTTTGGTATGGGATGGAGTAGAGTTGAGATTTTCACAAGCGATCGCCTCCTGCAAAAAGCTCAAGACTATTTTGGCATAGGCGCGGGCAATAAAGGGATTGCTGGTGATGTACTGAGGAACTATCCTCTGACTCCAGGCTTGGATGCCTTGCTGTGCAAAAAAATTCCGCTGCAAAGTCCAGAGCAGGGATTGAGAGAGGCGTTGTTTTGCTTCTAAAACTGAGGTTTGGGAGGCAATGGAGGGAATGGGGTTGGTCATGATAGACATTAAAAATTACTCCACCACTAGAGTCAACCCAAAAATGCCACCCGAAACAGACAGTATCTCCCATCGGCGATTGTCGTTATCTCTGACTATTTGACTTCGTCTTGGAAGATTTTCCCTATCAATTACTGATCCATTATCAAGGCGATAATCAGCAACGAGTGTATTTGTATTTGGAGTAGGATCTTCTGGCACTTGCTCCAATGTATAAGTTTCATCATTAATAGCTCTTACCAGAAATCGCCCTGTTGCACTTCTAAGAAAATCATTCAATGCTGGAAGAGTGTCTTGGGTTATTTTCGTTGAATAGTCGTCGAAATAATGTGCGATTAGCGTAGCTGCACCTACGTCACCGCCTCCGTGTTCTTCTGGAGGCTGCCAGTCTAGTATAAAGTTTATAGACCTGTTATAACCCTTGTTGTGATCGAAGGCATGATAAATGAAGTTATTCTTGTGATTTTGATTTTCGATACCGCCCCACATAAGATTAATGAAATTCCAACCTTGTTCAGCCCATCCTCTAAGATAATTTGGGTCATTTATTGCATTTTGCGGAACATCACCTTCAATTACCGGTCTGCCAATACTATCCCCAACCGTTGTTGCTATAGCATTAAGTTTCGCAGCTCGAACGTTTCCATGAAGGTTACCAATAGCTTCAGCTAGAGTAGCTCCATGAGTGTGTAGCATGAGATGAGTTCGGAAGAGTTGCGCCGCATCATCTCGATTTAGCCCGACAACAGTGGGATCACTTACCAATGTCCAGATTTCTCCAGCGGTAGCACTTGTTCCACTCCATGCTGCTGCATTGTTTTGTAGCATACTGGTAACGATGAGATCGATCGCAGCGTTTGAATTTTGATCAAGCGTCCACGTTAGCACACCAGCATTGTCAGCATAGGTAGCAGTGTAGGGGCTGGCATCCCAGCCATTGATTTCTGCCAGTTGATTGGGGTAAGTAGTTTGGAGGGTATTGAGATTGTCGTTACCTTGGAAGGTAATTGCCCTCTGAAGCAGGTTTGGTGAAGCTTTTGCTGTACATGTACCAGAATTACTACTCGCTTGTTTCCGAGCTACATACGACTGTTGCACTATTGACTTTGTCGGTATGCTTTTACTCTTAGGAGAGATTGCTTCTGATTCAGTGATGTTTGTTGTTGGCTTCATCATCAAACCGAGCTTTTCAGCTAGTGATGATGATGATGGTTGAGATGTTTCTCTCTGAATGCTTTCTGCCCCACCTTGTTGCACCACATGAGTTAATTCATGGGCAATCAACTCTTGTCCTCCTCGACTCTCTGGCTGGTATGCTCCTTGTCGAAAGAAGATATCTTGTCCTGTTGTAAAGGCTTTTGCTTGGATTGATTGATTTAACTGATCAGATTGAGCATCTGTGTGTATCTTCACTCCACTGAAATCAGAGCCAAAAGCTTGTTCCATTGGTTCCCGGACACTCTCTCCTAGTGGCTGTCCGCTATTTCTGGACTGTTGTATCGACTCCTCTAAATCCGGTGTTGCAGGCATACCACCTGTAATAGACTGACGCTGCACCAATAGTTTCATTTGCAATTCGTCTTCATATTCTGCCTGTTCTGAACGCTGAATAGTAGCAGAGAGGGGTTTCATTTGCAGTTCGTCTTCGTCTTCTTGCTGTTCTGAGCGCTGAACTTGATCATTCTTAGGCGCATTAATCCGTTGCACCACATCTGCTGCTAGTTTGTCTGCTTCTTGTTCATATTTATCTCCTGGTTCACCGATGGTGAGTTTCATCTGCACTCTTGGTGGTGGCGGCGGTTGATATCCAGGGAGAAAAATGGGGATATTGGCTAAGTTGTTACTAGATGTTTCTGTTGTTGGTGATTTAGCTTGTAAATCGGGTGTTTGTTCTGGTTCTTCGGTTTGAGGCTGGACAACAAAGCGACGTGGAGCGAATTGATTGGTTGATGCGTCAGAGTGATTTGCAGACGCTTTACCTGTTCTGTGTTGTCTTTTATACATATTTATACTCCAGATATTTTTGTGCCAGCATAGGAGTTACTGTGGTTTTGCGGCAGAGGTATTGTAAAATTTTGGCACTATCTTACTGAAGAAAAATAGCGATCGCCACTATTGATACTATTATTCATATAGTGATCGCCATGATTTACTAACTTTCTGTCATCTTCAACCAACTAAAAATCTGCTCTACTGAAAGATTTAGGTCGATTTCTCGTAAGCTTGATAAGCGATCGCTACTCTGCAACAATTCTGGTTGTTGATTTGGAGAAAAAACAAGAATGGAGCGATCGCTTGGATCAATTAACCAACCAAGCTGACAACCATATTTTAAGCAGTAAAGAATATTACCAATTACTTTGTTGGAACTCTGATCTGGGGAGAGGATTTCAATTGTCCAATCGGGACACAGTAAAAAATCGTTGGGTGCTTCCCCATCCGCATCAAAGGGAATACGTGACCATTGGAAAACTGCTACATCAGGTACAATTGAGCGTGTACCAAAACTGCAACGTAATTCCGGGAAAGCATAGGCAATCTGTTGATTTTCTGCAACGTCGTTGATGCTATTGCACAACTTTAACTGCAACCGACTATGCTTTCCTTTCGGCATTGGTTTTTGAATAATCTCACCGTTGATATATTCGCTGGCTGGTTTGGTTTCTGGGAGCTTCAGAAACTCTTCTAGGGCAAGAGTTTTGCTAGTTGTGGCGCTCATGGCTCCTGAAGATTGCGGGGTGTGATTTTAGTTTAGCAGGGTGACGGTGGGAGCGATCGCTATTTTAAATTATGGAGCGATACTATCGCACTACTTAAATATTTCCATTTGCTCTCGATAAACGTTAATTAGCTTGTGGTTAATAATTAAGGCTTCAATTTGTGGCCAAATACGGGCTAAAAATTCGTGAAATTCACGCTTTCGCATATTCCCAAAGCGAAGATGGATTACTTTGGGGGGTGAGGTATCAAGCATCAGTCG
The DNA here is from genome assembly GCF_015206815.1 of Fortiea sp. LEGE XX443. Taxonomy (GTDB): domain Bacteria; phylum Cyanobacteriota; class Cyanobacteriia; order Cyanobacteriales; family Nostocaceae; genus Nostoc_B. Next base: position 9,995 of record NZ_JADEXZ010000011.1, read on the forward strand.
ATCTGAAAAATCAGCATCTTTGGTGACAATTACTAGGTTTTGATCTTTACCATATTGCCAAATTTCCGTATCGCTTGGACTTTTTCCTAACACCGAAGCATGAATAATTGGTAGCGATGGCGTAAATTGAATTTTAGAAGGTAAGTTTTCGTCAAATAAAAATCCATTCATGCCACTTTTCTGATTTCATAATGATTAGCCATCAATTTGGCTGCAAATTGAATACAAGCATAAATATTTTCTCGTGTTAGGGAAGGATATTCTTCAAGGACTTCTTCAACCGAGTCGCCTGCTCCCAAAAACTCCATGATGGTTTGTACGGGAATTCGAGTACCTGCAATTATGGGTCGTCCATTACAAATATCTGGATCAATAGTGATACAACTATTCATAGGTTTTTCTTCGTTTTGGTCTGATAGTAATTGAGGGGATACGAAAAATGTGTGTTTGGATAACGTACCAGGGTAAGAGGAGTAGTCGCACTTTTCAATCATAAATGATGAAATAGCGATCGCACTCAGCATGAGTCTTTTTCACATAAAAATGGTGCGTTACAAGATCGGCGATCGCACCATGATAAACGTAGGGTGTGTTAGCGATCGCGTAACACACCGAATATTAGCAACAATACGGTGCGTTACTTCGTTAACGCACCCTACAAGATCAGGCGATCGCACTCAACCGACAACAATGATCGCATTTTTGGTGAGAATAGAGAGAGCGATCGCACTTCGCACTTCACACTCTACAAGATCAGGCGATCGCTACTACAGGGCCAATATAACTTTCAAATGTGGGACTGTTGGGATCTGTATCAACTGAGAGTAAACTTTCTGCACCATCTACAACCAAGCGGACTAAATAGTTTCCTGGTAAACAATCGGTAATCGCAAAGGTGATTGAGTTGGTGTTGTTGCGGCGATTCTTAGTTTGCTCGAAGGAATATCCGGTAAATTGGGTGAATGACAGTTCTGTTAAAACTAAAGTTACTTGCTGTGTTTTATCAATGGTGAAGTTGACTTTGACGTTGATATCAGCCGATCGCGGATCATTACCTCTACCATGTAAATTAGATATAGTAATTTCTTGAATGGTTGGGCGCAGCAAAATAGGGAGAACATTTGAGCTAACCTGTTGCTGGGGATGAATTACCTGTAAACTCTGGACACCAGCCCGTAATGATTGTATGGGGATGGTGGAGATATCTAAGGTAATTTGCTTTTCGGTGACAGTTTGTGGGGTTGCTGTGACGTTACCAATGCGGACTTGAGTGATATCTGCGTTTAACTTGTTGCCTTGAATTAACAAGGTACTGGTTGCGAGAATTAATGGTGTTGTGGCGTTTTGGGTTTGCCAGAGTTTGGATAGTTCTTCTGCTACCTTGATGTGAGCGATCGCTGGTTGGTATGGTGTAACATGACGCTGAATGTTGCGTACAGGTAAAGGTTTTTTCGGTATATCACCACTATCGATTAAGATGACACTGGCTTTATAGCCCAATGATAGGGAGTATGGTGTTTGAAAAAATACCGTCCAAATTTTTGAAATTTCTTCTATATTCATATCAACGGGGGAAATTGCGATCGCTTCTACTTGTTCCGCTAGATTAGAATCGGCTAAAAATGTGAAAGTTGAATCGGCTACTGTTTCCCGAATCATCTCTTGTGTGATCATCGATTTACTATTGAGTGTGCGGACGATGCTACCCATGAGGCGCTGCGGTTCTAACTCCACATCGTTACCGTAGCAGGTTAGCAAGTAGTACAAATCTAAACCTGTTTGCGATCGCTTGGTATATTTTTCATCGGAGTGGCGTTGTCTTAAATCAGCACTGCGCCAAGCACTATTGAGCAAAATATCGTAAAGATATACATTCACTCCTGCTTCTGGTGTAGCACCATTGAGGCGATCGGGTCTAACAGTTGTCACCCGCGCACCATCCACATCTAATTGGACACTAGCTTGCAATGTTCTTTGCAAAGTTGCGGTGACAGTGGCGATGGCTAAATAGTTGCTCATTGTTATAGTGCTGAGGGCTGAGTGAATTATTATATAGAAATCCGGTTTGATTTATGAAAAAAATTAAGTATTGTAGGGTGCGTTATGATGAAATCCGTAACGCACCATTATTCATTTCATGCAATGATTAAAGGGTGACATTTAAGTTAGACTTAATGATTTGAATTGAACGGTAACTAACAACTTATCTCGCAACATTTTTTTATCAACTCCTTGTCATTAACTCAACATTATTCAGCGCTTAATTATGGGCAAACTAAACCTAGTTTTAACGCTTTAACTATTGCTTGAGTGCGGCTGGTAACACTTAATTTTTCAAAGATAGCTGTTAAGTGTGCTTTGACTGTGGCGACTGTAATATATAGATTTCCGGCAATTTGCTCGTTAGAAGCCCCTTGGACTAACCAATTTAAAACTTCTTGTTCTCTTTCGGTCAAATGAATACAATTATTACTAGAATTTAATGAGTGTCCTGTGTAATAGTGAAACAACCTAAAAAATGCTGTTGCGATATCTGCTGGTAAATAGACTTGATTATTAATTACTGTGGTGATAGCTTCACATAATTGAGTTGCTAATTGGTCTTTAAATACATAACCACAAGCACCAGCTTGCATAGCTCTAAATATCCATTCATCTTGCTGATGAGCCGACAAAATTAATACTTTACCGTTATAAGATAATTCACTCAGACGGTGCAGTGCTGTAATCCCATCTTCTGGAGGTAATTCTAAATCTAATAATATTAAAGCCGGATGTTGTTCAGTTGTTAATTTTACTGCTTGCTCAACCGATGCTGCTTCTCCAATAACATTCAAACCTAGATTACTACTATTATTATAAAAGTTTAATAAGGTGCGTATACCTTGACGAAAATGTGGTTCGTCATCGACAAGCAAGATAGAAATTAGCTCTTTTTTCGTATTCATGGTAGTTTGCCTGGTATATCAAATGTGCGATCGCGCACAAACATGCTAATTCTTTTTTAGATTTTATCAATACTTACGTGAATATCGCCACACAGCAGACAAATGTTGCCTCGATTTGTTACAAAGAGATAAAAAAGGGATTGAAATGATAGGTTATGACACCGATAAGCAAATTAATGAAAAAATCACAGTCTTTTCTGATACTATTAATAAATATCAAAATAACATAACATCAAATTAAGAGTTCTGTAGGTATAGCATGGTCTTTTGGCGCTGCTTCGCCGTCTCTGGCTTGATTATTTGCTTCACATCTGGCTGCGATAACAAAGCAGAATCATCAATAGAAAATACCCAGCAAGTAGTACAAAAAACTAATGTTTCTCAGTTGCTGACAGAAGCAAAAACTAGTCAAAAGGCAGAAAATTTATTTCATCAAGGCAATAAACTTTTAGACGGGCAACACTACCAAGATGCTATAGCAGTATACGATAAAGCGATCGCCTTCAAACCAGAAAGTGCTGATGTCTGGATTAACCGAGGTATAGCTTTGACAAAATTACAAAAACACAAAGAAGCACTAGTATCATATGATCAAGCGATCGCAATTAAACCAGATAAGGATGAAGCTTGGTACAACCGGGGCAATGCTTTAGTCTCATTGCAAAGTTATACAGATGCACTTGCAGCTTATGATCAAGCGATCGCAATTAAACCAAATAAGCAAGAAGCCTGGATTAACCGAGGGATAGCCTTGACAAAACTGCAACGTTATCCAGAAGCATTAGTATCATACGATAAAGCGATCGCTATCCAGCCAAATAAGCCGGAAGCATATTACAACAGAGCTTGTACTTATGCTTTACAAAACAAAGTAGGATTAGCAATTGCCAACCTGAAAACAGCCATCCGGCTAGTTCCAAGAAAATACCAACAACTAGCGAAAACAGATCCAGATTTTAACAAAGTACGTAATGATCAAAGATTTCAGCAATTAATTCAATAGCTAACGCTGAACTGCCATAAAGTATAAGTGACAACATATGATATCAGGCAAGTTGCAGGATATAATTTGAATTAACTGCATCTAATCTCTGCGTTGCTTTGCTCACTGCGATCGGAAATAATACATGAAAAAATTATTGATTACCGGGGCCAGTGGTTTTTTGGGATGGCATCTTTGCCAATTAGCAAAACAAGAATGGGAAGTTTATAGTACATATTACTCACATTTTATCGAAATTCCGGGAATCAAAATACTGAAAGTCAACTTAACTGACTTTCAAGATTTAAAGCAAGCATTTAGTGACATTAATCCAGCCGCAGTTATTCATACGGCTGCACACTCACAACCAAATTTTTGCCAAATTTATCCTCAAGAATCACATGCAGTTAATGTCACAGCATCTTGCAATATAGCTGGACTATGTGCTGATGATTGTATACCTTGTGCGTTTACATCAACAGATCAAGTATTCAATGGCTTAAATCCTCCTTATAATGAAACTGCACCTGTATGCCCCATCAATATTTATGGTGAGCAAAAAGTCATGGCAGAAATGGGTATGCTAGAGCGATATCCCATGACCGCAGTTTGTCGAATGCCCTTATTATTTGGTAGCGCCACACCTACAGCACAGAGCTTTATTCAAGCATTTATTCAAACTTTAAAAGAAGAAAAAGAATTAAATTTATTTATTGATGAACTCCGCACACCAGCCAGTGGCACAACAGCCGCGAAAGGATTATTATTAGCCTTAGAAAAAGTGAATGGTATCATTCATTTAGGAGGAAAAGAACGAATTTCACGTTATGATTTTGGATCGTTATTAGTCGAAGTATTTAAACTGCCATCCATAGGGCTAAAAAGCTGTCGGCAAAAAGATGTAAAAATGTCAGCACCCAGACCAGCAGATGTTTCCTTAGATAGTTCTAAAGCTTTTGAGTTGGGCTATCAACCTTTGTCTGTAAAAGAAGAATTAGAAAAAATAGCAAATCAGTTATAAGTAGAAAGGTGCAAATAAACCGAACTATGTAACGGAAAGTAAAGTAGCTTGAAAACCTCTTCCCTTCTGCCCTCTGCCTCCTGCCTTGTCATAACGACAATTTTTAACACCGACCTAGTTACAGTAATCCAATTTGATGTTTGGAATATACGTAGGTTGCCCTATCTAAGTTTTGTAAATTACTTTTTCTTCCTGCACCCTGCACCCTGCACCCCTCTGCGGTCTGAACAATAAATCCTTAACGTAACCAGACATTATTCTGCCATCCCAGCAAAATCTTGATAAGCTGATGTCTAAGTATCTACAGCCTTAGGAAATTCAGCAACAAGGCAGATATTAATTAATCCAGTCAATAAGAAGGATGATGTCGGTGGTAATACGCTACGATTGGCAGGAAGCAGAGATTCGGAAGATTTACGACATGCCATTGCTAGAGCTAATTTATCAAGCTGCTAGTGTGCATCGCCAATATCACGACCCAAAGCAAATACAAGTCTGTAAACTCATCTCCATTAAAACTGGAGGTTGTCCTGAAGATTGTAGCTACTGCGCCCAATCTTCGCGTTACAAAACAGAAGTGAAACCACAGGCGCTTCTAGACAAAGATACAGTAGTGAATATTGCCCAAACAGCTAAACAAAAAGGTGTAAGTCGTGTCTGCATGGGTGCTGCTTGGCGGGAGGTGCGGGATAACTCTCAGTTTGAAACAGTCCTGGAAATGGTCAAAGAAGTGACCGACATGGGTTTAGAAGTCTGCTGCACCTTGGGTATGTTGACAGCAGACCAAGCCAAGCGATTAGAAACAGCGGGATTGTATGCTTACAACCACAACTTAGACACCTCCGAGGATTATTACAGCACAATTATTACCACTAGGACTTATAGCGATCGCCTGAATACAATTGAGAATGTCCGACAAACTAATGTGACTGTTTGCTCCGGTGGTATCCTGGGTTTAGGCGAGAGCGCTGATGACCGTGTATCGATGTTATCCACTCTGGCAAACCTCAATCCCCATCCAGAGTCAGTCCCAATTAATATTCTTTCCCAAGTTGAAGGTACACCCCTAGAAAATCAGCCAGATGTACCTATTTGGGATGTAGTACGGATGATTGCTACAGCACGTATTGTCATGCCAAATTCTGACGTGCGTCTGAGTGCTGGCCGCGCTAGACTTTCTCAAGTTGAACAAGCCTTTTGCTTCATGGCAGGAGCTAATTCTATCTTTTCCAGCGACGACAACAAAATGCTCACTGTCACCACACCTTGTCCAGATTATGATGCTGACCAAGAAATGTTGAACTTGCTGGGCTTAGAAATGCGTCCACCTGCTCAAAGACCAAATCAGGTAGGTAGTCCTGCGGCTGTGTTGAGATAATACCAATTTGTAATTCGTAATTCGTAATTAAGAAACTCTGATTTGGTATGGGTTGTGGGGTTTGAATGTGTTGCCCGATTTTAGAGAAAAGGTATTCAAGCAGTAGTGGCGTGGCAAGGCTGATTTAGCGTCCACCGCAGTGGCTCAAAATATTGCGTCTCTACAAACCAGAAATCGCCATGAACAACCCCTAACCGAACCGTATTGCCCTGGTATCCACACCCTTTCATTATCTCAACAAAAAATCCCCCACCTTATGGCAGGGGATTTTTTTACTTATCTACAACACTAATAGCCAGATTAACCGAACTTACCAGCAGTAGAAGCAATCAAGAAGGCTGCGTAGGTGAGGACATAGCCAACGGTGAAGTGAGCTAGACCAACTAAACGAGCTTGAACGATGGACAGAGCAACGGGCTTATCTTTCCAGCGAACTAGGTTAGCTAGAGGAGTACGCTCGTGCGCCCAAACTAAGGTTTCAATTAACTCTTGCCAGTATCCTCTCCAAGAGATGAGGAACATGAAGCCAGTAGCCCAAACTAGGTGTCCGAAGAGGAACATCCAAGCCCAAACAGACAGGTTGTTCATGCCGTAGGGGTTGTAACCGTTGATCAACTGTGCGGAGTTAGCCCACAGGTAATCACGGAACCAGCCCATCAGGTAGGTAGAGTTTTCGTTGAACTGAGCAACGTTACCTTGCCAAATACCCAAGTGTTTCCAGTGCCAGTAGAAGGTGACCCAACCTACTGTGTTCAATGCCCAGAACAGGGACAGATAGAAAGCGTCCCAAGCGGAGATGTCGCAAGTACCGCCACGACCAGGGCCATCGCAAGGGAATGCGTAGCCGAAGTCTTTCTTGTCGGGCATTAACTTAGAACCACGAGCATCCAAAGCGCCTTTGACTAGGATGAGGGTGGTGGTGTGCAGGCCTAAGGCGATCGCATGGTGTACCAAGAAGTCGCCAGGGCCAATTGTTAAGAACAGGGAGTTAGTGCCGGAGTTTATGGCATCTAACCAGCCACCTAACCAAACGTTGCCGTAGTTGGGGTAGGCTGTGTAAGCAACGCTATCGGGGTTAGACAGCAAAGTGTCTAAGCCGTAAAGTACCTTACCGTGAGCAGCTTGAACGAACTGAGCGAATACAGGTTCAATCAAGATTTGCTTTTCAGGAGTACCGAAAGCAACTACTACGTCGTTGTGGACGTACAAGCCCAAGGTGTGGAAGCCTAAGAAGAGAGATACCCAGCTGAGGTGAGAGATAATCGCTTCTTTGTGCTGCAATATCCGGTCGAGTACGTTGCCTTTATTTTGTTCTGGGTCGTAGTCACGCACCCAGAAGATTGCTGCGTGAGCAAAAGCACCAACCAATAGAAAGACAGCAATATATTGGTGGTGGGTGTATAACGCTGCCTGTGTGGTGTAATCCTTAGCAATAAATGCGTAAGGAGGCAGAGAATACATATGCTGCGCTACCAAAGAGGTAACGGTTCCCAAAGCTGCCAAAGCTAAAGACAGCTGGAAGTGCAGTGAGTTGTTAATGGTGTCGTATAGACCTTGGTGAGGCAGGTTGAACTGACCTTCACTCTTGCTACCGGGTACTAAGCCGGATTTGGAGTTCAGCATTTCTTTGATGCTGTGACCAATTCCGAAGTTAGTGCGGTACATGTGACCAGCAACAATGAACAATACCGCGATCGCCAAATGGTGGTGAGCCATATCGGTCAACCACAGGGATTCTGTCTGGGGATGGAAACCACCCAAGAAGGTCAGAATCGCTGTACCTGAACCAGTGGAAGTACTAAATACATGACCAGCTGTGTCAGGATTTTGAGCATAAACACCCCAGTTACCTGTAAAGAAGGGTGTTAAACCTGCTGGGTGAGGCGCAGTGCTGAGGAAGTTATCCCAGCCTACGTGCTGTCCGCGAGATTCGGGGATAGCAACGTGAATCAAGTGACCTGCCCAAGCCAAAGAGCTAACACCAAACAAACCAGCCAGGTGGTGGTTCAAACGGGGTTCAGCACTCTTGAACCAAGAGAGGCTAGGACGGAACTTGGGTTGTAAGTGCAACCAACCAGCAAACAAGAACAATGCTGCCAACAGTAGCAGAAAAACTGAACCTGTATAAAGTTCGCTGTTTGTCCGCATACCGATGGTGTACCACCAGTGGTAAACACCAGAGTAGGCAATGTTGACAGGATTACTAGCACCAGCTTGAGTAAAAGCTTCAATAGCTGGTTTACCGAAGTGGGGATCCCAAATCGCATGAGCGATGGGACGGACATGCAGAGGATCTTTAATCCACTGTTCAAAGTTACCTTGCCAGGCTACATGGAACAGGAGGCTGGATGCCCACAGGAAGATGATTGCCAAGTGACCGAAGTGAGTAGCGAAAATCTTTTGGTAAAGATTTTCTTCAGTCATGCCGTCATGGCTTTCAAAGTCGTTTCCTGTAGCGATCGCATACCATATCCGACGCGTGGTCGGATCCTGTGCGAGATCCTGGCTAAATTTTGGAAATTTTGTTGCCATAGCTTTAATATTTCCTTTGACCCTTAGCCATCAATATCAGCCTTGTAGAGTTCTGAGTTTTGAGTACTAAAATTTGAGTTTTTCTAAATCACTCAGCACTCAGCACTCAGCACTCAGCACTCTAAACAACTGATTGCTATCCTACTGAAAGAATGTGTGCGTGGAAGAATGCCCAGGTGGTAGCAATTCCTCCTAAGAGGTAGTGAGCGACACCAACTGCCCGACCTTGAGTGATGCTCAAAGCGCGTGGTTGGATTGCTGGTGCTACCTTCAGTTTATTATGAGCCCAAACGATGGACTCAATTAGTTCTTGCCAGTAGCCGCGACCACTGAACAGGAACATTAAGCTGAATGCCCAAACAAAGTGAGCGCCTAAGAACATGAGTCCATAAGCAGACAGCGCACTTCCGTAGGAGTTGATTACTTGTGAAGCTTGCGCCCACAAGAAGTCACGCAACCAGCCGTTGATCGTGATGGCACTTTGGGCAAAGTTACCACCAGTAATATGAGACACATTACCTGCTGCGTCTACTGTTCCCCAAACATCAGATTGCATCTTCCAACTGAAGTGGAAAATCACAATTGACAAGGAGTTATACATCCAGAACAATCCGAGGAACACATGATCCCAACCGGAAACTTGGCAAGTACCGCCACGGCCTGGCCCGTCGCAAGGGAAGCGGAAGCCTAAGTTTGCCTTATCAGGGATCAGGCGAGAGCTGCGAGCGAACAGTACGCCCTTCAGCAGAATTAGAACTGTAACGTGAATGGTAAAGGCATGTATGTGGTGAATCAGGAAGTCCGCTGTACCCAAAGCAATGGGCATCATTGCGACTTTGCCACCTACTGCTAACACACCACCACCAAAGGCATAGCTAACTGGCTCTAATGCGTTAGGCGCTGTACCACCAGGTGCTAGGGTATGCAGGTTCTGCACCCACTGAGCAAATACTGGTTGCAGCTGAATTGCTGTGTCGGAGAACATGTCTTGGGGACGGCCCAAGGCACGCATGGTGTCGTTGTGGATGTAGAGACCAAAGCTATGGAAGCCGAGGAAAATACAAACCCAGTTCAGGTGAGAGATAATTGCATCCCGGTGACGAATCACTCGATCCAGAACGTTGTTTTGGTTAACAACAGGATCGTAATCTCGCACCATAAAGATGGCAGCGTGAGCAGCACCACCAACAATCAAGAATCCACCGATCCAAATATGGTGTGTGAAGATACACAACTGTGTGGCGTAATCAGTTGCCAAATAAGGATAGGGGGGCATCGCGTACATGTGGTGCGCGATGATGATGGTCAGTGAACCCAAGAAAGCAAGGTTAGTTGCTAATTGAGCGTGCCAGGATGTGGTCATGTTTTCGTAGAGACCTTTATGACCTTCTCCTGTGAAGGGGCCTTTGTGGTTCTCTAGAATTTCTTTCATGCTGTGACCAATGCCCCAGTTGGTGCGGTATTGGTGACCAGCAATAATGAATAATACTGCGATCGCTAAGTGGTGATGAGCAATATCAGTCATCCACAACCCACCGGTGACTGGGTTTAAACCGCCCTTGAAGGTTAAGAAGTCAGCGTACTGACCCCAATTCAAGGTGAAGAAAGGTGTTAAACCACTGGCAAAACCAGGGAATAAGTCAATCAACAGGTCTTTGTTCAAGATGAACTCATGGGGCAAGGGGATATCTTTAACAGCAACCCCTGCATCCATTAGCTTGTTGATTGGCGCGGAGACGTGAATCAAGTGACCAGCCCATCCCAAGGAACCACAACCCAGCAATACTGCCAAGTGGTGATTCATCATGGATTCCACATTCTGGAACCATTCCAGTTTGGGAGCGCGCTTGTGGTAGTGGAACCAACCAGCGAACAGGAACAAGCCTGCTAGTACTAAGCCGCCAATGGCAGTGCAGTAAAGCTGGAAGGAGTTGGTGATACCCCAGCCACGCCATACTTGGAACAAGCCAGAGGTGATTTGAATGCCGTGGAATCCACCACCGACATCACCATTCAAAATGTCTTGCCCCACAATCGGCCAAACGACTTGAGCGCTGGGTCTTACACCCAACGGGTCGCTTAACCAGGCTTCGTAGTTAGAAAACTTCGCGCCGTGGAATATCATCCCGCTTAACCAGATTGTCACTACAGCCAGATGACCGAAGTGAGCCGCAAATATTTTGCGAGAGATGTCTTCTAAATCGCTTGTATGTGTATCAAAATCGTGGGCGAGGGCGTGGAGGTTCCAAATCCAGGTGGTGGTTTTTGGGCCTCTGGCTAGAGATCTGTCGAAGTGTCCTGGTTGCGCCCATTTTTCAAATGAGGTAGGTACCGGGTCATTATCGACTATCACTCTTGCTTTCTTTTCCTCTCGCTCCGGAGGACTAATCGTCATTCGACCTCCTCTCGTGATAAGGATTGAGGAATCATGAAATCACAAATTTGTCTTGAGTCGCTTCCTCTAGTAGAGTAACCGGAGCAGCGATGAAGACGCTATGTGGAAGTTTGTTTCTGTTGAATTATAGAGTCTTCACTTGTACATTGTTGGAGAGAATTTAACAATAATTCAAAATCGCCAGATTATTTGTCTGATCTGACTTTTAACTTTAAACTCCTGGTCAAAAAGTCAATACTTTATTCATTTAATTTACAAAGAATAACAATTCGTTAAATTTATGATTAATAGGTATAATGCTTACCAATTAATATTCTTACCTTTAGTCATACGTAGTTTTTGCTAAGAGACTAAGACTCCTGTTAACGAAAATTGTAAAAAATATTACTACCTCCTAGCAACTTAAAAAATACATCGTAACTGAGTAAAATTTCATCTTTTAGGCTATGGTGTCCGATGGAGAGATTAAGTCAAAATAATCTTGCAGTTTTTGCAGACCATAACCGGGTGTAAGGCATGAATTGGTGGTATGTGAAGGCTTTAAAACGAATCCTCCTCAGGAGTTTTATGATTTTAAAGTGGTTAATAATACTAGTTTTAGTCTTGAATTTAAGCAGTTGTGCGGAGAAAGCTGTCAGTCAAGATGTACCTGTTAGCTATACCGAAAAATATCAACCGATTTCTCAGCAATTTACTGAAGTTGCTCCACCAGAGGTAATTCAAGAACTGCGTTCAACCTTAGAAGTTTACCGCCCTCAGGTGACTATAGTCACGCCTCAAGCCAATGAAATCCTGCAAAACACTATAGTTACAGTTCGCCTTCAAGTAAAAGATTTACCCATATTTAAAGATCCAAAATTTGAATTAGGCCCTCATCTCCATGTAATTTTAGACAATCAGCCTTACATACCCGTGTATGATTTAAATCAACCCTTGGTTTTGTCTGATTTATCTCCAGGTACACACACTTTACGGGTGTTTGCTTCTCGTCCTTGGCATGAAAGCTTTAAGAATGAAGGCGCTTATGCTCAGACAACATTTCACGTTTTTACTAAAACTGATGATTACAGCCCTGATTCTAGCTTGCCTCTGCTAACTTACAGCCGTCCACAAGGTAGTTATGGCGCTGAACCAATTTTACTGGATTTTTACTTAACTAATGCGCCATTACGTCTAGGTGCTAAAGATAATGCCAATGACCCTTTCAGTGATTGGCGTATCCGTTGCACAATTAATGGTGAAAGCTTTGTTTTCGATCGCTGGCAAGCAGTTTACCTCAAAGGCTTCATCCCAGGAAATAACTGGGTCAAACTAGAATTCTTGGATAACCAAGGTAACGCCGTTAAAAATGCCTTCAACACTACTGTCAGATTAGTTAGCTATCAACCGAAGGGTAAAGATACACTTTCCAGAATTATCAGAGGTGAACTTAAGGCGGATGAAGTACGCAGCATTGTCGATCAAAGTTATACCGCCAAGCCACCAGTTCCTAAACCACAGCCACAAGAAGAACAACCAATTCCAGAACCAGAAGTTCCAGAGGTAATTCAACCACAACCGACTGAGTTACCACAGTCACAGGTGACACCAACACCTCAAGCCACTGAGTCACCAGAACCCAAAGTTATTGAATCTCCTACATCGGAACCTCAGCCACAGGTGACACCTACACCTCAAGCCACTGAGTCACCAGAACCCAAAGTTATTGAATCTCCTACATCGGAACCTCAGCCACAGGTGACACCTACACCTCAAGCTGAAGAAGTCCCCGAAAAACAAAAACCCCAACCATTAAAATCAAGGCTTGGTAAATATTTTCAACGTCCTCCGCGTCCAACATCTTTACCTGTAACGGAACCACAGCCAGAAGTTACACCAACACCTCAAGAGACTAAATTACCTAAACAACAAATGTAACCGCTTGTTGGGTTAAAAGATGCTCAAGTCTAATTTTTGCGCTAGTGTTTCGACAAAAGCGATCGCAGCTACGGGATTTCCCACTGTATCCAATGCCGGACTGTAGCAAGCGATCGCACCTGCGTTTGGTACTATGGCTAAAAGTCCACCAGCAATACCTGATTTCATTGGTAGACCAATCTTGACAGCGAACTTAGCCGAGGCTTGGTAAAGTCCACACATCGACATCACAGCATTAACTATCCGACGATGCTGTAAAGTATCACCATAAGCTAAGACTTTTCCTAACAAAGCTAAATCTTCAACTGTCCCCGACAAACAGCACATTTGCTCGTAAGTGTCAAGGGCTATTTCTAAATTTTCGAGCCGATTTTTTTGCGCTAGATAATTTGCGATCGCTTGGTTAGCTGGTGAACGAGATGCGCGTACTGAAGCCAGGATAGTTTCATCAAGAAATAGTTGGGAACCTGTTAGCTGGTTTAACCATTGACATAAGTTGTGAGTGCGATCGCCAGCCGTCTTTCCAGGTAATTTATCAGCTAGGGTAATTGCACCACTATTAATCATGGGATTACGAGGATGTCCACCATCAGCAATCAATTGATCTAAAGAATTGAAAGCAGCATCTGACGGTTCAACCCCAATCCATTGCAAAACTGTATCTATTCCTAAATTTTCCAGCAGATACAGAAACGAAAATGATTTGATCACACTCATTAAGGGAAATACACAAGCTGTATCTCCTAAACTGTAAGTTTGTCCAGATACACAGCAGATATGAACAGCAAAACAACTGGGGTTAGCTAAAGCTAATTGCGGAATGCGATCGCACACTTTTCCTTGGTCAACCTGAAGTGTGGCTTGCTGTATGTAATCTAATAATTCAGTATTGGTTAATCTTGTAAGTAATTTCAACAGTAATGCCACTCAGAGGTTTTTTTAGCAAGGTAAAAAATACCTGACTAATGATCGCACTTTCATCAACTCTGCTCAAGAACACTGCACTCATCATTCATTTGCTGTTTTCATTCCCGTGAGGAGTAAGTGGTTTAAAACCCAACACTTACTTACAGAAAGCTCACCAAATAAGGCTTACAGAACTGTAAAACTGCTTGGGCTGCCCACTTCTCCATGATGCCATTACCCATTCTCTCTTCTAAACACTATACTTATCAAGCTTTTCACTCTGATGTTAAGTCTCTTGCTTATTTGTTAAGAAAGATTTGGGTAATGGATAGGTTTTATAAACGGGGGAGTGTCAACTCCCTCACCCAGACTACAAGCTAGGTGGTAAAATCACGTTGTCGATCGCATGAATTACACCATTACTGCCTTGAATATCTGCCTGAATTACTTTGCCATCGTTGATTACTACGCCACTGCCACCAACTTTCACCATAATCGGATCTCCTTGCAAACTGGTTACTTGACCAGATTTTAAATCTGAGGACAATACTTTGCCGGATACTACATGGTAAGTCAATATTTTCACCAATACTTCTTTATTCTCTGGCTTCAACAAGTCTTTTAAGGCATCTTGGGGCAGTTTTGCAAAAGCCGCATCAGTGGGTGCAAAAATGGTGAAAGGCCCTGCACCTTTTAAAGTTTCTGTCAACCCGGCAGCTTTCAAAGCTTGGGTAAGTATTTTAAAAGAACTATTTGATTCTGCCAGCGTTACAACGTTCTGCTTTTGATTGCTTGTTCCTGTGGTTGGTACTTCTGTTGTCGGTTTGCTTGGTGTTTCGGCTGGTGGAGTGACGGGGGTAGGTACAGTTTCACTAGGCGTAGCCTGACTACCACGGTTGTAAGGAGGCTCGTTAAAAATGCTTGGACTGGGGTTTAACCCTCTGTTTCTGGGTTTTTGAGCTACTAAATTTTTGTTGGAAACGTTGTTTTTATTTGTGGCGATCGCCAAAGGCGCACGGTCTTCTACAGATGTGTAACTAGCATTTGCGAGAACTCTTTGACTCCTGTTGTAGTAAGCTTCGCGGAAAATACTAGGGTTAGGATTTAGGACTTCTTTGGCTTGTGATGGTAAAGTAACAAAGAGACTCATCCCTACTACTCCCGCCATACCTGCCAAGTTAGTCAATAACTTGCTATAATTTCCCTTCATAAATTTTGTTTGTTTTGGTTTGGCATAGTTTACATAAAGACTTATAACATTTCACAACACCTAAAAGCCAACTACGGAAGTAATATTTTTAAGATAAATTTCACTTTTGTGTGGGGATAAATTATTAGTAAATGAATATAGAAATAGCAGAATCCCTTAAAATAAGAGTATAAAAATGCTCTGGGAAAATTTAGAATAAAACAGCTTTAAATTCCAGAAATGGATATTACCCTCGCAATGCTACTTGATGAAGTAACAAAGACTCACAGCGCAATTATTATCACTCCCAATGGTAAGCTGATTGCACTTACTGTACCTTGTGAAAGCATATCTTTATCAGCACATAATTATCCATTACAAGGAATGCAGATTATTTTTGCTCAAGATTTTGGCGAACCCATACCGGAAGTTTAGTAAGTATTAGAAAAAAGTTTTTATCTTTTTTAGATTGTGTTGCCCGTACTCAGTAACCAGATAGTTTTCATAAAGATCCATTTGATAGAATTTTAGTTGCGATCGCCAGGCGGGATGAAGTTATTTTGGTAACTTGTGATGCCAGAATAATTAACTATCCTCATGCTAAAACTATTTGGTAATTCGCTTGTTTCTCAATCTGATTGGTGTTGTAGTACTTAGTCTTTAGCTAATTTGATAAATATCTAATTTGATCAACAATCGCTACTTAGAGCAATATTTCCAAAATAAATTTTATTTTGATTTGTAAAATTTTGTGAAAGTGAAGATAAAATTAGATAGTTATTTTCTAACTCAGTAATCAGGTATAGAATATGCTGGAATTATACCAATGGGAACTGTCTCAATACTCAGAAAAAGTCAGGCTGATCTTAGATTATAAAGGTTTGGAGTACCGCAAAATTGAAGTCACTCCTGGTATAGGACAAATAGAACTATTTCGCCTCACTGGTCAAAAACAAGTGCCAGTATTAAAGGATGGTCATAAATATATTGCAGATTCCACAGAAATAGCTAAGTATTTAGACTTAAAATATCCTGAGCGGCCACTAATACCACAAGATCCAAAACAAAAAGGTCTAACTTTATTAATCGAAGAATGGGCAGATGAATCAATCGGTATTAAAGGTAGAAAAGCTCTGTTTGCTGCTATCAGTCAGGATCAAAACTTTCGTAAATCCTTATTACCCACATCAACACCAGACATCTTCCGCAATTTAGTAGAAGGAGTACCTGGTGATATTTTGACAGTATTAGGGCTAGGTGTAGGCTATAGTCCAGACGTAATTAAATCAGCGATCGCTGATTTAAAGCAAGACCTAGAAGCACTAACTTTATTATTGGCAGATAGTCCCTATCTCACAGGGGATGAACCGACTTTAGCAGACTTAGCCGTGGCAGGTTTATCCATATTGTTAAAGTTCCCCTTAGAACCCTATCTAGATTTACCCGCAGGTATCAGAGGTAAAGGAGTGCCTTCTCTAGCAGATAACCCTGATTATCAACTATTCTTTGAATGGCGCGATCGCCTCTATGCTCAATTTCGCAAACCACTAATCGGCGCATCTCCAGTCGGTACAGCACCAACTTCAATTCAGATAGATTAGTGTGAAGTATGAAGTATGAAGTATGAAGTGTGAAATTTCATCGTTCTGCCTTCTGACTATTAACAAATGACAAATGACAAACTAGTAAACCCATTAGGTTCGGTAATCCAAGGCTCACTAACTGGGGGATTAGAAGTAAGACTACACCCGGATATTTCTGTAGAAGATATGCGGGTGGGTAAGTTTTTAGTTGTCCAAGGGATGCGATCGCGGTTTTTCTGTATGCTGACAGATGTATCCCTTGGAACTGCTAACGCCAGAATTATTGCTAATCCGCCGAGTTGGGAAGACACTTTTTTACGAGATGTTTTAGCTGGAAGTGGTACATACGGTACGATCGCCTTAGCACCGATGTTGATGTTTACCCCCGAATCTAATGAATCTTTCTCATCAACTAACGGTAAATCTGTAAACCCCTTCGTCCCATCCAATACGAGTTTGGCATCATTGCAACCCCAAACTAGTACTACGATGGAATTGCTACCAGTAAAAACTATTCCCAGTCACTTTAGTCAAGTTTTCGATGCGAGTGAAGAAGATTTTCGCCGCGTGTTCGGTTGGGAAGATGATATACATAGAAAGAATTTTGCGATCGGTAAACCATTAGATATGGATGTACCAGTGTGCATCGATTTAAATCGGTTTGTTGAACGCAGCAATGGCGTTTTTGGTAAATCTGGAACAGGTAAATCCTTTCTCACCCGCTTACTTTTGGCTGGTGTCATTCGCAAAAATGCGGCGGTGAACTTAATTTTTGACATGCACTCAGAATACGGCTGGGAAGCTGTAGCCGAAGGAAAAAATGTCAACACCGTCAAAGGCTTAAAGCAATTATTCCCTGGTAAAGTCGAAGTTTACACCCTCGATCCCGAATCAACTAAGCGCCGGGGTGTGCGCGATTCCCACGAACTCTATTTGAGTTACGAACAAATCGAAGTTGAAGATATTAAGTTATGTAGCCGCGATTTAGGACTTTCGGAAGCAGCGTTAGATAACGCCAACATTCTCTACAGCGAATTCAACAAAGCTTGGATTGTCCAACTGCTGAACATGACGAATGAAGAAATCGAGATGTTCTGTGAAGAGAAGCGGGGACACAAAGGCTCGATTATGGCCTTGCAACGCAAACTCTTACGCCTAGACGGTTTGAAGTACATGCGGGCGGTTTGCCCCCAAAACTACATTAATAAAATCTTACAATCTTTGGAAGCTGGGAAGAATGTAGTGGTAGAATTTGGTTCCCAGTCGAATATGCTCTCTTATATGTTGGTGACAAATATGATCACCAGACGGATTCACGAGCATTATGTCAGAAAAGCCGATAAGTTCTTGCAGAGCAAAAACCCCAACGATCGCCCCACACCATTAATGATTACTATTGAAGAGGCGCATCGTTTTCTTGATCCAGCCATTGTCCAAAGTACCATCTTTGGGACGATCGCCAGGGAACTTAGGAAATATTTCGTAACGTTGTTAGTAGTTGATCAACGCCCATCGGGTATAGATAATGAAGTTATGTCCCAGATTGGTACTCGGATCACCGCTTTACTTAACGACGAAAAAGACATTGATGCAATTTTTACAGGTGTATCTGGTGCAGGTGGGCTGCGATCGGTACTGTCTAAGTTAGATTCTAAACAACAAGCCTTGATTTTAGGTCATGCTGTTCCTATGCCAGTAGTCGTTCGGACTCGTCCTTATGATGCAACATTCTACGCTGAAATTGGTGATACAGCTTGGGAAGAAAAGCCAAACGAAGAAGTATTTGCTGCTGCGGACTTAGCCAAAGCCGACTTAGGATTTTAATAAGTATGAAAGACGCAAAGCGTCTCATCTTTCAGACTTCATACTAGCCTGCGGCAAGCCGCTGCGCGTCTACACACTTCAGACTTTATTCGTAACATCCCTCCAGAAATTATGCCCAGAGGGTTCGGTTTTCTCCCTACCGATAGGCAACAGAAGAGGGGGTTTTGCCGTCAATATAGATATAGTAAGCGCTCTAAGGAAGTTATCTTTTTTTGGTAAATAAACCGTTTTGTACTATAATTTTAAATTTTTCTAGGCCACTTTACTATCCACCTAATTTGTTCTAATATAAAAGAAAGTAAAACTCATACCGACTTCGGATTTACCAGTTGCCGATCGCAACTGAAGATAGAGAAGAATTTTTGAAAACAAGCCAGTGTGTTTTTGACAGACTCAAAGAATTAGGAAGGGTAGGAGGGAACCTATCTTAGGGACTCGTCTTCTGGAAACTAAAGTATATGAACTGATTATTTTAAATAGCCGTCATGAACTGTTTACGCCAGAACGAAGAGGGAGGAAGCTGGAGAGCAGGGGAAACGAACTTCTTAGCACCCAAGCCCCATGAGCCTCTGACGTTCAGTGTTTGATAGATAGCCTTTCCTAAGTTCTCTTAGTTATTAAAGATTCACTGTGTTTACGGAGTAGAGGACAACGCACCAATGCCTACTGTTAACACCCAAACCGAAAACCTCAACACCAAATTCACGGCTGATATGGTGCGAACCTATCTGCGAGAAATTGGACGTGTGCCACTGCTAACCCGTGAACAAGAAATTGTCTATGGGAAGCAGGTGCAACAAATGATGACGCTAATCGAAGCCAAAGAAGTTTTGGCGAAAAACCTGCACCGCGAACCGAGTATGCCAGAGTGGGCTAACCACGTCAAACAATCGGAAACCGATGTGAAACAGACGGTAGCGCAAGGTAAACGGGCGAAGCAAAAAATGATTGAAGCGAATTTGCGCTTAGTCGTAGCGATCGCCAAAAAGTACCAGAAGCGCAACATGGAATTTCTCGATTTAATCCAGGAAGGAACACTAGGATTAGAGCGAGGAGTAGAGAAATTTGATCCGATGCGGGGTTATAAATTCTCAACCTACGCCTATTGGTGGATTCGCCAAGCAATTACCCGTGCGATCGCTCAACAAGGGCGCACCATTCGCTTACCAATTCACATCACCGAGAAACTGAACAAAATCAAAAAAGTGCAGCGCGAACTAGCTCAAACATTAGGGCGATCGCCTACACCTGCGGAAATCGCCAAAGAATTGGAACTAGAGCCAGTGCAGATTCGGGAATACCTGAATATGGCACGCCAACCAGTATCTTTAGATGTACGCGTCGGCGATAACCAAGACACCGAGTTGCAAGAAATGTTGGAAGATGATGGGCCATCCCCAGAATATTACACCACCCAAGAATTCTTGCGCCAAGACCTCAACACCTTGCTGGCTGAACTTACACCCCAACAGCGAGAAGTCTTGGCCTTGCGCTTTGGTTTAGAAGATGGTAATGAATTGTCCTTGGCGAAAGTTGGTGAGCGATTAAATCTCAGTCGCGAACGTGTTCGTCAACTAGAACACCAGGCTTTAGCTCACCTGCGCCGCCGCCGCGCCAACGTCAAAGAATACATTGCTAGTTGATAATCTATAACGGTGATGCGCCTCCTGAACTCAGGGGGCGATTTTTTTGTCTGATAATTTGTCGGGTGGTCAGTGATCTGCGGGTTAATAGTGTCTAAACCCGGTTTACCGTTACTTTATTTTCACACAAGTCCCTTAGCCGCCTCCCTAAAAAAATATCTAAACAAATTCGGAATTAAGAGCTTGGCTGTTGTAGCTTCTGATAACAAAAATGAATTCAACTCAGAGCTAAAATATCAATATTTGTAAATGACATTGCCATCAAAACTTGAAAAAATGATGTATTTCACACTTACATCACCCGATCGGATGATTCTATCGGGTGATGAGGAAATTCTCTAATTAATGATAGTTTGAGATTATCGTCAAATATTCTAGGAAGTCTCTTTTTTTGACGAATTTTTATTCGGAAACATTTAAATCAAACCACCGAGGGAACCTTAAAAGATACACAGTTGGTTATGGTTTAAGTGAGTCGCACAGGAGACAGTTACTTTCTTAACAGGAGTGGTCGGGTGCTTAACAATATTTCTAAATTCTTTTCCTCTCATCAGCTGATAATTCCTCTCGTTGGCTTAGTTTTGACCGTTGGTGTTGTAAGTGAGCAGACTAAACCTGTACTAAGTAAACAATTACAAACAGTAACAACTTCCGCAGCTTTGAATGGTAACTTTTCAGGATCGACGAGTCGCCAGCAGCATAGTTCCGACAATTCTCTGTTATCACGGCTAAGAGAAATTCGTGAACAGAGAAGCCAACAACAAAGCATTGCTTTTGATAGTGAAAATGAAAATATAGAAGCTGAATTTGCAAATTTATCAGCTACAGGCTATCAAAAAGCTGGCAAAGAGGCCGGAGTGATGCCTATGAGAAATCTGCCTACAAAAGATGGAGTTTATCTCTATGGACAATCATCAATAGCAAACCAGATTGGTCAAGGCTATATCGTATTCCAGAAGCGACAAGGTAAAGTGACTGGTGCGATGTATATGCCCCGGTCTGAATTTAGTTGCTTTCAAGGCACAATTGATAAATCTGGTGAGTTAGCCATGACCGTGAACGCTTCACCAGATGAAGTTGCTGCATCAGATGTAGCTACAACAAGTACAATCCCATCTATTTCTGATGATGAATTCAATAGTTATGCTTACTCTGTAGCATTGCAAGACTATCATTCCATTCAATCTATCAGCGCTAACGATCGCCGCATTTTGCGGATGTGTCAAGCAAATGAATTATGAAGCAGGAATTATGAAGTATGAAATGTTTAGTACAGCAAATTATTTGACCATTTCATACTTCACACTTTAGGCTTAAGTAGAAAGGTGCAAATAAACCGAACTATGTAACGGAAAGTAAAGTAGCTTAAAAACCTCTTCCCTTCTGCCCTCTGCCTCCTGCCTTGTCATAACGACAATTTTTAACACCGACCTACTTATCTAATATTCAATTCCTGGTTGAGCTTTAACGCCTTGGTCGCGGAAAGGATGTTTGATCAGAGTCATTTCTGTTACTAAGTCTGCCTGCTCAATTAAAGCTGGTGGTGCGCCTCTACCTGTAAGAACTACGTGTTTATTGGATGGTTTCTCTGCCAACCCTGCTAAAACTTCTTCTATTTGTAAATAAGCCATTTTTAAGGCGATATTAATTTCATCCAAAAGCACCAATTGAAAATCAGGGTTGCGGATGTATTCTAAAGATTTTTCCCAAGCAGCATGAGCTTTTTCGAGGTCGCGATCGCGGTCTTGGGTTTCCCAGGTAAAGCCTTCACCCATCGCGTGAAATTCTATTTGGTCTTCCCAATGACTAAACACCAGTTTTTCTGAAGGTTCCCACGCGCCTTTGATAAATTGGACGATCGCCACTCTATAGCCATGACCAAGCGATCGCAACACCATTCCCAACGCCGCCGTAGTTTTGCCTTTACCGTTACCAGTATTCACAATAATTAACCCTTTTTCTGGTGCAGCTTGTGCTATGCGCCGATCCTGTATTTCTTTGCGCCGCTGCATCTTTTGGCGGTACTGTTCATCAGTCAGTTTTGAGTTATTGTTCAGGGATGAGGACATTACTTCATCAATCAAGCGTTCGATTTCTTGATCTGATTTTAGTTCTTCTGGTGTATTTTTACTCATCAACATTTTATAAAAAACTACTACAGGAAATAAAATTACAAGACTTTACTTATAAAAAATGATGCGAAAATTTTATCCAAGCTGACAGTAAGCTTCTAATTTATTGAATAATAATGATTAAGAATATATTTTATATAAATAAGTCATAGAAGTGAAATTATACGACTATTGTAAATAAGTTAATAGCTTTATTAAAGCATTTTTGAAATAAAATTTTGTAGTTCTTTTGACTGCTCACAAGTGTAAGATAAATCTCGCATATTTTTTTTAATGTTTATTGGCTGAAAATTTGAGAAAATGCAGACAAATCCAGTCAAACTAAATATTATGAAGCAAACAGAAATCAGGTATTTATGGTTTACCGATGGAACGTGCTTGTAAAATTGCGATCGCAGAAGTTAAAAAGTTTTGTCAACAGACGAACTCCCTGGAACAATTGATTTTCGTATGTTTTGAGCAAAGCAATGCCAGAATTTACTGAAACATAGTTAACATAAGATTCGGCGTGTTTACTGTTCGGGAGTGCAAAAATGTCAAAACAGCGAGGTCAAAAAATCGCACCTACACCCATACCAAGCGATATTGGAGTGGTGGATTTAATTAACAATTACTTCACAGCTTACAACTCAGCACGTTTGCGAGAAGTCTGCCAACTCCTAAGTCAAGATGTACTTCAGGATGGCGTGACGGTGGGAGTTAGTCTCTCTGGTGCGATGACACCAGCAGGATTTGGGGTTTCAGCACTAGCACCCTTAATTCGCAACGGTTTTATTGACTGGATGATTAGCACTGGCGCGAATCTTTACCATGATATGCACTACGGCTTGGGTTTTGAATTATTCGCGGGTAATCCATTTTTGGATGATGTGAAACTACGTGAGGAAGGCACTATCCGAATTTATGACATTATCTTTGGCTATGATGTATTGCTAGAAACCGATGCTTTCATCCGCAAGATTTTGCAAGCAGAACCTTTCCAAAAGCGGATGGGAACAGCGGAATTTCACTATCTTTTAGGTAAGTATGTGCGGGAAGTAGAAAAGCAATTGGGAGTACAGCATTCTTGTTTGCTGGCGACAGCCTATGAGTATGGCGTACCGATTTACACCTCCTCTCCTGGGGATAGTTCCATTGGGATGAACGTTGCAGCTTTGGCGTTGGAAGGTTCGCAATTAATTTTAGATCCAGCCATTGATGTCAATGAGACAGCTGCGATCGCCTACAATGCAAGAGAAGGTGGCGGTAAGAGTGCGGCTGTAATTCTTGGTGGTGGTAGTCCCAAGAACTTCTTACTCCAAACCCAACCACAAATTCATGAAGTATTAGGATTAGAAGAACGCGGACATGATTTCTTTGTCCAGTTTACTGATGCACGTCCTGACACTGGCGGTTTGTCTGGAGCGACTCCCTCGGAAGCAGTCAGTTGGGGTAAAATTGACCCGGAAGAATTACCCAGCACAATTGTTTGTTATACCGATAGCACGATCGCTTTACCGTTAGTCACAGCCTACGTGATGAATCAATGTTCGCCTCGTCCTTTAAAGCGGTTGTACGACAAACGAGAAGCAATGTTAGCCACACTGCAAAAAGATTATCTAGCAGCTAAAACGCAACCATCGGATCAAGTACCTGCTGCTGTTGCTGAGGAAGCTGCTCAAGGTGTGGCGACTTATCCTTGCGGTAGATTGATTCCGAATACTCCGTAAATAGGAAGTCGGTAATAGGGAGTGGAGAGAAGATATTTTTAGCATCACTCACTACTCCCTACTTATCTCAAAGAAATTCCAACTGATTGTCTGTGATTACTATAGCTTCGTTAATTTCTAACAAGTGTGTTTGATTGAAGCGCAATCTAATTCTTAAATTAGCCCGTTGTGGTGTGACGATAGCTAATCGTCATTCAAATTGCACCATTTTCATGGTAATAAAAACTGCAAACCCTCTACCTTGCTCCACTTCGTGTAGGCTCAGTGACCATCTGCACCCCTGCGGTCTCCTTAATAGCTTATACCAATTCGTAATTCGTAATTAAGAAAGTCAGATACAGTATGGGTTTCGAGGTTTGAATATGTTGCCGGATTTTAGAGAATTGGTATTACTTCAGCCTTCATACTTCTAATCTGCGATCGCCCACCGCACATAAGGCCGAGAAGCTACCACACTTTTATAAGTAATTAGCTGTGCTGGTGCGTTAACTTTTCGCAAATCCACACGGAAATATGCTTTTTTATTCTTGAATTGCACATTATAAAAAGGATGTTCCTGTCCTTGGGTTTGACCAACACAGGACGCATAATTACTGCGTAAAGGTGAAACGAACTCGACAAATAGCTTACTCTTCGATGCAACTAACTGAGTTGTATCTGCAAAGGCTCTAGTATCTGCGGCTACAGTATGCTCTGCACCACCTTCATAAGGTAAACCAATCCACCACAGTCCAACTGTCTGTGGACAAGTTCCGCTCGTGCGTTGTATCTTCATTTGGACATTGGGCGTGAACAAAGGTTCCTGTGCTGATTGCGGTTGTGCTTTTGCTGTAGTAGCGATCACACCTACTACAACTAAAGGGCATAAAACACCACTAAAAATTGTCAATTTTGCTAACTTATTCATAAATCGAAATGTTTATCATAACAACTATTTCAAATAAATTGACTTTGCAACTGTAGCAAAAGTGCTTAATTAATTTGATTTATAACTAACGTGTTTTCAGTTACAGTTATGCCCTAAGAAACAGCGCAACAATATTCTTAATTACGAATTACGTTAGCGTAGCGGTAGCAAGTCTGCGTACTCCTGCGGAGAAGCAAGCTACGCTTTTAGCGTCTCGTAGAGAACGTCATTACAAATTACGAATTCATACTACCTACTGTCTCATGAAACCTCGAATCATTGTTTGCGGCTTAGGACGTACTGGATATAAAATCTTTCGTCTGCTGAGACAGCAGGGAGCGTTGGTTATCGGCATCCATCACAAACCCATCCCTGGCGAATGCTCATGTGACGTGATTATTGGCAATTTAAACGCGGCTGCTACTCTAACAGCAGCAGGAATTCACCAAGCACAAACTATAGTCATAACAGGCTGTGAAGATGCGATAAATTTGTCAATTATGATGCAAGCGCGGGTGTTAAATCCTCGAATTCGCATCATCAACCGCTTGTATAATACAAATCTCGGCGAACGTCTGGATCAAACTCTCCCTGACCATTTGAGCATGAGTGTTGTCGGATTAGCCGCACCATTGTTTACATTCGCCGCCCTCGGAAATCAAGCCATAGGACAAATCAAATTATTTGACCAAACCTGGCCTGTGCAAGAAGAATATATTGATGAAGACCATCCTTGGCTGGGGTGTAATTTGAGTGATTTGTGGGAAGAACCTGCGCGGATACCAATTTATTACCTACCCGTGCAAGGGGAGATGAATTTAATACATGGGGTACTGTCTGAGCAAGAATTACAGGTAGGCGATCGCTTAATTATTGCTATCCAACCCCGGATTCGTTCTATACGCAGATCATTAATTAAAAAAGTGCTGAAAGTTTGCACTAGTCTGCGCCAGTTTCAGCAACATGGAAAATCGGTGGTGGTTGGTGCGGTTGTGTTACTGGCAATTATAGCGATCGCCACACTCACTTATATGTCTACAGAACTAAGTTTATCGGTTGTAGACGCTTTATATTTTTCTGTTGGCATGATTACCGGCGCAGGCGGTAACGATAAAGTTGTAGAAAATGCCCCTAATAGTATCAAGTTATTCACTATTGTAATCATGCTAATTGGCGCAGTGGTGATTGGTCTTTGGTACGCCATGCTTACTGATTTTGTCTTGGGAAACCGCTTTAAGCAATTTTGGGATGCAGCCCGAATTCCCCAACGCCATCATTATATTGTCTGTGGTTTAAGTGGCATTGGCAGTAAAATTGTGCAGCAACTCCACACCAGTGGTTATGAAGTAGTTGTTATTGAAACTGATTCTAATAATAAATATGTCAATTCTGTGCGCGGGTTAGGTATTCCCGTAATTCAAGGTGATGCTAGTTTTCGTACCATCCTCCAAACTAGTAATATCACCTCTGCGGCGGCGGTGCTGGCTGTAACTAGCAACGATGCGACTAACCTAGAAATTGCCCTGAAAGCCAAAGGTTTAGCACCAAAAATTCCCGTGATTGTCCACTACGCAGATCCCGATTTTGCCGGGATGGCACAACAAGTATTTGACTTTGAAGCCGTTCTTAGTCCCGCAGAACTAGCAGCTCCAGCTTTCGCAGCCGCTGCGTTGGGTGGACGTATTCTCGGTAATGGCATCACAGCCGATAAACTATGGATAGCCTTTGCCACATTGATTACACCATCACACCCCTTCTGCGGTCAGTTGGTCAAAGAAATAGCCGTGTCAGCTGATTTTGTACCTTTGTATGTGGAAACCAACAGCCAAAGTGTCCAGGGTTGGGAATTACTCACAACACATTTGGGTGAGGGAGATGTTTTATATTTGACAATGCCAGCAAATCGGTTGTATCAATTGTGGCGTGAAGAGCGAGTATCACAGAGGAGTTAGGCGATCGCAATTCATAAAATCTATTACGGTTTATTAAAGGATCTAGTAAGAACCTGCTCTGTTTTGTTGATTCGCGCAAAAGGTCTATTGACTAAAATTAAACCTGCTGGTAACTCCTTACGCCATTTGCGATGATACCAATTAAATTCAAATGGCTCAAAATTTCTTGAGCTTGAATTAAATCACTTTGGGTTAACTGACCCATGCGCCCTACCATCACAATTTCATGGCAATACCCAGCTAAAATTCTCGCATCGGCTGTACCTAAAATGGGTGGAGCATCTACTAAAACTAAATCATAGGTTTGCTCAAGCTGTTTGAGCATTTCTTTCATCCGCTGAGAACTGAGTAGCTTGATTGTATCTTCTGGTTTAGGCCCAGCAGTCAAAACATCAATTAAGGGGTGAACAGGCTGGATGTAATTATGAATGTGGGTATTTGTTTCATCCAGCAGTAATAGAGATAAACCCCAATCATTAGATAATTGCAGGATTTTATGTAGGCTAGGATACCGGAGGTTAGCATCAATTAATAAGATGCGTCGGTGCATTCGAGCCGCACTAGCCGCCAGCCCTAATAATAAAGTAGTCTTACCTTCTCCTGATAAAGCAGAAGTAAACATCAAAGACCTAAAAGGTAGAGGATACTTGGATATTTCCAGGTTTTGATAGAGTATGTCCAAAGTTTCATGGCAAGGCAACCAATTATCAGTTTCGACAAAAGAAGTGGTTATGTTGCGTTTTCCATTTCCAGAAATGTTAGGTAGCCATTTCTTCAATCCTCTTGGCGTTAGTTTTGGTACAGATCCCAGTAATCGCAGATTTGTCGATTGCTGTAATTCTTTTGCTGAATAAATAGTGCGGGTAAACATTCCCCAACTTAAAGCTACGGCAATGCCCAAAATGGGACTCACTACCATACCTGCTAATAACAGTGATAATCTGTTAATTCCTATGAGCTTTCCTAAACTCGGTTCTTCTAACATCTGCCATTCCAAACCTCCTTGGGCAATTTTTAATCCCAAAGACTGTTGCGCCTGAAGCAGTTGTTCAAGTTGTTTACGTTTATTTTTTACCTCTGGTAATAGACGGTTATATTGTGCTACTAGACTTGGGTACTTGCTGAACTCAAAGCGTAGTCGTTGTTCTGTTTCAGCTAAACTCTTTTCGTTGGCGACTAATCCTAATGCAGTTGTTTGTAATTGAATTAATTCTTGCGATAACCTTAGATCAACTCCTTTTGACTGTTCTTGAGCAGCAGCAGGTTGTCTAACATCTCCTAATATTTGATTCCCTTCTCTCCTTAACAGAAATAACTGATTCTCACGTTGCTCTTTCAGTTGTTCTATGATGGGAGATTCATCTGTATAGCGCTTTTGTTCTTTAGCTAAAGTTAATTCAGTCTTTTTAAATTCATCCAATAATGTTTGGTAACTACTTGACTGATTTAAACGAGCAGCCATTCTAGCTTTTTGGGACGAAGTAGCTATTTCTTGCTGTAAGTTATTGTAGCGAGCATGTACATCTTGAAGCTGGGCGCGAGTAGTTTGTAGTTGCTGTTGCACCTGAGCCAAAGATTCAATCAGAGTTTTACTTTGGACTTCTGGATCAAGCAGATTATATTTTCGTCGAAAATGCTCTAAATTTTTTTCTGCTTGATTTACCTCTTGTTTAATCTGAACTATGCGACTATTGATAAAAGATAGCCCTTTATTTAAATGTCCTTTTTGTTGTTGAATATTGTAGTTTTGGTAAACCTTTTGTAGTGCTTGCAATACCTTCTTTGCTTTAACTGGATCGTCATCGCTAAAGGAGATTTCTAATATTTGCAAAGGCAGATTATTCGCTATTATTTTATCATCTAATCTTGCTACTGAAAGTCCAGTTTTTTGATTATTAGCTTCACTTTTGATATCTTCAATTGTGATATCTGGATAATACGGACGCAGCAGAACTATAGCTTGTTCAATTAGTTTAGGACTCAACAAAATTTTCATCTGCGCTGTGTAATCTAAAACTGGCAGACTAAAGTCAACAATTTCACTATCAACTCCATTCAAAATATTGCTGGTTCTGACTCCTACATTGGAATTAGAACTAACAAGTAATTGCATAGAGCTTTGGTAAGTAGATTTAGTGTTGACTGCAATTAAGCTGGTAACAGACATCACTACAAAAGAAACGCCTAATACTAAAAAGCGCCGCCGACGCAAAATTTCAGAAACTTGTCTAATACTAACCATTGAAAATGGAAAATTTATCATGATTTGCTGTTGATTAAAAATCATATTAGCCTCTCAAAAACTTTTTAAATATTCAAACAACATATTGAAATAAAATCGAGGAACAAATGACAAAACTTGTTTTCAAAATTTCATCAATTAACTAAATTTCTTAGGTGTTTTTTTATGCAGTATTTTTCATAAGCTATTTAAATTATAAATACACAAACTATTATTATAAATTCACCTGATTATCCCGAATATTATCCGAGCGTAAAATAATTAAAGATAAATCGTCAATGCTCTAGAAAAATCTTTATCAGATTCTAATCAGCAAAATTAAAATTATTGAAATACTATTTCGTAACTTTTTCCATGACCGAACCAGAAATATACTTATAGTTATGAATAATGCTGGTACTACACTAATAAAATTGGTTGCATAAAATTTTTATAAAAGCAAGTATATAAAAATACTAAAATGTATAATTGTAACTACCTTGCGATGAGGTAGTAATCTTCAACGCAAGTCTTAGTAGAATAAGATAAATATTGTAAATTTTTGCTTCTTAGTAGTTTGTTATGACTAAGTAGATTAACGAAAATTTTAACTATCAAATGTTTTGAAATGTTATCTAAACTAATAGTTATAAAAACAGGCACATCTGTATATAAAAAATACATTTATTTTCCATAAATTTGATAACCAGTTAATAACCGCATATCTTATTTTTTACTCAGAGTAAGTAAATGCAGTTAATTTTTTAGTTTTTGTGTTGATTGACTTAAGTGAAAAATTTATAAACTTATGAGATTTTTCCTGTTAGCTACTTAAGTAGCTTGTATGAACACAATTTTACTCAAAGTAGCAAGCAGAAACTTTGACTTTTAAGACTGATGCTTAAAAAACGGCAATCCAGGGTTTAAGTTGAAGATACCTTGTCTGGATTGGATGTAACTATCGGTGTGTTAGCAATTCTAGCTGTTATTGTAGCGATCGCCTGTCTGTTGCAATGTGGTATCAGAGTATGATGATTGCTGGCGATCGCATCTTATCAAGATTTTAGTCTTACCACGCCACTACTAATACACAGCATTAAAAATCTGTTGTGCGGTTAAATTTAAATCAGGGAAGGTTGCAGATTGAATCCTGTTGTCACCTCTAAATTTGCTAACACGATACTCTCCGTCTTCCAAGCAGCAAACCAAAATAGTAGGCTGTTTAGGATTGCCTATAAACTCTCTACCACCTAATCCGGCATAATCCACAATCCAGTATTCAGGAATTTCCATCTGTTCATAATCAGCGTATTTTTTTAGATAATCATCACGCCAGTTTGTACTCACCACTTCAATAACTAACGGTATTGATAAGCCTTGAATAACAGTAGATTCTTTTTTCCATAGAGGTTCATTGACTAAATTGGGGCGATTTAACAGCAGTACATCTGGTGAGTAAGCTGATTCATTTTCAGGTGTTTTGACTAATGCTGTTTTGGGTATGAAGTAGGGGAGATTTAAACGAATACACTCTCTAGTAATTTCAAAAGCTAAAAATCCAATTACTTCTTCATGATCTCCAGTTGGTTGTGGCATTTCAACAACTACTCCATCATGAAGTTCATAACGTTTCCCTGTTTGATCTGGATATTTAGCAACAAATTCATCAAATGTAATTAACTTGCGTAGAGATTGAGTCATGGCTGATACTACTGCTCCTCATATTTTAGCGTTAAGTGAGGTGCGATCGTCTGTCTGTTCCACTGAGGTATTAGGGTGTGATGATTGCTGGCGATCAGGATGGATGTTAGCTTAAATCTTCCTCAGTCAGATCAGCATCCTTCATAATGCTTTTCAAAGTCCCAATTGGTAAATCTCGATTACTATGAACTGGAATTGAAAGGATTGCATCAGCACCTTCTTTCGCATAAATATGATGACTACCAGTAATTCGTTTCAACTCCCAACCCTGCCGTTCTAAAATTTTACACAGTGCTTTTCCCGAAACGGCTTTCATAGTGATAACTCAATCAGCTGTTTTTCTGGTTCAAGTTCTTCTTGTTCGCTGGCTACTTCTAACCAGCCTTGAATCGCATCTTGCAACATTTCTAGAAGATGTTCGTAGCTGTCACCCCAAGTATGACATCCCGGTAAAGCAGGTACAGAACCACACCATACACCATCTTCTTGCCAGATAACAGCTTTAATTTTCATTGCTAATCATCCTCGTCAGACTGCGCCTCATATTTTAGCGTTAAGCCGAGTGCGATCGCTCGTCTGTTGCGATGTAGCTTGTGTTCACCACATATAGTTGCTAAATATACATAAATTTTTGGGTATTCTCAAATTCTGTTCTTTCTGAATGTTGATTAGGTTGTTACTTAGGGAAATATAAGTATAAGGAAATGCTTTGTTTGATTATCTAATGCGTAGATAAAGACAACCAACCACTAATCACAATCAGGAGTATTTAATGCCGATTCCATTTATCCTTGGTGCAATTGCTTTAGGAACTGCTGCTTATGGAGCCGTTAAAGGTGCTGAAGGTGTTGGCAACATGAAAGAAGCGAATGATATTGGGAGCCGCTCTCAAAAGCGTCATGAGTCTAGTGTTACTCAATTAAAAGCAGACTGGGAAGCTACTAATAAATTGGCAGAAGAGTATGGTCAATTTCAGCTTCATGTCAAAATACATACGATAGGCCGGTTTGTAGCTTTTATTGAGCAACTTGGTCAGCGCTCTTCTCCGGATATGCAGTCTTTAGAAGGGTTGGATGGAATATCAGTTCAGCAGATACAGGAGTACAAAGCTGATGCTATGGAAGCTGAACAATTTTTTAAAGGTGGTGTTAAGGCAGTTATTGCAGGAGCTGCGGCTGGTCAAGCGGCAACAAGTCTTGCTACGTCTGTAGGAGTGGCAAGTACGGGAGCAGCTATTTCAGGATTAAGTGGTGCAGCAGCTTGGAATGCAACTCTAGCATGGTTAGGTGGTGGTGCATTAGCAGCCAACGGTGGTGGAATGCTTGTTGGTACTTTCGTACTAGGAGGAATTACAGTTGGGCCAGCCTTAGCAGTTAGTGGCTTTGTGCTTGCTGGTAAAGGCGAAGAAGCTTTGACGAAAGCACGAGAGTATGAGGCTAAGGTTAACACTGAAATTGCCAAACTTGAAGCAGCTAAAGATTTTCTGGTACAAGTTAGACGGCGGATTACCGAGTTAAGCAACTTGGTGGAAAATTTGAATAATCGCGCCATATTCAACCTTGAAGAGTTGGAATCTCTACCTTTTGATCGCAGCAGAGATGCTAGTAAATTCCAACAGGTAGGGCTTTTAGTGAAAGCACTAGCAGAAATTATGAAAACTCCTATTTTAGATAGTGAAGGAAAGCTAAATCCTGTTACTGCAACTATCCAAGCTAAGTATCGTACCCTTGGAGGCAATTAAGAATGTCAGTGAAGAAAGTTACCAAAGCAGCAGTCAAAGAGTTTATCAAT
Organism: Fortiea sp. LEGE XX443; assembly: GCF_015206815.1. Lineage (GTDB taxonomy): Bacteria > Cyanobacteriota > Cyanobacteriia > Cyanobacteriales > Nostocaceae > Nostoc_B. The sequence continues at coordinate 42,726 of NZ_JADEXZ010000011.1, forward strand.
CCTGCTGAAAGTCTACAGCAAATGGTATCAGCTTACACTGATTACCTAACAATTGCTGAACAAGAAAAGACAAAGCGGCGAGAAATTGATGCTTGGGAAAAAGAAACAATCACTAAAATTAACGCCCAGCGTGACGTGTTGATGGCGTATTTGGAACGCTCTTTTGATGAACGAGCAGAAAACTTTCGTTCATTATTTACTATCGTTGATAGCGCGATCGCATCAGGTAACAATGAACAGTTAGCTCTCGCTTTAAATTCAATCACAGAAATAGCTAAATCTAGCCCATTCAAAGACTTAGCAAATTTAGCTTCTGTTCGTGCTGCACTTAACGATCCAAACCACGAATGGACATTTTGATTTTGTAGTTATGGTGATCAAAGCTTCTTTGCTATAGCTTTTGTAGAGATGCGACTCATCGTATCTCTATATTTTTATTCTTATTTTTGGATACGCTCAAGTTCTTCTCGCAAAACTCGCCGTAGTGTTTCTTCTAAAGGTTCACGACGCTGTTGAATATACTCAAGTAAAGCATCGTTGATTAAACTTTGATAATTTCTGCCACCTGCTAGGTGAACTTGCTCACGAAACCAAGCTAATACTTCATCATCTAAGCGAATTGCAATTCGAGTTTTGCCCGGAGGTGTCGGCTCAATTGCTCCTCGCGTACCTTGACTAAAATCATACTCTGATTCCATCACTTAACTTTCTTGAATATTATTGTTTACAGTGTGTTGCGGTGCATTGCAAAATAGTACAATATGAATATTGTGCAAGACAATCTCATCTGATAAGACAATGAGCAAAGAAAACATTACGTTTCGCATAGATCAGAATAAAAAGGTTGCACTTGAGGCAATTGCGACAGGGATGAACCGCGATCGCAGTTATGTACTAAATGAGGCAATAGACGCTTATCTAGATATGCACCAGTGGCAAATTGAAGAGATTCAAAAGGGAATTGCTGAAGCTGATGCAGAAGATTTCGCCAGCGAAGAAGAAGTAAAAGCGACCTTTGCAAGACTAACCAATGCAGATTAAATGGCTGCGTCGTGCGCTGCGTAATTTAGAACAAGCATATAGCTACATCATCAAAGAAAATCCAGAAGCGGCACGGGAAGTAATATTGAGGATTCAAACTGCTACAAGCCAACTAGAGAATTATCCCTTTATGGGGCGACCTGGACGCATCGAAGGTACAAGAGAGCTTGTAATATCTAACACGTCTTATCTTGTTATTTACCGAATCAAAGAAGATTCAGTGGAAATTCTTCGGGTTCTCCACTCGTCAAAACGCTATCCAAAGTAAGGTTCTTTGTAAAAAAAATTCAAAAATCTTCATCATCAACAAAAAACTCAGCATCCTCTTCCAACCGATTACCCCTCGAACCAGCCAAACCCCATAGAGGTTGCAGTACGGCTACACCAATTAACCCCATACCAGCGCTGAAAGCCAGCACTAAACCCACTGGTATCTGAATTGATTGGAAATTCAAAAATTTTAACGATACTGGCGTGGCATTTTGAACTGAGATAATAGCGATCGCCACTATCCAAATAGCCACAACAACAGATATCAATAAATTAGCAATAGTCTTCATCAAAAAATGCAGCCACTAATTAACGCAGTGAAAAGTAAGCAAAACTCCGGGTTTCCCAGCGCAAAACTTTTCAAGACAGACAGACGCAGATATTTATTAGCGCCCATCTGTGGTTTCAACTACTATCCTAACTTAGCGATCGCACTCTCCATCTCTTGAGCGATTTGGGAGAGTTTTTCGGGGGTGTTGGTTTCCATGTAAACGCGTACCAGTGGCTCTGTTCCCGAAGGACGCAATAGCACCCAGCTACCCTCTTCTAAGTAAAGTTTAATGCCGTCTTTGCGTCCAACTTCTTTGACTTTAATACCTGCAACTTCTGATGGTGGATTTTTGGTATAGAAGTTCATGACATCAGTTTTGTGGGCTTCAGTTAGGTGTAAGTCAAGACGATTATTATACAAAGGCCCGTCAGCCTCGGCGATCGCTTCTTTGACCAGTTGACTTAGGGGTTTACCTTCATAGGCGATCGTTTCTGCTACTAGCATATCGGCTAAAACACCGTCTTTTTCGGGAATATGCCCAATTATACTTAAACCACCTGATTCTTCACCGCCAATCAGTACGGTAGTTTCCCGCATTTTTTCACCGATATACTTAAAGCCGACTGGTGTTTCATAAATTGGCAGACCGTACTTAACTGCCAGATTGTCCAGCAAGTGGGTTGTGGCTACCGTGCGAACGATCGCCCCACTCTTACCTTTGTTTTTAATTAAATGCCGTGCTAACACTAATAATACAGTGTTAGGGGTGAGGACATTGCCTTGTTCATCTACGATACCAAAGCGATCGCTATCGCCATCTGTTGCCAAACCTAAATCAGCTTTGTCGCGGCGAACTGCTTCCACCAACTCAACTAATTGTTCGCCTTTCGGTTCTGGCATTCCGCCGCCAAACAATACATCCCGCCAAGTGTGGAAACTTTCTAATTCCGTGCCACTTTGTTGTAAAACTTCATCTAAATAACCGCGAGATGTAGAATATAGCGCATCATATTTGACTTTGAGGTGAGCGCTTTTGATCCGTTCAACATCGAGCAATGTGTAGATAAATTGCAAATATTCTGGTTTGGGATCAAAAATAGAAATTGACCCGCTAGGGTTGTTACTAGGCAGTGCATCCGAGGCACTTTCAATATTTGCCACAATAGTATCAGTAATTTCTGGAGTGGCAGGCCCCGCATAATCGGGGATATATTTGATTCCACAATATGGTGCAGGGTTATGGCTGGCTGTAAACATCAATGCCCCCGCAGAATTTAAGTGACGGGCGTTGTAGGCAATTACTGGTGTGGGACAATCCCGATCAGTAACTTTGACTGTCCAACCCAAGTCTGCTAAGACTTGCGCTGCTGTACGGGCAAACTGATCAGCTAGAAACCGCGTATCGTAAGCAATCAGAACTGGTCTATCTTTGGAGTAGGCTGTTTCGAGGTAACTTGCGATCGCTCTAGTTACTTTTCGCACATTGGGGAAAGTAAAGTCATCGGCAATAATCCCTCTCCATCCATCAGTACCAAATTTGATTTTTCTGGAATTGCTACTAGCGCTCATGGTTGCCAATTTCTCCCGTCCATCTTCATTACTCTATTAGGAAGCTTCCCGCAAAGCGTGCGTAGCCGCAAGTATTTTCAGAGGTTATGAGCAGCAAACCAAAATATTAATGCTCAAATTTCTCTCCACTGTATTTTTTCTCACTGCTTGTTAGCGATGTCAACTCCCGACCGACCTTTTGCTAGTTATCACCTTTGGTCTTTAGTTGCCCCAGCAATAGGACAAGAACGCTGGCATTGTCAGATGCGACGTGGGTTTATTAAAGCACGTCAACATGAACCCCAAGTTAAAGCACTGTTAACAAAGGCTACGCCACCCCAACGGATTGGTATACTCGCCCAAAAAGGCGTTTATGAGTTTCATCATAATAGACATTTGTTAAACAAATCCGATGGTGTAGAAAAAGTTGCACAGCTATTAAAACTCAGCAATACCAGCTACCAAGTTCAACAGCGAGTTATCCAAATTTTGAAAAAATATCAGGATGCGCCGTTGTTAAATGGTAAAAATATCCTGCAATTAACTCCAGGTGATGAAGGATTTCCGAAACCAATTTTCATTGGAAATGGCGATTCTTGTTTCCGCTTATATGCAGCTATGGACTGCATTTTTATTGATGGCGATCGTACTTTACATATTTTAGATTTTAAAACTGGAAAATCTGCTTTTGACCAGAGACAAGCGCTAGTTTATTTACTAGCTGCTCGTTATCTTTATCCTGGTAGACAGGCAGTAGCATCATTTTATAATTTAGAAATGGGTAAAAAGTCTGATTTGATTAAAATCAATAATCATGAATTTGAAAATTTAAAATATGAGTTAGCTAATATTGCTCATAAACATCAGGCAGATTTGCAACAATATCAAAAGAAAAATCATAATTTTAGTAAAATATTTCCTCCAAATCCTGGCTATCACTGCCGTTTCTGCCCATTTAATTCTATTTGTGATTTTGCCAGTGTCACTTCTTCTACCAACGTAGTAGTGCCAGTTTAATCTTAATTAATTATTAGTAACAAATCTCTTTAAAATAAGATATATCAATATTGCCAAAATAAATAATCATCGCAATATTAGCTTGTTCTAAAACTTGCACTAACCAGTTGATACCGTTGGTAGTAGCAGATTCGTAGTGATGAAATAAAATTGCTAACCGTTTTTCGAGATATGGTTTAACTTTGCGGCAAATTAGCACAATTTTTAGCAATAGTCCGATAGTAATTATCGTACCCTGGTTGCTAATCATGTCTATAAAATTGAAATGCTGTATGGATAAATGACTCTCAACTATTAAAAAATTCAATAACTGGCTACAGGTTCTCAAGATTAAAAATTCATCTAGTTTTTGGTCATCAGCTTGTGGTAGTGTGTTTTTTAACTGTGTATATAATTTTTGCTGCAATTGACGTTTTCCTGAGCCTCCAGCAATCGAAGTTATCAGATATTCATACAAATCGTCTTTAAAATCTCGAAAACAAGCAGTTTGTTGACTAGAATATAAAAATTTCTGTGCTAATTCTTGGTATGTGTAGTTACCTTCAACCTTACCGATAAAATGTTGAAGAGTGTCATGGAGTTGGCGATCGCTTAATAATGTAGGATTATTTACAGGCCGCAAAATCCGCTCGGCTTCATCTGCTGAGGCTTTTTTTAATATCTGAGTGCGTCGCACTTGATAAGTCACATATTTAGATAAATCAACTTCAAATCGTCTCTGCACCTGTGCTTGCATCTGCTTAACACGCCACTGGTGTTCAAAAGTGGAATCATCACTCATTAAACAATGTTCATATAAATAAGAATAGCGGTGAATTAAAGTGATTAAAGGCTGATTTTCATTACTAATATTTACCTCTGTACTTTTCGTCATTACCTCCATAAATCTGCGTAATATTAAGTATTGTTCAGTTGCGATAAACATTTGGATTAATTCGCGCAAACGCCTAATATTGCGATAACGAAAACTTGTATTTCTTGATCTAGTGGGTGATGATTCAAATAATTTTATTAGTTTTGGAATAGCATGATGCAATTGTGGCTGCATGTGCCAGCGATTAATCAAAATATGACAGCAACGGTTAATAAAAAATTTAAACTCGTTTACAGCATTTTTAGATGCTGTAATTTTATCTAAAATTAATAATATTTCTGGCTCAGGATAATCTGCACCTTCAATAAATAAAGCTCGACAACGCTCAATCATCTCATTCGGAGATTTGACTTGTACTAAGTGAAGCAAATGTTGATATATCTGCTGTTCTTCAGCACTAGACTGCTGAGAATTTTGGGCCAAGTATGGAGGTACATAAGATTGCTGGCTGGTGACTAGAGCATTACTCCCAGTAACCTGCCTTTTGGGAATTTTTTGATTTTTACAATTTATCCAATCATTCACTTGATAATTACCACTTTCAAACTAGGTTGACGAATTTTATTCGATTAGGTTTTTGTTGGTTCAAATTAAAGAAAACTAATTTCTATATTTACTGATGTTCCTGATTAGTTTCAGGGAAATAAATATAAATACTTATAATGATTTCACAACGTCCGCGTGTAAAAAGCATTTGTACCAACTATCTAACTACATACAGGAAGACTATCCTACTTATGAGAAACTGTCATGAGGGGGTCTACGGTTTATGCTGTGTACCTAGCCTACACAAGGAGTCCATACTGCCACCAATAAGTACAATAAAATTCTTGTAAGGAAGCCAAAATAGATGGAATTTTTCAGTATAAACCTCAATAATTTGTCCATTTAACTCTAAGTTTATTTATACCCAATAGCCTGATTCAAAATTACATTTAACAAGTAAAAAAAGAATATTATTTAGTTAAATCAAGTAGATATAAGACTTTTCGTCTCAATATTAAATTATCTGTGAAATTAATATTTTGTTCTTATTTTAAGTGATAAAAAATAGATCATTAAGTAAAAATTAGCTTGATATTAGAGGGTCATGTTCCTCCGCCTAGAAAAATTGGAGGATGTGACCCAACTAGCAAGACTAAATTCAAAAAGGTGGCAACTCTTGAAGAATTGTAAAGCGAATATGATTAATTGCTAAATCGCCTATGGGAATATCTTCTTTCGTGAGTCTGACACCTTGACTACTTAAGGTTTCAAAAGTAATACCCTTGCCAATTTCAATGTGATACCAACACAAGCCCATAAAAAAGCGAGTGGGATAAGGCCCACCATTTCCCAAGTCATCAGGATTTGACTCCATTGGCAACCAGCCAAAATTTGGGATGTAGAACTCTAACCAAACGTGATTAAAATCTGGTTGTAATGGTACTCCTTGGTGTTCACCATATGGCGGACATTTGTACCTACCAACTGTGCGACAGGGGATGCCATTCAAACGGCATAAAGCTAGTAAAACACCCACATACTCACCACAAGAACCAACACCTCGTTCTAAAACAATATCTGGAGTGTCAATGTGGGGTTTAATGCCGTAAGATAACTCATCGTAGACATAGTTACGGATACTATACATTTTCCGTAACAAGTTGGTTTCAGAGCCAATGGCATCATGGGCTGCACTACGAACAATAGACGTATCCATTGCCAAATCGTCGTCATCTACTAGATAGCGACTTTGAAATTCTGCTGATAATTCGGGCAAGTCTTCTACATCTTTAGGTGTAATCCGGTACTTAATTCCGCGTACTTCCAACAATGCTTTCCAACCAAATACATGCCGTTCACCGGGTGTCAGGGCATCAAATTTAAACACTGCTACCCGTTGCCCATCAATTACTTCTTCGGTAAAAGGAACACCAATAGGTTCAACGTGTTTGAGTTTTTGGCGTTCCGTTTCTGAAGGTAAGGCGATGCGCCATTCTACATCTGGTAGATACACCTCTTCTAAAGGCGAAATTTCCTCAGCGTAAGACATTTCGATGAGGTAGCCATTAGAAAGGGCGTAGCGCTTATCAGGGTTGTAATGATAATACAACGGGTGAATGAAAGTCCGATCGCGGTAAGTTAACTCATGATTGGGGTCAGCGTTAGGATTATCTCGGATATAAGGCTCGTCAGAAGCATAGGCGACATAAAGAGTTTCCTTACCCTCAGCATCTTGATGTACCGCTATACCCGTAGGCGAATCAAACGGTGTCAGGACACTAAAATTTACTTCGCCTGTCGCCCGATCCATCGAGTAAACTGTTTGTTCAGTGCGATCGCAAATCCATAGAGTTTCTTGAGTCACTGTCACATTTTCTACACCGACCCCAGGGGCATAAAATTTGGTAATTTCTTTCCGCGTATTGCGGTCAAAAATCAAAATGTAACCCAGCTTTTGGCAGGTAACATAGACTGTCGATTCCCAAACAGCCACACCATTAGCGGTATAGGGTAGAGTGGCAAAATGCTCAAGTCCTAAAGAACCAAGCTTAGACAAATAAACACTATTGTCACGAGTTACCCACAAGGTATCTTCCCAAACTGCTAAACCAGTGACATCATTAAATTCTTTAACCTGATGAGGATTGATAATTTTACTGTTGTCAGACTCAGGATCAATCTCCAGTAGATGTCCTTTTGTGCTGTCAATTGCAATGAGTGTATCTTGAATGAAAGCAATGCCACACAGGGAGGCAGCCGTAAGCGGTCGAATTGTCCTTTGCCTAAACATCGGCTAGCAGTCTAACTAGGGAGTGCAAAACTTATATTAAGCATATATATTCAACGGTTTAGCACGCCTAGCATCAATTTTGGTATAACCTTTAGACGTAACCGCAAATTTTTTGGGGAACAGTTTATAAAAAACTGTTCTTATAAACACTATGAATTACATAAAAATACATAGAAGGCTAACTTAAAAAAATTTAGTAAATGTCTTGAAACACATTTAAACTTGTACAAGTTACTAATAAATCTAATGTAACTTTAGTTGATGGATTTCTTGCCATGACTAAATTATGATTATGATCAAATTTTGTCACCTTTTCCTGTAACCTACACAATGTCTGCTAATTCTCTGCCTGAAAGTACCCCAACTTGGCATACTTTGGAAGTTGATCAAGCTCTAGACCTGCTGGACAGTAAGGCAGACAGTGGCTTAACCCCCCAAGAAGTTGAACAACGGTTGCAAAAATATGGCCCCAACGAATTAGAAGAACATGGTGGCCGCGGTGCTTGGGAAATTCTGCTAGATCAGTTCAAGAACATCATGTTGTTGATGCTGATTGCAGTGGCTTTCATTTCTGGATTTTTAGATTTTACAGCTTGGCAAGCTGGCGAATTAAAGCCAGGAGAAGTACCGTTCAAAGATACAATTGCAATTCTGGCAATTGTCATCCTCAATGGTGTTCTGGGGTATGTCCAAGAAAGCCGGGCTGAAAAAGCTTTAGCCGCACTCAAGCAGATGGCTTCTCCTCTAGTGCGAGTTATGCGTAATCGCAAGCTGTTAGATGTAGCAGCTAAAGAAATCGTCCCAGGAGATGTGATGCTGCTGGAAGCAGGGGTGCAGATAGCCGCAGACGGCCGCTTAATTGAGCAGTCTAATTTACAAATACGAGAATCAGCGCTCACAGGTGAAGCCGAAGCTGTAAATAAGCAGGCAAATCTTCAACTACCTGAAGATACATCTTTAGGCGATCGCCTGAACTTAGTCTTTCAAGGAACTGAGGTTGTCCAAGGACGTGGCAAGGTTCTAGTCACCAATACGGGGATGCAAACAGAACTGGGGAAAATTGCCACCATGTTGCAATCGGTAGACAGTGAACCTACCCCTTTGCAGCAACGGATGACTCAACTGGGTAATGTCCTAGTTTCCGGTTCTTTGATTCTGGTAGCGATCGTGGTGATTGGCGGTATCATCCAGGCCAGAGGTTTTAGCAATTTACAAGACCTTTTGGAAGTTTCCTTAAGTATGGCGGTGGCAGTAGTACCCGAAGGCTTACCCGCAGTCATTACAGTCACCTTGGCGTTAGGAACCCAGCGGATGGTACGCCGCCATGCCTTGATTCGTAAACTGCCAGCAGTGGAAACCTTGGGTTCTGTTACCACCATTTGTTCTGATAAAACCGGCACACTCACGCAGAACAAAATGGTGGTGCAATCTATTTTCACCAATAACAGAACTTTTCGCGTAACTGGAGAAGGTTATGCTCCGATTGGGGATTTTCAATTAGATGGTCAAAAAATTCCTGTAGAAGACCACCCTGAAATTCCTGGTTTGCTCATCGCCTGTGCTGTTTGTAATGACTCGGTACTGCAAAAAGAAAAAGGGGAATGGGCAATTTTAGGCGACCCCACCGAAGGCGCGTTGGTGACTTTAGCCGGAAAAGCTGGTATTGAAAAAGACCAATGGAACAGCAAGTTACCCCGTATCGGTGAGTTTCCTTTTACCTCGGAACGCAAACGCATGAGCGTAATTACTCAGGTAGAAGAAGTAGCTACAGGGGAACCAGCTTTTACAGGTGTAGATCCGGTACTTGCAGGGTTCATCAACTCGGAACCTTACCTCATGTTTACCAAAGGTTCACCAGAGTTAATTTTGGCACGTTGCACTGAAATTCGTTTGGGTACAGACTCAGCGCCATTGACAGAAGAACAACGCAGCCAAATTCTGGCAGTAAATGATCAAATGGCAAGTAAAGGCTTGCGGGTGCTAGGTTTTGCCTACAAACCCCTCACAGAAGTGCCACCGGAAGGCTCAGATGAGGCATGGGAGCAAAATTTGGTCTGGCTGGGATTGGTTGGAATGCTGGATGCACCAAGACCAGAAGTTAGGGCAGCGGTGGAAGAATGCCGCCAAGCAGGTATTCGCCCAGTCATGATTACTGGCGACCACCAATTGACAGCCCGCGCCATTGCTACCGATTTGGGCATTGCTCAAGAAGGGGACAGAGTTCTAACTGGTCAAGAATTGCAGCGCATGAGCGACCAGGAACTAGAGCAACAAGTTGACTTAGTGAGTATCTATGCCAGAGTTGCCCCAGAACATAAACTGCGGATTGTACAAGCATTACAACGCCGGGGTAGATTTGTAGCGATGACAGGGGATGGTGTAAATGATGCCCCAGCCTTAAAACAAGCAGACATTGGGATTGCAATGGGCATTACTGGTACTGATGTCAGTAAAGAAGCCAGCGATATGGTGCTGCTAGATGACAACTTTGCTACTATCGTTGCCGCCACCAAAGAAGGTAGAGTTGTTTACACCAACATTCGCCGCTTTATCAAATACATTCTGGGTAGTAATATCGGTGAAGTTTTAACAATTGCTGCCGCACCCCTCTTAGGTTTAGGAGGTGTTCCCCTCACACCATTACAAATTCTCTGGATGAACTTGGTGACAGACGGTTTACCAGCCTTAGCCTTGGCAGTGGAACCACCAGAACCTGATGTCATGAAGCGTCCACCGTTCAGTCCTCGCGAAAGCATTTTTGCCAGAGGGTTGGGTGCTTACATGATTCGGATTGGGATTGTGTTTGCGATTATCTCAATTATTCTTATGGCATGGGCATATCGCCATTCCCATGCAGTGATAGGAGAAGGACTTGACCCAGAACGTTGGAAGACAATGGTATTTACTGCCTTGTGTATGGCACAAATGGGTCATGCGATCGCAATTCGTTCCAACAACCAACTTACTATTGAGATCAATCCCTTTTCTAATCTGTTTGTGCTGGGGGCTGTGGTTGTCACCACGATTTTGCAACTCATGCTGATTTACGTCCCACCGCTGCGGGCATTCTTCGGCACACATTGGCTACCGCCTACAGAGTTGGCGATTTGCTTTGGTTTCAGTGCCTTAATGTTTGTGTGGATTGAAATGGAGAAACTTTTCTTCCGTTTTATGGGCAAGAGAACCGTGTAAAAAAAGTTAAAAGGTAAAAGTAAAAAGTAAAAAGAGCAGAATGTGGCATTGCTAGTTTTTTCCTTGTGCCTTCTAGCTTCTACTTTTAGCCTTTCTGCAAGAATATTTACTTGTGCCTTTTACCTTTTGCTTTTTTACTTATACTATGTATCTCAAAACTTTACACCTGAGACAGTTTCGTAATTATCAAGACCAAAAGGTTGATTTTACTGCTGCCAAAACAATTTTGGTAGGAAATAACGCTCAGGGTAAGTCGAATTTGTTGGAAGCTGTAGAGTTATTGGCAACATTGCGATCGCACCGGATGGCACGCGATCGTGATTTAATTCAAGATGGGGAAGCCTTCGCGCAAATCAACGCCACCCTGGAACGACAAACAGGTGTCAGCGATTTAACTTTAACTCTCCGCCGTAACGGTCGCCGCAGTGTGGCGATTAATGGCGAGATAGTACGGCGACAAATGGATTTTTTAGGTGTTCTCAACGCCGTGCAGTTTTCCAGCTTGGATTTAGAACTTGTGCGCGGTAGTCCAGAAGTCCGGCGCAACTGGTTAGATACCCTGTTAATTCAACTCGAACCAGTTTATGCCCACATCTTGCAGCAATACAACCAAGTATTACGCCAGCGCAACGCCTTCTTAAAAAAAAACCAAGATTCAGCACTCAGCACTCACACTTCGACTCCTTTCGACTTCGCTCAAGACAAGTCGCTCAGTGCCCAGCACTCAGAACTAGCTTTATGGGATGCACAATTAGCCATTACAGGCACAAGGGTGATTAGAAGACGCGATCGCGCTATTCAAAGATTAGCTCCTCTTGCTGCTGCTTGGCACACCCGTATTAGTGGTAGTACCGAAATCCTAGAAATTAAATATTCACCTAACGTCCCTTTGGTGCAGAACCAACCAGAAGACGTACAACAAGCTTTCTTAAGCAAAATTCAGCAACGCGCTGTTGCCGAAGTGTACCGAGGTACTACCCTTGTCGGCCCTCATCGTGACGAAGTAGAATTGACCATCAATCAAACACCTGCTCGGCAATATGGTTCTCAAGGTCAGCAACGAACCCTAGTATTAGCCTTAAAATTAGCAGAATTGCAGCTAATCGAAGAAGTCGTTAAAGAGCCTCCACTATTGTTGCTTGATGATGTCTTAGCTGAATTAGATCCATCCCGTCAAAATCAATTGCTCGATGCCATTCAAGACCGTTTTCAAACCCTAATCACTACTACTCACTTGAGTTCTTTTGATTCTCAGTGGTTGAATTCTTCCCAAATTTTGTTTGTGAAGGCAGGAGAGATATCAATAAAGTAGTCAATGATCAAAATGGCAAATGACATTTCAATTATGCAAAAAATTAATCACAAATTAGACCCACACGAAATTGCATCATTAGGTGCATCATTACGAGCAATTGAGCAAAAGCTCTTAAAACAAAGACGGAAAGAAGGATATACTAAAATTTGGTTTCAAGGTGAAGAACCATATTTTGATGTTTTTTTTGAATTTGAGAATGAAAAAATAGTCTGGTTTCAATTTACTTTGCGCGGTAAAACAGTGTCATGGGATATAAAAAGACCAGAATTACAAACAGGTAATACTAATGAGTTGTGTCTTGATGATGTGAGTTTTTATGCAGCTAGTAAAACCATCGAAAATGACACCCAAACAGATTGGGAATTTATATATTTAGTTAAATTAATTTTAGAAACTAGGGCAGAAGAGGAAATTTTTGCTAAAGCATTAGCATTATTTAAGAAATAATTTTCATTTTTTCACTTAATGACAACCTTAACTATTTTCTAATTTCTTAAAAAGATTCAGCACTAAAATAGTCAACAAAGCAGAAATTAATCCTAATTGCCATAAACCACACCCAGCAGCAATTCCTAAAGCTGCTGAAACCCAAATCGCTGCGGCTGATGTTAGTCCGTGAACTTCAGGATGTTGCGATTTTTGGGAAGATTCACGGATTATTTCTCCAGCCCCAAGAAATCCCACACCTGCTGCAATACCCTGAATGACACGGCTCAGAGCATCAGGACTAGACTGTAGCATACCTGTTTGCAAGGGGATGAGAGTAAACAAGGCTGAAGCCAAACTTACCAGCATATGAGTTCTTAAACCTGCTGATTTACGTCTGAGTTGGCGTTCTATACCAATAACTCCGCCTAACACTAAAGCTAGGCATAGCCTAAAAATGATGTTCAGCAAATCATTTGGTGCAAAGTAGTAGGTGTTTAACAATTCTGTTTTAGGATAGATAATGATATATGCTACTCTAACTTAGCAACAGAATTGCTCAGGCTAGGGAATAAGGCTGAGGTAAAAAATATTTTCATGGTATTGTTGTTTACAAAGTTGATGCCAATTTCTATTTGGTAACAGTGCTGAGTAAAAAATACCAGAATCTAATCTCTAGTTCTTATTTGCTTTTTGATCCGTTATTGATGTACACAGTTCATAATCAGGATAAAGAGTAATATAGCTTTAAATTTTTGTTGTAAAAATATTCTGACCTAGTTTTATCGGCTTAACTACACAGTTCCCTGTATTGGGAAATTTAAAGACATTTCCGAAAATTTGTTGATTCCTCAGTCAATTATGGCGATTTTATATTGTTGACTTCGTTCAGCACGGTGCTGTTTTAGGCAGATTAGATGTAATTGGGATTAATATTTATGGGAATATGAGTGATCTACACTAAAGGCAAAGCTTTCAAATTGATCAAATATCTATTTGAGTAAGTAGTCCGACAAAATTAAATTTATGGGTGGAGATAGGAGACAGGGTAGAGGTTACAGTCAAAAATTTGTGTAATTAATTCTGTCTGATTACTTATGAAACCTGATTAATTAAATAAAATTTTAACTTAAACTGCTGGATTTAGCCGTAAACTCAATATTTGAAGGCTTTATCCCTGTTTAGGGTTTAATTTAGGACTATTGCATAAAAAATATTCATGAATCAAGGGGTGAGATTACCGGAAGACATCGTGTAATGAGAAATTAACTCATAACTAGGTCAAACTAATCTTAAATAGATAACTAGAAATAACTTCTCTCGGCAGATAATTTAGTAAATATCCTCTGAACATTACCCAGAGGAAAAGCCTGTAGGGCAGATTGACAACTGATAAAAAATAAAGTGAGTGGAAAAAGTCTACTGGCTTGACCAAATTAAACTGCAAGACCGCGCCAAAGTAGGTGACAAAGCATTTTACTTAAGCAGAATAATGCAGCGTGGCTACCCTGTGCTACCTGGTTTTGTAGTTTCAGCAGAAGTTTTGCAGCAATTTTTAGAAACTATCAACAGTTCAGAGTCATTAGTCGCAGACTTACCTCATTCTTCATTACACCTTGACGTGGCTAATTGGCGGCAACTTCAGCTGGTGGCTGGACGCTTGCGTCAAGAAATTATGGCTGCAACTGTGCCGCCACAGTGGATAAGTACAATTTTTGCAGCAGCGAGAGAATGGCAAACCAGGCATTTGATTTTGCAACCAACACTGTCAGTCTCGAATACTGCACAAGGAATAGGAAATACATCTGGGTTACTGGAGTCAATCTTTTGTTACTGTGATGAAGATGCGATCGCCTTTGGATTAAAGCGCATCTGGAGTCAGTTATTTCGCGCTAGAAGCTTACTATATTGGCAACGCGTTGGAATTGATCTGCAAAATGTCAATTTGGCTGTGTTGGTGCAACCAATGCAAAATGCGATCGCTAGTGGCTCACTCCATGCTAATTTCTCTGAATGGACAATTGAAGCTACTAGAGGATTAGGAGTAGCACTCACCAGAGGCGAAGTTTTGCCAGATGTCTACCACATCCAGCCGGAAACAGGTATTATCCTGGAACGAAATTTAGGTAATAAGTTGCTGGCTTACTGTCTAGATGATGGAATTGCGGCCTCAGATCCATCTATACTCCAGTCAGTGTTGACAGATGAGAATACTGGTCTATTGGCTCACTTAGTTACAGAAGACCAACAAAAACAATACGCTTTAACAGAACAAAACCTGCAACGACTGATAGATTTAGGAAATCAACTAGTAACTGAACTGGGTAACAGTTTTACTGTTCGGTGGAGTATTTCGGATGCAGATTCCGTCCAGATCACAGAAGGAAGCATCCCACCATCGACAATTCCCAATTTACAGTTAATCAAAGGACTAGGTGCAGCCACAGGACGTGTAACGGCTAATGCTTATGTGATTAATGCACTACAAAAACCTGAGCAAATACCTCAAGGAGTCGTTCTTGTCGTCCCAGCGATCGCACCCGATTGGTTATCATTAATGCAACAAGTGGTAGCGATCGTCACAACCCAAGGAGGGTTGACTAGCCATGCAGCGATCCTATCCAGAGAATTAGGTATTCCCGCCGTTGTCAGTGCAAAAGATGCAACAATATTAATTCAAACTGGAGAAAAATTACTGGTGGATGGCGACAGGGGAGAAGTTTATCGCCTCAGAGAGAGCAAAGCTGGAACTGGAGAGAATCAAGAAATTAATTCCACTACATCCTTCTTACATAATCAGCTTGTTAGTCCTCACCTACCCATGATTGCTACTCAACTACTAGTTAACCTGAGTCAGCCTAGTTTAATCGAGCGATCGCAAAACTTACCTGTCGATGGCGTGGGATTGTTACGCTCAGAATTAATGTTATTAAACTTACTGCAAGGACAACATCCTCATGGTTGGCTTTTAAGCGGTCGTCGGGATGAACTTTTGGAGTTATGGTCACAGCAGATTATACAATTTGTGAGTGCTTTTAGTCCCCGACCAGTTTTCTATCGCTCTCTAGATTGGCGATTTCATGAGTTTTCATCGTTAGCACATACTCCACCATCTACGTCACATTCAATTTTGGGCGATCGCGGGACATTTAGTTATGTCAACAATCCCGCCGTTTTTGAATTGGAACTCGCAGCTTTGCTAAATGTCCAAAAAGCTGGCTACAACAATCTTCGTCTGTTATTGCCATTTGTGCGAAATGTGGCTGAGTTTACTTTTTGTCGGCATAAAGTTGAGCAAATCGGGTTAACTCAGATGTCGCAGTTTCAACTGTGGATGATGGCAGAAGTACCTAGTGTATTATTTTTACTACCAGAGTATGTGAAAGCCGGTGTAGATGGGATCTCGATTGGCACAAATGACCTCACACAACTATTGTTAGGAGTAGATCGAGAACAAGGACAGCTAACAAAAATATTTGATGAACGCCATCCGGCAGTTATGGGTGCGATCGCTCAACTCATCCAAATGGCTAAAAATGCCGGAATACCTTGCTCAATCTGCGGTCAAGCACCAGCATTGTATCCCGAAATCATTGATCAATTAGTGGAATGGGGTATTACTTCCATTTCTGTAGAACCGGAAGCAGTTAAGCGAACACATCAAGCGATCGCTCGTGCTGAACAGCGTTTGATTTTAGCAGCCGCACGCCGAACGCTTCATTGAAGAAGGCAGGAGGCAGAGGGCAGAAGGAACAATTGAACTGGAGGCAGGAGGCAGGAGGCAGAGGGCAGAAGGAACAATTGAACTGGAGGCAGGAGGCAGAGGGCAGAAGGAACAATTGAACTGGAGGCAGGAGGCAGGAGGCAGAGGGCAGAAGGAACAATTGAACTGGAGGCAGGAGGCAGGAGGCAGAGGGCAGAAGGAACAATTGAACTGGAGGCAGGAGGCAGAGGGCAGAAGGAAAGAATTTGGTGGGGGATTCAGACCCTCATCAAATAAGTACCACGGAATCATTCGCGCAAGCGTCTCTGAAAGAGAAGATTACAGTGGGGGACTCAAACCCTTGCTCCCTCTGGTCGCGGCTGTTGTAGAGGGCAGTATTCCTTGTCTACGACACGCTGCGCGATCTGCCTCCTGCCCCCTGCCCTTCCTGATAAATCATCAATTAGTCGATGCGATCGCCAAATCATGAACACCTGATGCTAAACCCCTACACTAAAAGTAGGGGTTTAAAATCCGAGGAAGGTTACTAGAGTGAACAGCAAGAATCAATTTGTCTTAGCATTAGTCTTGAAAAGCGCTCTTGTCTTTTCACCCTTGCTGCTGTCTACTGGTTTGGCTAGTGGACAAACTACACCACCCATCGCCAAAGAACAAACTGTAGCTCAAGTACTCTCTAATCAAGAGCGGGAAGAATTAACACGACTACGGGAGCGAGTTCCATCTGGTTTGAATCAGACAACTATTTTGCTCAATGTCTGGTTAGTCATATTAAGTCTATTTCCTATAGCTGTAATTGCCTTATTTTGGCTGTTAAGACGAGTAGCAATTCGGGAAATTGTTGACAGAGCAATGGGACAGCTAGAAGGGATAGAAAACTTACAAAACCAGATAACTATTGTTAAACAAGAAGCAGAAAATCTGATACAAGAAGTCAAAAAAATTAATCGCGAATTAGAGAATGAATCGGAAACTCTAAAACATAATATAAAACATGAGCAAGACAATTTATCTATTTTTGCATCTGAGATATTGCAATCAAAAAATAATATTGTGTCGGGTTTAGAAACAGAGATTAAGAGCCTACAACAAAGTCTAGAAAATTTAGAATTTGAATTTAGTAATCAATTACATCAACTCCAGCTAACTGCTCAACAAAAACGAGATACAACTTTAGAAAATATTGGCCATTTAGAATCTGAGCTTGCTTCGCAAATCTCGGAAATAAAATTAGATACTCAACAACAAAAGAATTTAACCTGGGAACAGTTAGAACACTCTAAAAATGAATTGATAGCTCAGATTGCCAATTTACAATCTGATATTCAGCAACAAAAAGATGGCTTGCTTGAGGGATTATTGCAATCACAAGCAGAATTTATATCTGAGTTAGCAGGAGTTAGAGTAGACACTGAACAACAAAAGGATAAAACACAGAGAAATATAGCAGAATTAGAACAGATCTTTAATTTGCATATATCAAGATTACACTCGGAAAGTCAGCAGCAAAAAGATACTCTGCTTGAGGAATTGGCAACAACTCAAAAAGAATTTATATCTGAGTTAGCAGGAATCAGAGTAGATGCTGAACAACAAAAAGATAAAACAATCTGCAACATAACAGAATTAGAAAACAGTATCAAAGCACAAATATCTGGTTTACAATCCCAATATGAACAACAAATATTAGAAAATCTCGAAAAATCGCAAATAGAGTCGCAACTAGATATCCAAAAGCGCAGAGATTTAATTATGGAAAATTTAGAAAAATCTGGTTTAGAGTTTGCTGCACAATTTTCAGAATTGCAATCAAATGCTCAACAACAAAAGTTATTCATTCTGGAAAAACTTGAAAAACTAGAGACAGAATTTGTGACTCAACTGTCAGAATTACAGTTAGATGCTCAACAACGCAAAGAGTTAATTCTGCAAGAAATTACAGATTCAAAAGTAAAACCAACCCAAGAACCTCAACCACAACCACTAGTATCAGCAGAGGCTGAATTGCAACAGGGTGATGATTTATTTGCCCAAAAGCAATATGAAGAGGCGATCGCCTGTTACGATCAAGCAGTCAAAATCCAGCCTGATGACGCAACTGCTTGGTTAAAGCGCGGAATAACTCTCGGAAGATTAAAGCGCTACAAAGAGGCGATCGCCTCCTATGATCAAGCAATCAAGCTGCAACCAGATTATCACCAAGCGTGGTGCGATCGGGGCGTGGCTTTCGGTAATCTTCGCCAGCACAAGCAAGCCTTTGCTTGTTTTAATAAGGCGACAAAAATCAAACCCGATGATGCAACTGCTTGGTTAAACCGTGGTCTATCTCTCATAGAATTTGAAGAATATGAAGAAGCATTAGCTTCATTTGATCAAGCATTAACATTCCAACCAGACTCTCACAAAATTTGGGATAAACGCGGTTACACTTTGGTAAGATTAGGACTGGATGATGATGCGATCGCGGCATTTAATAAAGCGTTAGAAATTAAACCAGACTATGCAATTTCTTATTACAACAAAGCAGCATGTTATGCACTCCAAAAACAAGCTGAATTAGCTATTGAATGTCTACAACAAGCAATCGAAATCAATCCTCGATATAAAGAAGATGCTGCGACAGATATAGATTTTGATGAGATTACCAATAATGAGCGCTTTCAGCAGTTGATAAGGGGCAGGGGGAACTAAAGGTACAAACCTCACCCCTTGTGTGTGAAAGCTCTCTTGCTTTTTCCCTCTGCTCTGCTCCCCTGTTCTTTCATTTCCGCTTTCCCCTCCCACTGGCGGCATAATAATCAATTCTCCTGCGGCATTCATTTCTAGATTTAAATCACGATTGGCAATACACAATTGATAAAGTTGCTCATCGGTTAAATGAGCGATCGGTTCTAGATTTAGCACAACAGTATTCATCTAAACCTCTCTTTGTGTTTTCGTTGTTACATAATCATCCTATTTGGTTTATGAAAATCCCGCTTGCTCAGATACCCGACTTCTTTGAGAAGTCGGGTATCTAAAAAATTTGCGTCTGAACTATTGACGATCGCACTTTTAACGCAGACTATTAACTATTGACTTTTGACAATTAACCAATGATAAAAATTGCAGTTATTGGGGTTGGGCGTTGGGGAGTACATTTACTGCGGAATTTTTTAGCGCATCCCCAAGTGAGTGTAGCAGCAGTACTAGATCCCAATTCAGAAAGATTAGCCGCCACCAAGCAGCAATTTAACTTAGATGACAATATATTCTTGACAACTCAGTGGGAAGATTTACAGCAAATACCAGATTTAGCAGCAGTTGCGATCGCCACACCAGCCGCTACTCACTATAATTTAATCAAAGATGCCCTGAAGCAGGGATACCATGTTTTAGCAGAAAAGCCTTTAACTTTAGACCCCAAAGAATGTGTGGAACTTTGCCAGTTGGCAGAGTTACAGCAGTTAATCTTAATGGTTGATCACACCTATTTATTTCACCCAGCGGTTGAAGCAGGACAAGCGGTAGTTCAAGCTAGTAAATTAGGTGAGTTACGCTACGGTTATGCTTCTCGCACTCATTTGGGGCCAGTCCGACAAGATGTTGATGCCCTCTGGGACTTAGCTATTCATGATATTGCAATTTTTAACAACTGGCTGGGACAAGTACCTGTGAAGGTTCAAGCCATTGGTAATGTGTGGTTGCAAAATGAAGGGAATAGCCTGCCATCTGGTTTAGCCGATTTAGTTTGGGTGACACTAACCTACCCGAATAACTTTCAAGCATATATTCATCTATGCTGGCTCAACCCTGATAAACAACGGCGATTGGTAGTTGTGGGTAGTCTTGGTAGTTTAATTTTTGATGAAATGACCGCAGCATCACCGTTAACTTTGTTACATGGTGAGTTTGAACGTCAGGAAAATCATTTTTTACCTGTTAATCAAAGCCGAGAAGTATTGGAATTAAAATCAGGGGAACCATTACAACGGGTTTGCCATCGCTTTATTCAATCCATACTCCAGAATAATCCAAACGTAGTGTCATCGGGCTGGGTAGGTACAGAGTTAGTCAAAATTCTGGCGGCTTTAACAACATCTCTCAATCAAGGCGGACAACCTGTTTTTTTGAAGAATATTTAGCATTACCAATTTTATGAAAATCTAGAGGCTCATATCCCAGATTTCTTGAAGAAGTCGGGGATCTTGTTTTTCACGAATAATTTAGGACTGCTATAGAGTGAATATATATAAACAGAAATTTTCAAATGACCATTTACTTTTACAAAGTTTGGCAGCCTTACGGTTGTTTTTCTAACTTTTCTCCCCACCCAATCCAAATCCACGGTACTTATTGGTCAACAGTTGAGCATTATTATCAAGCACAAAAGTTTGTAGGCAGCAAAGATGCGGCAATTATACCTGTTATTCATGCTGCTGCTACACCAGAAGAGGCAGCCGCTTTAGGACGCTGTAGTACACGTACACTACGTTTAGATTGGGATTTGGTGAAAACTCAAGTTATGCGTGAAGCTGTACTCAAAAAATTTGTCACTCATGCCGATATTAGGGAAATTTTACTCGCCACAGGTGATGAGACGATTGTAGAAAATTCCCCCACTGACTGTTTTTGGGGTTGTGGTCAAGATAAAACTGGTCACAACCATCTTGGCAAAATTCTGATGAGTGTGCGTGAAGAAATTCGTCGATTATGTCTTTACTCGGTAATCACTGGTGATTGTCTAACAGAATAGCTACAGATGAAGAGATAAGTAGTCATGCAAAATAAATTTTATAGTTAGGAGAGGGAACAGGGAACAGGTAAGGAATACAGACATTCTTGTTTTCAATCAATATGTACAATTAATTTTGCTTGGGTACTTATTCATGCTACGAGGGGAGTGGTATCATTCCCTAAATTAAAAATTTATACA
Source organism: Fortiea sp. LEGE XX443 (assembly GCF_015206815.1). Taxonomy (GTDB): domain Bacteria; phylum Cyanobacteriota; class Cyanobacteriia; order Cyanobacteriales; family Nostocaceae; genus Nostoc_B. The sequence goes on from NZ_JADEXZ010000011.1 coordinate 64,092, forward strand.
AATTAGTTCATTGTATTTACTTAATTAATTCACTTAACAATAAAAAATTCATCAATATATATAACAATTATAGAAAAATTTTTGGAATTTGAGAATTTGCATAATTTTACCGAATACATCGTTGGATAGGAAGTATAAGATTAATTGAATATGAAAATTCTTTCTTTTAACTATTAAAAGTCAGAGATGGAAATGGCGGCTCGTATTTAGCAGGGGTTTTTAAAACAGTTTAATTATTTGTGTATAGGTTTACCCGCCAATGGCATATACTGATAACCCAAGCGGTTCGCAGCCAGTCTTTGACAAAGAAGGTTTATTGTATCGGATAACGAACCGGATTAGGCGATCGCTAGAACTACCGGAAATTTTAACAGCTACAGTTGCTGAAATCCGTTTGTTTTTGGCTACAGACCGAGTGATGATGTATCGGTTTGAGGCTGATGGTAGTGGGGAAGTTATTGCTGAATCTATAAATGAGCAGATTCTACCATCGTTATTAGGGTTGCATTTTCCGACGGCAGATATTCCACCAGAAAGTAGAAGAATGCTGCTGTTAGGACGGCAACGTGTCATTGTAGATGTATCTAACGGCAAAGTAGGATTACCGTCCCTACAGCCACGCGAAACAGAACAGCCCCTAGAAACCGAAAATATCTATGATCGACAAGTAGATCCGTGCCACATTCAATACCTAAAAGCAATGGGAGTGCAGTCTTCCCTAGTGGTGCCAATTTTGCATAGCAAAGTGCAAGGGGAATCACTAAAGCCTTTATTGTGGGGGTTGTTGGTAGCTCACCACAGTCAACCACGAGAAATTTTGCCAGAGGAATTGACATTAGTTCAGCAGGTTGTTGATCAAGTAGCGATCGCTATAGCCCAAAGTAACCTGTACACCCAAACTCTAGCTAGGCAGAAGCGTGAAGAGACAATTAATCGCGTTACTACCCTATTGCATCAATTACCAAAACTTGAATTGCAGGTAGCTTTAGAAGAAACTGTTACAGCTTTGGATGGAATCGGTGGCAGGCTTTACATCGAACAGACAGCAGAAGTTTACACTTATGGCAATCAACCACAAATTCCCTATGAGTTAGAAACTAGTATCATCGAACAACATCCTGTTTGGCAAAAATGGATGGATGAATGCAAACAAGGTCAAATTTGGGTCACTACCAACATTTATCATGAAGCACATTTGCGTGTCTTAGCATTTGCGTTTCGGTTAACCCAAATTCGGGGAATGTTAATAATGCCTTTACATTACCGACAACAATTTATCGGTGTGTTAAGTATTTTTCGCCCGGAATTCAACACCGAAATATTGTGGGCTGGACGACGTGAGCAAAATCCCCAACAACAGTTACCTCAAATTTCCTTTGATGTGTGGCGAGAGGAAAGAAAGGGACAAGCTGCTGAGTGGAAAAATGAAGAAATTTCCCTAGCGCAGGCTTTATCTTATAGCTTTTCTATGGCTATTCAGCAGCAACATATGTACCAAGAGGTACAGATGCTCAATGCCAATTTAGAACTGCGAGTACAAGAGCAAACCGCGGAACTAGAAAAATCATTATTATTTACCAAAGTAATCAAGCAAGTCTCAGAACAAATTCGCCGTTCCTTGGACTTAAAAACTACCTTACAAACCATCGTCTATGAAATTCGTTCTCTGCTAAATTCCGATCGAGTAATAATTTACCAAAAAACCAGTGAATCTCATGGTCAAGTAATTGTTGAAGAAATCAATGGTAACTGGTTATCAACATTGGGAACTACAACACCACCAGGATGTTTACCTGATGAATGTACTAGTTTTTTTCTTCAGGGTGGAGTTAAAGCAATTAACAATGTTTCGACACCTTCTTTAAATGCTTGTCACCAAAAATTTTTGCAGAGTTTGCAAGTACAAGCCAACTTAACTGTCCCAATAAATATAGGTTTACAACTTTGGGGTTTACTTATTGTTCATCAATGTGAAGCTCCCAGAAGCTGGCAAGATGGGGAAATTAATTTACTACAACAGTTAGCTGATCAAGCTGCGATCGCTATTCAACAAGCACAACTTTATGAACAAAGTTGTGTAGCTGAAACTGAAGCTAGAGCTAAAGCTACACAATTAGAACAAGCTCTATTGGAACTTCAAGAAACACAAACACAATTAATTCAAACGGAAAAAATGTCCAGTTTGGGACAGCTAGTAGCAGGTGTAGCTCACGAAATAAACAACCCCGTGAACTTTATCTACGGTAATCTGCACTATGCGAGTAAATATACCCAAGATATGTTAAAAATTATCCATCTTTATCAATTACATCATCCCCAATCCCATGATGAAATTCGGTCTATTTCTAAAGCCATTGATTTAGAATTTGTAGCACAAGATTTACCAAAAATTATTGCTTCTATGCAAGTTGGAGCCGAGCGTATCCGTTCAATTGTCTTGTCTTTACGTAATTTTTCGCGCTTAGATGAAGCGGAAAACAAACCAGTTAATTTGCATGAAGGCATAGATAACACGCTATTAATTTTGCAACACCGCCTCAAAGCAAATGCTCATTTTAATGGCATTGAAATAATCAAAGATTATGGCGATTTGCCATTGATAGAATGCTATGCGGGACAAATAAATCAAGTCTTCATGAATATTCTCACTAATGCCATTGATGCCTTAGAAGATCAAGATACATTAGAATCGAGTCAACCCAAGTTGACTGCGCCGAAGATTTGCATTTCTACTAGACTTGCTCAAGATACATCACGTATGTTGATTCGGATAGCTGACAATGGGCCGGGAATGACAGAAGCTGTGAGAAAGCGCATTTTTGATCCCTTTTTTACCACCAAGCCTGTAGGCAAAGGTACAGGATTGGGACTAGCGATTAGTTACCAGATTATTGTAGAAAAACACGGTGGTATGATGGAGTGCATTTCTGAACTAAGTAAAGGTACAGAGTTTTGGATTGAGATTCCTATTAAATTGTTACGTAAAGTTAATGCAGTAGAAAATCAAAGGGCGCTGTAACATCTCTTCATTGCTGGTTTTGAGTGGTGAAAAAGATGACATCCCTGGCTAGAATAAACAAGAAGAAAAAATAATCGCAGCCAGTAGACCCTTGGGTGTTGTTGTGTTTAGGGAAAGCAGTGTAAGCTTGTATAAAGTTAAATAAACAGTTAAATAATCAAAGACAATTAAAATAGCGCCTTATGTCAATTATTGCGCTCAGAGCATGGTACATTCAGGATTATGAGCCGATTTCAGAACTAGAAAAACGTCCACCAGATATTCGCCTTAGTAAAAAAAGCCTACTGCGATCGGCGTTGCGTGCCGATTTTTTAGAAGATAGTCATGTAGTGAAAAAATCAGTTTGGTTTGAGCGTTATCTGGAAGGGGAAAATATTGAATTTTATATTGAAGGTAGTGGCGGTTATAGTGTAGCTAACATTGACTTGATTAGTCATGAAATTTATTTTACGAAACAAGCATTATTAGCACAATTAGACCCAACAATTTTTTTATGCTACCAAACTGAGTATGGCGCAGCCAGTGATGCCTTGCGGGAAGGATTGCAAAAAAGCTTAGAAATTTTGAATATGCGATCGCGCCTTCCCTTAACATTAGTAGAATCCTATAGACCTAGCGATGGGACTCTGCGATTAAATCGGGCTATGATGCGAAAAATTCGGAAGAGTCTGTTATTTATTGCAGACACTACACCTATAACCAGTATCGACGGCAAAGAAAATCTGCAATTAATTCCCAGTCCCCATGTTTGCGTAGAAATTGGTTATGCGATACAAAGTAAACGCTCCGAGCAAATTTTGTTAGCACACATGCAGCGCCCAGAGTTAGAGGGGCAAATTCCTTTTGACTTACCTACACAACAAATTCTGCAATTCAAAAATAGTACAGAACTCAATAAAATACTCATCAAAGCATTAGAATTTCAGTTAGCACGGTTTAAATTATTTTATTGAAATTCTCTCCATCAGGCTAAAAAATCAGAAATCTTAGCGTATTTCTTGCTACCTATGATTTTGATAAATACACCAATTGTCAGAGGAAAAGTATCAGCATCAAACTTTAACTTATATACATAGTTAACTGATGTAATGTGAATCTAGAGGTCAAAATGACTCAGGAAAAAGATAAACTGATTAACTTATCAGTCCATGAATCCTCAGTTCCAAGTCTGCTAGATGTTGATAGAGATAAACAAGCCCCGGAACATATAAACGACTTGAACGATTCTGTTCCTGACAACGAAAACGTTGATGTTCCTACTCCTCAACCTTTTGATGATGTTAACAAAGAGAATTTGGGAAACAAACAAATAACTATTGCTAATTTAAGCGCTGGCTAACATACTCCAATAGTTTCGCGATGGTGTGGTTTTAACATAAACGCCATATCAGGGCCAGCAGGTACAATCCCACCAGGATTGAGCGGGAAAAGATTACCATAGTAGTCTCGCTTGACGCTTTCTAAGTCGCAAGTGCCAGCAACACTTGGTAGCTGATACAAGTCGCGTAGGTAGGCTCCCAAATTTGGATAGTCTTGAATTCGATGGCGGTTGCACTTGAACAAACCGTAATACACAATGTCAAACCGAAACAGCGTTGTGAACAAACGCACATCCGCTAAGGTGACATTATTTCCACAAAGATATCGGCTTGTATTCAGCGCTGCGTCAATCTCATCAAGAGTGTCGAATAATTCATCACAAGTTTTGTTGTAAGCTTCTTGAGTTTGGGCGAAGCCGCAGCGATATACACCATTGTTAACACTTGTGTAAATCTTTTGATTCCACCAGTCAATTTTCTCTTTGATTTCTATTGGGTAGAGATTGAGTGTGGGATTTGTGGCAAACTCATTAAATTCCGAGTTCAGCATCACAATAATTTCCGCACTCTCATTATTGACAATTGTTTTGGTTTGTTTGTCCCATAACACCGGAACTGTACTGCGCCCAGTGTAACCAGGTTGGGCAAGTTCATACAATTCGGATAAGGTTGTAAAACCTTCGTCTTCGCTGGTAAATACCCAACCCCCAGAAACCGCAGAAGGTTCAACAATAGATACTGAGATAACATTTTCTAGCCCTTTGAGCGCCCGTACAACTAGTGTGCGGTGCGCCCAAGGACAACCTAACCCAACATACAGTTTGTAACGTCCTGTTGCTGGTTGGTAAGGATTTCCTTCCGCTTGACTCACAACATTTCTAAACTGGCTGTCGGGACGAATATATTCCCCTGATTGGTTGCGGGGGGCGAGACGGGACATCATTATATGCCAAAGAGTTGTCCAAACAAGCTTACCCAAACCGATAATCAGCTTTGGTGGGAGAGACTTGGCTTTTTTCTTAGTTTTGGTATCAGTCATAGTTTACTAAACCGTTACGCCTTCCAACTCTTCATCACTCAAATCATATAACTGACGCAATTTATCTAACTTATCAGCATCAGTTTGCCAGAAACCTCGCCCATGCGCTTCTAGCATTCTGCTAACAATATTGCGGAAAGCCTCAGGGTTTGCTTGGCGTAACTTCTCCGCCATTTCTGGGTCTAAAGCGTAGGTATCAGCGGCTTGGTCATACACCCAATCATCTTTAAAATCAGCAGTACCACCCCAACCAATTAACGCTGTCATCCGTTGAGAGATTTCAAATGCACCGCCAGAACCTTGATTTGCCATTGCTTGCGCCCATTTGGGATTGAGTAATTTTGTCCGGTATTCCATCCGCAGCAAATCATCTAAATTGCGGGGTGTGGTATCTTTCGAGAAACTTTCAACAAAGCTAGTAGTTACCTTTTTACCGCCTTGTTTTTCGGCTGCTTTTTTCAAACCGCCAGTGTTAGCGTAATATTCCTGAATATCAGTTAAACCATATTCTACCGAATCGATTTCTTGGACAATGCGATCGCTCGTTTTCAACAACTGATTTAACACCTCTGGCCTAGCTTGGCCTTTATCTTGTCTCCCGTAGCTAAACACATTGCGACTTTGCCAAGTATTACCTAACTCTTCCCCGGATTCCCAATTACCATCCACCACCTGATCATTTACCAAAGAACCAAAATCACCCGCCGGATTAGAAAACAACCTCGCTGAAACATTTTCTACACCTTGCGCCTTCAAAGCCAAAGCGTGTTTTTTAATAAAATTCTGTTCTTCTGGTTCATCCGCCTCAGCCGCCCGCAAAAACAAATCATCCAACAACTCAATGATATTCACAAAACTATCGCGGAAAATTCCCGACAAATTCCCCAACACATCAATACGGGGATGTCCCACCTCAACCAAAGGTTTCAACTCATAACGAACAATTCTTCCCGTCCCTTCCTTCACAGGTTCCGCACCAACCAACTCCAGCAGAATTCCCAACGACTCACCCTTAGTTTTAATTGCATCCAAACCCCACAACAAAACCGCGATCGTCTCAGGATACTTCCCATATTCTTGTAAATGCTGGGCGATAATTTTCTGAGCAATTTCCCTACCCCTTTCATACGCCGCAGGCGAAGGCATTCGATAAGGATCTAACGCATGAATATTCCTTCCCGTTGGCAAAACCCCAGCACCATCACGCAACAAATCACCACCAGGCGCAGGTGGAATATACTCCCCATTCAACCCCCGCAACAAATTTGTTAACTCATCCGTAGTCTGTTCAAGTAGATATCTTATCCTTATCTCCTCCTCTCCGCGCCCTCTGTGCCTCTGCGGTTCGTTTCCAAAATAAGCCTCCAAATACCCCTCCATCTCCTCCTCACCCGGCGCTTCACCCAAAACATGCAGCCCAGAAGAAAACAACCGATTCTCCAAAACCTGCAAATATTCGTACAACTTCACCAAATAATCATCAAAAGCATGGGCGCTAAACATTCTGATATTTTCTGGCGTAAAAGGAATGCCCAACCTTTTCGCATCCTCAAACGGACAATCAACATCCAAACCCGTATCAACAATCTTTTTACAAATTCCTTCCTTCAGCACATAATTCTTTTTCGAGTCCTCTCGATACTCTGCAATCAAATCCCGCAACGCCACCAACTCCTTATACAAACCTGCACGACCATAAGGCGGTACATTATGCGAAATTAACACCCCATAACCGCGACGCTTTGCTAAAATTGACTCCGAAGGATTATTTGCCGCATATATATATAGATTAGGTAAATCACCTAACAAAATATCCGACCAAGAATAACCAGTATTTCCTAAAGGTGAACCCGGCAACCATTCCACTGTACCGTGCATCCCAAAGTGAACCACAGCATTAGCTTGCAATTCATGTTGCAACCATTTGTAGAAAGCTGTGTACTGGGGATGGGGAGTTAAATCTCGCTCAAACATTAACCGCATCGGATCGCCTTGAATGCCCAAAGGCGGCTGTACACCTATCCAAACATTCCCTAACTGCACACCTCCAACATGCAGTTCATCGCCATAGGTTTTAATCCCGCTACCTGTTAAAGATTTCCATTGTTTCTCAACGCGAGATGTCCGCAGATATCCTAACCATTTTTCTAATTTACGCACATTAACTGTATTAGCTGAGTCGGGAAAAGGCTTATTCTTTTCCCATCTTTCCATCTCTTCATCAGCTGCTTTAACCTGGCGAATTAATTCTTCCCCATCTTCTGGGATTTCGCCAACGTCATAACCTTGGTCTTTGAGTGCGTGAAGGAATTTGATGAGACTACGAGGTACATTCAACAATGCAGCTGTGCCGACAGCACCGTAACCAGGGGGGAAACCATATAAAATAATGGCAAGTTTGCGTTCTGATGCTGGTGTTTGCCGTAAATTAATCCAGTTTTTGACTCTACCAATTAATCGCTGTACCCGTTCTGGAACCAGATAAATATTTTCGCCTACCAAACCACCGAGGGGAACTGTATCAATTGCGCCATCAAGTTCGGGTAAAGCATATAAAACTACGCTTTGCAATCCGCCGACACCTTGACGTATCCAAGAATGAATATCTTGAATTAAAAGGGGTGCGGCGACAATGTAAGGGACATTTTTAGCAGTCAGGATGCGCTTTGCTACTTCTACTTGTCGTCCTGCTTCCATTGAACCAGCCGGGCCACCCACTAAAGGAAAGCCAATAGTGGAAACTATTGCATCAACTTTAACTGCTTCTTGGGACAGAGAGGGAGTTTCAATATTATTTAGTTGTCTTTGTTGCTGTTCATAGTCAGTCGTCATCCAATCTCGTACCGCTACATGGCCTTCTACTCCATTGATGAAGATGGGTAAGGGAATTAAACCAGCTTCTTCAAAGCAGCGAATTAGTTGGGGAATATATGGTTGTTTGGTGATGACGTGTTTGCGGTAAAGCAGTATTCCAACTACTGCCGACTGAGTATTGTTTTTCTTTCCTGTTCCCTGGTTTTGATACCAGTCTAGGTATGCTTTTGGCGATGCAAAAAACCCTTGATAGTCGGGATGGAGTAATCCCATGTTGGGGGTTTCGAGTGGCGGGGGAATGTCGCCGACTTTTAAGCCTAAGTATTTTTCTGCGAGTGTCCAGAATAAAGAAGCGACGTTTTCGGGGCCGCCAGCATTCCAGTAACCATAAATAATTAACCAGTTGCGTAAGTCTTGGACTTTCTGCACTGGAACGAATTTTAAGAGTTTCGGGCCGATTTTTAAGAAGCTGATGTAACCTGCGAGTTTGTCTTCTTCGCGTCCGTTGCTGAATTTGTCGAGGATGAATTTAACTGGTTTGGGCATTCCTTTGGGTTTGTCCCCAATGGCAAAGTCCCCCAATTTGGTTAGACTCATCAATTCTAAGGCTGATTCAAATACTAACCTGATGGGAACTTGGGTCAGGCGATCGCGCAACCACACAACTTGGTCATAATCAAATAACAAGCTGCCAAAAAATATGTCAGCGTCTTTCAGCGCTGTTTCCACTTCAGCACGTTTACTAGTAATATCGCGATCGCTATACACCCGAATCTCTAAATCAGGACAGCGAGAATTAGCCACAAAAGCCGCTTTCCTATACAAGTCAGCGTTGAACGATTCAAACCCAGCAATCAAGACGATCCGTTTCATGCCCGTAAGCTACGCAATATTTCTTTACTTAAATTCTAGTCGTGCTTTCCGGTTAATTGTTAAACATCCACGGTCAATTCCTCCCAAGTAATAGATAATCTACCTTGAGACTGATTGACGCATCATTAATAACACAAGCACAGATTTGGCATTTTGGCACATTTTCTCAGGTGTAAGTTGATATGGTGAGATCCGCGAATGTCTTTGTGCGACAATACAAACTTGCAGAATCCCTCGGCTAACCACCGGGGGTCTTTTTTATTTAACTGCCTACGGTAAAGAGTCAGTTAGTGGATGCGATCGCAAAATTGACTCATAGTTGTTACTTATAACAGCGTTTATGATGTGATTAATCTAACAACTGCTCAGTTGCAACCAATTTATACCGGAAAATTGAGTCAAAGGAAAAAAGCCGCGCCACATTCTGCACCCAGTCTCAACAGATAACTTGGCTGCATGAAGAGTGCTGAGTTGAAAGTGCTGAGTGCTGAGTTAAAAGACCACCCACTAGAAGAGAAGTGCCTTGCGGGGGTTCCCTCCGTTGTGGCAACTTCGGGGGCGGGGCTTTTACCATAGTGCTGATACCAATTCACGAAAATCTTGATACAAATTAATGGTTTTTAATTCTTTCCCTCTGCTCCCTACCCTCTGCCCCCCTGCGACCTACTTGTATCAAACTTAAAGTGAAACGGTATGAGTAGGTAAAACTGATTTGTAACAAAATCTGTAACAGCAATAGTATTTGGATTTGTACTCGATTAGATTGGTGAAAAATCTCCGGGTAAACCCTGAATATATGGGTAATGTTGCTAAAAGATATACGAGACTATCAAATTCTATTTCTTGGCTTGTTTCTGGTCTTGGGAATTGGTACAAGAGACTGGACGCTACGACCAGAATTGATTGGTGTAGCGATCGCTTCTTGTGTCTCAACGCAGTGGATTTTGTCATTTGTCACCAGTCAAGAACAAAAGATAAATCTGCGTAGTGCGTTGATTTCCGCCCTGGGACTCAGTTTACTGTTGCGGGCTGACCATTGGACAACGATGGTGTTAGCAGCAGTAAGTGCGATCGCTAGTAAATTTTTCTTCAAAGTTGGCGATAAGCATTTCTTCAACCCTGCCAATTTTGGCATCATCTCTGCCTTAATTCTGACATCCGATGCTTGGGTATCACCAGGACAGTGGGGCGAAGAGTGGTGGTATGGGTTGGTATTTGCTGGGACTGGTGGACTGATTTTGCAACAAGTTGGTCGTTGGGATACTACAGCCGCTTTTTTAGGTTCCTATTCTTTGCTAGAAGCCATCCGCAACCTCTATCTAGGTTGGACTTGGGATGTATATTGGCATCGATTAATGAGTGGTTCTTTGCTGCTGTTTGCCTTATTTATGGTGACAGATCCGCGCTCAATTCCCAACGCCAAAATCGGGCGGATAATTTGGGCAATCTGCATCGCCAGTTTAACTTTTATTCTGCGGAATTATTTCTTTATTCCCACCGCAGTTTTTTGGTCACTGTTCGCCCTAGCACCATTAACTCTACTACTTGATTGGCTCTGGTCATCTCCTAGATTTTCTTGGGTAGCAGGAAAAGGCAAGGGAGCAGGGAGCAGTGAGCAAGGGGGAGAAGAACTAATGACTATTAACTCAGCACTTTAAACAGAGGTATAACATGAAGCGATTTCGACTGATAATTTCATTATTTGTAGTACTAATAGGTGTGTTGTGCTTTGCACCAACAGCTTGGGCTTTTTGTGGATTTTATGTTGCCAAAGCTGATAGCAAATTATACAACCAAGCATCTCAGGTGATCATGGCGCGGGATGGCGATCGCACTGTTTTAACAATGGCCAATGACTTCCAAGGCGAAGTTAAAGATTTTGCAATGGTTGTACCTGTGCCAACAGTGTTGAAAAAAGAGCAAGTGCGCGTTGCTCAACCCAAAATTATCGAACGTTTAGATGCTTTTAGTGCGCCGCGCTTGGTAGAGTATTTCGACTCTAATCCTTGCGATCGAGAATATGACAGGGTATTTCAAGAATCAGCACCAGCACCAGCAGCAAGAAGAGTAGGATCGGTCAGAGGCGGTAATGCTGATTTGGGTGTCACAGTCGAAGCACGTTTTAACGTTGGTGAATACGACATTGTGATTTTGAGCGCCAAAGAATCAGGCGGACTGGAAACTTGGCTAAATCGCAATGGCTACAAAATTCCTAGAGGCGCGAGACAGTTACTTAAGCCTTATGTTCGCTCTTCGATGAAATTCTTTGTTGCTAAAGTCAACCTCGATAAATTTGAGCAATCTGGCTATCAATTTCTGCGTCCGCTACAAATTTCCTACCAATCACCCAAATTCATGCTGCCGATTCGGTTGGGTATGATAAACGCCAACTCTGATCAAGATTTGATTGTTTATGTTCTCTCACCGCAAGGACAAGCAGAAATCACTAACTACCGCACAGTGAAAGTTCCCTCCAATGCCAATATTCCTGTGTTTGTTAAAAATGAGTTTAGTGATTTCTACAAATCCATGTTCCAAACTGCTTATGTCAAAGAAGATAGAAAAGTGGCTTTCTTGGAATACGCCTGGGATATGAGTAGCTGCGATCCCTGTTCAGCAGAACCGCTCAATCCAGAAGAACTCAAACAAGCTGGTGTATTTTGGCTAAATAATAATTCCAACAATGACGCATCAGTACCACCTAATTTCCGTCGTCGGTTTCCCAGTAGTAGCGTCTTCATCACCCGCTTGCATATCCGCTACACCCGCGACAAATTCCCGGAAGATCCAATGTTTCAAGCAACCTCTAACCGCGAATCTTTCCAAGGACGATACATTTTGCAGCATCCATTTACAGGCGAACTCACCTGTCAAGCTGGTAAGGAATACAAGCGGTCTTTATCCAAGCGATTTGAACAAGAAGCTCAAACTCTGGCAAAGCTAACCAACTGGAATATTCAAGATATTCGCCGAAGAATGAAGTTGAGTGTGGGTAATTTAACTTATTCTTGGTGGGAAAATCTCATATCTTGGCTGGGGATGTAGTTGATCAGCTTAATTTTGTAGGTAAACACTGGAAGCATGTAGACCAAGACCCAATCCCCAACCCAAGAGAGGGTAAATTGCCCAGAAGTAACCAGGACTAACTACCAAATTCAACACAATTAAAAATAGATTAACCACAAGATAACTAATCAAATGTGGCTTGATTTTTTGCAGGCGGTGAGAGTTAGATGCTTGCCGCCGTTTCATTATTTCTTTCTCCTGTTGCCATTGTTGTTGAGCAGTTTGCAGAGTTATAAACGAAATACCAAGGTCTGCTGCCATTTCTTGTAACTGTTGTTCCGAAAAATTTTCTTGTTGTTTATCAGCCATTGCTCGCTGAAGAATCTGCTGCACATCTTCTGAGCCAAAGGTAGCCATAGATTTAGCCTCTTAGATTCCATTAGGGATGATGACAGAGTTACCAAGAATCTCTTTTTGGCGTTCCATCTGTCGCCATCATTGTGCAAATTGTTATAAGATTTTGTGCTTTCAGAACTTTTTCAGGACATTTCACTGGAATTAATGACTCTTTGCACTCTTTCCCTAGCAGTATCAGTGCGCTTGATGATAGGAACGGGTTTCGTTGCAGCTGCTAAACCAAAAGCTGGCATATTTCCATAAATTGCTTTGTGGTGTCCTGGTTCAATTATGTAAGTTTCATGCCAAATTCCCACACTGCCATCATTACCCACGGCTTTGTTAAAGCGTTGCCAAGCTGCTAGATGAGGATCAGAGGGATTGCGGGCAAAGTTTTCTAAATCTTCGAGCGATCGCCAATATGACAACATCAGTGTAGATATCGGCAACAGACGAAAGAAATTTTCTCCGCCCAAAAAGCCTTTTTCAGGCTGCTCTTGCAGCGTTTTCAGCATCGGAGCCATTGCTTGTACAACAGGCAACCATTTGGAAACAGACCAAAATTGATTAATCCGCATCCCAATCAAAAAAACCACAAATGGCGAGTCTATCTCAGCCGTAAAGCGTCCAGGCATTACAGTTGTCATAATCTAATTCTCCTAATCTTTGGTTTATATTCAACTTATTTACTATTCAATTAGTTGAATATAAACAATATGATATATTCACATAGTTGAATATGTCAAGAAAAAAATTATGGCTTTAGCCCATGCAATTTTGTCAGTATTGGTGAGTAGTCCTTGTAGCGGCTATGACTTAGCTAAAAAGTTTGATCAAACCGTAGAAAGTTCAGTCGGGTTTTTCTGGGAAGCCAGCTTCCAGCAAATTTATCGAGAATTAAATCGCCTAGAAGAAAAAGGCTGGTTGCAAGCTGAAAAAGTCTTGCAAGAAAACCGTCCAGATAAAAAGATTTACTCAGTCACAACCTTAGGGAAACAGCAATTGTGTGAGTGGATTGCTGAACCAGAAGAACCAACCCCATTTAAGGATGATTTACTAGTCAAGCTTTATACTGGATATTTAGTGAAGCGTGAAACTATCCTGGCAAAACTAGAAATGCACCGTCGGGAACATCAGCAAAGGCTAGTTGTTTATCAAGAAATTGAGAAAAAGTTTTTTCAAAAACCACAAGAGTTGTCAGATGAGTTGAAATTCAACTACGTCACCCTACAACGCGGAATTCACTACGAGAGGGGATGGTTAGCTTGGTGTGACGAAATGATTCCTTTTTTAAGCAGTCCAGCTAAAAACCTTTGAAAGGGGTATACAGTAGGCATTAACAAATGCTTGCCTTGACAAAATAATCTCGTCAAGAAAATCTTCTATTCATAACACAAGGTTAATATCGGAAGTGTCTTTGTAAGCAATACTTAGGATATTCTTGCTATTTTTTTGTCAAAATTGCCATGATGGAACTTGATGAAGAGCTACGCAACTTAGTTATTCAAGCTTGCGGCTATCCTCTTGGAAGTCCGCAGCGTCAGAAGCTGCTCACGCAAATCATCCGTTTAACTTCAGGTAGACTTTGGCGAGAGAGTACTCCTTATTATCAAGATGCACTACAACAAACTTGGTTATATTTCTGTCGCAACATTTGTGATGGTTTAACTGGTCAGACCTATGACCCTACCTATGGTACTGTTGTCACTTGGCTAAATGCTTATCTCAAACGCAGACTCCAAGACTTTTACATCAACCACCATCGGGAACAAGCCTTAACAATTCCTCTACAGGTGCGTCAGTCTTGGGGAAGTGGGAAGACGGACAATATCAATCTTATCGATAACTTACCTGCTACTCCCCAGACCCCTCCAATTCTCGAAAACGTAGAAATATGGGCAAAAACAGATGCAGAGGGAGAATTATCCAGTACTTACATTAAAGGTCGTCCAGATGTGAATTGTCAGGTATTGATTCTCAAACGCCTACCGCCAGAAGTTAGCTGGAAAGAATTATCAGAGGAATTCGGGCTACCCATTCCCACCTTAAGTAGTTTTTATCAGCGCCAGTGTCTGCCACGTTTGCGAAAGTTCGCGGAATCAGAAGGAATTTTATGAAGGTAGCAGATTACAAGCGAGATATCGCTTTTCAAGTCTTTACTTCATCTTTATGAATCGCTAAAAATATAGTATAAATAGTAGCAGCCATTATTTGATATTTTTCAGTTTCTCTCTAAAAAAATTAAATTTACCTTAGTGATTTTACGTAACTTAATGTACTTTATATGACTTAAATTTAATTAAAACTTGAGATGAAATTATCAACTGTGGGGAAGATCATTTTAGTTGGTTTCTATTTTGCCACTTTATGCCTAGTAAATTCCCTATACCCTGAACTTTGATTTGTAAACAAAGTTTCCCGAAGGCGTGAAATTTAATTGAATATTTGCCCAACTTCCCCTGAAAAAAGGCTGAGTTGAGCAAGGTAATGCAAATTTCCAGGTCTAAAATTGGTTTGGCTCCTGGAATTGGCATAGTTAAAAAATATGCCCTTAACGCCAGCAATGTTCCCACTACGTTCAGTAAGGATATAGTGAAACCACATGACTAACTCTCACAATCAAGAACCTCAATCCCAATCCCGCACCCGTATGCGTATGTGGTTGCTGATGTTGAGTCGTGTTGGCATTCCTTTGTTAGGTATTTTGTTAGTAGGAATTATCGTCGGTATTTGGCGGTTACAAAGTTTTGTCCAAAAAGAGTTAGCGCCGTTAGCAGAAGAAAGTATCACCAATACCATTAACCGTCCAGTGAAACTGGGAAAAGTGACAAATTTTTCCCTCACAGGTGTGCAGTTTGGGGCTTCGGAAATTCCGTCCACACCTACAGATCCAGATAAAGCAGCAGTGGCGGCGGTAGAAGTGGGTTTTAATCCGTGGCAATTAGTTTTTAATCGTCAACTCAAGCTCGATGTTACCTTAGTTAACGCCGATGTCTACATTGCACAAGACGAGCAAGGACGTTGGATTACTACCACCATCGCGCCACCAGGTCAAAGCGGATTGATTAAAACTGATTTAGATAATCTGCGACTACGTAATGCCAAGCTAATGTTACTACCCCAGAAGAAAGGAGGGGGAGTATCATCACCTGTAACATTTGCTCAACTAAACGGTTCTGCCCAACTTTTGGAGAATAACCAGCTGATTAAGTTTGATGTGGGAGGACAGGCAGAAAGCGGTGGTAATGTAGCAATTAAAGGACAGGTACGCCCGAAAACCCTAGTAGCAGATATCCAATTGCGTGGACAAGATTTACTCGCGCCTGAAATTACTAGCTTAGTTAAGTTACCACTGAACTTACAAGCAGGTAGAGTTAATGGCGACTTGCAAGTTAAATTAGCGCCAGAGCAAAAACCTTTAATATATGGCAGCGCAGATTTACAAAAAGTCACACTACAAATTCCCCGCGTACCTCAACTTTTGACCAGTACTGGAGGTGATATTTACTTCAAAGGTACAGAAATACGCCTTGACAATTTGACTACCAACTACGGCAAAATTCCCTTAATAGCCAACGGGATTATTGATAGTCAAGCAGGCTATAAGTTAACAGGACGAGTAAAAGCGGTGAGTGTCGCCAATGCTCAAACAACACTAAATGTGAAACTACCCGTACCTGTAGCTGGGCAAGCAAAAGCTGACTTGCAAATAACTGGAGCAGCAACCAACCCAATTCTTTCGGGTACAGTTGCCACAATCAACACTGCCCGGATTGATAAAGTTAATTTTAAAAGTGTTAGTAGTAAGTTCCGGTTTTCCCCCAATGCTGCCTTATTAACCTTGACCGACATTCAAGGTGAAACCACTGTTGGTGGACAAATTACAGGGGTAGGAAAAATCGCCCTAGGGAAAGCACCACTGTTGAATTTGAATTTTGCAGCTAGGGGTGTTGCGGGAGATGCGATCGCCAAAATATACGACTCCAACCCGACTTTTAAAATTGGCAAAGTCGCTGCTACAGCCCAAGTCACAGGTACTCCTACCAACGTCAAAACTTTGGTAAAGTGGCAAGTACCCCAAGCAACTTATCCCGGTACTGGTGAAACCATCGTCACAAGCGATCGCACCGTCTATTTCCAAAATGTTGCACTCAAAGTCGGTGGTGGGGTAGTCCGGGCGGCTGGTAGTTATGCTAATGAGCGTTGGCAAGCCGTCGCCACTGGTAATGGTGTAAAATTAGAACCTTTTGTCAACAAAAATCAACTGCAAAATATTTCCTTAGCTGGGGCAGAATTTAACGGTCGGTTGATCTTAGCTGGTAGTACTGCACCTTTTCAAATTGCCTCCATCCGCACCCAAGGCGCAGCAGTGCAAATTGCGGGTGGTGCGATCGCAATTAATAGTGTCCAACTTCAAGACCAAAACTTTTCGGCTGAATTAGTCGCCAATAATGTGCGTCTAGGACGCATCCTCAAACAAGCTCCCCCGGCTTTGCAAGGCTCACTAGCAGGAAAATTCCAAATTGCCGGGAACACAGAAAATATCAGCCTCAAAACTCTCCGTGGCACTGGACAAGCTAACCTCAGCGTCGCTGGTGGAACAGTTACAGCCACAAACATTCAACTGGCAAATGGCGCATATAAAGCACAACTGGTAGCAAATAATCTGGCTGTGCAGGAACTAACACCGAATACACAACAACTTCGTGGTAGATTAGCTGGTCAGTTTAATGTGGCTGGTTCTGTTGAATCCTTCCAACCGCAAACTATTCAAGCCAGTGGTCAAGCCAAGTTGACTGTCGGTGCTGGGACGATTACGGCCTCAAATATCCAAGTTAATAACGGTCGTTATCAGGCACAAGTTGTAGCTAACAACGTGCCAGTACAACGCTTGACAAAAGTACCACCACAGTTTCAAGGAGATTTAACAGGTCAATTAAATGTTGCTGGTTCGGTGACATCCTTCCAACCGCAAACCATTCAAGCTAGTGGTCAAGGAAAGTTAAATGTAGCTGGTGGGACAATTACGGCCTCAAATATTCAAGTTAATAACGGTCGTTATCAGACACAAATCCAAGCGAATAACGTACCGTTGCAAAAATTAGCAGCAGTCCCGCCACAGTTTCAAGGTGCATTAACAGGTCAATTAAATGTTACTGGTTCCGTTGCATCCTTCCAACCGCAAACTATCCAAGCCAGTGGTCAGGGACGGTTGAATGTGGTGGGTGGAACAATTACAGCCTCGAATATCCAAGTTAATAACGGTCGTTATCAAGCGGTAGTGGATGCGGCTGGTGTGCAATTAACTAAGTTGAATCAGCAATTGCGAGGTCAACTGAGTGGAAGGCTACAAGTAGCGGGGGCGCTAAATTCTGCCACATTAGCTAAGGTGAATGCCTCTGGTCAGGTGCAGTTATCCCAAGGCTTGCCAGGTTTAGAACGACCATTAACAGCTGCGATCGCCTGGAATGGTGAGAAACTAGCAATAAATCAACTCACTGCCCCTGGTTTAAATGTTAGTGGTGACATCTTAGCCAACGCCACTAAAGCAGGGATACCTGAAATTACCGCCTTAAATCTCAACGTCAAAGCCCAGGACTACAATTTGCAACAGTTACCGATTAATTTGCCTAATCAGGTGGCTGTAAAAGGCAAGGTAGATTTTGACGGCAGAGTGACAGGGAAGTTACCATTACCAAACGTCACGGGCCAAATTGCTTTGCGAGATTTGGTAGTGCAGGACATCGCTTTTGAACCATTGTTAACCGGTAATATTGATTCAGCCCAAGGACGCGGCTTGAATTTAGATTTGATAGGGAATAGCGATCGCATTGCCGTAAATTTAGATGGTAATAATCGTCCCCAATCCTTCTTGGTACAGTGGCAAAATGCCGTAGCTACAGGTCAATTTCAGGGAAATAACATCGCACTCAACGTCCAGAACTTCCCCTTACAAATCTTGAATGTGTCTGTACCACCAGCCCTCCGCTTAGGAACTGGTAAGATAGCTGGGTTAATTACTGGTGACTTGCAACTTAATCAACAAACATTTGCCGCCAATGGTAATTTAGCGATCGCCAATCCGAAACTTGGTAGAATACAAGGCGATCAGTTAACGGCTCAATTTAACTACGCCGATGGTAAAGCTACCCTTACTAGTAGCGAATTTGTCAAAGGTAGCAGTATTTACGCCTTTGCTGGCAGTTTTGGACAAACTCCTCAAGGGCCACAACTACAAGGCAAACTAAATGTTAACCAAGGTAACATCCAAGATGTCTTAACCGTAGCGCAGATATTTGACATTCAAGACTTCCAGCGTGGTACATCAGAGCCAGCTTACGGCAAAGCAGCCGATTTGACTACCTACGCCCGCGGCTTACCCAATCAACCTTTACTCGATCAATTGCGGCGATTTTACGAAATTGAGGCAGAAGTAGCACAGCAACAACAACAACGGCGTGACTCGACTCTGTTACCAGAACTAGCAGACTTGCGGGGAACCTTTAACGGGGAAGTGGCTTTAGATACTGCCACAGCCAACGGGCTATCAGTACAATTTGATATTAACGGGCAGAACTTTGCCTGGGGTAAAGAAGCAGAAAGCGATCGCTTTTACAGTGCTAAACAAATTGTTGCTCAAGGTAGTTTTGAAAATGGTGTGTTGCAGTTGCGTCCCCTACGGATTGAGTTAGATAACAGCCTACTGGCCTTTACAGGTAACATCGGCGGTAAAGACCAATCAGGTCAGTTGCGAGTTACTAATTTTCCCATCGCTTTAATTAATAACTTCGTCAAACTCCCAATTGACATCACAGGTAATCTCAACGCCACAGCAGCTTTAGCCGGCGGTATCGCCAATCCCCAAGCCCAAGGCGAATTGGAAATTACAGACGGAACCCTCAATCAAAAAGCTGTAGAGTCAGCAACAGCCAGCTTCAGCTACACCAACAGCCGCTTGAACTTTGGCAGTAACGTAACAGTTGCTGGGCCAGAACCAGTTAACATTACTGGCAGCATACCCTATCAGTTGCCTTTTGCAACTACCCCGCCAACAAGTAATGAAATTAGCCTAGATGTCAAAGTCAGAAATGAAGGATTAGCACTATTAAACCTGCTAACCGATCAGATAGCTTTTGAGAAAGGTGAGGGTGACATTGACCTCAAAGTACGTGGAACTAGACAGCGACCAGAGTTAACAGGAATTGCTAGTATCGAAGATGCCACTTTTGCCGCCCAAGCTTTACCAGGTAAGATTAGACAGGTGACAGGCAAAATACAGTTCGACTTTGACCGGATCTTAGTAGAAAGTTTGCAAGGTAAGTTTAGTCGAGGTCAAGTAGTGGCAGCTGGTGAACTTCCTGTATTTAATAATGGGGAAGTAGCGAGTAATCCCCTCAAAGTCAATCTTGATCAGCTAAATTTGAATCTCAAAGGACTGTATAAAGGAGGTGCTAGTGGCAATTTACAAATTGTTGGTTCAGCCTTGAATCCAGTAATTGGTGGTCAAATTAGTTTGTATGATGGTCAGGTTTTATTAGCAGAATCTACCGACACAAATCAAACTGTAACTAGTAATTCTCTCAAAGCCAACAAACAAAATAAAACTGAGTCCAGAAATAACCCAACGAGGTTAAATAATCTCAAACTAACATTAGGTAAAAACATCGAAATTACCCGTCCCCCTATTCTCAGTTTCCTAGCTACAGGTAATCTCATAGTTAATGGAGCTTTGACTGACCCTATCCCCGATGGTACAATCCGCCTACAAAAGGGAGGGGTGAATTTATTTACCACCCAGTTTAACTTAGTACGCGGGTATAAAAATACAGCCACATTTAGAGCAGATCAACCTCGTGACCCTATTTTAGATGTACAGCTACTTGCCAAGGTACTTGATGCAGTGCAAACTTCAGAGTTCACTAGAAGCAGTACTATAGGAGGATTGGGTTCTCTAGAAAGTGTACGAGTCGAAGCTAGAGTCCAAGGGCCTGCTAGTAAACTGAACGAAACCCTGGAACTCACCAGCAGTCCCTCACGCAGTCAGACAGAAATTGTCGCTTTGTTAGGTGGTGGATTTATAGATACTCAAGGACGTGCTGATAGCACCTTAGGCTTGATTAACATTGCAGGTTCAGCAGTATTTAACAACTTTCAGACAACTTTTAACCAAATTGCTAATTCTTTAGGGTTGAGTGAGTTCCGCGTATTTCCAACTGTCATTTCTGATAATCCCGAAGCCGGAAGAAGCAGTTCTTCATTAGAATTAGCCGCAGAGGCTGGTATTGATATTTCGACGAAGTTTTCTATTTCCAGTATTAAGATTTTAACTGCCAATGATCCCTTTCAATGGGGGCTAAATTACCGCATCAACGATGAACTGCGAGTGCGTGCTTCTACTAACTTAGAAGATGACAGCCGTGCAGTAATTGAGTATCAGACACGGTTTTAATTTGGTGTAGTACTACCTCTCTCAGTATGATGACGTAAAACTGAATTAATCAGCGCTTTATATTCGTTCGTGAGGTAAATAAAGAACTAACCGCCGATAGAAGAGGATGAAAGCAGATGAATGTAGATAAATTTTTTTCTCAGCAGATTAGGAAACGCCCAATTTTATACATAGCCATTACTAACCACGGTTTTGGTCATGCTACTCGCACAGCATCTGTGGCTGCAACTATTCAAAAGTTGTGTCCAGATGTACTGTTAATTATGGTGACAACTGCGCCACGTTGGTTACTTGAATCTTATATTGAAGGTGATTTTATCCACCGTCCCCGCGCTTTTGATTTAGGTGTGATACAGGCGGATAGTTTGACAATGGATAAAGCAGCAACTTTAGAAAAATTATTGGATATTAAAAAGCACCAGAATTCTTTAGTTGCTTCCGAGGTAAATTTTATTCGCCAAAATCGGGTTGATTTAATATTAGCTGATATACCTTTCCTCGCTCCCGTATTTGCTAAAGCAACAGATATTCCCTGTTGGATGGTGAGTAACTTTGGTTGGGATTTAATTTACAGAGATTGGGGAGGTGAATTTATAGCGATCGCCGATTGGATTAGTGAATGTTATTCTAAGTGCGATCGCTTGTTTCGTCTCCCTTTTCACGAACCTATGCAGGCTTTTAAAAATATCACAGATGTCGGTTTAACTAGTGGTTCACCTCGTTACCTTGCGGATGAATTACGTTCTATTTGGGGTATAAATACACCACAAGAAAAAACTATTTTGTTGACATTTGGTGGTTTAGGTTTACAGCAAATTCCTTACGATAACCTACAACATTTTTCAGATTGGCAATTCATTACTTTTGATAAATCTGCCCCTGATTTACCTAATTTAGTCAAAATCCAAGACAACAAATACCGTCCTGTAGATTTTATGCCAATTTGTGGACGAGTAGTTTCCAAACCCGGTTACGGTACTTTTGCAGAAGCGACACGCTGGGAAATACCAATGGTGACAATTCCACGGGAAGATTTTGCAGAAGCAAATTTTCTCTTAGAAGGAATTGCTAACTACAACCACCATCAAATTGTCACACCCACAGAATTTTTCCAAGGTAAATGGAATTTTCTGCGTGAATCACCCCAAGCACCAAAGCAAACCCAAGGAATTGCTAAGGATGGAAATGAAGCGATCGCGCAAGCTATTATTGATAAACTCACTCACAAATAAAATATAATTAACGATAGGGATACACATGGCGCATCTCAAATCGACATTGTTTCCACAGTGGTAATAACGCTTGTTTTGCTGCATTTAATTGCCCTTGAGAATAGTTAATTTTGCCATTTTCAATAATCCAAATAAACACTCGCGTGATTAAATCTGCCTTCAAACTACTTTCGTATTTACAATTATTTATCTTTACGACTTGTGTATCTAAATAATAGATAGCATCTTTAAAAGTCCAAATTTCCCATCTAAATATCTCTGCTGATGGATTTTCCCAGAGTATTTTCTGTAAATTCATTGTAATGTAATCTAAGCCTGCGATCGCAGAATCTGTATTTCGTACTAAATCTGTAAATACTTGGTAATACTGCTTCAAACATGAAGTTTCAAGGTTTTCAATGTGCATCTGTAGCCATGCTTGTATATCTCGAAGATAAGGCAACACATCTTTAATCTCATTTATCTCTTTAAGTGTTGTATTTTGACTTGGATAATTTAAGATATTTTTATTTAAGTCAAATTCTAATACTTGAAATTGCTGGGAATAATAATTAATAACTTTAGGGATATATATTTCTAATAACCAATTTTTAGTATATTTTGCTGTCCATGTTCCACGTATACCAATATCTTCTTGCCACGAATTTAAGTTACTTCTTTTTAAAGTTGCGATGTGAACATCATTTATTTCGTATAATATATCAACTTGATTATTAGAGAATACAGACCCAGAATTACTAAGCTGCGGCACAATAAAGGCATGATCTCGAATCCCACGACTCACACGAATTGAGATATTACTTTGATCAAATAAATGCCACTCTGATTTACCCTGAGCATAATTAAATTTTTTAATAAAATTGTGCATAATTTTCCATAATTTTATATCTACAGAAAATAAATGAAACCCTATTGTATTAGTAAATTTTAGAAGTTTGAAATCCCATGTTTCTAAGTAATCTTCAAATTCGATTATTGTCTTTTTATATTCTTGACAAACGGCATCTACACATAAACATAAATCGGCAACTTCTAACTCTGATAAAGTTAGCGTTGTTTGACCCAAATACACTTCAAAAGTATCTGCATCTATTTGTTTAATAAAACGACGACAACCCCATTCGGGTTTAGTATGAAGTCCTGTCATTAATTGACCTAAAATCTGTTGATGATTTAAGGTAATTGTCAAACCTCTTAAAATGACACTACTAAATTTAATTAGACAATCACCTTTACCAAATGCTTGTGGTGAATTACATTCAATTAAAACCTTCGGTTTAACAATAATTAAGCGATTACCCTCTTTAATTAAACTAGGCTCAAACTCAGCTTTTTCCAAAATATTGCCAAACGCTGCATGTCGTCTTAAATATTTCTCTATACTATTAAATTGTGGTGATTTAATATTATTAAGTATATTTTTGTTAGTTTTTGTAATGAAATTAAAATTAAGTCGCCAATAAAAATTTTCTGCTATTTCACTATTCCTCAATGTATCAATCATCAAATCAAATATAGATTCTTCTCGATGATATTGAAGATATTTAAACACTTTAATACTGTATCCATTAGTAATTATAAAAAATAAAGGTTTGAGATATCTACCATGAAATTTAGATTGAGTAATGGCTTCTTGAAAATGATGACTATTAGGTGATAGATAAATAATCATGACTAATGATGTATCTGCATTTTGCTGGATAGCATTATCAGTAGAAAAATAAATAGAAGCATTTTTTAATTGCTTTGTTGGGTTCTCTAAATCATTGTTTACTAAAGCATACTTATTTTGCCGATATGTATCTGGGTATCCTAAATGCTGAAACATCGGCAAAATAAATTTTTTTTCTACATCTTCTTCGTTTTTTAAAATCCGAATATCAAAAGCTTGTATCCACTTAATAAATAGTTGAAGCGAATTAGGAATATACATTAAAGAATCCACTGCTTGTATAATTTTGCCTTCGCCAGAATTGTGTATTAATTAGCAATTTATCAAGTCAGTTTCCAGAAAATAGTAATTGCGAATACACTGTCAGTTGCAGCAGAGATTTTAAATTTTGGCAAAAATATTAGATAAATTCTATGTGCCTTTATACAAAAATTAGGATACAAAAAAATTAGGGAACATGACTGCTCCCTTGTGCTTACTGACTATGATCGCTTAAAAAGTCAACTCTACACTACAGCAGCAACTTTCTCTAACAACCCTTGAAATAGACTTAAACCATCGCTATTACCTAGCATCGCATCCGATGCCCTTTCTGGGTGTGGCATCATTCCCAAGACATTACCTTGGCGATTACAAATCCCTGCAATGTTTCTCAGTGAACCATTGGGGTTATATCCTGCATAGCGAAATACCACCTGTCCATTGTCTTCTATTGCCGACAGAGTTGATTTATCGGCATAAAAGCGCCCCTCACCGTGGGCAATAGGCAGAGTGATGACTTCACCATTGCTGTAAGCTTGTGTCCAAGGAATATTTGCATTTTCGACTTTTAAAGGTACTCGATCGCAGATGAAATGCAAATCTCGATTTCTAGTTAATACCCCAGGTAAAAGCCCAGTTTCAGTTAATACCTGAAAACCGTTACAAATACCGATGACAAACTTACCCTTTTGGGCGTGTTCAATCACTTGCTGCATCACAGGCGAAAAGCGGGCGATCGCACCGCAGCGCAGATAATCCCCATAACTAAACCCGCCAGGGATGATAATTACATCCAAATCAGCAATATCAGTTTCTTGATGCCAAACCATGCGAGTTGGTTGGTTCAACAAATCTCTAGTGACATAAGCCACATCGCGATCGCAATTAGAGCCCGGAAAAACAATAACGCCGAATTTTGTCATTTCTCATTTATCATTTGGATACGAACAAGTAAAAAGGCAAAAGTAAAAAGGCAGAAGACTTGGTTCTTTTTACTTTTACCTTTCAACTTTTAAAACACTCCCGTCTGTGTTTCGACCTCAATTAAATCAAAACGATAGTTTTCAATTACAGGATTTGCTAACATTTGGTCACAAATGCTATTTAAGTCTCGACGCGCTCTAGTTTCATCAGGGGATATCATGGTAAGTTCTATGTACTTACCGATCCGCACTTGTTCCACAGTATCGTATCCCAGCTGCTTGAGGCCAGATTGTACAGCCACACCAGCAGGATCTAGGACTGAAGGACGAAGTGTTACGAGAATTTTGGCTAAATACTTCCGTTGCACAGGTTTTTTGCTGAATGCTGCGATCGCTATACTATAACTTTCTGTTCCAACTGAGTGAAAATAAGATTACGAAGCAGTTAAAGTTAATTTATCAGTTAGCCAGTACAACAGCTTCCACTACAGTGGCAAATATCCACAATTGTCTATGAGAGCTATACGCACCCGCAGTCAAGAGCGTATTTTAAATCTGCTGAAAAGCATCAAACAAGGCATTTCCGCCCAAGATATTTACATTGAATTGCGTAATCGCAATCTGAATATGGGTTTAGCCACAGTTTATCGCTCCTTGGAAGCTTTAAAACTTGAAGGCATGGTGCAAGTGCGGACTTTAGCAAATGGTGAAGCCCTCTATAGCCTAGCGCAGCAGGACAAACACCATCTAACTTGTCTGCAATGTGGCACATCAATTCCCATTAATCAGTGTCCCGTTCATGACCTCGAAGACCAACTACAAACCAGCCATAAATTTAAAATTTTTTATCACACTCTGGAGTTTTTTGGATTGTGTGGTAAATGCCAGGTTAGTCAATAGTCCACAGTAAAAACCATTAACAATTGACCATTGACTAATGACTATTAACTATTGCCCATTAACCTCTGGCATTTGCCTAGCAAACAACGAGTTAGAATCCCCTTGAGTATCAGAAACTATAGAGCGAATGCCTTCAAAGGTGGCAGGAATGGTGCGAGGATCCATAAACATGACCTTGCTGCTATCGCTTTTACCGATAGTCGCTCCCATATCCAGATAACCCAAAGCAAACAGCACTTCTATAGCTTTACTGGCATTAGCGTTAGTATTGATTTTCTGGGCAATAATTTCCGCCGATTCAGCAATAGCCTGGGCTTTGAGAACTTGCTGTTGACGTTCGGCTTGGGCTTTGAGAACGATCGCTTTTTGTTGAGCCTCAGCCTCTAAAACTATTGATTTTTGCCGGGCTTCTGCATCTAAAATTTGGGCTTCTGCTTTACCTCTGGCACTATTAACTGCTGCTTCCCGTTCACCCTCAGAATTTAAAATTGCTGCCCGTCTGCGTCGTTCTGCGGACATTTGCATTTCCATTGATTCTCGTACTGCTTGGGAAGGAACTAAATCTCGCAGTTCTACCCTTGTTACTTTCACACCCCAAGGATCTGTGGCAATATCTAAATCTCGTAACAAAAGTTCATTGATTTGGTTACGAGCGGTAAAGGTTTCATCTAACTCCAGTTGTCCCATTTCCGAGCGAATTTGAGTCAGTACCAAGTTTGTCATTGCCAACTGGAGATTTTCTACCTTATACCAGGCTTTTTCCATATCTACAATCCGCCAGTACACCACTGCATCTACTTCAATGCCAACATTGTCGCGGGTAATACATTTTTGTGGTGGAATATCTAAGACTTTTTCGCGGATGGTTTGTCGGTAAACAATTTTATCTAAAAAAGGTAGAACAAAATTCAGTCCTGGTTCTAGCTTTTTGTTATAGCTCCCCAATCTTTCCACCAAAGCTTCATTACCTTGATTGATAACTTTCACAGAACCTGCAACCGCAGAGCCACCAAGGGCTAAAAACACTAGTAAAAAAAACTGTTCCACTTTGAATCTCCTGGTTATTAAATATTTGAAATTTTACCCTTCATACTTCACACTTTATACTTCATATTTCAGTTAAGAATGCAAGAGGTTTTCTGGCATCACAATCAACGTAGTGCCTTCTCTTCTAACTACATAAACTCTTTGGTGAGGAGCAACATCGAGTTTGTCATCATCACATCTAGCACGCCAAGAATTGCCTTCATATATTACTCGCCCTGTTTTTCCTGCCGGAATTTCTGTTAAAGTCTCCGCTATAATGGCATCTTGAATTTTCGATTTACGTCGTCGCGGTTGTAAAAATCGCCGGGAAAGTACAATCAATGTTGCACACAGCAATAGCCAAATCGCCACTTGCAGCCATAAACTCAAACCAAATAAGGACAGTAGCGCCACTATAAAGGCACTAATGCCCATCATGAAAGCTACAAAAGCCGACGGTAAGAACAGTTCCGATAAACACAAAACCGATCCAGCTAGGAGCCAAACTAAGGTAAAACTTGGCATAGCGCCATCCTAGACACTACATTGACGAAAAGGATTTCTGAGATTAAACTTCGTCTACTTTGAGAATCGTAGTTTTTTATCGAGATGATGAGATTGCTTCCTTACGTCGCAATGACACAACAAAATAATCAAAAACTCCATATCCCAACATAGATGAGGTTTAGATCCACTCAGACGTTGATATTTTACAGAAAGCCAACCTTGGTTTTTTGAGAATTAATTTTGATTAACTTCAGCAACAAGATGTAGCCAGATGTACACAAACCCAGTCTATTCTAGGGAGCAAGTCTTTGACATCTGAATGTAATCGAAATTCACGAGTTAATTTTTTGGGAAATTTATAGTACAAGTTGACGACTGGAGCGATCGCAAAAAATCTACTAAACGCAGATGCTGAGAACTATAGTCAACCAAAGAATTTAAAAACTTAGCTGTTATTGACCGCCGATGTTGAGTAGCACGAATGATGCGATTTGATAAATCGTTGAAGCGTTTAACTACAAATTCACTAATGATTCTAATTAGCTATAGCGTAACATTAATTGCCATAGCCGCCAAGAAAACAGCGATCGCTGTTTTGCCTATTGCCCAACCATCCCCAAAAAATAGGCGATTTTGCACCAGCTAATTGGGCGATGGTTAGACAGTTTTTAGTTTCCCTGGCTCGTCAAGTTAGATTGTCGGACTATTCCCACAGCGTTAAGGCTTATGCCTAAGCTACTTCAAATGATTTTTGAGGCGCTATTTCAACACTCCAACTCCTCTTGTGGAATACCTGTGAATCCAACACTCCATAGAGAACCGTTTTTCTCTCTCAACAATTAATCCACCCTGCTCTTCCCCATCAGGGAAGGGGTTAGGTTTGAAAGAAAGTTGCACACCGCGTTACATTTATAACTTTAAACCAAAGGCAAAAGTATTTTAAATTCTGTTCCTACGCCTACCTGAGAACGGAAATTTAATTTACCGCCATGTCTGGCTGTGATAATCCGATAACTGACTCCTAGACTAGTTTCGATATCAGCCCGTTTTTCAGCAGAAAAGGATTCCATAATTTGTTTTTGAGCTTCTTCAGACATTCCAGGACTATTGTCAATAATGCTAATACAAACCCAACGAGAATCTAGTGCATTTGCTTGATTTGCTGCTTGAGAAATAACCGTTGTAGTAATTACGATTTGGGGTTGATTGGTGTTATTACCACACTCTTGATTAAATTGCTGTCGCACTGCTTCATCTAGTAAACTATCAACAGTTTGACTAAAGATATTCATTAATACTTGGTGCAATTGCCCCATAAAACAAGAAACAGGTGGAATTTTACCATATTTTTTAATAATATTAATTTCTCCTTTTAAACGGCTTTTAAGTAGTAAAACAATACCATCTATACAAGCATTAATATCTACTGGTTTGGGATAAACTTCATCAATATGACAAAAATTTTGTAAACTGGTAACGAGTTTTTTTAATCTTTCTGCACCATTACTAGCACTTGCAAGAGCTTTAGATAAATCTTCTTCTAAAAAATCAAATTCAATTTCTTCTTTAAGATGGTTAATTGCAGTTGAAGCTTGAGGTAAATCTTGAGCGTAAGCAGCAATCAGTTTGAGTAAGTCTTGACTATATTTAGATATATAAGTTAAATTGCCCCAAATAAAACCTACAGGGTCTAAAATTTCATGGGCTAGTCCATCAACTAAACGCCCTAGACGTGCCATTTTATCATTTTGAATCATTTGGGCTTGGCTACGTTCATAGCGTACTTGAGTTTCGATCCCACGAATTTGCCAAGCAGCTAAATTCAAGTCATGAATATCTAATAATCTGTAAGTATTAGCAGATGTTTGGACTACGACAGGTTCAGCAAAAATTTCTGGCGATCGCTTGAGAGTATGTTGCATCGCTGTTAAAATGGTCGTCGTCTCAGGTAGCAGCAAAATTCCTGTGCGTGTATGACTGTAAAGATCACCTAGAGTAGCTTTAGCAAATAACTCTTGTCCATAGGGACGAATGAAAAATTCCAGTAGTCGCCGCCGAGAAATCATCCCGATGTATTCCCCATGTTCTAGTAGAACCACTCCTGGTAATCGTGGGTATTTTTCTAAATAACTAGCAACTTCAGATCCAGTACAACTTGTATCTACGCAAAAGTTGTACATTGGCAGTTCTTGGAGATTCGACTCTAAACTAAGGTAGCGATCGCTAGTAACAGATAAAACTGGCGGTGATATTAGAGAAATGAATTCTTGTGTCACTGGAAACCCTGATATAAAAAAATTTAACAAGCAATCAGCTAATATTTTAGACCCTACTAATCTTGGCTTTATCAAGAGATAAACAAGTTAACCAGCTTAATTAATCAAAATATTAACTAACAATAACAGAGTTAAGAATTTATCTGATTTTTATCAAAAAATCTGTAACAATATCTGGGACTATTCTGGAGCGTGACTACAACAATATATACCAAAATAATACCAAATTGGTATTGCGGTTTCTCGATTTTTATAGTAAAGATCAACCACGGCTGATGTCCAATTTCCCGAAAACAAGATAAAACACCGATATGAGCAACTAAAAGTGATCCCCAAATGTTTAAAGACTGTAAATCCTTGATGAAAATGCGTGAAAGATAACACACTAATCAGCTAATTTATAGTAAGTATAAACATTAGGTAATTAAACGTCACCTGTCCTATGTCAACTAACCTAGAATTCGGAACTATCTCGGAAATCAGATAATCTAAACAATAGCTATCCTCAGTAAATGCACTCAGGTAAAATGAATATACTCAAACTTACGGGCGCTAAGGGGCGCTTAAGCAAGACTACGAATTTAACATGGTCTGATTGTGTCAATAATGTTTAATTGTCCATACATGATTGTGATCCCCATTTCGATAGAATGACTAGACACAACCTCAAAACTTTAAACCGCTTTTGACTGCGACACCCATGAATCAACTGAGCAATGGTTTTACGATATTTCTGAGTCTGCTAGTCGAAGCGATGCCGTTTTTGCTGCTAGGGGTTTTATTTTCTAGTTTGCTGCTGTTTTTTGTTGATGAGCGCAAATTAGTCGAAAAAATGCCCAAAAATCCACTGTTGGGTGCTTTAGTTGGTAGTCTGATCGGCTTTTTATTTCCGGTGTGTGAGTGTGGTAATGTGCCGGTAGCGCGGCGATTGCTGATTCAGGGCGTACCCACATCTGTGGCAATTGGTTTTTTACTAGCAGCACCAACTATTAACCCCATCGTGATTTGGGCAACTTGGACGGCGTTTCGCGATCAGCCAGAGATAGTAGTTTTACGCGTCGTATTTTCCCTATCAATTGCCACCATTATCGGTTTTGTTTTCAGTTTTCAACAAGATTTGAATCCTATAGTCCAGCCGGCGATCGCCCGTTATATGAAGTTTAATCCACCTGCGAAAGTGGAAACTCAACGTCGGGGAAGACGTTACCAAATTCAACAAGAGCCAACAACAACAAGCCTGTTGCAATCTGGGACATATATTTTGGGAGGTAAAGCAGGTACACCCACACGTATAGATGGAAATTTATCACCAATAGATGATGCGATCGCCAGCCCCAATAAACCACTGGCAGCTAAACTGCGTTTATTGGTGGATAATAGCATCCAAGAATTGCGGGAATTAGGAGGAGTGATGGTGATTGGGAGTGCTATTGCAGCCGCAATTCAAGTCCTCGCACCTCGTGATTTAATCCTCAGCTTAGGTGCTGGCCCTGTCAGTTCCATCATCGTGATGTTGATCTTGGCAGCAGTCGTCTCAATTTGTTCCACAGTCGATTCCTTCTTTGCACTGTCTTTTGCTTCAGCATTCAGTAGCGGCTCTTTATTGGCATTTCTGGTATTTGGCCCAATGATCGACATCAAAAGCGTTGGGTTAATGTTATCCATTTTTAAGCCCAGAACAATTTTTTACCTCTTTGCTTTAGCCGGACAATTAACATTCTTGTTCACGATTTTTATTAACTTGTACGTCTTGTAAGTAGAAAAGTGCAAATAAACCGAACTATGTAACGGAAAGTAAAGTAGCTTGAAAACCTCTTCCCTTCTGCTCTCTGCCTCCTGCCTTGTCATAACGACAATTTTTAACACCGACCTACTTAAATTAGTCAATAGTCAATAATTATTTCTTTCACCAATCAAGACTATTGATTATTGACTTTGAACTCTTCACTTGCAACCAATGACTACCCAAACTCCCAAATCTCAACGCCTAAACCTATTGTTTTCTTGGCTGGATGTTATAGCAATCACAGCTTGGGGCATTTTGATGTTGAAATACTGGCTGACTGGCAAGCTGAACCTGTTGATTCACCCAAATTACTTTGCTTTGGTATTAGTGGCGGGTATTGGCTTGATAATTGTTGGTTCCTTCAAAATGCAAGAACTTTGGCAGCATCGTCGCCGCGATATTGTGACAAATGTCCAGCACATGACTTTATTTCCCCCTGGTTGGGGTGGTGCTTTGCTCTTAACTACGGCAATTTTGGGTTTTATCATTACACCACAAGTTTTTGCCAGCGATAAAGCACTCAACCGCGGTGTAACGGATTTACTCGGAACCTCCCGCATCAAACCCCAAGCCTTTCGGTCTGCGATTCGTCCAGAGGAGCGATCGCTTGTTGACTGGGTACGCACACTCAACGTCTATCCAGAACCAGACGCATACACAGGACAAAAAGCCAAAGTTCAAGGATTTGTAATCCGCCCACAAGATTTAGGCAAAGAATATTTGTTCTTAGCAAAATTTGTCCTCTCATGCTGTGCTGCGGATGCTTACCCAATAGGATTACCCGTGAAATTGCCAGCAAATCAAGAACAATACGCCTCTGATACTTGGCTAGAAGTCGAAGGACAAATGACAACAGAAAATCTCAATGGGAAACGTCAACTAACCATTGTGGCTAACTCCATCAAAAAAATTCCGCAACCCCAGAATCCCTATAGTTATTAGTCAACCAATTTTGGAGTTTAAATTTTGGTTTTTGGATTGATATAGCAGTAGCCAAGGCAGTTAGGACATCGGCCAATGATAAAATTCATGCACTAAAAGACTTTTAACCCTGTCACATGCGGTCACTGAGCTTGCTGAAGTGTCACCTGTTCCCTGTCACCTGCTATATATTATCCAATCTAAAATTCATGGTCAAAAGTCAAAATTGCAAGCCAGCTAATAATTAAGAATTACGAATTACGAATTACGAATTATTTTGACCAATGACTAGTAAAACCCTCATTCAACCACTAGATCGCGTAGCGATCGCCATGATGCTGTTGCTGAGTTTGCTGATTGGCTTTATCATCCTCAAAGGAGATGTTGTTTCCCCGCGTATCCGCGACTTTACCTGGCAAAATCAACAAATTGGCTCAGAAGATATTGCTTTTACCCTCACCTTCAGCCGTCCAATGGACACAAAAAGCGTCGAGGATAATTTGAAGATTGAGCCGCCTCTGGCAGGTAAAATTAGCTGGGCAGGTAGGCGGATGGTTTATACATTATTAACACCTGCTCCTTACGGCACAAACTATAAGTTACAGCTACAACAAGCAAAAGATAAATTTGCTCAAGAAGAAGGTCAGATTAAAACTATACAGCCTTTTGTCGGCAATTTTCGTACCCGCGATCGCGTCATTATTTATATAGGAGCCAACCCAGAAGAACAAGGCCAATTAGTTCTTTACAACCTCACCCAAGAGCAAAAAAAGGTACTTACCCCCAAAGATATAACGGTGATGGACTTTAAACCATTTCCAGATGGGGAAAAAATCTTATTTTCGGCTCGGACTGCTAACAATGGCGATTTACTCTCAGCCCAGTTGTACACAGTGACAACCGGGATTTCTGGGAAATCAGACAGCAAACTAGAATCAGGCGGTAAAGTAGACCTAGTTTTAGATAATAAAGACTATCAAAACCTCAAATTTGACTTATCACCGGATGGAGAAACTATAGTCGTCCAACGCGGGAATAAAAATAATCCCGGTGATTTTGGCCTATGGTATTTGCCCACAACCTGGGATAAATCAGCTACAAAACCCACTCCCCAACGCTTGCAAAGTCAACCAGGGGGAGATTTTATGATCACTCCCGATAGTAAAGCCGTAGCCGTTGCCCAAGGACAGGGAGCAGCCATCTTACCACTACAAGCGGATGCCAGTAAACCCCTCGACTTTCTGCCGCAATTCGGGCTTGTGCAAGCTTTCTCGAAAGATGGCTCACAAGCAGCAATGGTCAAATTCAATACCGATTACACACGAGATTTATTTTTAGTCACCAATCAAGGCATTGAAAAACCGCTATTAAAAACCACCGGCTCGATTATCAGTTGCCAATTTGATCCAGCTTCACCCACCCTCTATTGCTTGGTTACACAGTTAATCACAAAAGCAGAATATGTAGAGCAACCTTATTTAGTTGCCATTGACCTAAAAACTGGACAACAAAAACCCCTGCTAGTGCTACCCATCGATCAGCGGAATGTACAAATGAGCTTATCACCTGATGGTTTAGGTTTGTTATTTGACCAAGTAGTACCACAACCTAATAACGTGCAAGCACCTGTAAACAGTTTAAAGACAGATGATGGCGAAGCGATCGCAACCAGCAGTGTGTGGTTAATGCCGTTATTACCTATTGCCGATGCTGCCATCACCACAATTAAACCAGAAAAGCTACCTTTGATTGGCTTCCATCCCCGTTGGTTGCCTTAATTAGGGTTTGCTGAAAAAGTTTGGGGTTTTTATAAAAGCGATCGCTCTTTTTTTGGGGGGAATCAGGCGATTGCTTTGTTCTTTGGGGAAGGAAGCGATCGCCTTTACATAGCAAAGTGCTGAGTATAAAACCAGTAACTATAAGGCTTTGAGTCATCAACACTGTCCTAAGCTCAGTGACTACGGCTATAACTAAACCGTATTAATTTTTGACTTCACACTTCATACTTCATATAGGCTTTCCCAGTCAGGAATAGCCTCACGTTGAGCAATTAGCAATTCCTGAATGCCTTTTTCGGCAAAATCTAGCAGATTATTTAACTGGCTACGAGTAAAACTGCCTTCTTCGGCTGTTCCTTGAACTTCGATAATTCCCAGGTGGTAATTCATCACGACGTTGAAATCTACTGTAGCTGCTACGTCTTCTGGATAGTTTAAATCTAAATATGGCTCTCCTTGGAGTAAACCTACAGAAACTGCTGCTACTTGTCCACATAAAGGCGATCGCTCTAATACTCCCCACTGTAATAATTGAGAAATTGCCTGAGCCAAGGCGACAAAACCGCCTGTAATTGCTGTGGTTCTGGTTCCTGCATCTGCTTGCAAAACATCAGCATCAACAGTTATGGTGCGTTCTCCTAAAGCCTCAAAATCTATTGTTGCCCTTAAGCTGCGTCCGATTAAACGTTGAATTTCTTGAGTCCTACCAGACAATTTTAACCATTCCCGTTCTTGCCGCTGTTGTGTCGCTGCGGGTAACATGCGGTACTCAGCCGTTAACCAACCTTTGCCACTTCCGGCTAAAAATCTCGGCACTCCCTCATTAACACTCACATTACAAAGTACTTGAGTATCACCGCATCTCGCCAGCACCGAACCAGGCGCAAAGCGAGTAAAGCCAGACTGAAAGCTTACAGGACGGAGTTCGTAAGGTTGTCTGCCATCAGGACGCTGCCATGCCATTGAATTTGCCTCAAAGGTTTCTTAAAAAAAGTATGAAGTAAGAAGTGTGAAGTATGAAGTCTGAAGTCTGAAATTTTATCTTCTGACTCAGCACTCAGCACTTAAAAGCAGGTTGAGGATATTTTGCTCCACCATTTCGGGTATTTGATCACCGTTGATTGTCAACAGTCGGCGGCGACGGTCGTAATATTCTAGGATGGGGATGGTGCGATCGTAAAATATTTCAACTCTACGCTGGACAATTTCGGGTTGGTCATCTGGTAAGGAACGCCCTAAGGAACGGCTCACCATGACGGCTTGTGGTACTTGTAAATAAATTGCCCAGTCTAGCTTCTGCCCCAAAATATCCAATAAAAAATCCAGTTCTTCCGATTGAAAGGCTGTGCGGGGATAACCTTCCAAAATCCAACCACAAACGACATCAGGCTTTTTGAGTCGCTGGTGAATTAATTCAATCATCATTTCATCCGGGACTAGCTCGCCTCTAGCTACGTAGGGTTGTGCGTAAAGTCCAAGTTCGCTATAGTTAGCGATCGCTTCTCGTAAAATTTCACCTGTAAAAATTTGAGGAATATCAAAGTGTCTGCCAAGCCTTTGCGCTTGAGTGCTTTTACCTGATCCTGAACCTCCCAGAATCACTAATTTCACTATAATTCACTCCCCATCTGGTAAAATTCATAACACTCTACTCTGTTGTGTCCAAATACAGAGTCTAGGTAACACTTGGCTATTTTCATCTGTTGCTCCCGGATTTTGCGATCGTGTTGCGACTAGTTTCATCTAAAAAACGAAAATGTCAATATCTAATCAAAGAGATTGTTGTAGTGACCCTTGCTACGAAGCGGTATATTTTGACCAAGGTTGAGACGGTCTACTACTTGACTCAACATACAAGGTTGGGTTGAGGAACGTAGCTTGCTTCCCGTAGAGTAACCCAACACCTCAAAGTCTTGTATTTGTTGAGTTTCACTTCGTTATACCCAACCTACTCATCTGTTTCATTTTTTTCTGGAATAATCATAAAATCAACACATTCTTGACCGGGATTGTGGTGTTTACTATTGCTATTTCATCTAGATATCTGTAGTATCTATTACTAAACAGCTAAATACTAAATTTAGATAAACTAACTGTAGATTAAGCAAAGGAGCCTGAGGTCAGTATGTGGATGGATATCTGGAATCAATGGAAACGCACTTCTTTAAAAAGCTTTGTTTCGTTGTTTTTGGTAGGACTGATTTTGAGTGTGGCGATCGCAGCCTGTGGCGGTGACAGCGAAAATGCTGCATCTACCAAAAACCCAGAAGCCAGTCCAGTTGCAGCCAACAAGCAAGATGTGGAACTGACTTTAGTCTCCTTTGCTGTGACAAAAGCAGCTCATGAGGCAATCATTCCCAAATTTACCCAAAAGTGGCAGCAAGAACATAACCAAAACGTCAAATTCAAGCAAAGTTACGGTGGCTCTGGTTCTCAAACCCGTGCAGTGATTGATGGTTTAGACGCTGATATTGTCCATTTGGCTTTGGCTTTAGATGTGAGCCGAATTGAGAAAGCTGGATTAATTCAACCAGGATGGGAAAAAGAAGTCCCTAACAATGGCATTGTTTCTAAATCAGTAGCAGCCTTAATCACCCGTCCAGGCAACCCCAAAAATCTTAACACCTGGGAAGATTTAGGGAAAGATGGTGTGCAAATAATTACTGCCGATCCCAAAACTTCTGGAATTGCGCGTTGGAACTTTCTCGCATTTTGGAATGCAGCAATTAAATCCGGTGGTGGAGAAGAAAAAGCCTTGGATCTTGTGACCAAAATTTACACAAAAAACGTACCATTGTTAACAAAAGATGCTCGTGAAGCAACGGATGCTTTCTTCAAGCAAGGTCAAGGTGATGCGTTAGTTAACTATGAAAACGAAATTATCTTGGCAGAACAAAAGGGTGAAAAAGTTAACTACATTATTCCTGAAGTGAATATTTCGATTGATAACCCCATAGCAGTAGTTGATAAAAACGTTGATAAGCATGGCACGCGCGAAGTAGCACAAGCTTTTGTAGAATATCTGTTTACCCCTGAAGCTCAAGCAGAATTTGCCAAAGTGGGATTCCGTCCAGTGGATGAAACAGCCGCACAAACCAAGGAACTGGCAGCAAAATATCCCAAAGTCAAAACTTTAGGTTCAGTAGCAGATTACGGTGGTTGGAATGCTGTGCAGAAGAAATTTTTTGATGATGAGGCTGTTTTTGACCAAATTCAATCTCAAAAAAGGTAATTGAAGGAGATAGTGCAGAAAGCAGGAGGATAAAACTTCCTGCGTTTTCTTTCTCTAGTTTCTAACTAATCCCTTCCATTGCCCAATACTTAATTTCCGAAATAGTTATGGCTGTATCAACACAATCACAACCAAGTCATCCCCACCATAAACCTAAGCCTCAGTCACTACTAGAAACTTTATCTGTGATTCCCTGGACATGGGTAGTGACTTACGTATACCTAAGCATCATGTTGTTAGTACCAATACTGGCCATGTTTGCTAAAGCTGGTACTCAACCACCAGGAGAAATTTGGAGAATTGCCACTAGCCCTATAGCTTTAGCAACTTATGATGTAACTTTTGTGACAGCAGTGTTGAGTGCTTTACTCAATGGAGTCTTTGGTACGATTCTGGCTTGGGTTCTAGTTCGTTATGAGTTTAATTTGTCAATAGGCAGATTGACGTTACCAATTAAAAATATCATTGATGCTTCTATCGATTTGCCCTTTGCCCTACCGACAGCAGTTGCAGGTTTAACCTTAGCAACAGTCTACAGTGACAATGGCTGGATTGGCTCTTGGTTTGCACCCCTGGGTATCAAAATATCTTTTACTCGTTTAGGGGTAGCGATCGCTATGACATTTATCTCCTTACCATTTGTTGTCCGCACAGTGCAACCAGTCCTCCAGGAAATGGAAAAGGAAATAGAAGAAGCTGCTTGGAGTTTGGGTGCTTCCCAATGGCAGACTTTTTGGAAAGTGATATTTCCCCCCTTGTTTCCCACAATTTTGACTGGTGTGGCTTTGGGTTTTTCCCGTGCTGTGGGTGAGTATGGCTCAGTAGTAATTATCGCTTCCAACACACCTTTTCGAGATTTGATTGCACCCGTATTAATTTTTCAGCGTCTAGAACAATACGACTACTCTGGCGCAACCGTTATAGGTGTGGTTTTGTTGCTGATTTCACTAATTATGCTGCTGTGTATTAACCTTTTACAAGCTTGGAGTAGACGCTATGACATCAAGTAATGACACAAATGTTTCAGGCAAAAAGCCGCGAAATTTCGTACCCATCATTTTGATTGGAATTTCTATCATCTATCTATCATTTATTCTGTATATCCCAGCGTTGAATGTCTTTTATTATGCCTTTAACAAAGGAATTGCCCCATTTGTTGAAAGTCTTGTTACCCCAGAATTTCTCCATGCTGCCTGGCTCACCCTTTTAATGGCTATTATCTCCGTACCTTTGAATACGATATTTGGGCTATGTGCTGCTTGGTCTATAGCTCGTAATAAATTCCCTGGACGGGCTTTACTGTTGAGTATTATTGACTTACCTTTTTCAATTTCGCCTGTCGTTGCCGGTTTAATGATAGTCCTACTATACGGACGGAATGGATGGTTTGGTGAGTGGTTACAAGACCATGACATTAGGGTGGTTTTTGCCTTTCCAGGTATTGTGTTAGCAGCAGCATTCGTCAGTATGCCTTTTGTTGCTAGAGAAGTAATTCCGGTCTTAGAAGAAATGGGCAAAGACCAGGAAGAAGCAGCAAAAACCCTAGGAGCAAATAGTTGGCAGATTTTTTGGCGCGTTACTTTGCCCCATATCCGTTGGGGAGTTCTCTATGGTTTGATTTTGACAAATGCCCGTGTAATGGGTGAATTTGGTGCTGTGGCTGTAGTTTCAGGCAACATAGCTGGTAAAACTCAGAGTTTACCCCTATTTATTGAAGACTCTTATAAACAGTACGAAACTCAAGCTGCTTTCTCCGCAGCGGTGATTTTAGCACTGTTAGCTGTGGTGACATTGATCTTAAAAGAAATTTTAGAACGGAAAACAGGCACTACTGGTGGTCGCGCACATTAATTAAGGTACAGCAGTAGCCACATAGATTAGGACATTAAAAAGTAGGGGAGCAGGGAGCAAGGGAGCAGGGGGAAAAATCACTCCACTTGCGGGTGAGGTTTCAACCAACGAGGAAAAGGAGCAAGGGAGCTTTCACGCCACTTGCGGGTGTGATACCAATTCACGAAAATCTTGATACAAATTAATGGTTTTTAATTCTTTCCCTCTGCTCCCTGCCCCCTGCCC
>NZ_JADEXZ010000120.1 GCF_015206815.1 Fortiea sp. LEGE XX443
GGTAAATAAATCTCGCATACTTGTTAAGCTGTTATCCAAGACGTAAGACAACCAGCACTCGAAGAATAAACGGCTGTTCAATACTGGATAATCATTTTTTGCCAGTTCTTTCAGGATATCTTTGACAATTCTGGGTAAGGATTCAGGTCTAATATTGCGGAAGTAAAGAAGGGCAAGACTGAGAATTATGAGAATCAGCAATTAGAGCTTGTGCAAAAAAATCAATTATAGACCGACCTTGACGGCGACAAGTCTGCACCACCGTCAACAAATTGGCAGTGTGTTGAAACCGCTTCATTGAACGGGAACCACCACTAACCTTGCGTTTTGTCACAGCCAAACGAAGTGAGCGTTCAGCCTGATTATTATCAGGAGGAATTTCAGGATGCTCAAGGAAATACCACCATTGATGAGCTTTATCGCGTAAAGAGCGTAAAAGTTGGCCTGCGGTAGCTCCTGCAAGGTCAATCCACTGATTAAGTGTTTGTTGCAATTTAGATTTGAATTGATTGACCCAATCGTTGTAACTGTTCTGGTCAAGAGTTTCAAACCATTGAGCATAACTTCTAAAAGCTTCATCAATTAAATCAACAAACGCTTCACCAATAGCTTGGTTGTGAAGACCTGGAAGTTCAATTAATTTTTTGAAGTGACGGCGTAGATGAGCCAAACATTTCTGTTGGTCAGTTACAGCATAACCATTGTAAACACTAAAATCGTCGCTGCTAAGTACCCCTGTATATTTAGCTCCTAAAATTGTCTCTAATTCGGCTCTAGAACGAGTATCAGCCGCAGTAAACAGGCAAAAATCAGAATTGGCAACTACCCACAACCATTCTTTAACTCCTTTAACTGACCAAGGTGTTTCATCCACATGGATGTTAGGTTGTGTCTGTTTTACCCATTCACTTAATTCACTAATGCTTGGTTCAATTGCCTGTTGAATTCGTTCATTGGTTGCTACCAATGTGCCTAGCCCAATTTCAATTTGCCCCAATTCCCACAACATTTCTTGCTGTTTTTCGTAGGGCATGTGTGCATAATTATTTACCCATCCTAAAAATGCCTGTAAAGAGATTCCTAAATCTTGTCCTGGAATGATATTTTGTGGCCAAGAGGCTGTTTGTATATTGCCACAGTACTCACACTGGCACGTATGGCGTTGATACTCAACTATTTCAATGGGACGCTCTACTAGTTGCGCTACAGACTGTTTTTCTACTTTTACTGCTAGGGGTGCAAATGCTTTGTGACCACACAAGACACAATCACTTGGACGCAAAATTTCATAACGATCTATCCGGACATAACCCTTACGAGTCTTACCTTGATGCCCTGGCTGTCCACCTGGCTTTCTTTTCGGTTGATTTGATTCCTCTTGTGGGGGTGCTTTTTTGTTTTCGCTCTTTTTCAAAATGTCCCCAGACGGTGGTTTCGACGAATTAGAGCTATCCAAATCTCTACTGACTTTTAAACGCTCTATTTCTTGTTGTAGTTCTAGGATGATTTTCTGTAACTCACCTATTACTTTACTCTGCTCAATAATTATCTCTACCAGTTCTTCTTTTGATAACTGGTTCAAGCTTTCTCGGTCTAAATCTTGAGGCAGGTTTTGGTTCATATTTGTGATACTCCCCCTCAAGTGTTCCTTCTGTCAATACTCTGTCACCTGAATCCTTACGTTTTCAGATTTGTTTTCACCAAAATAACTACATTGAGGGACTGGGCAAATTCTTTGTGCAGCAAACTAGCTTGGTAAGTATCGGTTTGGATATCCTCTTCAATACTACTTTGACGCAAATATTCATCAGAAATATTACGCCAGTCCAGTTTCTCTCCGTATTTACGGCGTGAACGATGATTGGGTCAGGATTTTGGTAAGGTATGTATAATGCTGAATCGTGGCGTAATTTAGAAATTATATGCAAGTTGACCTGTCGAGCCATCTGCAAAGCATTATTGTTTCCAAAATGACCATCTAAGACTAAGTAAGTAAGCGGGATAAAGTTAGCTATCAACTTGACTAACTCATTAATCATCTTCTTAATTCTTAGTAATTCAGATGTGAGAATTACTTCGGTCTTATTTTTATTTTTACTCCCTTTTGGTCGTCCACGTCCACGTTTTTCTTTGGCTTTTATTTCTAGTGTTGGCGACCCACTACTTTTTTCTATATCGCTCTTTATTACCTGTTCTATTTGAATCGGAAATGAGTGTCTTTGTTCGACACTTACTAACGATAACGTAAAGAAAGATAGTCCTGATATTGGTTTACTTACTAGGCTGGAAAAGAATCTATCCAACCCATAAGTATGTTTCCCTGATTTGCTGATTACAACTTCGTCTCCTGCAAGCAAATATACCTCATTTGCTCGAAACAAATGCTTGCGGAAAAATAGCCAAAACAACGTCGCCCAAGGGATTACTGTCTGAAAAAACCGCAACATCGTCCGATAACTACCACCAATGCCAGCCCAACGGGAGATTCCCAACATCGTGACTCGGCCGCTCATTGCTAACATGGCTATGATTATCTGGTTCAATTGCCGCATAGTTGTAGCGTTTATCTGCGGTAACAAGCATTGTAACAGTGATAAGATGTCCGGCATGGGCTGAAAAGTAGTTTTTGAGTTGTAGTTGTGAGAGACAATAACTCTACTACGGCAGCCCTACCTCTTCATACTCTTTTTTTGGCGAAGGTATTGATTTATCGTTACTTAATCAGCGACGGCCATTGATGGCAATCAGCA
The DNA here is from genome assembly GCF_015206815.1 of Fortiea sp. LEGE XX443. GTDB lineage: Bacteria > Cyanobacteriota > Cyanobacteriia > Cyanobacteriales > Nostocaceae > Nostoc_B. Next base: position 2,751 of record NZ_JADEXZ010000120.1, read on the forward strand.
ACCGCAAGATAAAGACAAAGAGGTTGATGTAGGTCAGGTACATCGACAAAGCAGCAGGTAGGTATTGGTCGTTGCGGTAAGTACGGGGCAGAATGTAGAAATCTACGACAGATACTCCCACAAACAGAAACACACCCAACCCAGAAATGCCAATTTCTAACCAATTTGGGGTATAAACACCAAACAAAGCAAAGATAAACTGAGTTGCACAAACAACCAGCAAGGCAATAACACCAAGACTGATGGTTTTTGTTAAAGCCATTCCGTCTTGTTCTGAGAGATTTGAACCAATTTGACGGGCAAAAATAAAGGTGATACCGCAACCGAGGGCAGCTATACCAATACCTTGAATGCCAACACCTGGAGTTCTTAAAGCGACAAATACTAAACCACTGAGTGTGTACCCAGACAAGAGGCTGTATGTTGCTAACAAAGGCAGTGCAATACCCTTGTTACCTTTCTCTGCAACGTTTCTGGCAACGAAGAATAGTACTAACTCTAGAATGACTGCACCAATGAAGGTGGGAAAGAAAATTCCAGGGTTAGTACGAATAACGCCTAAACCACCGTAGGTTCCCAATGCTGTGAGGACAAGCCCACCACCAACGTAGGGTAAGGCATTGGCAATTACGTTAGGGCCGATGAGGGCTTGAGTTCTAGCGTCTCGGATAGCTTCACGAAAGTTACTTGTATTGCTCATACTTGAGTTTTTCGGAGGTAATGGTTGTTTTTACTCCCATTGTTACCAATATTTGCTGCTAACGGCTAGGGATTTAATGTTGTTATAAAAGCGGAAGGGCAGTTTCAGTTAAAATCAAAGTCTTCAGTTTCCGAAAAATCTAGATTATCTTTAGCACTGACAGCATACTCTTTAGCCTTAGTTGCAAAGGGAAAAGGCAACGGTAGGGAAACATCATTTGCAAAGTAAGGCCAGCGACTTCTGAGAGAGTGAACAAAGTGAGCCAACTTATTGCCTGTGATTTCTGGATGGTGGTGAATTAGGGCTATTTCTAAAATTCTGGCTTTTCCCGCTTGCTTGCCACCATCGTCAAGGCGAGACTGCCATGTACGTAATATATTTTGTTCGGTATTTAAAGGTTTTCTAACGCTCAGGTAAAGCGATCGCTCCTTATCATCACACACATTCTGCCATCGATAAACACCACTAGTTCGACTACCGGGAGAATCTTTCACAATCGCCACTGGAACTTCACCATTATCTGCAACTCGTAAGCGCACAATCCACAGGCGATTGATTTCTGTTTGTGAAAGGTGCTGTTTTAGTGCTTGTAGTGCATCATTTGCTAGTAGATTTTGATTTTGTAGCCAGTTCAGCATTTTGCGAGCATTTTGTGCTTCTGCCATGAATAGCACACGCGGAGATTGATTCTCAGTAATTGGAGTATTTAAGCAATCTTGCAAACATTCAGCAACAAATTTATTGATTAGTCTTTGTTCTTTACGTTTTTGTTCATCATCAGGTTCTTCATTACTTTCATCATCAGCGTTAAAATCCCACTCTGCATCCGAAAGGTGTGCCAGTCCAACAGGATATGATACCCAGCCTTGCGTATTGAATAAATCAGGAGTTGTTAATTCTACTTTTGCTGTTACTGGATTAACCCTAATCATTAAAACAACAGTTTTAGGAATGTTTTCAGCATTGGTTTTGCGGGTACGGCGTAGAACATAAAAGCACGTTAACCAGACATTAATATCAATGCCATCTTTTTCGGGAATAATCAAATGTTTATCAGGTAAAATTCCCAATTGTCTTAGTAAATCTAATACTGCTCGTTTTACTGGTTCCAAACCAGACTTTTTCAGTTTTTCCGTACCATCTTTGGTAGTATAAGTTATCCGGTGGATGTGTTGATTGAGATAGCCTGCTTTCACTGCCCCAATTCGCCATGCAATTTTAGGATCAGCCTCGGATATGAAAGGTTTCGGTCTGATTTCTATTAAGGCTCCGCTTAGTTCTTTTGTTTGGGGTAGAAATGCAGTAATCTTGTTAATCCTTTCTGCTAATAAAATAAGGCGTTGCTGTTGATAAGTTTTCTTCGCTTCAGAAAAAGGTCTAATTTCTAGGTCTTGTGTGAGGTCGCCAACGTGTTGAGTCTTGATACACAGCGAACCGTAAGCTCCTTCATAAATATTGTCTACGTTTGTAGGTGATAAATACAGTAACTTGCAAATTTCATCAATCAGTGCATCACGACATTGGGAAGTTTCCCACAAAATTAGTATGGTGTGAAGTGGATTGTCAACTTTACGAAATACTGCTGGTGCTGCTAATTTTGGTCGTAGCATGGGAGTCGCTGAATAATTCGGATCTTCAGATTTCTTAGCTTTTTTAGGCTTAGGAGATTGGTTATCTTTGTCAGCAAGCAGAGGAACAATTTTCTTTTTAGGTTTCTCTGAAGGCCAGAAAATAAAAACTTTACCTGACTCATTTTCGGCTTCACCCACCCGCTGGACAGGCAAATGTGCTGCAATCGCTTGATCTAAACTAGCTAAATCCTGGGGACTGACACCGCCAAAGCAGGGTTGATCACCTAATTTAGAAGTGTAGGCGATCGCAGCTTGTATCCCACTAGGAATTGTATTAATACCTGACCAGTTGTAACTAGGGTTGGATACAAGATCGTTTGTATCAGGAAGTTGAGAATCATTCAGAGAAAGAAGATTACTGATGGCTTGAGGCCAATTCCGTTCAGTTCCATAACGATTCATCATCACTGTAATAAAGGAAAAAGGTTGGCGTTGACCATCTAACCACCGACGGTTATCACCAATATGAGCTTTTACGCCTGGGTATGGTATGTATTTCAGAGGTTGAGTCAGCCAGCGTCGAATTGATAAATGATGATAGATAATGGGTTTTTCGCGCCAGGGAACTGTTTGCAACACAAAACTGATGACAAACGAGATATAGGCTGTTTCTATAGTTTCTTTTCCTTTTGTCACCGTAATTTCAGTGGGAGGCCATGACATCAATTCAGCACCTTGGAGGCTGACTACTTGGTAAAATGTCAGTTCGTACTGCTCATCGACACCAAAGGAAATTGTTGGGTTTTGAAGAAATTCCTTAGCAAGGTAATCTGGAATAGCTTGGTAAAGGTTGCTTGTTTCGACTTGATTTTGAGGATGGAGTAAATCATAGATTTTTGGCTCTTCCCAATGCCAATCATCATTATTCAAATTTGTAAGCTTTGACTCGACATCTTCTAAACAACTAAATTCTTCTCTCAACCAATCTTTGATAAAGTCACCTAAGTCATCAAGCTCTGTGGTTTCTGTCGCTAACAACCAAGGTATATTGCCTTTCTGCCAGCCATTACGCACAGTCTTGATAATTTGAGGAAAGCTACCAACTATCAAGGGGTCGAGGGAATAAACTGGTACAGATCGATAACCTTTACCTTTTAATTTGGCACGCTGTTGAGCAAGGTTATTGGCAACTTGTCGCCATGCAGTAGGAACATAGATTGCAGAGAGTTCGCAAGTTGGATTTGTTGCAGTTAGTTCCCAAGCACCAGGATGAATAATTTTAGTCATAGTTTAAGTTTCTTAGTTTCATTTGTTGAAGTGCATTCAAAAAAGTGCCATAAAGCGATCGCACCAACATATCTTCACTTTCGATATAAGGTTCCATCACCTTGATAATGGCAACTAAAAGTGAAGTGCTTTCGCTGTCTTGTTCACCAATGGATGAATTTGGGGCAAATTTCACATCTATAAAATGCACTACTGCTGGTACACCACCACGCACCAAACGCCCAATGATTTGCCAAATACTTACTAGCTGAGTCCAACAAAGTACTGAGCGCTCATCTTTTGTTAGTTGTTTGAAAGACCACGCCGTGTAGTTCAAATTGATCATTTCGGCAGCAGCATTTTGATAAAAAATATCCGCAACCTGAGTTAGGGTTAAGTTTCCCAAAGTTGATTGAGCTTCTTCGTAAAGGGTAGAGTCTTTTTCGTACTTCAACGCCCAAGCGTTAAGTTGCTGAACAGTAGATTGCCAATTATCCGGTATTGGCATAGGTCTGTTGAGGAACAGTACTGCACCAAATGCAGCTTTACCTTGAGCGTTTAAGATGTTGTGACCCCGTTCTAGAGCCATCAAAGGAGCAACAACAATCTGGGTGGAAAGGTGTTTTAAATTCCGAATTTCGCTTCGAGGAATACCAGGAAGATGAGGAGGAGCATTGTCACGACGGAGGGTAGCAATACCACCTTCGTCCATGATTTCCAAGCGGTAGCGCGATTGTAAGATAGAGGCGACCCACTCCGATTCCTCGTAGCTACCTACAACAATCAAGATGCGATCGCGATCGTTCCACCATTGAGGATGCTGTTGTTTTCGCTGTTCTAAATCCTGAAATACGCGATCAAGAAAACTCTCTGCACGTCTTGCCGAGTAGCACATAGCCTCGACCATTTCTTTAGCAGCAAGTTTACGTCTTATAGGTGGTAGTCCTGATAAAGCAATATAGTTGGCTTCTCGGTTCTGTTGGGGACTAAAGAAAAATTGACTCTCAGCTATACCAGCCTCACCAGTTCTAGGTTGCAGCAACATGGTAGGTTTTATACTGATGTGATAAGCTGGCGAACCAGGAGCGTAGCTAGTACCTGATATCAGAACAGTATGCGGGCCTTCCCAGCCATCAACTGCAAACAGTTTTGGAAAATTTAACAGTAAAGCACGACCTACACCTACATAGCGGAAATAGTCCAACTTGCCAGCTTTTTTATGACTGCGTTCTTGCTTATATAAAAAGCCTAGAATATTTCCCACTGAGGATTCTGGTAAAACGGGGAGAAAATCTTTCGGCGGACGATGCAAGAGGTCTTGATTCAAGTCGTGTAGGTTCATTACACGACCAAGATCGCTCAGATTATCAACTAAAAAACCAAGTCGATTGTCGAGTACAGCAACTAAAATCGCAAATTGGAGATTTCGGATTAGTTCTTCAAATTGAGCTTCATCTGGTAGGGAAATATAGTGAGTTTCCAGCCATCTTTCGCACCAAGGGGTAATTTCAGCCAATGCTTGACGGTCATTTTCCGCAGTTAGGATTGTCAGTGCTAAGTCTGAAAGTTCGCCTCCACGACGGCGATTGAGCGGATATTGCAAAAATCCGTCGAGTTCGTCCATCATTCGTTTGCGTTGGCGACGTTGTTCTGTAGGAGCTAAGTCTGCTTCAATAATGCGTTTGCGCCGTTCTTCCATGATTTGTTGACGGTTTAGCTTCGGTTTCGGTGCAACAGTAATCTCTGGTGGATCAACGAGGTCACGGATAATGCGAGCAAATAAAGAACGACCTGTAAAGGGAAGAGACCCCAACCACTCAACGAGTTGAGAGTGCGTAAGAAGTAAGTGATAAATGCGGTTAGTAGCATTTTGAGTATGGTAATGTGCGCTTGTCCACGCAACAAAGCGATCACCTGCCATATCACCGCGATCGGAATTGTAAATTGTGGCCAGATTCAATCCCAGTTTATTTAAAAATGAGTTTCCAGAAGCATCAACTAAAACTTCATCAGGGGCAAACTCTTCATCAAATTGAATCTGCACGCGATCGGCTTCATCAACAAAGAGAAATTGACATTCTCGATAAACCGCCTCAGCAAAGGTCAAGTCTTGTTCAAACCCTTGACGGGGTACACGAGTATGAATGAAACTGGCAGGTGTGAAAATCCAGACTAAAGCTGTAGCAATATCTTGTTCTAAATGATGGCGTGGACATTTGTAATACAAAGGGCAAGTATATTTTTCATCACTTTCCTGCCAGTCATCATCATCATCATCGTTTCCTGCTACAGAAACTTTTTGATAAAGCTTGTGACATGGTTCATTACCAAATTCCCATCTATTGCTTTTTCTTTAGGAATAGCTGGTAATGGTTGAAGGTTGCTGGTTGCACAAAGTCTTTCACACCAAGGGTTACAACAGGTGTAGGTACCATCGGGACGTTGACGTTGAACATACTTGCAACGCGGACATAGATGATAGGCTTTATCTTCTGCAAACTTATCCATATCTACGTAAATTTCTAGCGTTGTCAACAACTCGCGCAGTGGTTGAAATTCGGGTAAACGTAACTGTTGCCGATATTCTGAATAATGAAGCGTGGGTTTAGTGATAATCAGTAATCGAAAAGCACGATAGGCATCGTTTAGCTGGTTTCCCCGACAATATTCAAGTACATCTCTCAATACAGACTCTTGTACTTGCGCTACTACATCATTACCTGAAACTTGCCATTCTCTGGCAAAGTCGGAAACTACTCCGTCTTCTATAACACTGATCTCTGGCGAGAGATATTTAATATCTTGGGCAGGTTTCCAGGAGGTAAGTGATGTTTCCGCCCAATCAAAAAATTGGGGTAGGTTTTCTGGTGCTTGTTCTCCTCGTAGTAAGGAAGCCAAATACATACGCGACATTCCAATGCGGAGAGCTTCTGGTATTTGACTTCGCTTTTGTAGCTCAAGTTTTTCCCACTGCACCACGCCAGTAGCTAGATATCGCAGAGTGTCTGTTAGAGATATGTGTAAAGATGGTGTCTCCAATTCAGGTCGCAGAAGGCGGAGACTCCGGGCACTGTGATCCTCCCATTGCACATCAATATCACGCATAGTCTGCAACCACTTCTGAACTGTTGCTTTCTGGCGTGGTCGCATTCCGAGTTCTTGACACAACTCATTCAAGGTTGGCCCTTGTTGATGAATGCGAAACCATCTCTCTAGTGCGTCGAGAATTTTTTGTCGGTGTTTCGTGATTTTCATTATTCACCCTCATGTTTAGCAGAAGTGTGACACCGCTCAAACGTGCCTGTCAACTAACTATTACTATGTTTCCAATTAGTTTCCAAGGTTTCCATTTTTTAACATAGCAGGTAACCGGGTTATGTTGTAGTCCTAACCACCTTGGCTGTTGATATACTTACGCGTTTTTGATCTAGCTACATACTTTTAAAAGTTGAATTATTTATACAGCAGATTGCAGATAAATAAGTACAAATTGTCATAAAAAAGCCATATATTAAGAGATTTTCAACCATATTCCCTATTCCTGCTTTAAGTGTTTTGCAAAAGGATTAGGGAAATTTGATAAACAATTAAAAATCTGCAAAACGTCCTTAAAAATTGGCTTATTTATTGTCTGGAAGTGTTTATATCCCTCTTCTGTCAGTCTCCGAAAACTTTTGCTATTTCTGAAATCTAGAGCTTTTGTATAGGAAGCGATTGGCTTCGCCAGTGCCGTAGGCAATCGCCAGATTTTTTCTAATAGGATAGCTTGTATTAATTATCTGATGAGGCTTCTAGCAATCGCCCTTCTGGAAAGTGACAGAAGCTTAGTGGTGCAGAAAACTTTCCGGACTTTCAAGTTGAGAACACAGTGACACGGAAGAACTCAATTTGTTGCTCTATCTGCGTTCGTTTTTTTAGTGAAGCAGTGGCAGGTGGAGGACTGTTTCGAG
>NZ_JADEXZ010000121.1 GCF_015206815.1 Fortiea sp. LEGE XX443
TTACAGAAGAGAGCTTTTCTCACCTCACGGGCATCTGGGCGACTATCTATAAATTCTTGTAGTTCTGCGATGGCTACGCCCGCCGCAGGCATCGCAGGTTGTAGATGCTGATCTATCATTGTTTGTTCTTAGACAGATATATTCCTCCGTATTATCTCGTACACTTTTTCAGAAATCAAATATGATTCCTATATCTACTGAATAGTTGCAATAAAAGGACTTGTTTGACTCTGTGATTTCACCATCTTTATCCGCCAGTCGTACAGCATTCATACATAATTCTAACTTTCAAAATTATGTTTGATTATTATGTCATCTATCTAAGGTAATAGTTTGAGACTATAAATTTGGAAATTGATGAGGATAATAATTTGTAATATTTAGACCTAACAATTTATTACCTGAGGTTGATTGCTCAATAAAAGTTTTCCATTAAAAAGAGATTAAGTGGTCACACGAGGAAATAAAAAAATTGTGTAAGAAATTACAAAAATTAACAAGTTTGTATGTTAATGTTTAGCTTTATCAAGCAAAAAGATGGTTATTAAGCAGCTAATATTCAATGTATTTTGTCTGATTCAAATAATAAAAAAATAAATTAATCAAAAATATATCTCTTAAAAAGGTTGCCAAAATTTAATTTTTATGTGTACTTACGTATACCAAAAACATCATATGAAAGTGTCAAATTTATTACTACATAATTACAAGACCATTATTTGAGTGAATTGCAAACATGGATGTTAGCAAGTGCTATGTAAAAAAGTTTTGACAACTAAATTACAAAATTAATTGATCAAGAAAACTCACCATGAATGCACTATCAGTTACGCAGCTTGCTTTGCCAGATCGATTTTGGTATACAGGGGTAGGGAAAAAAGTTCTTATAGACTTTGGTAGCGATCGCCCGAAAATTCTTGCTCAAGCAGGGCAGAGTTTAGGATTTGAAGCAACTGCCAGCTATACTGATCCCATGACAGGTAAGCTCCGATTGTATAGTGACGGTCAGCTAACCTTCAATGGACAAACTCACAAAATTTTGGAAAATGGGGTTTGGGGTGCTACAAGTTGGTCTTCTACACAAGCCGTAGCAATCGTACCTGCTCCTGGTAATAATTCTGACAAGTTTTATATTTTTACAAACAATAGCCAGAAGGTATTTTACTCGATCGCCGATTTATCTAAAGGTGCAAATGGCTCAGTTACTGTTTTAAACAAAAAACTTACGGAGAGGGTTGATAATCCAGGGGAAGCTCTTGGTGTTGCACCTCATACTGATGGTAAATCTTTCTGGTTACTGATTTTTAACGGCAGAACTGAAGTCCGCGCCTACTTAGTAGACGAAAATGGTATTAATAGAAAATATATTTCCTCACCAATTGGGTTTCCCGAAAATCGCCTTAACCCCTTAGTTAGTAAACAAATTCATAAAGGTTCAATTATTTTCAGTCCCAATTGGAATAAAGTAGCCTTGGGTGTAGCAGGTTTAGGAATTGCGATCGCAAAAATTGACCGCGCTACGGGAAAAGTCAGCCACAGTGATTTTTTAATTCGTGGTTCCGCTGGATATTCCTGCGCTTTCTCTGCTGACTCGACAAAGTTATATTACGCTAAGGGTAATTGGGAGTTTGGACAGTGGAGTAAAGATACTTTAGAAGGTTGGAGCGCTACACCACACCAAATGGACTTGATTACTGAAAAGGAAACCGAAATTGATACCTTAGCACTTGGGGATATGACTGGCTATTCTGGCCCAAGGTTGGCTCCTAACGGCAAAATCTACTGGACAGGACAGGCAAAATCTTCACTCGCCGTTGTGGAAAATCCCAACGCACCAGGACACGCTCTCAAGTTCAATCCTTATGGCTTACCTTTAGGAACTGGTGTATTTGGTAGTTGGAATTTACCAACACAGACATTCAGCTTCCATAAAGGCTAATTGGATATTGCACAATTACAGCAATTTTTGTTTAAATGACTCGGATTCTACTAAACTGAAAACGGCTGTAATTGGGCTTTTTTTGCCAACATAAGTTACTCAACCTCAGAAAAGTGTTATTTTGACCAATAGGCGATCGCATGTAACGCAACTGCAAGCAAGCTAACGGGGATGGAATTCTACTTCTTTTTCTAAAATCTTAATATCGTAGTTGCCGAAGAAATCGTGACCAAGTAAACCAATACCCGCTTTGGAAGCGATCGCTACCTCCACATTATTTGCTATGATGCCACCCGCAGCTATAGACTTGATTTTGCCTGTAGGAAATTGTACTTGGCTACCATCGGCAATTTGAGCGTGGAGTGTACCCGTAGGTTTGATTTGCAAAGTATTCGCCATTGCTTGAGTAATCAAAGTCCCATTGGCTCCTGTATCGAAAATCATCTCAAAGGTATTTTGATTATTGAAAGTGACATCAATAACGGGAGTTCTACCAAAGTGGCGTTTGATAGGAACTCGAAAAACTCTTTGTTGTCCAGATGTCTTTGTTCTATTTGTACCACTGCAAAGCTTTGTTAATTCCACAGTTGTACCGGAGGAGTTAATCATAAAACATGTCCCCATATCTTCAGCAGTTGCTCGGTGTGTCAATGCTAAAAATATCAGCGTTGGCATTACCGCAATCAACGCTAAGTTAACATTAGTAATTACCCGCTTCCAAGCACAGTTCATGTTATGTCGCTCTCCGAATTTTTTATAAATATGAAATATTAATTTTTTGTTAAAAATTAAATTTGACAAGGTTACTTAAATTGCTGACAAAAACAAAGTTTATCTAGAAAAGTTTTGTTTAGTTAAGTCGGATAGATTAATCCTTTTACAGGAACATAATTTATGTTTGCTTATTTCCAAAAAGTGAAATTTAAACTTAGTAAATCCATAGTATCTAGATTTAGGAATGGCTAACTTAAAGATTAAGTAAAGAGACGATGAAACTACTGAAGTCAGATTAAAAGTGCTGCATGTACAGCAGTTGCGATCGCATGTTCAACAGCAATCTCTTTCTGCTCTAAAACTATGCCTTCATCAACAGTACGGTGAGCCACAACACCGCAAACAGCCGCCGCCGCAAATTTATACACTCCTGCCATTTTAAAAAGTGTGCCGCATTCCATCTCATAATTCAAAATATTCAACCGCCGATATTCTTCAGTGATACCACGCAGCGATCGCATTAAATACGGGTTTGCCGAATCAGTACGTTCCTGTCCTTCATAAAAAGTATCTACAGAAGCTGTAATCCCTAAATAATGTTCAAACTCTAATTCTTGTGCAGACTTGACTAAAGCCACTGTCAAAAACGGATCAGCTGAAGCTGGATACTCCACAGGCGCAATCTCATTAGCCGCACCTTGGCGACACAAAGCCGCACTACTAATTACAATACTGCCGACGGGTATATGAGGTTGAATTGAGCCACAAGTCCCGATGCGAATAATTTGCCGGATTCCCACCTGTACCAACTCATTCACCACAATACTTAAAGAAGGCGCACCCATCCCACTAGTCGCAGATAAGATGGGGCGGTTATTAGGTAAGTATCCTAGATAACTATTAAGTCCGCGATTTTGCGATAACAAACGCACATCTTGTAAATAATTTTGGGCGATGAGATAAGCGCGATCGAGATCGCCCGATAATAAAGCAATCGTGGGAGGCGATGCACCTAAGTCATCTTTTCCAAAACCAATGTGATACAAGCGTTTATTTGTCATACTAATTCCAAAATATAGCAGGTGACAGGGAACAGGTGACAGGGTTAAAAGTCTCTTAGTGCATGAGTTTTATCATTGGCCGATGTCCTAACTGCCTTGGCTACTGCTATAGTGATATAGATTTTTTGGTAGAAATTGAACCGCAACGAACTTTGTTAGACCAAATAGCTTTGATGCAGTCCTTAGAAGAATTGCTAGGACGTAAAGTTGATGTGGCGGAACCTGAAACTCTACATGAGTTGATTAGAGATAAAGTGTTGTGGGAAGCTGTGGTGTTATGAGAGATGAATTGAGAGAGTTGTAACTACGGGGGATAATTCGGAGTTAATCACAGCTTTGATAAAATCTCAGGTAATAATTGACCAGGAACTTTTGATAAAGCTAGATTTTGTCCTTGAATACCTAATTCGTTATGGAAGGTGCGGATTGTTCTCACTACATAAGCAAAGGTAGTTTGATAAGCTTCTGGTTGTTTACTTAATCCATTTAAGGCTTGCAAATGGTGATCTAACGCTACTTCTAAGTGGTGCGATCGCGTGGGTTTATCGCCATTAAAAGAAATATCTGTAACTAACTGATAATGGGCTAACCCCAAGTTATTATGAGCAGCAAACAAATCAAAACTTAAGGGAACACCATTGAGGGAATGTGCTAAAGCAATGGCTTCTTCATAAGCAATAATCGATAATTTAAGAAACTTTTGCTTGAATTCTTTTGTGGTTTGAGGTAAGTTGGCAAGATGCCAGTAAGCGGTGGCTAGATTATTTTGAGTGGCAGCACAGGCACTAGGAACATTAGCTGCGGTGCGATATATCAAAGCTTCGCAGTAAACATCAATAGCTTGCTGAAGATTTTCGGCTGGTTGTTCGTATTGTGCCAGATTCCAGTAAGCAGTACCAATGTTGTTTTGAATCATCCCATATTTGAGCGGTTCCTGTTCGGGATTGTAATGAGCCAGTGCTTGATTATAAGCTGCGATCGCTTTTTTGAGATGCACAACTGGTTGATCATATTGTCCCAAATGCCAGTAAGCTGTACCTAAATTATTCTGGCAAGCAGCATACTTTAATGAATCCATCTCCACGGTGCGATAGCGCAGGGCTTCTGTATAAGCTGAAACTGCCTGTTGCCAGTTTTCTGAAGGATTAGCAAACCTCGCCAAATCACCGAATGCAGTTCCCAGATTATTCTGCACCCGCGCATAAGTTTCTGGGTGAGTCTGGGGTGAAATCATCTTCAAAGCCAAATGATAAAATTCAATTCCCTGTTCAATGTAAGTTTGTCCCGCCTCAATGTTGGGTGGTGTGCGGTACAACATCCAGTAAAGTGTGCCTAAATCATTGAGAATATCTGGTAATTGTGGTGATTGTTCATCGTAGGCGATCGCTTCTTGATAAGCAAGAATTGCTACCATCAGGTTTTCTAGGTTTGAATGTCCTTGTTCAATCCGCAAGCGATATAAGTTACCCAACTGATGATACGCTGCTGCCAAATCTTCTTTTGCAGCTTGCTTAGTGTGTAATTCTTCAATTTCTAACAGAATTTGTTGTGGTTGCCAGTTCTCCTCTGTTTCTTGATCAATCTTGGTGTTAAAAGTTGCTATGACTAACTCTGTTAACTCCTGGCTAATATGTGACAACGACGAAATTGATGGACGAGGGCTAGTCGTCTCACTAGCTTGCACAGGAGATTCCGGCAATTGCAACTCATTTTTCAAAAATCCCGGAGGTGGAGGTGGAATGTCCAGGATTTTATTAAATCTTTTGGCTGGTGTTTCTACGGGAACCGTACCATTTTCCTCGAACTTTGGATCTGTGGTAGGTTGTGCTTCAATTGCTGATTTGTTGAAAGTAGATCCCTCTAAATTCCCAAAATCCAAATTTCGGGAATTGGAAAAACGTTCGGGATAATTTACATTGCGTTTTGCTGGTGTGGGTTCTCCAGCAAAAGTAAATATACCTGTACGCCAACGCCAAAACTGTGGTGCTGACTGCTGAATAGCAGACAACCAAGGGCGCGATATCCACAACAGCACACTAGATTCTAGAAATCCGCTAGATTCTTGACTAGAAAAGGATTCTTCGCTGAGACGCAGATAGTGTAAAAATAAACGCTGAACTGCTACCGGTTGCTGAGTTAGCTGTTCTACGCCCACAATTTGAAATGTCGGTATTGGTAAGGCTCTCCCAGGATTTTCTTTGGATGCGCCCACAATTGGTGGGGGATAGTTAGTCAACCATTGATTTATTTGCGCTACGAGATTAGGCTCATTTAAATTCAAGCGTAAAGTCACTAATCGCGGATAGGCTGGAGTGCTGATAGTTTCCTGTCCATCTTGGGGCTGATATAAAACTTGCCCAACTGGATAAGCCAAAGTAGAGTGCAAACGCGCCGCTACTTGATTTCGCAACTGTAAATCATCGCATACTGCTAAAAACAGTTGTCGTCTCAAGCCTAAACTGAGGGCAAGTTTCAAACGGTGATATACTTGCCGGTTCCAAGCAAAATTATCGGGATGTGCCGGATCATTCACGCTCATGGTGGCTAAATAGCCAAAAAAACAATATCACCTTATCAGGGCGCATTTAATTCGGCAAAAATTTTTGCCAGTTGCACGGTTCGGGGTAATCTTCCCACAGCCCTGGTTTACCACGCAAGTGGCTTTCTTCGCTGCAATTGTTCTTAACTGAACGGTATTGAACCATGACTGCAATTGTCAAGCAGAAACGCGAAATTGCACGTCTCTACATACCAATCTTTTTACTAAGTAGGTCGGTGTTAAAAATTGTCGTTATGACAAGGCAGGAGGCAGAGGGCAGAGGGCAGAAGGGAAGAGGTTTTCAAGCTACTTTACTTTCCGTTACATAGTCCGGTTTATTTGCACCTTTCTACTTACAGACTCTTGACATAACAAATAAAAAACAGGTTCCCGCTACAGTGGAAACCTGCAACACTACATGAAAATTAGGTTTTACGAAAACATTTCTTGCTTAACTGAGATTGGAAACGGAGAAGGCAACAAAAATTAAGCCGCCGACTAAAACCGTAGCGGCGACACCTAGGATAATATAATTACGCTTTTGCTCCGTTGTGGGAGGTTCTGCTCGATAAACCTTTGGTTCTTGGGCAAAATTATTAAGACGGCCGCCTTCTTCATTCGTATAGGGCATGAAGCAATTCCTTGTTTTTGAACATTATTTAATGTTACAGAAACTTATATCTCATGCTTTCCCTATCAGAGACAAATTTTTACATCTTTTCAATCCAAATACCATTTATCACAAAATTTGTCAAGTCAGAATCGGAAGCCCGTATGAAGAAGCTTATAATTCTTCCATTTTTTGCTGAAGAAGCGATCGCCAATCGGCAATTGCTTTTTCTGTCCACAGCCAATTATTACTCAATTTATTAACTTGAAAGTTTACTGGGTCTTGATTAATTACCAGTTTGCGTAATTTGATGGCTTCATTCATATACTGCACTTGTTTCACAGTCGGTTGACTGCGAGCAGATTTAGACAATCCCATTGCTAAACCAGCGTAGGAAGTCAAGGCATTCTGAGGTACTGGGGAGTTCTGCACTGACATTGCCAGATTTGAGGTGGGATTTTGCTGATTTAAAGCTAAATTTAGCGCTTTAAACCAAGAATCGTTGGCTCGATCTAGATTGCCTTCTGCGTAGTAAGCAAACCCTAAAGCATTGGTATACAAAACCGAGTCTGGTTCTGCTTTCGCAGCATTTTCCCAGAAGCGGCGGGCATCATCAATGCTATATTTTTTATCTCCAGTCTGAATTAATTGCCAAGCTAACCGCCCTTTAAAAAAGTTGAGTGCTGGATTGTTAACTTGGGTTGGCGGCACAAAATTTAGGGCAGTTTGAGCGGCGTTCAATGCGCCGCGATCTAATAATTCTTCTATGGCTACCAGTCCAGGCAACAAATCACCTTGGCTCAATTTTTCTGTGGCAGTATTAGCAATATCTGCTGTAGGACTAGTCTGCAAGTTGATTTTCGGAGTACTTTTGCTAGATATAGACTGCTGGAGTGGAATTTGTGGGATATCGGCAAAAGTTGGCATCCGTCGAGTTTGCCACCACCAACCCAAACCGATCGCACTAGCGATCGCACCTGCGCCTACAACACCTAAAATTTTCCACAGATTAGGACTACGGCGCTGTCTGGGCGGAGATGTTGGTAATGAGGCTAAATGAGGATTGCTCCACTCTTTTTCCTGACTTTCGGCAGTTTCGTTGGGTGTTGTGCCAATATTTCCCCATGATCCTTGTCTATCAATGGGTGTCACCTCTCCACTCACTTGTCTAGTCTGAAAAATATTTTCTCTGTTTTCTGACAGTACCTCTCCTGTCAAAGGAGATTGACCGTTATTGGCGGCTGTTTGGTGATCTAGCTGGCGAAACAAATCTGAAACTATGGCTGAATCTTCTGCATAACTTGGATCGTCATACTCAATTTCATCAACTAAGTCGCCCCAAGTTTCTTCACCCAACCAGTCCAAATCAGAAGCATCATTGCCTAAACCCGGTATCATCTCATCGATGGGTAAGGATATCTGTGCTTCATCAGTCATGGCAGAGTATGTTGCGATCGCAGTTGCTTTCACACTCCTGCTATACTCAGTCAGCGATTCTGTACTGGTGAATGTCGAAATTTCTGGGCCTAAAAAACCATCAAATTCGGGTTGGAGATACAAAATTGGTAATGCCCAATAAGCTTGGTGCGAACCATAGGCAGAAATTAATCCCTGGCGCACTCGACTTACACATAAATCCACCGGGTATCCTTGACTGAGGTTACGATACAAAAGTTGGGTCAGCGTGAGTGCTACTTCATCAGGGATACGTTCTGACATTGCCAAAACGCACTTGATGCCGCGTTTAACTAAACTTTCTGTCAGGTTGCGTTCGCCCGTTTCTTCTGTAGTGTCGGTTGTTGCTGTGTATGCTCCTCGACAGGAGTTAAACACTGCCATTTGAATATCATTATTGACGAGTAGACCCGCTAGGTCATCGCCACTGAGTGTTTCTGTTAAGCCAGTTCTGTTACTAACCAGATAAATTTCGCCACCGTTTAACCCTAAGTTACTATGACCGGAATAGTGGAGAACTTGGTATTTGCTTTGTTCTAGGGCTTGGGTTAATTCTTCCCTTCCTGGTTGATCTAAAATAGTCAGTTCAATTTCGGGCAGTTGAATACTGCCGTCAGCGGTGCGTGATACATGACGGTGCAGTTCGGCTTGCAGTCTCAGCGCTTCTTGTTTTAACAAATCAAGACGTGTTTGGTCTGTGGGAGATGCCAGCACCATTAAAACGCGCACTACAACATCTTCTGCCAGTTGTGGTAGATTTCTTGATGGCAGGCGAGAGGTTGTGAGAATACCGCTTTGGTAACGAGAGAAAGCCACATAAGGCCCGGTAGCTAAAGGGCGATCGCCTGCGTGCATGACTTCCCACGGCAGACGTGCTAACCTAGTGTCCTTAAGTCCTAACCGGAGGCGTAGTACTTGTTGATGGTTTTGGGCAATGCCTTGAGCAGTAATCCAACTATCTCTGAGAGTGCCTTGAAACAGGGCATTATAAAATTGCTGACCCAATGCCACCAAGTTTACAGAGTTTCTGGCGATTGCATCCCCCTGTAACACTGACCTCAACGGGTCGTTCATTAGATGTCCCGCTGCTGTTAACCAATCAGCTACAGGCCAAGTCACTAGTTCTTCTGCCAATGGCACCCCAGGCGCGACTTGTTCCGTCCGCACCAAGTAGTCATTCTGCCCTACTGGAGTTACGGAAATGTGAAATTCCATACAAGTATCGCAATTTCAATATTTTTAGTCTTCAAACCCTCATTCATGCTCAATAGATGCTCAAAACCCTGTATTTCAGTGCTTGAACATGACATATAAGCATATGGTTATACTCAGTGTCTATGCTCAAAGAACGTTCATTCCTCATTATGACAACTGGGGAACATTTTTAGTTTCAAGATGAAGCTTTTAATTTTCTGTGACTACGTTTACATATCTATTTCTATCTCCCCATTTTTCTCAATAAATTTGAACAAAACAGTAGAGACGTTGCAAAGGAGAGTCTCTACAAAGGTTATTCATAAAAAATTATTTTATTCGAGGCAGGGGGCAGGGGGAACGGGGCAG
>NZ_JADEXZ010000122.1 GCF_015206815.1 Fortiea sp. LEGE XX443
GTTGAGTGCAGACATTTATCTTGCATATATTTGGGAGGAAAGAGCAGTTGCCGACGGCAACTGCTCTTTCCCCCTTCAGAATGATTATCATTTTTATGGCTTGTATATCTTATTCTCTGGAAGTCCCTTAAACGGCTTGGATATGGGTTTCGTAACTTTAGCAATTTTCGACTACGCAATTTATTAAATTGGCACTTTAGTATTAATTCTCTATAAAAGCGCCGCAAAAAACCGAATTTTCACGCCTAGCTCAAAGCTGAATATATAAAGGTTTGAGCTAGGCAATGCGGCATTGCTTGTGACCTTCTGCATAAAAGTCTACCGACGTAAACAATGGGCGAGACGAAGACATATCGCCACTCCTTTCAATCAGCCAGTCAGTAATAGCTGCTACAGTGACTTTTGGCAGATTCATCGTCACCTGTACTTGGTTGCCCTTACCCAAAATTGATAGCGTCCCCTTAGAGCCGTCAAAATGTCTCAAGTCCAAAGTGCTGAACTCATTTCTCGTCAAAGCATTGCCCCACAACAGCAGCAACAAAGCGTAGTCCCTACCCACCAAGTCGAGCGGTCGCATTCTTTAATAACGCTCAAAAATTCTTGTTCATACCAATTCACGAAAATCTTGATACAAATTAATGGTTTTTAATTCTTTCCCTCTGCTCCCTACCCTTTGCCCCCCTGCGACCTACTTGTATCAAACTTAAAGTGAAACGGTATCAGTGACACCGCTAGTATCGCGGTAGGGCTGCACAGGAATACTGTCAACATCCACAGCATAGTTGCATACACCCAGCTTTCGCCCGTAGGCAATCAGAGACTTAATTGCAGCCAGTCGGCGGTTAACCGTGTTGGGAGATAGCCCAGCTTCTGCAAGTATGGCTCTGTACTTAGTTGCTACCAGCGTACGTAGCTTTGTGACCGTCCAGGTGTAAAAACTTCAGGTGTTACATAAATGCGGGATGATTTTCTGATATTTATCTCTCAAAACCTGTTCTTCTCTACGAGACGCTGCGCGTTGGCGGAAGCCTCTCGTAGAGAATGCGTACTTTGCGTACTTTGCGGTTCATTATTTCATCCCTAAATTCAGCAACGCCGAGAATAGCAGTTTCCAATACCAACAACATTATCCAGCACTGGGGCGATCGCTCTTAGAGCGTGTTTATTCAATTGTACTGAACAAATCTTCATGCCTAAATTCAGGTAAGATAAAATGCGATCGCCCTGACTCATAAAAAGCATCATATCTTATCTATATTTCTCAACAGATTCTACGTCAACATTGAGTTGTTGAGCAATCTGTTCTACACTCATCCCGGTTTTTAGTAACAGGGGGACAGTAACTTTCAATATTTCAGCTTCCCGTTCTTCTCGACCTTCTTCTCGACCTTCAGCTTTTGCTTCCTGATAAACCCTTGTTTCTTCTAAAGTTAGTCCCAGCATAGCTTCCACTTCTTCTCTACTCAAAGACGAAAACTTGTAAACAGCGATCGTGGTAATAATATCTATGATCTCGTTTTTCGGCAGTGCGCCAGTTGACTCTAATTGTACCCGTTTAATTAATAGACGCGCTTGCTCTGCCATAACTTTTTTTGAAGCGACGGTCAACTGCATTAAATTAATACCTATTGGCAGAGTATTGAAATTCCCTAACTCATCTAAATAAATACACTGCACTTGGTCGCTGTTTAAAAACATTCGATGAGTTTTTGTATCGCTCGGTTCTAAACTGCGTGAAGGAAAAATTACTACACAATACCAGTCATCGTATTGAGACTGATTCCGGTACAAATACGTCAGCGACTCAGTGAAAAAGCGATGATAGAGAGCTTCATCTTTCTGAAATTGAACTTCTGCAAAAAAGATAACTCTGGGTGTTGCGTCTTCTGGTGGTAAAAAGACCCCATCAATACGAAAGGCAGTTTCTTTCACCTCAACTGACTCAAATCGATAGTTTTGCGCCTGTGCGGGGCGGTTATCAACGAGTTCAAATATTAATGTCGGAAATCGCTTGAAAATTTGGTAATAAATGGAGTCACGTTTCACTAAAAATATAGAAATAAGTGGATTATTCAGGATTAATTTTATCAGTCTCTATCTGCATACCCAACAATAAAGCGATCGCTCTCAAATTAAGGTATAAAATCCTCATCAAGAATCTGAGCTACAGAAAAAGTGAGTCTTGTGGGAATAGTTCTGAGGTAAGTTGATACTTTCTGATAGTATCATTTCTAGCATCTGTATAACAATCTATAAATATGTCATTTAAAACAGATTTTAAACTGGGACTATCTTCTAAAAAGTAAATTATTTGCCGTCTTTGCTCAACAATTGTATTACGCCAACCTCTGGCATTGCACTCTTTTTCTTCTGTCCAGTATTGCAACTTTAATAAATGTTCAATCAAGATTATGAGACGAGTTTTAAGTTCTCTCTTTTCACTCCGTCCCATACTATGAATTTCTTCAATTAAATGCTCTATATCTAATTTTTCTAGTTCACCTGCCTGCAAAACTTCAACTGTAGATTGTATCCATAAGTAAAAATCTTGTTCATATAATGTTTTGTTAGTCTCAGAGGTCAGCATAAACATTTCTCCTGACTTAACAGAATATTGATTACATTATATAGTGAATAACTATCAGCTATTTCATGCCAAAAACATCCCCGACTTCTTAAAGAAGTCGAGGATCTAAGCTTATTAATTTTTATAAGTCGAATTCACGTTTTTTTAGTAATGATTTCCCACCTTCCGATGATGTACAGCTGTCAGTGCATCTGGTTTAGAAACTCGTCCGCCGTTGACGGTGCTGTATACTGCCCAATGATCACCACAGTCCATACGGCTTTGAACTTCGCACTCCATGTATGCCAAAGCGTCGGCGAGGATGGGTGTACCGTCTTCAGCTGGCTGGGTTTTGATACCTGCAAAACGGTCTGCACCAGGGGCGAACCGTTTCAGAAAGTGGCGCATGAGTGTTTGATAATTGCCTTCTTCTAAGACGTTTAACACGAAGCGATCGCCTACTTGCATTAATGATTCAATTGCCCGATATTTGGCGACTGCGATGGAGAAGCCCAAGGGTTTGAAGCTGGCTTGACTCACCCAAGAAGCTAACATGGCGCTGGATACATCACCTTTTTTGGCTGTGATAATATATAGTCCGCCGCTTAGTCTACCGAGGGCTTTATCTAAGTCTGCACCCAGGGATTTCATGGCTTTGATACTGCGATCGCGTGTTACCCATTGCCCTAAGTCTGTGCCGGCTTCTTCACACTGCTTGTAAGTTATTTCACTGGGGGTTTCGCTAAGTTGAATTACTGGGAATGCTACGTGCAGTCCTAAAGCCCGGAATTTGTTCAACAGGGGGTAAGTTGGTTCATCATTACCACCACCAGTCTCAAATATACCGATCGCTTGTTTTTCTTTGGCAGAGCCTAAAACTGTGCTGAGTGCGGCTTGGGCTGTGGCATCATTAGCAATGGGAGGTACACCAATTACTAGTCCAGAACAGCGCCCAACTAGTTCGCGTAATTCTTGTAAATCTGTGGCTGAACCCAAATCTACTATTTCTACAGCTACGTCAGTTTTGCTGATACCGTTAATCACAGCTTGGGCGAGGCGATCGCTATAACCATATTCAGAAACGTAAAATACACCAACGGTAGTTTCTGGTTTAGCTTGGGTTTGACTCCATTTGCGGTAACGTTGGGTTAACTCCTCAACGTTGTGGTGAAGTAACGGCCCGTGACCTGTAGCAATCATTTTAATAGCAGGCAATTCTCCCATGCGCTTCAAGGCAGACAGCACAGACCGCGCATTTGGCCCCATCAGGCATTCATAATAGTATTTAAAATC
Source organism: Fortiea sp. LEGE XX443 (assembly GCF_015206815.1). Lineage (GTDB taxonomy): Bacteria > Cyanobacteriota > Cyanobacteriia > Cyanobacteriales > Nostocaceae > Nostoc_B. The sequence continues at coordinate 3,860 of NZ_JADEXZ010000122.1, forward strand.
TGCTTCGATAGTTTTTAAGTCTTCGTCAAAGGTTGCATCAGAGCAATAGTGCATTCCGAAAGCATCGCAGGTGAAGAGAATTTGATTTTTGTGGTCGAAGCTAAATATGGTATCAGGCCAGTGTAAATTCGGGGCAATCACAAATTCTATCTCATGACCGTTCCCTAAATCTAAGCGATCGCCATTTTTCACAATCCGCCGCTTAAATGGCTGATGTACAAAATCTTCCAGAAATTGAATTGCTACTTTTGAGGCGACGACTGTAATTTCTGGAGCCATCTGTAACAAATCTTTGACTAAGCCGCTGTGGTCTGGCTCGGTGTGGCTGATAATCAAATAATCAATATCTTTGGGATTTATCAGTCCTGTTAAAGTATCAAAATACAGTTTGCGGAATTTCTCGTGAGAGGTGTCAACTAAGGCTGTCTGCTCACCGCGAATTAGAAATGAGTTGTAGGTAGTACCGTTTTGTAAACCGAACTCAATATCAAAGCGATCGCGATCCCAATCTAGAGAGCGAATTGCCGTTGTCTCTTGGGCAATTTCCTCAGTCTGTATTGTCAGCCGTTTTTCAGTTTTTTCGGTGAGCGCTACCATAACTCCCCTCCTTAACACAATGAGTATTTATTCCTCTTGTTCTATTTTGGCACGGTTTTAATGTAAATTTTTATTAAAAAACCTATAGATACCTTAAAAAAATTAAAAGTGTGAAACCTTGGCTGGCTTTAGAGATAGGTAATTCCCGGCTACATTGGGCGCTGTTTGTAGGCGAAACCCTTAACTGTACGTGGAATACAGACTATCTACCTGATTTAGTTATACAGCAGTTAGGTAACTGTCAAACCTTAGATGATTTACCACCAGAGATTTTTCCTACTAGTCCCATAGAGGGACAAGAAGATCATACCCTTCCTGGGTTTTCTTCACCTCTTCCCCTTGTCATTGCTTCCGTGGTTCCGCAGCAAACTGCACTGTGGCAAACTTACCCTCATAACCGCATAATTACTTTAGATGATGTACCTCTGAAAAATACCTATCCCACATTAGGAATTGATCGGGCTTTGGCTTTGTGGGGTGCTGGGGTAAAGTGGGGATTTCCCATGCTAGTAATTGATGCAGGAACCGCACTGACTTTTACAGGTGCAGATATTCAACAGTGTTTAATTGGCGGTGCAATTTTGCCAGGATTGGGTTTACAATTTGCGAGTTTGGGTCAAAAAACAGGACAATTACCACAAATAGAAATAGGAAATATTAAGTCTCTTCCTGAACGTTTTGCACTCAACACACCAGAGGCTATTCAAAGTGGAGTAATTTACACTTTAATTGCTGGAATCAAAGATTTTATGACTGCATGGTGGGATTTATTGCCTGAGAGTAAAGTGGCGATTAAAGGAGGCGATCGCACTTTATTAATGAACTATATGCAAACTTTATACCCTGAAATTGCAGCCCGTTTGATTGTAGAACCAAATTTAATTTTTTGGGGAATGCAATCAATAATATCAATGAATAATATCAAATAATAGCCATAAATTTCTATTAGCTATTACCATGAATAAAATCTCGAATCTCTTCAGCCACAATTCCAGCACAAGATTCTGGTAAATCATTGCCAGCATGAACCACCAATTTAAAATCTACTTGCGAAATTAATTGTTTGTAAGTTTGGCTTTGAAACACAGCATCTAAAGTATCTTGTCCACCTTGCAAAATTAAAGCTGGAACTTGAATTAAATGCAATTTATCTTGTAGTAACTCTGCTTTAATTTCTGGTGTCTGCCTTTGAAATAATAACTGACAAGCTGTTGGATATTGCAGCAAATTTTGACGTTGCTGTAAATCTTGCTCAAATTTTTCGTGCCAGCCTAACACTTTAGTTAATGGTTTAATAAATTTTAAAATTTTAATAAATAGCTGTGGCATTTCTACTAATTTTCGTAAGTTATGCCAACGTTTTTCTTGTTGTTCTACTTCTACGCCCTCTGGCGCTAAAAGTACTAAACCCTCAACTTGTTCTGGATATTTTAAAGCGTAACTAGCTGCAATCCATCCCCCAAGAGAATGTCCCACTAAATACACTCTTTCTAGCCTCAAAGCTTGCAAAAGCTCCGCTACACATTCTACCTGTAAATCAACCGAATGATGAATTTTGGGCTGGTCAGACTCGCCAAAGCCTAATAAGTCTGGTGCAAAACAATGGAAATTTTGCGCTAATTTTTCTACTACGGATGACCATTGGCTGCTATCGTTCCAAGCACCATGTAATAAAACCACAGGAATACCTTGACCAGCCTCACTCCAAAATAACAGTCCTTGAGAGAGCTTTCTGCGGGAGTTACGTAATAGCGTATCCATCTTATATATAAAAATTACATCATAGCTGATTGTAGTTTTTATATTGGATTTTGCAATTAAATCCCCAAGCTAAAATCTAAAATATTGTTACGCCAGTGTCGTCAAACCGTTTAGGTAGTCTTGTAGCTGTCGGGAATGGTCATGGGACATTGGCCCAGTTGGTAAAGAACTAGGGGAGAAAGCTTGGATTTCCATAACTTCTAAAGCATCTTGAATTTCCATTTTCCCTTGTACTTCTGCTTCAACTACAACGCAAATCGAATGAATTCTGGGATCACGGTCTGGTGCAGAATAAACACCTACCAGACGTTTAATTTCTACTACTTCTAGTCCAGTTTCCTCAATCAACTCTCGGCGGACTGTACTGGGAATGTCTTCTCCCCAGTCCACCATCCCTCCTGGTAATGACCAAAGACCGTTATCTCGCCGCCGAATTAAGACAATTCGACCATCGGGTAATATGGGGATAACACTTGTACCAGTAATAGGATGACGGAAGATGATACCTAATACTGTTTGTCCATAGCGCCATAAACCGCGTGTAGACTGGATAACGGCTGCAAAAAAAGCCAGAACGTTCAAGCTGAAAATATCGGTGTGATGTTTTTTTGTTTCCTGCACTCACATTCACTCAACTAGCTAATTATTGAGATTTGTTTCACACAAAGATGCTTGTGCTTTAAGATTTTATTCTCTAGCTCAATTTTAGCATTTGGTTAAAATAAAATTTTTGTATTTATTATATACATGATTTCACCAAGCGATTCAGAAATCAATATTTCATTTACATCTCAATTAATAGAAATTTAAGTTATAAAAAACAGTTAATTTATATGTTTAAGGAAAGTTCAAATTTTTATAAAAAATGTCACTAACTTTTGAAGAGCGATCGCCAGCAAGTTCTACAGAAATACTTTTTTTAATATACAGCTAAAATTCTCACAATTTATGGTTATTAATGAATTTTTAACTGATATCTACAATTTTTATCTGTGTAGTCTAATTTTAGAATACTTTACCTTTTTACGATTATTTTAGTTTTTGAATTTTATTAAGTTAAGGAAATTATCTGAAATTTATATTGACATGATTAAACACAATGCGATATAATTATATGCTGTTCAAAGAATTATCTAGATTGTTAAACTAGGGGAAAATCATATCAACAGCATCAGCATTAGTAGCTGATAATGCCTAAGAGATGCCTAGTTTATCTTTTTTTGTTGTTTATTAATGAGGTGAACATGGCAAAGCGCCGTAACCCGAAAAAAGAAAAGGCGCTACGGAACCAGGCATACGCCAGAAAGTTTCGTAAACGGACTACAACGGGAAGAATGCAAAGAAGGTTCCAGCAAAGACCACCGAAGAGTGAGGAAGATGAGGGCGCAGCAGCAATTGATGCTGAATAAGCTGCCTGCTGAAATTCTTATTCCTTGAGTGATAATACTTTGAAGGGCGTACAATTTATTTGTACGTCCTTCTTTGCTTGAAGGAAATAAGCTAATAGTCATTCAAATTTTATCCCTGCGTCTATCCGTTTCCCTCATCACCGCGTCTTTGTGAGGTACAAGACTTACGCAAAGTTATGAAAAAATGTAGACCGAAGGGCTTGCCGTAGGCTACCGCATTCTCTACGAGAGGCTTCCGCCAACGCGCAGCGTCTCACCTTGGGAGAAGAACACGAAGCAAAGAGGGTTTTAGAGAGTTCTTGGGTAAGTCCTAAAGTAAAGACTATGCAACTTAAAGGCGGGATTAGCTTACTTCATCCTTGATTTGGGCGCGAGCCGCAAGAATAGCCTTGTTGACCTGGGCAAAACCTGTGCCACCATAACTGTTACGGGCAGATACAACTGTCCGAGGTGATATAGCCTCATAAATATCTGCGGCGAATGCAGGATGTATTTGTTGCCATTCATCTAATGTTAAGTCTTTCAGTAGTTTACCCGCAGCAATACTAGTTTTTACTACCTTGCCCACAAGATTATAGGCTTCGCGGAAGGGAACACCTCGTGCTGCTAGATAATCTGCTACATCGGTAGCATTGGAGAAGTCTTCAGCAACAGCTTCGTTCAAGCGCTGGCTACGAAATTCCAATCCTTCCCTTAGCAAAATTGTCATTGCTTCTAAACAAGCTTTGACTGTATTAACGCCATCAAATAAACCTTCTTTGTCTTCTTGCAAGTCTTTGTTATATGCCAAAGGTAAGCCTTTCATCATGACTAACATTGCCTGAAGATGACCAAAAACACGCCCAGTTTTACCGCGCACTAATTCTGGCACGTCGGGGTTTTTCTTTTGAGGCATAATGCTGGAACCAGTAGCACAGCTATCTTTGAGAGTGATAAAGCGAAATTCTTCCGATGCCCACAAAATAATTTCTTCAGAAAGACGGCTGAGGTGAACCATAATCAGACTAGCAGCAGATAAAAATTCGATCGCAAAGTCGCGATCGCTCACTCCATCCAAGCTGTTAGCATACACACTATCAAATTCTAATAACTGGGCTGTGTAGTGGCGATCAATGGGGAAAGTAGTTCCAGCCAAAGCACCACAACCTAGGGGTGAAATATTCACTCGGCGGTACACATCTGCTAAACGTTCCCAATCGCGCTGTGCCATTTCAAAGTATGCCAATAAGTGATGGGCTAAACTTAAGGGTTGGGCGCGTTGTAAATGAGTGTAGCCAGGAATAAGAGTTTCAATATTTTGTTCGGCTATATCTAGCAAAACAAGCTGAAATTCCCGCAATTGACGGCGTATTTGGTAGATTTGGTCGCGGAGATAGAGTCTGGTATCAGTACCAACTTGGTCGTTGCGCGATCGCGCCGTATGCAGCTTTTTACCAACATCACCGACAATTTCTGTCAGTCGTCGCTCCACCGCAAAATGTACATCTTCGGCATCTATCCCAGGTTGGAATTGTCTTTGGCGATATTCTTGGCGAATTTGTTCTAAACCTGTAACGAGTTGTTCGCCTTCCTCTTGGGAAATTATCCCCGTATGCGCCAACATTTTGGCATGAGCTTGAGAACCAGTGAGGTCGTATTCGATTAATTCAATATCAAAACTGATGCTGGCATTAAAACGAGCGATCGCAGGATGCAGTGCTGATTCAAATCGCTGGCTCCAAGTTTGTTGTTGCGTCATAAAAAAACGGGAATGGGGAGTAGGCAAATACTCTAATCCCTACAATTTATACCCCATTGATGTCAACCGTAGCTGGTAAGATTCCGAACGACATAACCAATCACCAAACCAATAAGCAAAGCCCAAATTTGCCCTGTCTGTACAAAGTGATTCCAAGTTCTTTGCATCTGACTGATAAGATTTGGGTCACGAATTTCTTGTGCTAGTAGTGTGACATTTGCAGGTAAATGCCAAAATAACTGAAATGTTAAATCGTTGAGGTAGTTCATCTAAGTCCCTGTGAAGTCCTTTATGTCATAACCTTTACTTGCAGGTGATGTCCAGTGTTTAGCTAATTTCATACGAGACTCTTAGAGGCTGTTTTAAAAGTCTAAGAGGTGGTAAAAAAACTCTCTCAGTATATGCTGTGAATAGATAATAGACAGCACTGAGAGAGCAACATGAGTAAAGCATACCCTAGCAATCTGACCCGCGCCCAA
>NZ_JADEXZ010000123.1 GCF_015206815.1 Fortiea sp. LEGE XX443
TATCCCTCAACTTTCATTGGGATTTGCTAAACTTCAAGCCATTGTTTATAGGCTCACTTCCCCAATTTTTATATTCCTAACTCACCCTGAATTCTATTTTTCCTCTGCCTAAAGTGACACAACAGGGTTAAGCTTTTGATACTCGCTAATGAACCTCTGAGCTTTGTTAATAAACCTCGGAACTTTGCCCATGAACCTCTGAGCTTCGTCGATGAACCTCTAAGGTTTGTGCGTGAACCTCTGAGCTTCGTTAATAAACCTCAGAACTTTGCCCGTGAATCTCTGAACTTCGTTGATGAACCTCTAAGGTTTGCGGATAGACCTCAGAGCTTCGTCGATTAACCTCTAAGGTTTGCGAATGAACCTCAGAACTTCATTAACGACTTTTAATGAAAAAATATCCAACCAATAGTGCTGGATTTAGATCCCCGACTTCTTGAAGAAGTCGGGGATCTAGGCTACCACGAAATATCCCTGTTCTGTCACTCTCCGAAAACATTTGCTATTGCTGAATTCTAGAGCTTTTGCATAGCAAGCGATCGCACGATTATTTTCTAATCACAAATACAAGACCCATTTTTTTCTAATAGGATAGCTTGTATTGATTGCCTCATAAGACTTCTAGCAATTGCCCTCCCGGAAAGTGACAAAAGCGGGATATAGGGGTTCTCGGTTGACTGAAGTACAGTTTTGACCTCTCTCCAAACCTCTCTCCTGCGAGGAGAGAGGCTTTGATTTTTCCCCCTTCCCGCGTCGGGAAGGGGGCTAGGGGGTTAGGTCTGGTCTGTGTACCTCAGTCAATTGAAAATGGTTATATATACAATTATTCCTAAATTTATAGGCTAAAGCGTGTAGTAGAATTTGCTCAACCCCGTAAAACTACACATGGCTTTAGACTTCTCCGGTCAAAATCTGCGAGGACGCAACTTTAAGGGTAGACAAGACCTTGTAGGTGCAAACTTTAGCTATGCCGATATTCGAGGGGCAAACTTTAGCGGTGTTAACCTCACAGGTGCAAACTTTAGTCACGCCAAAGCTGGACTACAGCGACGTTGGGTAATTGGTTTAGTTCTTGTTTCATGCTTCTTTTCGGCACTGTCAACATTTTTCTCGGCTTTGAATGGTTACATGATAGGGTGGCTGATATTTGACTCGTCTCTAAAGAACCAAATTGCGGCCTGGGTTGTTTTAATCGTCTTGATTGCCTTCTACTTCATCACAATTCGTCAAGGATTAACAGCTGGTTTAGGAGCCGTCGCCATCGCCGGAGCCATCAGCGTCGCCGTCGCCGTCGCCATCGGCGGAGCTTTCGCCATCGCCATCGGCGGAGCCGGAGCCATCAGCGTCGCCGTCGCTGGAGCCGTCGCCATCGCCGGAGCCATCGACATTGCCGGAGACTTGGCCATCGCCATCACCGTCGCCGTCGCCATCAGCGTCGCCATCAGCGTCGCCGGAGTCATCAGCGTCGCCGTCGCCTTCGCCGGAACCTTACTGAACATTTACATCGCTTGGCAAGCGATGAAAGGAAATGAAAAATATTCCCTAGTTCGTGATATGGCTATTGCCTTTGCAGCTATAGGAGGTACAAGCTTTCGTAACGCTAACTTAACCAATGTCGACTTCACCAAAGCTATACTCAAAAGCACTGATTTACGCAACACTATCCTCACCCTTACTTGTTGGCATCAAGCCAAAATGCTTGACCGTATTCGTCCTGGTTCAACTTATCTGCAAAACCCACAAGTACGTCAACTGCTAGTTACCGGACAGGGACAAGACAAAAACTTTAACCGCCAAAACCTGCGAGGTATCAATTTACAAAAAACTAACCTAGCAGATACCAGCTTTATCAGCGCTGACCTCAGTGAAGCTAATTTGCAAGATGCCGATTTATCAAGAGCCAAACTCAAACAAACCCAACTCGACGCAACCGATTTAACAGGCGCAACCCTCACAGGTGCATTCATTGAAGATTGGGGCATTACCAGAGAAACTAAACTGCATGGCGTAAGGTGTGAATATATCTTCATGCGCTTACCCACCAAAGACAACCCCGACCCCCTCCGCAAACCAGATAATCAACAAGAAGTATTTAAAGACGGCGACTTTGCTGAATTTATTCAGCCAATTTTTGACACCCTCGACCTTTACCACAATCAAGGCGTTGACCCCCGGGCTATTGCTATTGCTTTCAAAAACCTCGCAGAAAACCATCCCGAAGCTGAGTTAGAAATCGTCGCAATGGAGAAACGCGGCGATGATAAATTCTTACTCCGCGCCAAAACGGCCGAAGGCATTAATAAATCGCAACTGAGCGCCGAATATTTTGAAGATTATAATCAACTCAAAGTTTTATCGCAGAGTCGGCAATTACTACTTATAGAAAAAGACGATCGCATTCGTAGTTTAGAAAATATGCTCACAACTGCACTCCAGCAGCCAAAGTTTAATACACAAGGAACTACCATCATGTCGCAAGATAATCCCATCCATATCAGCGCTGGCAGAGATATTAGCGGTGTCATCAACCTGGGTAAAATTGGCGGTGATGTTACCAATACAATTCAACAGTTACCCGAATCACGCCAAACTGATCAACCAGGAATTAAAGAATTACTCACGCAGTTACAAGCGGCAATTTCCCAATCTTCAGAATTATCTGATGAAGACAAAGCCGAGGCTTTAGAACAAGTCAAAACTCTAGCCGAAGCAGGTCAAAATCCTCAAGAACCTACCAAGCAAAAGACTGCAAAGACAGCCATCACCATGTTAAAAGGGTTATTTTCTGGCTTACCCACTGTCACCAAATTAGTAGAAGAAGCGAATAAATTATTACCTGTAATTACTAAATTATTCGGTTTAGGGTAATTCGAGCGGTTTAGATCCCCGACTTCTTTAAGAAGTCGGGGATCTTGTTGTTCATGAATGATTGAAAAATGCTATGGTGCAAAATGCAACAACAAATCCAAACTCTTTCTTAGTTTGTGGACTGGGCAGTTTAGGTCAATATTGCGTATCTGTGCTGAAGGAGTTTGGCGTTAAGGTTAGTGCCATTGAAGAGATAAATACTCAAAATTGGGAAATTCCTGAGTTACCTGATTTGATAGATAAATTGGTGATTGGTGATTGTCGCCAACCTAAAATATTAGAACAAGCAGGAATCAAACAGTGTCGGGCAATTTTGATTGTAACCAGCGATGAGCGCGTAAATATAGCCGCCGCATTTGCCGCGCGATCGCTTAATCCTCAAGTTCGCTTAGTCATCCGTTCAGCCCAAGACAATCTCAATGAGTTACTGAGCGAAAGCTTGGGTAATTTTATCGCCTTTGAAGCCACGCAGTTACCAGCTAATAGTTTTGCTTTAGCCGCATTAGGTAATGAAACCAGAGGATTTTTTAATTTAGACAACCGTTCACTGCGAGTTTTGGGGATATCTATTGATGCTTCTCATCGTTGGAGCGATCGTCACCTTTATAAAATTAATAGTAGCAACCGACGAATACTTATCCACACCAGAGCCGGAAAACCCCTACCCAAGGGTTTTTATCAATGGAACCCAGATGCAAAAGTTCTTCCCGGAGATTTTATCTTCTATGTTGAGTTAATTGAAAGTCTGAGTTCTCATCCCACAAGACATAACAACACTTTTAAGTGGGATGAAATTGTCACTGGGATGACATGGCAAAATTTACGCAACAGGTTAACTCAGTTTTGGGAAGAAAGTAATCAAACCAGTCGTGTAGCCTTTGTGGGTGCAATGGTGATGCTGAGTTGGTTCTTGTTTGGGACACTGCTGTATAAATTGCACTATCCTGACATTACCTGGCAAGATGCTTTGAATGTTTCTTTGATATTAATTCTTGGCGGCTATGGCGATGTATTTGGAGGACTAAAAAGAGAATTTCCCGCTCCTTGGTGGCTGCATTTATTCAGTATTGGTATGACTGTCACCGGGACGATTTTTGTTGGTATTCTTTATGCTTTGATTACAGAACGTGTCTTATCTACAAGATTCCAGTTTTCTAAGCGTCGTCCCCGCATCCCCAAAGCAGACCATGTAATTCTAATTGGGATGGGAAGAGTCGGTCGAGGAGTCGCACAGTTGTTGCAAGAACTCAGACAACCTTTATTAGGAGTGCATACCAAAGACTTAGAACCAGGAGTGTTACCCCAAATGCCCTTAGTTTTGGGCAACATCCAAAATGCTTTGAACAAAGTTAATCTTACCACTGCCAAAAGCGTTATTGTCGTTACCGATGATGAAGTAGCAAACCTAGAATTTGCCTTAAAAGCTCGTGCTGTCAACCCTCAAGCCAATTTAGTAATCCGTACCTTTGACCCGCGTTTTAGCGAAAATGTTGCCCAACTGCTACCTAATGCTAGAGTTTTAGGCGTTTATGAACTAGCCGCCGAAGCATTCGCCGCCGCAGCGTTTGGCGAAAATGTTTTAAATTTATTTCGTTTAGATAACCAAACTACTTTAGTTACCGAATATGAAATTGAAGCCGACGATACCCTCAATGGCAAATTAATCGCTGATATTGCCTATGGTTATGGGATAGTGCCAATTTTACACATCAGAGCTAAACAGTACACACCCAAGTTTATGCCCTCTGATGATATCAAAATAGCTGTAGGCGATCGCTTGGTGGTATTAGCCACCATTGAGGGGTTGCAACGAGTCGAACGGGGAACCATCAAAACAGGTCAAAAGTTAGTGCGAGTTGAAAAAACAATTTCACAAGAAGCTGCATTTGAAGGCGCAGCAGTAATTTCACGAGTTACTGGTTGTGATATCCAACTAGCGAGAACGCTAATGAATCAACTACCAGCAACTCTGCAATATCCTCTCTACCTGCACCAAGCACATCGTTTGGTGTATGAATTGAGTAAAGCCCAAGTTTCATCTCACATCGAATAGTGCTGAGTAGTGTATTTTTTCCTAAAACAACGCCGTGTGCAACTTTCTCTCAAACCTAACCCCCAACCCCTTCCCTTTAAAGCCTCTCCCCGCGCCGGGGAGAGCCTTGGAGAGAAGTTTTAAAAATAAGTCGCACATCGCGTTATAGTTTTTTCTACACCTCATACCGTTTCACTTTAAGTTTGATACAAGTAGGTCGCAGGGGGGCAGGGGGTAGGGAGCAGAGGGAAAGAATTAAAAACCATTAATTTGTATCAAGATTTTCGTGAATTGGTATCACACCCTTTCATCGCTATCCATTGTGTAACAGGAGCCATTGCTTTCCAGCCTAAGAATTTACCAATTGGTTCGGCTCTTTGAATAGCAATGCGAGTAAAATTACCACCTACTTTTTCATACCATTTAAATAAGGTTTGCTCACCTTCTATGGTGACGACATTAGCAACTAAACGTCCGCCTGGACGTAGTGCTTGCCAACAAATATCAAATAATCCCTCTGCTGTGACTCCACCACCAATAAAAATAGCGTCTGGTGTGGGTAATTCTGTTAAGGCTAATGGTGCTTTACCCGAAATAATTTGCAGATTTGGCGTACCTAAAGCGGCGGCATTGTCGGCAATGTATTGTAGTCTAGATGAGTTTTGTTCAATTGCGATCGCTCGACATCGGGGATGAGTCCGCATCCATTCAATGGAAATTGAACCACAACCCGCGCCCACATCCCACAAAAGTTCTCCTGGTATGGGTGCTAAGGTTGATAAAGTCACTGCTCGTACTTCACGCTTGGTAAGTTGTCCATCGTGATGGTAAGCTTCATCAGGCAATCCCGGTATTCTTGCTAAAGGTACAACTCCAACATCAGCAATACAATCAACGGCAATTGTATTTAGTGCAGCAATTTCCGTTTGATTCCAAGATGCAGCTGTCGCTTCTACAATCTGTTCGTGAATGCCGCCCATACGTTCCAATACAGTGATTTTACTATTCCCGTAGTCCCGATTTGTGAGAATTTCTGCCACAATTTTGGGTGTTTCTCTTCCTTCACTCAAAATTAATAATTTGGCTCCAGGATAGATGTAATATGCCAGCAAAGCTGAAGGACGACCACACAAACTTATAGTTTCTACCTCAGTTAAAGACCATCCGAGTCTAGCGCAGGCGAGGCTAAAGGCTGAAGGTGCGGGGATAATCGTTATTTCTGACATGGGAATGTGCCGCATTAAGGTGACACCAACGCCGTAACACATGGGATCACCACTGGCTAAAATGCAGGTTAATTGACCCCGACGGCGGATAATTTCTGTAATTGATGCGCTGAATGGAGAACTCCAAGCTATTTTTTCCCGTTGCTCATCAATAGGGAGCATAGCTAAATGCCGATCGCCGCCTATAATAATTTCAGCTTGAGCAATTATAGAATGGGCGATCGCACTTAATCCCTGTAGTCCATCTTCACCAACGCCTATAATAGATAGCCATTTCTGTCTCATGGAATTTAACAACAAAGAATTCAGAAATTAGGCAACAGAAACTTTCTTACACAAAAGAATACACACAGTCACCACTAAGCAAGCAACCTCAGCCAACAAAAACGCACCTACGGATGTTAGACTAAGTTGCTTAATTAATAAAGAAACTATAGCAGTCCCGCCAGCACTACCGCCAAAGTATAAGCCAGTACCCAAACCCGCCTGAGTTGCGGGTAGTTTTCCCAGTACCAAGGGAATCATGCTGAGAAAAACTAGACTAAAACTGATCCCAAAAGCCAAAATTAAGGCGATCGCTAGGATGTAATGATCGTTTAATACTGTTAGTCCCATCAAGCCAGTCATGCTTCCCAGTCCCAATAACATCGATTTATTTGCACCTAAATCTGCTGTCCAGTCTCTTAGGGGTACAGATGCGATCGCCGAGACTAACAGTATTTCAGACGCAATAATTTCTACTTGCAATCCCGGTAGTTGAGTTTGTAATTCTGGTGGAAAAATTGCAAATAGCAGGTTAACTTCAAATCCTGTGGCTAAACCGATGGCAAAAATCAGGATTAACAGCATAGTCGGTGCAGTCGCTGATTTTTGTTGATGATGGATAGGAGGGTTAAAAGCCTGTTTGGGACTGAATAATTGCAAAATGTATGCTCCCAAAACTAAAGCGATCGCTCCCAGCATAAAAGTAATTGATGCACCCATGCTGTAGAGTAAGGTATTAAATAATGGTGCGATCGCTGCCACTGTGCCAAACACAAGTACCAAAATGGCATTAGCTTGGGATAATTCGGTTGTTGGGACAAATTGAGTTAAAAGTGCGATCGCTGGACTCCGAAAAATAATCATGGCCATTACCCAAGCCGTCATCAGCACTGGAATTACCCAACGGATACCTGTTGGTAAATTATGCTCAGTTAATAACGAGACAGTGGCAAAAATTAAACCCGCCAATACTACCCCAACGCTAATCATTGGCAAACGACTACCCAAACGCTGCTGGATGCGATCGGAAATTCCGCCGCTCAAGGGTTCGATAACTGCGGAAAGTAACCCTTGCAATATTCCCAACCAACCTGCTAATTCCACAAATTCTAGTTCTTGCAAAATTTTTGGTTGATAAAAAGCATATGCCATCCAACTGAGGATGATTGCTACTAATAAAGCAGCTAATCCCCAAACTTGCCGCCATAATATTTCACTGTTGGTATTGAAAGAGTTAACCATTATTCTGCCTGTCTTCCGTGGTGCGATTTTAAAACAATTTTGTGAACTAAATCGCATTAGAAATTGCACAATTAAGAAATTTGAAAACCATAAATTTGTACAATCAAGAACATTTTAATCAAGACTTTACTCCTACATTTCTAGTAAAAACACTAATAATTGTACATGATTTTTACTTTAATCCACTAATCATTGTAATCTCAAATAAATGAATAACCGTATTTCTAATATTTAAATCATGTTGCTTATTGCACCTCTTTTCTGTATGTAAATTGCCCAGACTCTTAAAAAATATAAGCTTATTTCTATTGTTTAAGCTATTTTTAAATTTAAATAAAATTACCACATTGTTGACTTATATTGTATAATTTATTGGTTAGTATATTTAGATAAACAAAAGAATATTCTACATTCAAGGTTAATTACCATATAAGTATAAGCCATGTTATAAGTTATGTGAATATCATAATTATTATTTTGTGTTTTATAAGTAAGACTCTATTCGATAATATGTCATATCCATTAGGTATGAAAAATTGCCGAATTAGATAAATTATCCTTCGTAAAGCCTAGCTCTCTATAAAAAAGTAGAGACACGATCAATCGCGTCTCTACTTTTTTATTCACGTACTTACACCAATTCACGAAAATCTTGATACAAATTAATGGTTTTTAATTCTTTCCCTCTGCTCCCTGCCCCCTGCCCCCCTGCGACCTACTTGTATCAAACTTAAAGTGAAACGGTATTACACAATGATATAGTCATGTCTAGGCAAATACTTACCACGTACCCAGTGAACCGAAAAATTAAGGGTATAGGTGAGTAAATCTCATGACTTATATACTAACAAGTGCTGATTCTTCTTGCTGTTCTTGTTGATACAGTCCTTGTGTTAGCTGCTGACAAAGTTCGTCTAATTCTGAATCTCTCTGCTCAATAATCTGTTTTGCTAAGGTGATTAGTCGTTCAATATTTTCTGAACTTGCATCATCTATATTGTCATTAGCTTTAGTTAATTGTCTTTGGAAGCGATAGTATTGTTTAGGATAACCGTCAGCTTGTGGTAATAATTGTTCTAGCTGACAAGCTACCGATTCACTGCTACCATCCAAAGTAATATTTAGCATTGGCTCCACCCACTGAATCAAACCCCAATTCACTGCTTGATCGTAATTGTATCGACGATTAAGAGAACCTGTACCTAATGAAACTACCAGAATATCATTGATAGTCAGTGGTTGTTGGTCTGGCTTTTGAGGATTTGCTCTAGCAGAAGAAATCAAAGCTTCCATAATTGCTAAAGAAGTTGGATTGTTAGCAAACACACCACCATCCACCAAGGCATAGTAACCGCTATTTGTAGGGTCGGCTGTATCAAGTTTATAAGGCTTGAAATAAGTCGGTGCAGCAGAAGTAGCCATTGCTGCTTGTTTCATTGTATAGCCATCACAAATCTTGCGGAAATTTTCACCTAATTTTTGGTCTTTTACATTATTGACAAAGAAAATAGGCATTCGCAATTCAATATCATAGCTAGTAATAAAAAGATTAGTTAGTGCTTTTTTAACAAGAGTATCTTGCAAATATTCTGTTAAAACTTCGTCTCTGCCTTTTGAAGAATATTTTGCCTTTAAAATATCATCAAGCTTGAAGCTTTTTGCAATTGGAGATTCTGAGAAAATTCGCTTTCCATCTTGGCGATAGATATCAATTAACTCCTCAGCTTTAAACTGTGGTTGATTTTGATAGCTAGGATGTGGCTTAGTTAGAGCAGCGGTTAAAATTCCTCCTGTTGAAGTTCCAGCAATTAAATTAAATAGCTGACAAATCGGTTTATTTGTGCGTTTTTCGATTTCGTCCAGAATAATTGCTGGGATGATACCGCGAATACCACCGCCGTCAATGGACAATATTTTGTAGCGATAAGCCATGTAAACTCCTAATTCTATTTTTGATGGCTGCTGTCTGAGATATGAATAATACCGTTTCACTTTAAGTTTGATACAAGTAGGTCGCAGGGGGGCAGGGGGTAGGGAGCAGGGG
>NZ_JADEXZ010000124.1 GCF_015206815.1 Fortiea sp. LEGE XX443
TTGGGCGCGGGTCAGATTGCTAGGGTATGCTTTACTCATGTTGCTCTCTCAGTGCTGTCTATTATCTATTCACAGCATATACTGAGAGAGTTTTTTTACCACCTCTTAGACTTTTAAAACAGCCTCTAACAGCACTTTTACAAATCAGCGTCTTTGCTGTTGAATATTCAACTGTAATGCTAACTGCTGACGTATTTCCTGAAAAGGCTGATTCCATACAGGCTGAGTATTCCACTTCCAAGCTGCTATGGGGATTAGTCCCTCACTAGCAAGATAAGTGAACAGACGATATTCATCTTCTGGTTCGCGGGAGAAAGGAAAAGGATTACGAAAGCCGGTGTCGCACAGTTTATAATGTGTCACTTGATCGAGATGAATGCGATATATGAGTTCTTGCCCTTTAGCAAGTAAATAATCTAAAAAGATTAGACTAAAAGGCTCTAAATGTGCGCGAGTTTGTGGTTCTTTTTGTACCCATCTTGCCCATTCAAAACCATACATAAAATCGTGAACATAACAGAAGCGGATTTCCTGTTTCATGCCAAATAACTTGCTGAGAGTCACCATTTTGTTAGCAAAAGTCTGTAAAAAAGCAACAGCATCATCTCCCATAGCTACAGCTTGCTGCACGATACTGCTCACCATAAAATCGCAATCCCAAAAAATATTTTTGGGAAAATTCTCTAATTGAGCATCCAATATGAGTTCTAATGTATTTTGCAAATTTGATATTAGTTGAATATTAGTAGTTTCTTCTGCAATTAAATTTCCTAAATCAGCAAAGCTCGTAATTAATTTTTTTTGGGGATTGAGTGATAAAGGATTAACTAACTGCTGGGACAGAAATTCATCAAGAATTTGAAAATTATAAGTAGAAGGCAGGTTTTGCTTCATACAAATTTAACTAGCCTCAGCAAATAATATATTTAATTTTATTGTCTTTTACCTCAAAATGCCTATTAATATTAACTAAATATAAATATTATTAAATTTTGTATTGTTTTAAAAAAAAGCCACAATTTATGCACCAGACTTAGGGCATATTTAGATGCAAAAGCTTGCAATTTTTAACTCTTTCTCTGCGGCTCTGCGTGAAGTAAAACAAAGAATAAAAACTCACAAGCTATATTCTAATTAACCAGAAATGTGAACAACCAAATCTCGCGTATGGCTGCGCTGGCGATGTTCCCAAACGTAAATCCCCTGCCAAGTACCTAATACCAAATGACCGCGATTAATAGGTATATGTTCAGAAGTATGAGTCAAAGCTGAACGGATGTGTGCTGGCATATCATCTGGCCCTTCCGCATCGTGGATGTATCCACCCGATTCTGGAACAAGTTTGGCCATAAAGTTAGCTAAATCTATTAATACATCAGGATCGGCATTTTCTTGGATTACTAAACTAGCGGAAGTATGGCGTAAAAATAAAGTGCAAAGACCAGTTTCTACGCCCGACTCAGAAACTATAGCTTCGACTTTGGCAGTGATATTGTGAAAAGATTTACCAGTAGTAGAAACTCTCAGGAGCTTTTGGTAATGAGCCATCTGTACAGTGATTAATTCTTTCACTAATAATATAGACTTTCTTAGGCAATTAGCTGCAACGTTTAGCCATAATTTGGCTATATTATTGAATGGATGATACCAAGAAGCATTATAAATATTTTTGTGGTTATTAAGTGATGGCGATCGCGCACCAAAATTCCAGTCAGAGTTTGACGAAAGATGAAAATTTTAGTCTTATCTAGTAGACACTTCAAGCAAAATAGCGTGAGCAAGTTTTAATTGTCTATTTTGATTAATTATCGATATTTTTTATAAAAATTTACAATATTTTTAGCAACACTTGCAGAGTAATTATACCCGCGTTTGTGCTTTCGGACATTGGCTATCAATCAAAGTTTCTCTAACCCAGCAAGCGAAGGAAATCATCTCAATGGCACATCTGTTTGAGGCGTTTAAGATTCGTGAAATCACCTTTCGCAACCGCATTGTTGTTTCACCCATGTGTCAATACTCTAGTACAAATGGGTATACTAATGACTGGCATTTAGTACATTTAGCTTCTCGCGCAGTTGGTGGTGCGAGCTTAGTTTTCACAGAAGCAGCTGCTGTAGAACCGCGTGGGCGAATTAGCCCGCAAGATTTGGGTATCTGGTCAGACGAACACATAGAAGGTTTAGCCAAAATCGTTGAATTAATTCATCACTTTGGTGCAGTTGCAGGTATTCAACTCGCCCACGCAGGGAGAAAAGCCAGTACAGCTAAACCCAGTCGTGGCGGAAAAGCCTTAGATGAATCTCAAGAGGGTTGGCGGCCTATAGTTTCTAGTAGCGCGATCGCATTTAGTAAAGAAAGTCCCGTACCAGAAGCCTTGAGCATCGCTGGAATTCAACAAATTATTCAGGACTTTATTGCCGCAACTCAACGTTCACTACAAGCTGGCTTCAAAGTTATCGAAATTCATGCAGCCCACGGCTATCTACTACATCAATTTCTCTCACCCTTAGCTAACCAGCGTCAAGATGATTATGGTGGTAGTTTTGAAAATCGGACTCGTCTATTGTTAGAAGTTATTGCAGCTGTGCGCCAAGTATGGCCAGAAGCCTATCCCTTATTTGTCCGCCTCTCCGCCACCGATTGGAGAGACAAAGGTTGGGACATTGAACAAAGTGTTGCTTTAAGCGATAAACTCAAATCTTTGGGTGTAGACCTAATTGACTGTTCCTCTGGGGGGATTATTCCCGGTATCAACATTCCCATCAAACCTGGTTATCAAACTCAATTTGCCGAACGTATCCGTCGGGAAGCCAATATCCCCACAGGTGCAGTCGGCTTAATTACTTCTCCAGAACAAGCTGACCAAATTATTCAAACAGAAGTAGCAGACTTGGTTTTGCTCGGACGCGAATTACTTCGTAATCCTTACTGGCCGCATCTAGCAGCTAAAGAACTGGGACATGAGAAACTTTGGCCAGTACAATACGATCGCGCCTGGATGTAGTATTAAAATGCCGGAACACGATCGCCTGTTCAAAGAATTACTCTCGACTTTTTTCATCGAATTCTTGGAGTTGTTTCTACCTCATCTCGCCAGCACAATTGATCCAAACTCCATCCGCTTTCTACCCCAAGAATACTTTGCCGATTTGACAGCAGGGGAAGACAAATTAGTTGACTTGCTGGTTGAGGTGCAGCAAGCAGGAGAAGAAGTCGGCTTTCTGGTACATATCGAAACCCAATCTTACGCCGAACAATACTTCCCGCGTCGGATGTTTTTCTACTTTGCACGGCTTTATCAGAAATATTTGCAGCGTGTCTATCCAACAAAAAGCCTCAAGGGGTCGCCCATCATACCAGAGGTTGATGGGTGGGGAATTGAGGCAAAGATTCTGTAACGGAACAAAGTGAATCCTTATTGATGAGGTGATTGTTGTTGTTGCACATATTGTTTTAACTGTTCAACTGTGACCCCACCACAACTAGCGACGAAGTAAGAACCTGTCCAAAAAACAGGTTTTGTATACACTTGACTCAAAATAGATTCAAACTCTTGGCGAATTAATCGACTAGAAACAGTTTTGAGATTGGCAATAAATTTACTTAATTCAATTTGTGGATGGTAACGAATGAGTAAATGTACATGATCAACTTCACCGTTAAATTCTACTAATGTGCATTCCCATTTGGTACAGGTATCTTTAAATATGTCTGCCAGCCTAGATAGCATAGGCTCATTAATTACTTTTTTTCGGTATTTAGTCACAAAAACTATATGAACAGTAAGAGAGTAAACAGAGCGAAAACCTTTATCATATAACTCTTCCATCAATAAGCAATAAATGATATACTAACATTATGATTTTAACTTACTGCTACCGAATTTTACCTAATGCCGCGCAAATAGCTTTAATGTCAATGTCATGCCAGAAGTAGGAGTTTTTTTATCGAAAATGTTACGGGAGAAAACAGAGGATACAAACGACAGATAAAAAGTATGATTGGAAAACTGCCAATCACTTGCTCCTATCTTGACCTGCATTGGCGATGGACATGATGGTATTTGGAATATTGTGCGCGATTTTGCTCCCGAACACCAGCGTCGGGAAGTACTTGATTGGTTTCATCTCATGGAAAATCTACACAAGATTGGCGGTTCCAATCAACGGCTCAATCATGCTAAAACCCTTCTTTGGCAAGGAAAAGTTGATGATGCTATCGCTGTGTTTGCCGACTGTAATCTCAAACAATCCAAGAATTTCTGTGCTTACCTTGAGAAACATCGACACCGTATTGTTAACTACCAATATTATCAAGCTGAACAGATTTGTTCCATTGGTTCTGCTGCTATTGAGTCTACTGTTAAACAGATTGATCGTCGAATTAAAATTTCTGGCGCACAATGGAAACTTGATAACGTTCCTCCAGTCTTAGCTCATCGTTGTGCCTATCTTAATGGATTAATTTTTGCTCGCTAAATAAAAACTGGGATGCACCCCAACACACGTCACAAAATTACCTATCCTGGCGCTGTCATAAATTAGTTTGATCGGGGGTATAGGTATCTTTGTCCATAGTTTTCTGAACTCATATTGCCAATCATCAACTAAGTCGAGAGTGCTATGGGGAATGACATAATCTAATTGCAGAACAAAGCGTTGTACTCCGTTAATTTTTTGGGAGTGATTTTCTGCAAACCCCACTAAATCTTCATGTAAAAAGTTCAATTCATAAGCACTCAATTTGCTAGGCTTAGTTTCATTTTTAGACGTAACTGGACGTGGTGGAAACTCGCTCAAACGGTAATATTTTTCATTTTTATATACCAGCCAACCCAACTGAGCTAAGATTTCTAAATCACCTTGCAAAGAACGACGAGTTACAGCAAACAATCTTTGTTTTAATACTTCGTTTAACTTGGATTCGTTTATATTAGCGTGAGCTATCAACAATTCTTGCCACTGTTCATAAACAATCCCTGTTTTTTCGTTGAATAACCACTCCTCTGTTGTTTTGGCACACGGACAATCAGGATCATGTAGGCTAGGAACTTTTTCTCCTTTGGAGTGAGTGGGACTAAAAAATACGTCCCGCCATTCTGCATAGGTGAAGGAATCACCTAAAACTAAACGTTCTTGATGATCACCGTAAAGCGATGCTCCTTCAAAGCCGTATAACGATCGCAACCATACCCACAGTCGAATTGCTCGCCCCAAGTTTTGTTTGAGTGAACCGCGTGCTAACCATTGCAGTAATTCAACTTGAGGAACATCTTGAAATACTAATTCAGACACTCAGGGAATCTCAACATATAACTTTATTTAAGATACACGCACTTGGAAGAAGTATCTTCCAAGTGCGTGTATGATGTACCCATCAAATAAGGCGAAGAATAATGAGTACTTACAAAATCGAACTAAAAGAAGGAATTTTACGTGTAAGTTTTGGTGAAGCTGCCAAAAATGACCAGATTGTACGTGATGCAGCCGCGCGGTTGGAGGAAATGGCCACATCAGATGAACTCCCAGGAGGGCAATTACTTAAGATAAATGGGCCTATTTCTATCCCTGTAGCATTTGTTTTAGCACACAAACTTGCTCATATATATGGGGCAGTTGCCTTTTACGATCCTAAGTTAGGTAAATATGTGATTTGTATTACACACAATCCTTCGTATAAACTAGGAGACTTAATTGATTGATCAAAAGAAAGAAGGGTGTAACTACCAAGAAATTATATGACAACGTATCACATCAAACTAAAAGACGACGTTTTGAAAGTTGGGTTTGGTGCGACACTTGCTACAGGCGATCGCATAGTCCGCGATGTAGCTGCCAAGTTAGATGAGATGATAGCTACAGGGGAATTACCCGGTGGTGGTCTCATCAAAATCAATGGACGAGTTTCAGTATTAGTTAGTCAGGTATTAGCAGATAAGTTAGGGAAATTGTATGATGCGATCGCTCTATTAGATCCCAAAATAGGCAATCCAGGTATAGATAGATATGTAGTCACCATTAGCAGATATCCCCAATATCAAGTCGGGGATATTTTGGATGTAGTGCGAGAATCTCACCAAACCAACCTCAAAGTTGTATTGTGTGGCTTTGCGAATACCGGAAAGACTTGCTTTCGAGATGGATTAAAACAAGCACTATTGCAGATTCCCGACGCACCCGAATCATACTTTATTTCCGGCTGTCCCGATGGCGATGGTTCATGGTACAGCGAAACCGCCAAGCGTGATCCTGATTTAGCCACCGAGTTAAAAGCACGATACAAAGCTGGATTTAGCGCAGAGTTCGCCAAATTGAAGGCGCAGGAAGTCAGAAGTATCAATACTCCGATATTCGTCTTTGATATTGGGGGAAGAATCTCCGACGAGAACCGCTTGATTATGAAAGAAGCTACCCATGCGGTGATTTTAGTCAAAGATGAGTCTGAGATTGCGCCTTGGGAAAGGTTGTGTGATGAGTTGAGGTTAGAGGTGGTGGCGATCGTTTTTAGCAATTTCTTTGGGAATAATGATGTGGTTGAGTCGGAAACGCCGATTTTACGTGGTAGGGTTCATAGATTACAGCGAGGTGAGGATGTGTCACAGCGTCCAATTATCCAAGCTTTGGCGCGGTTGTTGGTGGGGTTGAGTGGGGGGTAGGGGGCGATCGCTCATTAACTGCTTAGTTATTGATGAACACATAAATTTAAAACGTGAGGCAATTTATTATGACTACATCTGATTTTGATAATCACAAAGTTGCTCATCTATTTCTATTAGTAGGTGAAAATCCTTTACCTAACTATGTAACAGCAAATTTGTTACTAGAAAAAAATGGTACTTTATACCTAGTACATACGACTGGTACAGAAACTCAGGCTAAACGTCTGAAAAACATCCTTGACAGAGACGAAGAAGGAAAAGGTTTCCAACCAACGCAGTTAATCTCTCTTGGTAAATATGAGTCTGATGCTTATCACATTCAAGATGAAATTTGCCGCAAAATTAAAGGTTTGAAGAATGGAAAAACCGGCTTGAATTATACGGGCGGTACAAAAGCAATGGCGGTACACTCTTACAGAGCAGTATTGAGCCAATTTCGACCTGATACTGTCTTTAGCTATCTTGATTCACGTAGTTTGGAGATGTGCATAGATAGAGAGGATAGAGAGCGTATTCATATTAAAGTAACACCAGATGTGCTTAAAGTAGACTTGAAAAAGATTTTTGAATTGCATGGTTGGAAATGGGGTTCAGATCCTATAGATGAGCCTAAACTAATTAAAGCTGCAAATGCTTTTGCAGAATTTCATACAAAAGAAGATAGTGTAACCGCATGGCGAAACTGGTGTGATCAGATTCTCAGACCAGTAACAAAAGATAAAAAATACAGATGGTTAAAGGAAGAAGAGCTTAAAAAAATTAATCCTTTAAGCTTAGAAACTGTAAATTCACAACCTCAAATCAAAAGTGCCTTAATTGAATTGGGATTAACAGAAGAAGAACTATCTCTTGAGGTTGTCAAAAAACAAGGATTAAAAAAATTAAAGCACGTTTGTGAATGGCTCGATGGTGAATGGCTAGAACATTATGTTTTGCAACAAGTTAAAGAAATTTCTAAAAAATGGTTAATCCACGATAGTGCAACTTCATTTTGGATTTTTACTGAGAATAATCCCAAGGAAAATAAATTTCAATTTGATGTAGCTTTCATGAGAGGTTATCAACTTTTTGCTATTTCCTGCACTACAGATAAAAGTAAGCAAGTATGTAAATCAAAACTTTTTGAAGCATACATTAGGGCGCAGCAATTAGGCGGATCTGAAGCACGAGTCGCTTTAGTGTGTTGTGCCAGTCAGAAAGATGTAAATGCTCTACAAACTGAAATAAGCAATGTTTTTAGTTCTGACTCTAATGCAATAATTAAAGATTACAAAATCGCCGTTTTTGGCGCAGATGTTCTCATGAATTTATCAGAAGAAATTGATACTTGGATTTACAAAAATGATGAGGATGCGAAATGAATAAATTCACCATAACCGTAATAGATACATCAGGGATTCAGGATTATATTTTCAGCAGTAACCGTCTGCGCGAAAATATTGGAGCATCTCATTTAGTCTCTGAAGTAACAGGTGATTGGGTAGAAGAAACTTTAGATAAATTAGGTGTTCTAAAAAATCAACAACAAGAACCGATTGAAACGAGCGGATTTGATGCTGAAATGGTCTATGCAGGTGGCGGAAACACATTGATAGTATTCAAGTCACGAGAGATTGCTATAAATTTCACTAAAATATTGAGCAAGCGAGTTTTAGAAGAAACACCTGGAATTAACCTAGTAGTTGCTCATGCTGACTTTGACTGGGATGAAGATAATCTCTATCAAGTAGTTAAAGATTTGATGGAAGGAGAAATTGACCGCCGAAAAAATGAGCGTATTGCTTCAGCACCATTACTAGGTTTAGGCGTGACAACTACTTGTAATTCTACTCAACTTCCTGCTACTGATAGAAGTAATAAATATATTCAATATGGTGATGATGAAGAAGCAGATAGCTACTTTATATCCACTGAAACTAAGCAAAAATTAAAAGCTGTCAATAGAGCAAATAAAAAACTGCAAGAAATGTTCGCTGATGTAGTTGACGGCGATATTTATCAGTTCCCCTACCGAACAGATCATTTAGGACGTTCTGAAAGGGAATCTAGCTATGCAGCAATTGTTCATGCTGATGGTAACGGGATGGGTAAACGGTTTCAAAAATATGGTGAAGATGCAAAAAATAATAGAGACTATATCCAAAGAATGCGCGATTTTTCTAAAAGTGTTAACGAGGCAGGTAAAAATGCACTAAAAGCTGTTGTGCAGGCAATTACAAAGTCAATACAAGAAGGAAAAGTTGTAGGTAAACTTGGAGAATTTCAACTCAAAAACAAATATCTTCCTTTCCGTCCTTTAGTTTATGGCGGTGATGATATCACGTTTATTTGTGAAGGAAGATTGGGACTAGAATTAGCTGCTTTATTTCTTCGAGAATTTGAAAAACAGGATGTTGCAGATGGTGAAAAATTGACGGCTTGTGCAGGTGTTTGTATTGTTAAAACTCACTATCCTTTTGCAAGAGCTTATAAAATCAGTGAGGATTTGTGCAAAGAAGCTAAGAAATTTGTTAAACAGAACAAAGAATTTGAGCCAGATGGATTTTCAGCAATTGATTGGCATTTAGCAGCAAGTGGTTTACTCGGTTCAATTTCTGATATTCGCAAGCTTGAATATCAACCCGTTGATAACAAAGATATTTTGCATTTAGAAATGCGTCCTGTGCGGTTGAAAAAGCATAGTAGTGAGTGGCGAACTTGGGAAGGTTTTACCCCTGTTGTGTCACTATCGCGGTAGTATAAGGATGTAAAAAGCCCAGAACGAAGACACAGAGCATGGTAGAGCCTCGTCCACCCAAACAAACCGTCAAATTTGTGGATGAATATTGTCTTTGGTATA
>NZ_JADEXZ010000125.1 GCF_015206815.1 Fortiea sp. LEGE XX443
CTAATTCACATTTGTTACTGGGATTCAATCATTTAATTGCAGCCATGAATCAATTTAAACCCTTTTATGCTTCTGGATGATTTAGCTCCTGAACTACTTGCTTATTCCGGAAAGTGACAGAAGAGGGATATAAGCAGAGTCAGAGTCACAGCCACTTTTTTATCATGTTCGTAGGTATGGCAGGCTGAAGCGATCGCGCTTGATGCCAACAAGACTACACAGATTCAGGCAGCAGTTACAAAAATTGGCGACGGGTTTACCAACTTAACGTTGCAGATAGCCGAATCATGGCGATTTTACCTACCAGCCCTTAATACCTGTTCAGCCCTCAGTTTTAAATTTGGGAAGGTTAGAGAGGTAATGGTCTGATTGCCTCGAAACTGCTGAATTTCATACTCTCCATTCACTAGCGTACAGATAGAGAGGGTGGGTTGTTTGGGCTTGCCAATGTGTCGAGTACCACCCAACGCTGCGTAGTCTGCAATCCAATATTCGGGAATGCCTAAAACCGCGTAGTCTTCAATCTTACGGGCATAATCGTTTTGCCAGTTGCTACTAACAACTTCCGCCACAAATTTAATTGAACTACCTAGCGTCAGGATTGACTGGTCAGACCAAAGCGGTTCTTTGGTAAGTTCATTTCGATCAACAACTGCAACATCAGGTCGAAATGCTGCCATCCCCGTGTTAGAAGGGCGCAATAGTCCCCGCTGAAGAACAAACCAAGGTAAGCCTGTTGCCTCGATATGGACACATATCTTTGTGGTAATGAAGGCTGCAACTTCTTCATGCTGGCCTGTTGGTTCCAAGTCGAACACTTCTCCATCGATCAGTTCGTAGCGGTTATCGCTACCATAATAGGCAAGAAACTCATCAAAGTTGAGTGGCTTCTGTTGTATTGGTTGGCTGTTCGGCTTTGCCGTCCCGGAGGGAATCGCAATGGTCATATATCAACTTAGCCCAGTTAATGCCTTCAGTCTAGCAGATTGAATATTTGCTACATGTATGACTGATTTTAAGCCTCGCCAGCGATCGCACTCTAACCGAATCAAACACCAGAATACAACCTTGAGATTTGTGCTGCTTAGATTCAAGAGGTAAAAGCTTAAATTCGTCATTCAACGTGAGTTCGACAGGTGAAAAAAAGCTGCGTGTCTACTAAAAAGAATACGAAATATGTGTAGATGGGGGTGAACTTAGTTCACTCCCATCTACACAGATGATAGTTTTAATGCTAACTACTGAACTTGAAATTGATTAACGTCGTCTACTACCAAAACCACCGGCGCGGCTAGGACTCCGCCCGCCACTGCCAAAACGACTACCAGAACTGCGTCTGGTAGTGCTAGAACTACCAGATGGTTTGAGTTCACTAGCACCAAAACCAGAACCGCTAGGACGATTAACCGTACTATTGCGGGGTGTAGTGCGGACGGTGGAATTACTAGGAGATGACCTTCTAATATTTCCAGTAGTGCGGAAAGCAGTACGATTTCTGACGGCTGCGGGTGGTTCATTATAACGGCTGCGGTAGCGACCTACAGCTTGGTCGTAGCTGGAACCGTAACCCCCAAAACCAGTTAGCACTCCTCCTGGTTGGTAAACAGGTGGTACATAGTACTGGGGTCTAAATAACAAACTACCAATTGCTTGACCTGCTATACTACCAGCTAAAGAACCAGCAAAGGGCGACCAAAAGCTATTTTCCCGCCGAACAACAACTGTTTCCTGTTGTCCTGATTGAGGATTAGTTTGAGTTTGGGTGACGTTGTGGACGTACTGGATTTTAAAGTCTTCTGTGAGATACAAAGCTGGCTGTCCGTTTTCTACCTTCAGGTAAGATTTCTTACCCTCTTTGATTTCTTCATCAGTCAGCCTTGCCATCTGCAAATTTTCGGTTGTAAAGGTTGGGGGTTTGCTGTTCAGTAAAAACAGGGTGTATTCCCCAGTTCCATCATCATAAGTAGCTTGTTGTACTTGATACTGGCCATCACTTAGTTTGGTAGTGGCAGTAGAGGTTTGGCTAACATTTTTACCTGATGGAGTGGTTTGTTGTGAACCTCCACAGGCAACAGTTGTTATACACAAACTCAAGGCTAAAACAAAAACTGTAAGTTTACGTAATATAGTCATGATCATTGCAGTATTGTCTTATCTCCGAGCTTAACAACTTCTCAAGGTGGGTAGTGTGCGGACAACCCAACAAATTACAAAGGTATCAATTCTGGGTAATATTGCAACAGATGATCGTTGGTGAGTTCATCACCCAACTGTGCTGGTGAAAAATGCACTTGAATTGCTTTGAGTTTGTTTTTGTAGTGCAAATTGATTAAAGCTTTTAAACCTTCTTTCAATGCCTGAACATTTGATAAATCAGCTTCTAACTCTGCAACTTCGCCTTCATAAGCTACGGTCATCATCACTACAACGTTGCGCGTTACGGGAATAGATAAGGGTTCTTCGAAGCTAGAGGTAGATTCCCAATCAATATCAGCACCGTATCTTTCGGCCGAGTCGGTAAATAACTCGTTTACGTAATCCCCTGCTTCGCCTTCACTCCAAAATACATCGCCTTCGTTGGCAGCAGACATCCAGTATTCATCATAGCGTAGTAGAGTTTCACTTAGTTCTACTAATACTTCTCCTAAAACCTGCAAATCACCCTCAGCATCGATCGCTTCCCTCGCACCGTGATTTAGTACACCTAAAATTGGTGCGACATCTGATCCGCCTAAATGCAAAAACAACCGACAGACTACATAGCGAGTCCGACCAACCATTCTGTTAAAGGTATCACGCATTTGCTACCTCCAAAAATTCTTTTATTACAAAATCGAGATTCTCTTATTCACTGATATAGTGGAAGCTTTTGAGAAAATCTACAACTATATTTAACGAAAGTGGTGCAAGTATGGCAGCTTCACTGGATTTATCCGCTAAGAATGCCCCATCTAGTTGCGAGTTATGAATAAATTTTTTACCAAAGTTTGGGTTATCATATACAGTCAACGTCTGAGCGCTGGAATTAGTTAAGATAGTTTGGGTAGGCGCTCTAAAGAAATTTATTTTTGCTGCTAATTCAAGATTTTTTTTCATTTGCCTAATAGTCTGAGCCTGAGTAATAGCTTGTTCGATCAGCGTGGTCAATTGCTTCACCCGATGGGGTGTTTTTAGCTTTAAATCGGATACATCTTCTTTATTAAGCATTTCTACCACTTGGTAAATACTTTTTTGTGTACTGGTGGCATCTCTAAAAGGGAGAATGGCAATACACGCAGTCGGGAATAAGGCTTCATCACTATCTACGCGGAATGTGAAGACAGTCCGGCGACGACCAATTTCCATACTAGGAGGTTGCTTGAGTATCCGATATTCCTGAGCAATTTGGAAATAAGCGCCAGCAAGGGCAAAGTTGGCTTCTGGTTCTAGGGCTGTATCAACGATAATCCGAATAGTTGGGGGTGTTTCGTTAAAAAAGTCCCGTGGGTCGTCGGCTTCAAACTTTTGGATGATCGAGCGATCGCCTTTTGGACTAAGATCAACCCATTCACAAATCATCCCTTCAGTTTTTAGCCCAAACCGTGAGGCGGAATGCAGTTTTGCTCCGGTTAAGGTTGCACCAGTTAAATCAGCACCAATCCATTCGGCTTTAATTAATGTTGTTTGTGTCAAATTAGCATGGATAAAACTTGTATTAGTTAAGTTGGCATTGCTCAAATCTGCCCCCATCAAGTTAGCACCACTTAATTTTGCGCCGCTTAAATCAGCCCAACAGAGTTTTGCGCCACTCAAATCAGCCCAACGGAGATTTGCACCACTCAAATCTGCGCCGCTGAGGTTAGCGTGGGTAAGATTTGCTTGTTTAAATTCAGCATCACGCAAATTTGCGCCACTGAGGTCAGTCCGATATAGGTCAGCGGCGTTTAAATTAGCCATTTCCAAATTAGCGCCAGCCAAGGAACTACCTTTTAAACTAGCTTCGCTCAAATTAGCGCGACGAAGGTTTGCTTGACGCAGTGTCGCTTCACGCAAATCAGCACTGCTGAGATTAGCTTCAAACAAATCAGCACGACTCAGTTCCGCCCGAATTAATTCAGCACGTACCAAGGAAGCACCCCGCAGTTGGGCGCGGCTGAGGTCGGCACGAATCAAGTTTGCCACATTCAAACTGGCATGATTCAAGATTGTACCCACAAAATTTACACCACTCAGTCGAGCGACATTTAACTTGGCATAACTCAAATTGGCTTCGCTGAGATTTGCGCCGCTGAGATTCACTATACTCAAATTGGCTTCGCTGAGATTTATGCCAATGAGTTTGACACCACTCAGGTTAGCTTCACAAAGTTCGATACCGCTAAAATTTGTGACCCCGGCTGCGTATTGTTCGAGCAATTCCTCTACAGTCATCGATGCTACCCATAAAGTATGAAGTTTGAAGTATGAAGTCTGAAGTAATACATTTCATCCTTTATGCTTCATCCTTAAAAGTTTCTAGACCCTAAAATGTACGTAAAAATAAACTGTCTAAATCAATTATGAATATTGGTATTTTAGGTTTGGGATTAATAGGCGGTTCTTTGGGTTATGATTTGCGATCGCAAGGTCATCATGTCTTGGGAGTAAGTCGCCGTGAATCTACCTGTCAAACAGCTGTAGCCCTTGGCAGTGTGGATGAGGCATCCGTTGAGATGAGTTTGTTAGCAGCCGCGGACATTATCTTTATTTGTACGCCTATCGCCCTTATTGTTCCCCAAGTTGAACAGTTAATTACATATATTTCTGCCGCTACGATTATTACTGATGTCGGTTCAGTGAAAGCACCGATAGTTAAGGCAATTTCTCCCCTATGGTCAAGGTTTGTGGGCGGTCATCCAATGGCGGGAACGGCAGATAGTGGGATAGAAGCGGCGCAAAAAAATTTATTTGTCGATAGACCTTATGTAATTACACCAGATGCGACAACACCCAAAGATGCGATCGCTATTTTAGAAGAAATTGTGCGATCGCTTGGATGTAAAGTTTACCATTGCCAACCGGAACAACACGACCGCGCTGTAAGTTGGATTTCTCATTTACCCGTCATGGTGAGTGCTGCGTTAATTGCTGCTTGTATGGATGAAACTGACTCGGAAGTTTTACAGTTGGCTCAAAATTTAGCTAGTTCTGGTTTTCGAGATACCAGCCGTGTCGGTGGCGGCAACCCTGAGTTGGGGGTAATGATGGCGCGGTATAATCGCCAAGCATTGTTAAGGTCATTGCAACAATATCGCCAAAACCTTGATGAATTTATTCACTTAATTGAGCAGGAAGATTGGACAACTTTAGACACAAAGTTAGAGTCAACGCAACAAGCAAGACCTTTGTTTACGGATGAGTAAGGATTGCAAAAGTGTAGTTTTGAGTATACTAGGCGATGGCGTTCCGCCCAGCGTAGCTGATCGCTATTTTATGAAAAATGAAATATTTTTTATAGAATTGGGCAGAAGCAAAAAAGCAATTAAAAAATAATCTTGTTACTTAACTTAACAGCTTTGGTTATGAAGTTTTCAGTAGCCAATGCTGGGTAATTTCCTTGTGTTGTTGTGGCTGGCAGCGTGGAAAAGTATTGAGTCAAAGCCAGTTGTCTCTACTAAGCTAATAATCTTCAAATTTCATCTGCACGTCTCTCGCAACTCCCTCGTTACTGCGTCTTTCTAGGCAGATTAGCTGACCCAGTATTTACTAACTTTCTAAAAAGTTTTTAACCTATCTATAACCTTGTCGTAAATCTTTCCTATTCAAGACTAGATTATTGTAATAGTCACTTCAAATAATTGAGAAAATAAAAAATATTTTGATTGAATCTGAAATAAAAATTGAGCCGAACAATATGATTTTTTAGCAATTCTGTATAAAAGTTGAACATTGAGAACATCCAGAAAATTTCTTGATATTCTCTATAGAGAAAAAGCTTGCAAGCCTTTTTATACCTGAATCGCTCAAGGATATATACGGCATACTTCCGTATAATAAATAGTGAGGAAAAAATGAAGCATATCGGGTTTCTCTCGTATGGGGCTGGCGTTGTCACAGGCATTGCTGTCAGTCTCGCGTTAACAGCTACGCCGCCACTGGCAGAAATCAAGAGTACTGTGGTTGATGAACTCGCAGAAGCAAGCTATCAGGAGCGTAGACAGGTACTTGATGCCGCGAACCAGGCAGCCAGGAATAAAGGGCTGACACTTGAGGCACTTGGGAAAGCCTGCAACTTACTGCCAGTACGCATCGGAGCGCTACTAAGTGGTCAAGCTCCCTTGGAGTTGCCCACACAGGATTGTCTGGAAAAGCAGATTGGGCTGAAGGCGGGAATGTTGAACCCGCTTCGTGTCCCACCAGTGCGGTGGAACGCCGGGGCGATTTACCGCCTTCATGAAGCAATCGATGTATACGCCCCTTCACTTCAACGCTGGATGAACGAACGCTTCGGGGATGCCATCTTGTCAGCGATCGACTTCACTGTCAACGTGGAGGAGACCAAAGGAAGCCAGGGCGAACGGCGTATGCGTATCATCCTTGACGGCAAGGCGCTTACCTACTCCACAGACGATAACTGGCGACCCACCGGCACCCAGTCGGCTGGCGAGCGTCGCTAAGTAAAAGTCCGAAGATGTGCTCAGACACAGTTAAAGACGGGCTGTCCTAACAACTCTTTCAGAGGGGTGCGGTGCTGCTTGCCGCGTCCCTTAGTCTTCTAAGTTTTATTAGACGGTTTCTTCGCAGAGGACTAAGAACTGAAGTTCTGCCAAATTGGCAAGTCCTAAATATAATTTAGGACTGGTCTATTGGTTTCTTTGGGGTGTGACGGCTGCGGGTGCGGAATGTGGGTTACAAAATAGAAAATATATATCTGTGAATGAAAGTTTAGTTTTTCCTCATCTTCCTCTTCTGGAAATTGCTAAGATTACTTAGATTTGTTCGAGAATTTCGGAACTAGGTGAAGATCCAAATTCAGCACAGATTAAGAGAAAATTCTGAAAATCCTGCTGAGACACAGCACTGGTACGTCTCTTTGTCGAATATTTCTATTTATGAACTAAACTCTCTATAGTATCAACATCATTGGGTAACGCGGCTGTTAGAACTTCCCTACCCTCGGCAGTAACTAAAACATCATCTTCAATCCGAATGCCTCGCACATCATTAAAGTGTGATAAATACTCCCAATTCACCACATCTTGATATTTTTTGCGGTTATCAGTATTATTCAAAATGGCTGGGACTTGATAAAATCCCGGCTCAATCGTAACTAACATTCCTGTACGCAGAGGACGATTGAGACGCAGATAACTCAAGCCAAAGCGATCGCTTCTTTTCCTTCCTGCTTCATATCCCGCCAAATCTCCCAAATCTTCCATATCATGGACATCTAAACCCAGTAAATGACCAATCCCGTGGGGAAAAAACAGCGCATGAGCATCTATTTCTACTAAGTTTTCAGGATTACCTTGGAAAATGCCTAAATCTACCAAACCTTCAGTAATTACTGTGGCTGCTAATAAATGAATATCTCTATACTCTACGCCGGGGCGAATATTGGCAATGCAAGCATCATGAGCCGCTAATACAACATCATAAATATCGCGTTGCGTAGTGGAAAATTTGCCAGAAACAGGCCAAGTTCGAGTAATGTCAGCCGCCCAACCCATCTCAGTTTCCGCACCAACATCAGCTAGTAGTAAATCTCCTGGTTGCAACAGGTGATCATATTTTTCATTATGCAAAACTTCGCCGTGAACGGTGACAATACTATTGTAAGAAGTGGTCATATTATGGGCAATAATTACCCCTTCCATTGCCGCCCGCACTTCTGCTTCAAGTTTAGCTTTAGGTGTGGTTGCCATACCAACTTTGTGTGCAGCAACACTCACAGCCGCAGCTTTGCGTAACTCAGCTAGGGCTTCTGCATCGTGAGTCAGGCGTAAAGTGACAATTGCCTTGGCTAACTCCATATCTAATCCCTCCAAGTCAGAGGATGCAGATATCTGTCTTTGCAAAATTTTGGACTGAACAAGGGTAGTCTGATAATTCTGCACAGGAATTGAGGCCGCACCACTCCCTCGATATTTCAATTCAGACATGGTTCTAGCAATATCTGCGCCTATCTTCTCGGCAATTTCTTCGCGTTTGGGTGTTTCGCCATGCCATAGAGCGCTACTCGGCTGAGGATCATCCATAAACAACTCTAGTTTACCTGCTTCCAGACGAATGGCAGCGTTGTGCAGGGGCAATCCGGCAAAATACAAGAAATGACTACTGGCGCGGAATGGATAAGAATTAGCACTAAAGTTGCGAGGGCTGCTACTTCCTGACCAGATAATTACAGGAAAATCAATTAACTGAGACAATTTTTGCCGTCTGTGACGTAGAGTTTCGGCGAGGGTGCCGGAGATATTTTGTATAACCATAAAAAGAAGTCAGGAGTCAAAATTGAGAATACTCTACCCACGAAGAGATAGAGTTTTAGAATTCTAGATATCTGATACTAGTTTCGCTCATTATTCTCCTCGGTTTTAAAACACATAAGTAATCAGACAGAATTAATTACACAAATTTTTGACTGTCACCTGTGAGGTTACTTGTATATTGATGAGCTATATCTGCCCCAAAAAGCTAACTGTATCTTTTTTACGGCAAATATTTGGGAATTATAAGGAAGAGATTGTCAGCGTCATCTTCCATCCAAGATAGGTACATAAATATGAAAAACTTACCGGATATACTGCTGCGCTTATTTTTTGGTGGTGCTTTGGTTGCACTTGGCACAGGTATTATACAGTATGGCTCTGGTGGTTTCATTGTTACCTGCAAAGCTACTCAATCAAAAACAGCATCTTGTACAACAACTGAACGTTTAGCATTTAGTCAACAGATAATTGAAGAGAAAACTATTGATAATATTATTCAAGGAAAGGTTGTCATAATTAATGCTACACGATCAGATCCAGATGGAACTCATAGTCAGGATATACAGTTTTTTCGGGTTTTAGCGGCCACAAGCAAAGGCATTAGTTACCAAATTGGCTTAGTGGTGCAGAAAACTTTCCGGACTTTCAAGTTGAGAACACAGTGACACGGAAGAACTCAATTTGTTGCTCTATCTGCGTTCGTTTTTTTAGTGAAGCAGTGGCAGGTGGAGGACTGTTTCGAG
>NZ_JADEXZ010000126.1 GCF_015206815.1 Fortiea sp. LEGE XX443
CCTTTTAATTGCTGTGCAGTTTCCTTCAACAAATGCTTTAGTGAATCTGTTAATTCCATTGACACCTATGCACATCCAAAATCGAATCATCATTGAATTTACTACAAAAAGGGAAGGGAAAGGTTGCCGTTAGCAACCTTTCCCTTCCCCCCACCAGAATGATTATCATTTTCATAAGTTGTATACTTTATTCTCTGGAAGTCCCTTAACAAAGCTGTTGTATAAATCTTCTGCTATTTGAGGCGCAGCAGAACGGTCAAAAGAGGGACGGCGACCTTTGCGACAGTCGCCGTAAAGGGTGAACTGACTCACTATCAACAATTCACCATTAATTTCTTGCACAGATTTTTGCCATCTGTCTCCACCTTCTTCATCGGGAAACAGCCGCAATTCTAGACATTTACGCGCCATCCAGTCGAGTTCTGCATCTGTGTCAGTATCAGCAATACCAACAAGCAAGTTGAGTCCTCGCCCAATTTTGCCTACAATTCCACCATTAATCGTCACTTGTGATGATTTTACTCGCTGGATAATAACGCGCATAAAAGTATGAAGTATATAGTATAAAAACTAATATTTCATGCTTCACACTTCATACTTCATACTTCATACGTCACACTTCATACTTATTTCCCGAAGCCTTGACCGCGACTTACAGAAGGTAAACAAACACAGTTTTCTAGCTGCGTGATTAAAGTTTCACGGTCTAGATTTTGACCAATCAACACTAGCTGGTTTTTTGGTTCACCTTTCCACTCATCATCATCTAAGGTGAAGCGCTTACCGCAGAGGTGGAAAATGTGCCGTTTGGGACTTTCATCAAACCACATTACACCCTTAGCGCGAAAAATGCTTGTGGGTAGCTGGTTGTCTAGGAAATACTGGAACTTCCTGATAGACAAAGGCTTGTCACTCTGGAAAGATATGGAGGTAAAGCCATCATTTTCTAAATGGTCGGAATGATGGTGGTGATGCTCATGGTCGTGGTCGTGATGGTCGTGACCACAAGTTGAATGATCATGGTCGTCATGGTCATGATCGTGATGCTCATGATCGTGATCATGCTCATCGGCAGTGTCAAAATATTTGTCAGACTCAAACAATCCTACACTGAGAATTAAAGCCAGAGGTACTTGCGATCGCTGAGTCCGCACAATTCTAGAGCCTTCTTTGACTTCGTTGATTTTGCGTTCTAATTCATTCAAAGTCGCTTGATCAACTAAATCTGTCTTGTTCAACAGAATGATATCACCGTAGGCAATTTGGCTATAAGCTGCTTGAGAATTGAATAAATCTAGGCTGTAATTTGCTGCATCTACGACAGTAATAATCGAATCTAGTCGGGTTAAATCCCGCAATTCTGTGCCTAAAAATGTCAAGGCTACTGGTAGCGGATCTGCTAATCCAGTGGTTTCTACCACTAGGTAATCTAGCTTTTCTTCACGTTCTAATACTTTGTAAACGGCATCAACTAAATCATTATTAATAGTGCAGCAAATACAACCGTTACTTAGCTCTACCATATTATTACTGTCGTCGGTAGAGACAATTAACTCATTGTCGATGCCAATTTCACCAAATTCATTCACCAGTACAGCAGTTTTTAAACCCTGTTGGTTGGTGAGAATATGATTTAGTAAAGTCGTTTTGCCGCTACCAAGAAATCCAGTAATAATTGTTACTGGTAATCCTTGTTTCGGAGCATTCATGGCTGGAGATTCGGAAGTCACTGCTGATTGCATAAAGCTGTTATCAAACAATTTAAAAAATAGGAAAGTTCTCTAAGTTGCGACTACCACTGTTGATAAATTTAGATTCACAAAGGGTAGCGCAGATAGTCCAGAAAACACTAGCATAGGGATGCTGGATAAACTTCCCAGCTGCTTTACCCCTATTATTGCGTATCCCTCTATTGCAGCATTACTCTGTTATGACCCTAACTGTTTACAATACTCTCACCCGTCGTCAAGAACCGTTTAACACAGTCGAACCTGGCAAGGTTAAGATGTATTACTGCGGTGTGACGGTTTATGATTACTGCCATTTGGGTCATGCTAGAGCTTGCATTGTTTGGGATGTCGTGCGCCGCTATCTCCAGTTTATCGGCTATGAAGTCCGCTATGTGCAGAATTTTACGGATGTTGATGACAAAATTCTAAATCGAGCGCGTGCAGAACATTCATCAATGGAAGCTGTAGCAGATCGCTTTATCAAAGCATATTTTGAGGATATGGCACGGCTGGGAATTAAAGAAGCTGATGAGTATCCTCGTGCGACGCATACGATGAACGGGATTCAGCGGTTAATTCATGATTTGGAAACTAAAGGCTTTGCTTACCCCTCGGATGGTGATGTTTACTATGCGGTGCGGCAGTTTGCTGAGTATGGCAGGCTTTCGGGACGCAGGTTAGAAGATATGCAAGCTGGGGCGAGTGCGCGCGTTAATATAGAAGACTCAGAATATCAAAAGAAAAAAGACCCCTTTGATTTTGCGTTGTGGAAAGCAGCCAAACCCGGAGAACCAGCTTGGGAATCACCTTGGGGTGCTGGTCGTCCAGGTTGGCATATTGAATGCTCGGCGATGGTGCGCGATCGCTTAGGTGAGACAATAGATATTCATGCTGGTGGTGCTGATTTAATTTTCCCCCACCACGAAAATGAAATTGCTCAATCAGAAGCCGTCACAGGTAAACCTTTAGCGAATTACTGGCTGCACAACGGGATGGTGAAAGTGGATGGTGAAAAAATGTCCAAATCTTTGGGTAACTTTACCACCATCCGCGACTTGCTTGATCGTAATGTTGACCCGATGGCAGTTCGGTTATTTGTACTGATGGCTCAATATCGGACACCTCTAGATTTTACCGATGATGCGATCGCCGCCGCCACTAACGGCTGGCACACTATTAAAGAAGGTTTGCTATTTGGTGATCAATTCGGTCAACAACTCAGTTGGGAAGAAACACTCAGCACTCACACTTCGACTCCTCTCAGTGACCAGCACGGGCTAAACGCCCCGCTACCGCTAACAGCACTCAGCACTAATTTTGTCGAACGCTTCCAAGAAGCTGTAAACGATGACTTCAATTTTCCTGGTGGGTTAGCTGTAATATTTGAGTTAGCTAAAGAACTACGCCGCGAAGGGAATATTATTGTACATCGGGGTAAAACTGAAACACCAGCCGATGAACTAAGAAAACAGTGGCAAACTCTTGTGACTTTAGCAAATGTTTTCGGTTTAACCGCTACAATCGATGATATCAGCCCAGTAAACGATGGTTTAAGCGATGCTGAAATTGAAGATTTGATCCAACAACGGCAAGCTGCTAGGAAAGCGAGAGATTTTGCAGCAGGCGATCGCATCCGTAACGAACTGCAAGCCCAAGGTGTTATTTTAATTGATAGTCCTGAAGGTACGCGCTGGCATAGGAATTAATCTTAGGCATCAGCTTTTTTCACTCCTAAATTTAAGTTTTTATCTCAAAAATTCACCAACAAAAGCCTTTTTTAGCTAAATTTTTGTCAAAAAAACTAGATATATTGCTTAATTGTTATCAGAACATGACATTTGATTGTCACGTTGTTTTGCCCTAATTCCCTGGTTTATTGGCTAATTTTTGCCTTTTGCATTATTGCACTAAATCTCTCTTTTGGAGTGGGTGGTGATAACAGTCTTGAAAAATTAGTTTATGTTTGATAATTTACATCGATTAGGGTAAAAGTTAAAGAATAGCAATTAGTATCAAATACAATTAATTTTTTACATAATTAGAATTTCCTCTACAAAATAGCAAAATAGAAGGAAATTTAGATGCTGCGTTTAATTGCTAGATATTTGATAGATAATAAAAACTTAGAGTGAATCTTGGGGTAGATAAACCAGTGAATTAGGAAAACTCAGTAGTTGATACCTATAAATACAAAAATTGCCAACAATAAATTTATTAATTTTGAATGTAATTATTATGTGGTCTAAACTTACAAAAGCGATCGCCAACTTTGATATTCCTGCTGATTGGATTGGGATTAGAGCCGTCAAAGAAACTGCTTCCAGCCGTTTTGTGCGTGATGGCATCCCCCAAGCAAATGGCAAATCTACCACCGAGGGAGTCATGCTGGAAGTTTTAGTTGATGGCTGTCTCGGTTATGCCGCTACCAACTCTTTAGAACTAGCCTCCTTAGAAGCTGCTGCCCAAATAGCTTACAAACAAGCACTATTCTCCAGTAAATGGTGGATATATCCGTTTCGAGAAAGTCAGCGTCCCAAGGTTGTAGGTGAATATAACTCACCTTTTTTAGAGCCATTGGATGCTTTGAGTCCGGGAGAAATCAATAATTTACTAGTGCGGATGTGCCGAACACTGAAAGTTGATGACAAAATCGTACAAACCACAGCCAGTATTAGTACTAACGAGCGAGAAACTTGGTTTGTTAGCAGCAACGGCTCAGAAGTCTATCAAAAGTTTATCTCCTTGGGAATTCATTATGGAGCGATCGCCCAAGATGGAGCAATTGTTCAGCAACGCACCAATAACGGTTGGCAAGCGCACTCTTATCAAGGGGGATGGGAACTTTTAAGACAAGAAAATTTGTGGCAAAAGGTACAACAAGTAGGTGAACAAGCCATAGAATTATTGACAGCAACAGAATGCCCAAATACGCGCACCAATTTAGTCTTAGCCCCAGACCAAATGATGCTGCAAATCCATGAAAGCGTGGGACATCCTCTAGAAATTGACCGGATTTTAGGTGATGAGCGCAACTATGCCGGCGGTAGTTTTGTTACCACCGAAGATTTTGGCCAGCTAGTTTACGGTTCGCCATTGATGAACATTACCTTTGATCCCACGGTGCTGGGTGAGTATGCCAGCTACGCTTTTGATGATACCGGTGCAGTAGCCACACGGGAGCATTTAATTAAAGACGGGGTTCTGCAACGAGGTTTAGGTAGCGCAGAAAGTCAGGCCAGATCAGGAGTACCAGGGGTTGCTTGCGCTCGTGCTTCCTCATGGAATCGACCAGCAATTGATCGCATGGCTAACTTAAATTTAGAGCCAGGAAACGCCAGCTTTGAGGAAATTATTAGCAGTATAGAACATGGCGTTTATATGGAATCGAATCGGTCTTGGTCAATCGACGATCGCCGTTATAAATTCCAATTTGGTTGCGAATATGCCAAATTAATTGAGAATGGTAAACTTACGAAAACGCTCCGTAACCCCAACTATCGCGCCACAACCCCAGAATTTTGGCACAGCTTAATCAAAATCGGCGATGCTGATAGTTGGCAAATGTACGGTACTCCTTACTGCGGTAAAGGGGAACCCAATCAAGCTATTTGGGTAGGACATGGTTCACCCGTTTGTGTATTTGCTAATGTGGAAGTTTTTGGTGGAGGCGGTTGAGGCAAAAGGCAAAAAAATGACTTTTTCATATGTATCTTAATTAAGACTTACTATCATCTCAATGAAAGAAGAATTATCTACTTTAGAAGTTAGCTTTAATAAACTGTTAGAAACTCTCCTGAATAAAAAAGCAGGAGATGAGGCATTTACTGTCAAACTCAGCAGTGAACGTAGTCAATTTACTCGCTTTAATCATGCTAAAGTCAGACAAACTGGTTGTGTGGCTGATGGTTGGATTGAATTGACTTTAATGGCAGATCAGCGCAGTAGTTCTAGACAGTTTCCCTTTACGGGATATTGGGAGAAAGATTGGCAGAGAGCATATCAAGCTTTACAAGAATTACGAAATGAACTACCTCTATTACCGATTGATACTTATCTAGTTTTGCCTTCAGGCAATAATACTAGTAGAGAAGTACATCATAGTAATTTATTAGCACCAGAAGCAGTAGTTCCTACTATACTTGCGGAAGTGGCAGAATTAGATTTTACTGGCATTTATGCTGGAGGAATTGTTATTAAAGGGTATGGCGATTCTAGCGGTCAGAAACACTGGTTTGTGACTGATACTTTTACATTAGATTATTCTTTGTTTATCAGTTCTGGGCAAGCTGTTAAAGGTACATGTGCCGGGAGTAATTGGAATGCAGAAAGTTATCTAGCTAAAATCAGCGAAGCAAAAAAGCAAATAAAATTACTGTCTCATCCAGCAAAAGAATTGTCACGAGGACAATATAAAACTTATTTTGCACCGGCGGCTGTTGCTGATTTATTAAGTATGCTTTCTTGGGGTGCTGTGAGTGAAGCAGATATCCAACAGGGTAATAGTGCTTTAGCTGTGTTATCAAGACAAGAAAAGCAGTTATCTCCAAAGTTTAGTTTGAAAGAAAACTTTCAACTAGGTTTAGTGCCACGCTTTAATGAACTAGGCGAAATGGCAGCACCAGAATTACCAATAATTGAACAAGGAATTTTAGTAAATAGCTTAGTTAGTTCTCGTACTGCTAAAGAGTATCAAAAAACGGCTAACGGTGCTAACAGTTCAGAAAGTTTACGCACCCCAGAGGTGAGTTTAGGGAGTTTAAGATTTGAACAAATTCTACCCAGCTTAGATACAGGGTTATATGTCTCGAATTTGCATTATCTGAATTGGAGCGATCGCCCCACAGGTAGAATTACAGGTATGACTCGTTATGCCTGTTTTTGGGTAGAAAACGGCGAAATCATCGCACCTATCGAAAACCTACGTTTTGACGAAAGCCTCTATCGCTTTTGGGGAGAAAATCTTGTAGATTTAACCAATTTTCAAGAATTTATCCCTGAAGTTGGCACTTATGATAGTCGGCAATTAGGTGGTAGTCTAGTTCCAGGAATGCTGATAAATGATTTTACTTATACCTTGTAAGTAATAGTTGAGCGATCGCTTCTCTGGCTTTGGCGGCTGTGGGAGAATGTACTTCTAAGAGAATAGTGCGATCGCTCTGCATAATCAAGGCATATTCTGGGATGTAAGACATGAGTTTTGTTTGTTAACAACTTAATAATTTTTTTAATATGAATAATAATCCTGTAGAGAAATAGTATAAAGAAAACATAGGGGAAGTATGTAAGGCAACTGGCATGACTATTGATGGACGTTATGAAATTATTCGAGCCTTGGGTGCTGGTGGTTTTGGGCAAACCTACATCGCCAAAGACACTAAATTACCTGGAAATCCTTTATGTGTTGTCAAGCAATTTAAACCACAAAATCCAATTCACTGGGAAATTGGGAAAAAATTATTTGAACGGGAAGCGCAAAAATTACAAGAGTTAGGAAATCATGAGCAAATTCCCCGCTTGCTTGCCTACTTTACAGAAAATCAAGAATTTTATTTAGTACAAGAATATATTGAAGGTCACGATCTTAACCAGGAATTAGTACACGGAAAAAAACTCAGCGAAACTTACGTAATTCAACTTTTACGCGAGATTTTAGAAGTCTTAAGTTTTGTCCACAAATATTATTTAATTCATCGAGATATCAAACCTTCAAATATTCTGAGACGTGCATCTGATAAGAAAATTTTTCTGATTGATTTTGGTGCAGTTAAAGAAGTCACTACCCAGATAATGAATGCTCAAGGACAAGTAAATTCTGCCACTGTCATAGGTACTAAAGGTTATGCACCTATTGAACAATACGAAGGTAATCCAGTATTAAGTAGTGATATCTATGCAGTGGGTGTAATTGCTATCCAAGCCTTAACAGGAATTGCGTCCCCTGGTATAGCGCTTCTCAGTTCACAGATAAAGGAAATTG
Organism: Fortiea sp. LEGE XX443; assembly: GCF_015206815.1. Lineage (GTDB taxonomy): Bacteria > Cyanobacteriota > Cyanobacteriia > Cyanobacteriales > Nostocaceae > Nostoc_B. Next base: position 7,708 of record NZ_JADEXZ010000126.1, read on the forward strand.
TCTGGCGCGATCGCGCTCAAGTTAGCGCCGAACTAGCTAACATTATAGATAAAATGGTGCGTCGTGACTGGAATCAGCGTTATCAGTCAGCATCAGAAGCATTGCAAGCAGTGAATGCACTTATTTTACCTCCCAAAATACAATTAACTCCAGCACCAAGCAGAAAAACTGGAGGAAAAATATGGCTGGGTGTAGGAGTATTTGCAACTATCATTCCTGTGATTTTATGGCTAGGATTTCAAGCTACTCGTCACCAAACTCCGCCTTTAATTAAAGAATATTCTCAATCTGGTATCAAAATCAAATATGCAGATAACTGGATACCCAAAAAAAAAGGTAACTTTGATGGTGAATTAGTCCAATTTATTCCCCAAAATCTACCACAGATAAGTTCTTGTTCTTTAGAAGTTACAGTCCATAAGACCGAATTACCCCAAGTCCTATCTCTCAACGAATATAAAAATATAATTTTAGAGCGACTTAAACGAAATTATTCTCAGATAGAAATTACCGACGACACCAAATTAACAACTACCTTATCTCAATTTCATGCCTACAAATTAACCTATTCCCGTCAAGAATATCAATGCAAGCTGCAAGTTTTAGAAATTGGCACAGTCAGAGAAGGTAATGCCTATTATATTACTTATACCGCCGAAGAAAAAGAATATAGTCGCTATTTACCATTAGTCAAAACCATGATTAATTCATTTCAAATCTAAACTAACTGACACTATTACTTTTTTACCATTTCATTATCTGATGGCTATTATAGCAGTAGCCAAGGCAGTTAGGACATCGGCTAATGATAAAACTCATGCACTAAAGGACTTTTAACCCTGTCACCTGTTCCCTGTTCCCTGTCACCTGCTATATGCTCAATCCACAAAAGCTTCCATTTCTAGAATCTGTTGGTTGGCAAATAAACAATATAAATAAATTAACTGAAAAAGAAATGCTCCAATTGTACCAGCGCAATTGGCATCAACAAAATACTTTCAAAAATTTAAAACAAGAAGAAAAAAACTTTGTTCATTACTTAGCCAAAAAATATAACTCTTGGATATTACCAGATTTTGAAGTGTTTGACTTAAATCATCACAATAAAATACTAAAAATACTTAATGCTTTTAATCCAGAAATTTTAAAAAAAGCTTCTGCACATTTTGCTGGTGGTACACTTTTGGCATTAGAATATGATGAATACAGACTGAGTAAAGATATTGATTTTCTCTTTCCCTATGCAACTGAAAATTATAGATATTTAGTAAGGATTCAGGTAACAGAGTATTGACAAAGGGGACAGTTGAGGTGGAGTATCACAAATATGAACCAAAACCTGCCTCAAGAACTAGAAAAAGAAAGTTTGGGCCAGTTATCCAAAGAAGAACTGG
>NZ_JADEXZ010000127.1 GCF_015206815.1 Fortiea sp. LEGE XX443
GGGAGCAGGGGGAGAAGAACTAATGATTAATGACTATTCACTAATATGGTTGATTATTTAATTTTTCTGGCAATTTCTACGGCAATTTTTGCTCTGTTCGGTCTGGGACTAAATTTACAGTGGGGTTTTACGGGGTTAATTAATTTTGGTCATATTGCTTTTATGACCTTGGGAGCATATACCACAATATTGCTAAGCTTGCAAGGCATTCCTCTACTAATATCAGCAGTTATTGGGGCGGTGGTAGCGGCTTTGTTGGGCTTGATAATTGGTTTTGCCACCCTGCGCTTACGAGAAGATTATTTGGCGATCGTCACTATCGGTACGGGTGAACTGATTCGGTTGGTGGTGAATAACCAAGATTTACCTGTAGGTGATACCTGGATATCTGGGGCGTTTGGGGTACAAAGTTATACTATACCCTTATCCACAGAGCCAAATTTAGCAATTCGCCTGGTGATGATTGCGTTGCTGACGCTGTTGGCGGCTGTAACTTTTTTTGCATTGTGGCGATGGATTCGCACAGCCCAAAAATTTCTGGCGGCTGATACTTCTAAAAAAACAGGTAGCAAGCAAGAATTGTTATCGCGTTTAGGAGTAGGAATAGCCTTCGGTTTATTGACAGCTGCAATTTACATTTCTGGTGTGATTGGTTTGTATAACTACAATCCCAAAGCAGGTTTGATGTTGTTGTCGTTGTTAGTATTAGCGTTTGTATTTTGGCGGTTAGAAATTTTGGTGCGATCGCCTTGGGGACGAGTATTAAAAGCGATCCGTGAAGATGAAGAAATCCCGAAAGCCTTGGGAAAAAATGTCTTTTGGTATAAAGTGCAATCCCTGATGTTAGGAGGTGCGATCGCAGGTGTCGCAGGTGCTTTCTTCGCTTGGCAATTAAGTGCCATTTACCCTGATAATTTTCAACCACAGCTAACCTTTGACGCTTGGATCATGGTAATTTTAGGCGGTTCCGGTAATAATATCGGCACAATCTTAGGTGCAGTGATTTACTTTGCTTATGATGCCATCACCAGAGAAGTTCTACCCAGAATTATCCCCTTAGATGAAGCGCGTCTAGGGGCGTTTCGGATCATGGTTATCGGTTTAATCTTAATGGTACTAATGGTTTGGCGACCTCAAGGTATTTTAGGCAAAAAGGAGGAACTCACCCTTGGTAAATAACCAATCATCGCCACTTCCTTTGTTAGCAGCTTCTGGACTTTGTAAAAGCTTTGGCGGGATCAAAGCAGTCCATGAGGCCAGTATTGAAGTTCTTAAAGGTAGCGTCACTGGGTTGATTGGCCCCAATGGTGCAGGTAAAACGACTTTATTTAATTTACTTTCTAATTTCATTCGCCCAGACAAAGGCCGAGTCATTTTTGATGGGGAACAGATTCAACAGTTGCAACCATACCAAATCGCCCAGCAGGGATTAATCAGAACTTTTCAAGTTGCGCGGACTCTCTCGCGGTTGTCAGTGTTAGAAAATATGCTGTTGGCGGCGCAAAAGCAAACAGGCGAGAGTTTTTGGCAAGTACAACTACAACCCCACGTAGTCGCTAAAGAAGAAAAACAATTGCAAGAACGGGCGATGTTTTTATTAGAGTCTGTGGGATTAGCGCATAAAGCGCAAGATTACGCTGGTTGTTTGTCTGGTGGACAACGCAAGCTGCTGGAAATGGGCAGGGCTTTGATGACTAATCCCAAGTTAATTTTGTTGGACGAACCAGCAGCCGGGGTGAATCCGAGGTTAATTGATGATATATGCGATCGCATCGTCACTTGGAACCGTCAGGATGGGATGACGTTTTTGATTATTGAACACAATATGGATGTAATTATGTCCTTGTGCGATCGCGTTTGGGTACTGGCTGAAGGACAAAATTTAGCTGACGGTAACCCATCTGAAATTCAAACCAATCCCCAAGTTTTAGAAGCTTATCTCGGCAAATAATTTTTTTTAAACTGATAGTTTTGTGGTTAGTGGTAAAATTAACACTAAAATACTTCCACAAAACTTCAAATTATTACTATACATGACTTTTAATACGCTTTTGATATATACGTAAGTAAGTTATCCTTGCGCTAGTTTCTCAATGTTGAAAGTAATAGCGTTGGGAATTTCTCAATTTCAACTTAAATTTCAAGTCTACGGATTTTTTTTAAATCAAACCGGATTGCTATTAGTAAAAGTTATTTAAACCCAGATATAATCCTAATAATATCATTATGATGATTACGGAAAAATGGGAAGTTGAATTGAATGGTAAGAACCACGAAGTAAAGATTGATATTGATAGTAATTCTGAGGATGAACGTTTATATTATATATATTTTGATGGAAAATTAATTCGACAAGAATCTTCATTACACCTCGAAGCAAAGGCTGTCAATTGGTGGAATTGGTATTTAACAAATGAAGTTACGATATGTAGCTTTACAGAGTATGGCTTTGCTTTTTCTATTAAAGTAGAAAAGATACCCAATAATGCACTACAGGCTCTAACGCTGTATATTGATGAAAAAAATGCAGATTTAGTAACTAGCTTTCGTAATAATCATTCTATGCCATCTCGTCTAAATGCCCATGCTTGGTCTAAGGACGTAATTGTACCAATTGTTGTTGCTCTTTTAGGCGGCGGTGGTATTTTTGGTTTGATAAAAGGTTGTCAAGAATTAACTCGCTCAACATCCTTAGTTAATTCGCAAGAAACTACTGCAACGGCTCAAAAAAGTAATTCAGCATGTTTTCTTCGACCAGGAGCATATAAAGCTTCTGTTACAAGGAAGTTAGGTTTGGCATTACGTGAACAACCACTAAAAAACGACCCTGAAATACAGCGTATAAAGCTTAATCAAGAAATAATTGTTTTAAAAAAAAATTCGGATGGGAATTGGCTATATGTTTGCTTGGAAGGAACTGATAAAAGAGGCTGGGTAATAGGAGAACATACAAAAAAAATATAGCAATAAAATGATTTTAGGATGATGTTTTGCCTGTCCTTAAAAGTGCAAAAATATTGATATTTTATACTAAAATTCCTCATAAAAACGATTAGTTATCAATTCTGTTATAAAGTGGCATCATCAGAATGGTAACGCTTGAAAATGCAACTGATGAGCCACTACGTTGAGTATAATCCCAGGCTGTAGAGAATAGTTTTATTACAAATTGAACATGCTCATTTCTTCCAATTCTTCATTTCAAATACGCCAATAAACTCCATTTTCTCGCTGCATTAGCTGGTAACTAATCAACTCTCTGTGCAAAGTTGCATAGTCGGGATGATAGCTTTGGAGAGTTTCATTTACCATCTGTTCTGAATATTCAACTCCTGGCTCAAATTTACTCGCTAACCACTTCAGAATTACCAAGCGCTTTTTGCGATTAGTGGGAATTTCTTTGAGGCGTTGAACTACCTGCAAGTTGTTGGAATCACTTTCTAAATAGTTGTTTATGACCTTGCTTTCCCAAGCTTCAGTATCTACATACTCGATTAAAGATGCTATCTTCTCAGGGGTAAAAAGTTCTTTGCTAATGTTTTCTAAAGCTTCACTATCCAGTTGATAAAGACGACTATTACCATCAGGGCGCATAGTTACCAAATTCAGTTTCTTGAGTTTTGCTAAATGGTGCGATACTGTCGGTTCTTTAAGTCGCATCAGCGCTGCTAATTCTTCCACGCTACACTCCTGATTTGCTAAGATACCCACAATCTTTAATCGACTCTCGTCTGCTAACACTTTAAAAAACTGTAGCAGGGTCTGAAACTTTTCTTTTTTCATAATTTTGTGATCATTAATTCGACCCTAATCTAATTAGAAAGAAATCGAATTAGTCGTGCTGTTCTCCTACGAAACAGCGCTAGTTTTATGTCGGTTAAATTTTGAATTAATGTTAATTTTGCGATTTGTTGAGAAAGAAAATGAAGTTTCTTAAGTTGTTCTTTACATTTCGCTATACTGAAACATTCATTAGTTAGAAAAATAAGAAAATCAAACCTCTTTTATAAGTAATTAAAATCGTAATGATTAAAAATTCAAAATATTGCCGATGTTGATTAGCGATCGCCAAGACAGTATGAATAATTAATTGGCAGAGAATACTAGTCTATCGTAAGAAAATTAAATCACAGATAATAGATACAAATGTGTGACAACATTTCTGGCTGTAAATTAGATTTTAAGTAAACACAGGTAGTTTTCTGTGTTTATTTTTAGTGATAAATTTTGAAAAATCAGGCTTGGCGATCGCTCCAGCAAAAACCAGCCAGCAACATTTATTTGATAAAGTAATATATAATATTTTCCTTCTTGAAATTATGACTGCTGTCATTCCCGTTGTGAAACCTGTTAGCCAGATGCGCTTGGCTCCTGGTAGTACAGTTACTATACCAGATGTGAGTTGGTCAGAATTTGAGGCGATTTTAGAGGAATTGGGAGAAAAGCGGCGTGCGAGAGTAGCTTACAGCCAGGGTACTTTAGAAATTATGGTTCCTTTACCTGAACATGAAAAGCCAAAAGAACAAATTTCAGATTTTGTCAAAGCTTTACTTAGATTTCAAGGTAGAAGGTATGAACCTTTTGGTTCTACCACCTTTAAAAAGCTAGGGATAGCAGGAGTTGAACCCGACGCTTGCTTTTACATCCAAAATTATCAACGCATGATAGGTTGTCGTCGCTTGCAACCCGATGATCCACCACCAGATTTAGCAATTCAAGCTGATGTCACCTCTAAAACTAAACTTGATGCCTATAGAGCAATTGGTGTGCCTGAACTCTGGGTGTATGATAGCGGCACACTGAAAATTTATGTATTAAGTGATGGGATTTATTTAATCTCTGATACTAGTCCTTTATTTGAAGATATACCAATTAAACAAATAATTCCCATGTTTGTGGAACGTGCTTGGCAAGTAGGCAATCTTCAGGCTTTGGAAGAATTTGAAATTGCGATCGCAAAATATAAGGCTAATTAAACCAGACATATTTGGGTGCGTTAGCGATCGCGTCACGCACCTTGATCAAAATAAAATCTTAAATTGGTTTAGCCGAACTGCTCTTCAACATCCAGATTAAACAACATTTGCAGCGTTTGCATACAACGTCGTCTAGCCTCTACATCCTGCTGCGCTCGCAGTTGCACCATCGGATCATGTAAAATTTTGTTAACGATTCCTCTTGTTAAAGCCTCAATTACTTCTTGATGTTTGTCTCCGAATTCTGAACCCAAGCGCGACAAAGCTTTTTCTAACTCTTGTTCGCGGATGGTTTCGATTTTATTCCGCAGACAGCTGATAGTAGACACCGTTTCTAAACTGCGCCACCAAACATCAAAAGCTTCCACTTCTTCTTCTAAAAGTTTTTCTGCTTCTTGAGCCATCTTCCGGCGGCTTTCGTAGTTTTGTGCTACTACCGCTTTCAAATCATCGACATTAAACGCTTGTACATTTGCCAATTCGTTTACATCTGAGTGAACGTTTCGCGGCACAGAAATATCAAATAACATCAGAGGACGGCCAGGTTCTAAAACTATTTCTAACTTGGCGCGGTCAAGTATTGGCTCCGTTGCCGAAGTGCTGGTAAATACTAAATCACTTTCGGCAATTACCGTCATCATTTCCCCAAGTAAATGAGTGCGGATTGGTTGGTCACAAAATTGTTGTGCCAATTCCTGGGCGCGATCGCGCGATCGATTGACAATACTAATCTGTGCCGCGCCTTTTGAAATTAAGTGCTGTACCAACAACCGCGACATTTTGCCAGCGCCGAGAATTGCGACTCGACAAGCAGCTAAATTTGCTACTTTGATTTGTGCCAACTCCACAGCAGCCGAACTAATAGAGACAGCACCAGTTCCAATACTTGTTTCCGTACGTACCCGCTTTCCAGCTGTAAGTGCTTGTTTAAATAATCGATTCAAAATTGTTTTTATACCGCTGTATTGCTGCCCCAATTTGTGAGTATTCTTCACCTGAGCCAGAATTTGACCTTCTCCCAGTACCAGGCTATCTAAACCAGCAGCTACTCGCATAACGTGCATGACAGCATCTTCGTGCAGTAACACAAACAGGTGTTGCCTTAAAGAAGGCACAGGTAATTTGCTATGTTCTGAAAGAAACTGAGTAACTTCACGGATACCTTGGTCAGTTTCACTTGCAACAATGTAGATTTCCAGACGGTTACAAGTGCTGAGTATTGCTACTTCGTCAATATGGGGATAGCCGGTTAAATTAGCGATCGCGCTTTCGGTGAGTGGTTCTGGAATACTCAGCTTTTCCCGGATTTCGACTGGGGCTGTTTTATGGCTTAACCCCACCACTGCAATATTCATTTCTTATCAATTATTAGTAATGGGTTATTAACAATTGGGGAGTAGTGAAGAGGAACCGGGGCAGGGGGCAGGGAGTAAGGGGGAAATGCTTCTACCCTCTGCTCCCTGTTCCTTTTCTCCTCTGCTTCTTCTTCCCTACTACCTATTCCCTAATTTCTAGTGCAATTGCAGAATCTTCGGTGCATCAGACATGTGGATTGTATCGACAAATCTCGCTGTGCGGGATTGGCTGGAAATAACCAAGCTTTGAGTTCTAGCACCACCATTGAAGAAACGGACACCGTTCATCAAGTTACCAGAGGTAATACCGCAAGCAGCGAATAGAACATTTTCACCAGAAGCGAGTTCATGAGCATCGTAGACCTTATCGGGGTCATTGATGTTCATAGACCTTAAACGCTCAAGGTTAGCTTCTTTGCTTTCCCCAATCAGACCTGTTTTCACTATTTCTGGATCGTAGATCAATTGTCCTTGGAAATGTCCCCCCATCGCCCGCATAGCCGCCGCAGAAATCACACCTTCCGGTGCAGCACCAATACCCATCAATGCGTGGATGTTAGTTCCCGCAAAACCACAAGAAATAGCTGCACCTACGTCCCCATCAGAAATCAGTTGGACTCTCGCCCCAGCATCACGGATTTCTTTAATCAAATCGTTGTGGCGTTCGCGTTTCATGACAACTACTACGAGTTCATCAATAGAACGATCTAAGCACTCGGAGAGAATTTTGAGGTTTTCGGTGGCTGACTTGTTAATGTCTACCTTACCTTTAGCGGCTGGAGGTGCTGCGAGTTTCTTCATGTAGAAGTCAGGTGCAGCAAATAAGCCACCTTTTTCAGAAATTGCCAAAACAGCCATTGAACCAGGCTGTCCGTATGCTACCAAGTTTGTCCCTTCGCAGGGGTCAACGGCGATGTCAATTTCGACTAATTCATCTGGATTACAGAAGTCTTTCGCATCTTCACGGGTACAAATACCAACTTCTTCACCGATGTATAACATGGGAGCGTCATCACGTTCCCCTTCACCAATCACAATGCGACCGCGCATATAGATTTTGTTCATGCGTTCTCGCATAGCTTCTACTGCTACTTGGTCAGCAGTATTTTTTTCGCCTTTACCCATCCACTTTGCAGATGCGATCGCGGCTTGTTCTACTACTTCAATAATCTCTAACCCAAGCGTATTTTCCACAGAGTCCCCCTCTCAACTGCTTGTCTTTGCGTTATTTCATCTGGCTATTTCAGTTTTCAAGTCTACCAAAGGGCGGATACCTATGGAAAATAGTATTGACTTGCACAATTGTTAATTTTTGCTGCTAATTGATGTCAATTAATACCAGTAACCTAAAAATTAGAGTTCCTTTGTACTACTAGCTAATTAGTAGTAACTTGGTAGATAAAATGTCTATAAATTTTGCTGCACAATACTTTGAGGCAATATACTTAAGCCTAAAATATCCATAAAGGAAGACTAAAAGCAAAATAAACTAGTCTTTGTTGTATTTGCAACTGACTAGATAGATTCAAGAAAACTGCGTATAAGTTTACGAAAAAAAATTGGCTACGTTCAAAAAGAAATATAGGGGTTGCTTGTGTTTATCGACTACATCACACTCATGTTGATCAATATGGTAGCTGGGTTGATTAGAGGCAGGGGGCTCTTAGCAGGGAGAAGAGGGGACTGTAGGTACAAACCGAACTTCGTTCAGGCTCCCTTGCTCCCTTTCACCTTTGGTTAAAACCCCATCTCTTGTAGGTGGCTTTTCTCCCCTGCTAAGAGCTCCCTTCCCCCCTGCTTTTTTATTCTCCTAGCTGATTACGTGAACCGAGGCTTAGTTAGCTCAAATCAGAAACAGTGGATTCCTGGTTTTGGTGTTACAGGCGGGATCGCCTTAACAACTGGGCTGCACATGATGTTCACATGGCCTGTGCGTGGTAGCTTTAACATTGCCTTTGGCGAAACAACCGTTCTCTTCGGAGTTTTATTTATAGCAGCCGCGATCGCCTTAGCATTTGGCTGGGATTTGTGGACAGTAGCAATTTACGCTTTTTTTGCGGGATTGGTGGCGATCGTTGTCGGTATCCGCATCATGAATTTAAACATGATCAGAACACCTGTACTATCAGGCATAGGTTTTATCCTGACTGGTTTGGGCGGTATCTGTGCCGTACCTGCTTTATATTGGAAAACTAGCCGGACTTGGCGGTTAACTGGTGCTGTTGTATTGATTGTGGCTGCATTGATTTGGGCGTTTATTGGATATCTAGCTTATACCAATTCACGAAAATCTTGATACAAATTAATGGTTTTTAATTCTTTCCCCCTGCTCCCTGCCCC
>NZ_JADEXZ010000128.1 GCF_015206815.1 Fortiea sp. LEGE XX443
TGTTGGATGAGGATCTCTTGCCAAATGTTTAAGAATTTGTAATTCTACATCCATTGCCCTACTTTCCTTCCAGAGTTTTTTCTTTTCATCCTTTTATTCAGAATACTCGGAAAGTGACAGAAGAGGGCTAAATTGGAATAGACTAATCTTGCCAACATCATCCAAGCATTTAGTCTAGTTATGAAATTTTTGCCATACCGACTTCAAACAGAATTGGATGTTGTCCCTCGCAGGTGTTATTCTCGCTTTACTACTTAACCTGAGTTCGGGATAAGAAATCCTCAAAACCCTTGAGTTTTCATTGTTTGGTTTGAAGCTCTGTTTTAATATATTCTCAATAAGGTATATTGTTGAAATTAGTCTCATTTATGAACCTTATTGACAAAATGATTGTGCTTTAATCGCTTCTCTTATCACATAAAGTTTAGCTCGATCCCAAAAGTGTTGAATCTCGCAACACAACTTTACAATCTTTGTGTTTTACCCAGGTAAATTTCTTGTCCTATTGAGAATAAAGTCATTAAACACTCGAATTTGGTATCACCAACACCAATGGACATCTTGAGCAATATCCTCAAAATCTTAACATTCAACACTTTTGGCTCGATCCTTACAAAATGAGCTTTTTAGCTTCTGGTTTAACCCGAACTCAGGTTACTTACCATTCCTCTAAGACTAGCGACGCTGACCACCAAACTCCCCAAGCCCAAGCTAATCTTACCTTTGGCGGCAGTTCAAACCGAGAAGAATTTACTACCTTCTTTGCCCAATGTTATCCAACTCCAGTTTTGTTAGCTGTATCTCTATCCCCATACCTACATCAGCTTAAAATGTTGAAACCCGTCTAAGCGGGTTTCATTTATATGGAAGTGAATTATTTGTTGCGCTAGAGCTAGAAATATTAACTAATGCTTAATTAAGCTGGTCTACGTAGTTATCAAAAGTTAACTTGTGCTTTAACTATGATGATTTTTTTCTTGCCCAGCGTGTTTCCTTCCAAATAATAAAGAATAAAACTGAGGATATTAAGGCTCCTACATTCCATTTGACGGAATTTTTCAGCAAATTCAATGTTACGGAAGACTGATTCGTTTCCTTTTGGGTTTTGAGTTGTTGCTTGGCTTGCGTGAGTTCTGAAATGATTTGGTTTTTTATGTCTTCAGGACTTCTGCCATTTAATGAGCCACCCTGGCGCTTAATTAAATTATCTATATCTGTCGGTGAAGTTTGGCTTAACTGCTTTTCAACCTGATTAGCTTGAGATAATCTTTGCTCATAGCCAGTCTTGATTTGCTCAAGATTGGTATTATACAAACGTATTGTGTTAAATACTCCTAAAGGAATTAGCAGTATGTATAACAAGGCCACTAACAGAGTTAAACGAGATAACAAAGCCAAGACCGGCAGTTCCCATTTGGCTCGTTTTGCTAACTTCCCAGATAATACAAATAATATTGCAATTAATGGTACTCCTACTTGGTTCACTAACCTTCCCATTGTTTGAAATTCCCAATTAGGATTCAGGAAGTTTGGTGGAACAAACATCTCAATTATATCTAGCAATGCCAACAACAACATACCGTAGCCAAGGAAGCGCCAAACATTAATTAACTCCAGTAGAGGCTGTATAGTACCTACCAATTTACTTAATTTGGTGAATTCTAACTCAACAAATTCGCGGATATCAGATTCAGTGTTGTTAGATTCACGGGTATTAGATTCACGAATGTCAGTTTCAGCCATAAGTTAAAGGTAATTAATTACAAAAGTACAGTTATTAAAATTCAAGGTTTAGGAAAGCGAGGTTGCCACCACTGATACCAGGAAAACCAAGCTTTCTCTAATACTTGGTAAGCTTCTTCTGGGGAAGAATTTTGTAAAGGAATCGATAAGTGTACCCACAAACAGCGTTTATCTAGAAGGGCTTCCTGTCCTAGTAAGATAGGCATTATACGGTTAAAGCTGATATCTTGAGAAAAGCGATTGTCTCTAAACTGTGCATGAGTGAAAGTACTGCCTCCTCGTGGGTTTATACAAGTACTGAGATAAGCCTTTTGTTTGTCTACCCCCAGTCCATAGTACCCTGCTCCCTTTTGCTGACGCATCACGGTGGGGGATGTTATGCCAAGATTGCGTTGAATATACACACCAATATCCGCATGGTAAAAATCCTGCAAATAGTGCATTTCAATATCTAGAGGTAAATCATTTTTAACATATCGGTAATATTTTTGTGCTAATAAATTCGGGTTCTCTTTAGTTAAAGATTTTACTGGTGCAGCCACACTCGGCTGCCATTCTCCTAAAGGCACTTCTTGAGGAAAAACAAAAGTGTTAATTTTTGGTTTATCTGGGTTAGGAAAGAAAATTGATTTACCTAAAACTAATATTCCTGCACCAAATATTAAAGCTAAAAATTTAATACGGATTTCTTTCCAGTACATTAGTTTGAGTAATTTGTATTATTATTTTTATTTTCTTGCTCATTACTACTAAGCATAAACCAGAAGAAAAAGCATAAAAATAGACTGGCAATCATAGAAAATATAAGAGAACCATCTCCACTATGCCAATATTTAAATGCTTGTTTATCACCTTGTGCTACTAAAATAGCCATTAGTGAGACTCTAAAACCATTGACAATAAATCCTATCATTATAGCTACTGTTGGTAATATGAATTTTTGATGAAACTTGATATCAAACATAAAAATAAACAATACCACCAGGCTTAATAAATCAATGATTATTTCTATGCCAGAACAACCAGAATATACTTCTATAGTTCCTGTTGGTAGGCTAATAGTAATTCCAGAACGAGTTACTTTAAAACCCGTATACCAAAGAATAGCTGTAGATAGTTTAGCGGTTAAAAGTGTTGTATCTATTTGAAACATACGGAATAGATTACGTATAGTAAGGAAACTTAAAAGCAACAACTCTTGATTGTATTGCTTTAAACCCCTATAGCCAGAGGCCAGTAGAGCAAGACCAACACCAGAAATTAATGGTGGAAATAATGATAAGATACCAATATTTATTTTAAATAAACTAATTATAAATATAAAAGCTATAAACAATACGCCTGTTAAACTAGAAAATAATCCACTTTGCAAGTTTAATTTATTTTTTTCTTTCAATAATAAATATATAACAACCAAAAATAAAACATTGACATAGAAGTTTGTTGGTTCATCTTTCCTTGCTACTATTGTTAAGTTAATTGCTATTAGTGAACCGCTTATTCCTAATAACCACAACTCAACGGTTTTTAGTGATGTGAATAACATATTTTGCATAGCTTTTCTCATGTAAATTAATTAAATTACATAAATTATAGCAATTTCAATTACAGTACTTTTTCAAAAGAAGACAATTTTTTCTTTGTCTAAACCTAGGAGAGTTTTTGTGTTTTTTTAAAGAAAATTGCTTTTATATAACAGTAAAAATTAGCAGTCGAATTCAAGGTGAGTAAATGATTCTAGTTTCTAATTTTTAGCTTTTCTTAGAAGTTGGCAAACATTTTTTGACCAAATGTTCTTGAACATGAATTCAGTCTGGAAAGTATCTTATTTTCTCAAGACGTAGCTAATTGGTTACTACAAAATTTTGGGGAACACTAGGATGAAGAGAATTATCAAAAACACTTTGATAAACTATTGCTTTATAAAAATACTAGCTGAATCAGCTATTTTATTTGCTTTTACTGTTGCTATCCATGTATTATTAACCTAAGATTAGGCAGCACTCTGAAAAGATGAGTCAGGCAATTTCCTATATCAAAATAGTCAGCGCTTTTCCTCCTTTAGCAATTATAAATACTACACAATTTGCATATCTTGTAGATACTTTTTGCATGTTTGTATGTAAATACAATTGCATACAACGTATAAATAATACAATATTTATTATTTTTTTTCATCAAATCTTCATTTAAGATAAGAGTATATCCTGACATATATTGTCCTTCAGTATCGAACCCTACTTTTTCATTCAGTGCTTCTGGTGAGGATAGCAAGCTCCTTGCCTTGGTTTTCACAAAAACTTATTTGAACTTAGCAGTATACTTATTCTTCATAATCTTTATATTTTTACAAAAAATATAATTCATTCGATACTTGGTATTTTTTTTACTAATATTCCAATACAATTTAAAACTCTTATTAAGTAAAATCCTCAGATATCTATACTTTGAAAACCTTACTTTTTCATTAGTCCACCTCCGTGGAGTGTATCTATATAGTAGCAAATTATACTAGCGAGGTATACTTTTAAAATATCTTCTTAATCAGCAGCGCCGTGTTTATTTTAATTTACGTGCAAGATATGAGCCAGGATATATTTTATATTTTTTTTGTGATTGACTCACAAAGTGTTGATTTATTCAATATCTCAGATGGATTCAGTGTAAATTTTCTTACACATGTTCCTACATTAAAACACTAATCCAAAGAAATGCTGAGGTTGTTGCTTCGATTCGTAATATATTATCTCAAGTGTCGCTCAGTAATCATGAGCGTACGTATTAGCAGCAAGTTAACTACGATTCCCTGATTCATATTTTGATTCGGCTTAGAGGAATATGGCAAAAAATAAATTTAGCAGATTTTTCTTATGTGCTGCTATCACGTTAGTGTTGAGTTTATCCGGCATTAGTCATGTAAAAAGTCCTATCTTTGAAACAATGCAACCTTCAGTGGCTGCGAGTACATCGACTATTCCGTCGAGCGCCCTTGCGCCTTGGCCAGTATTTCAGCGAATAGACGCTCTCAGTTTCTCTTCCCGCGTTGGTTTACAGACAGTCTGGGGGGATTATTTGGAGCGTAGCGAAAATCCGTTTTCTGTTGGCTATACAGATCATACCCAAGAGTTGACCTACACGGCTAATGGCAACTATGCAGTTTATAACGACCTTGATTTAGGCAGTGGTGTAGAAGCGCTGATGCTGCGTATTGCCTTGCCTTCTGGGACAAATAGCGTGGAAGTTCGTGCTGGTTCAGCTAGTGGTTCTTTGTTGGGGAGATGTACCATCAACAGCACTGGTTCTGAGTCAACCTACCGCACGGTTCGGTGTCCCTTGAATAGCAGTCTTGCACAAGGCCAACAAAACCTTGTCATCAGGTTTACAGGGTCTAACAGCACTATGCGCTTTAATTGGTTTGCTTTCTGGGCAAAGAATACAGTGCAGAAAATTGACGAGATACAAAAAGTCCAACCCGATGCTGTTAACAAAGGTGCGTCTGTGCTTCCAATTGCTGGTAGCCCAGTGCGGACACAAAATCTATTACCAGGAAGTTCTGAAGCTTTGGCAAAATCCTATGGGATGTGGTCTCCTGGTAAAGTGTGGGAATGCCCTAAATGGATGCACGATACTTATTGGGTAAAAGGTGAGGATGACAAGATATACCCCACATGGCACTCGCCTGTGGATTTTAACCCTGAAACAAATGCGTATTGTACCTATGGTCATGAGCATGGTGATGATCCCCGCAGTTCGGAAGCATTCAATATTACGGGTATGCCGGCCTTTGGTTATGTAAACGAGCAATTAGCAACTAATAATCCATCCAATCCATCTCTTCATAGACATGAAGATCACTTTGGGCATAAGGTTCTTGTTGCTAATAACTGGCATATGTATAATGCGAGTAACAACAGTATAACTACAGCCTGCGATGTTAGCTTAAAACTGCACATGGGTACACATTCGCCAGATGCGCTAACAAATACAGCGCATGAAATGTTTTTGGCTGGTAAATGCGATGAGATGGAACCCTTCAACTTAAAATACCTTGCCTCGTTTGGCGCTGCGGGAGCATTCAAAGAAGCTGAAACTTCATTATGTAACTTACCTGTTGTTTCTGGTATTGCTCCAATTCCAACAAACCAACCTAATTGGGGTATTCATCGCGCAATTCCTACTGCTGAATGTTATCAACGTGGGACGGTAGACCAGAAAAATTCTCTAGTTCTTGATAGAACCAAAGAGTATTGGCTGACAGGCTTTGGAGAGCGTGGCTTTTATTTCACCATCACAAATCCTTCTCGTTTTTATAATGCGTCGTCCTCAACGAAAATCAGTAGGACAGTGGATCTATGTTACAATTCGAGCCATCCTCTTTCTAAGACGCTGTTGTGCCAAGAAACTTTAGCGGCAGGAAGCAAAGTAACATGGGATGATCCTCGTTCGCCTTTCCGAGGAACTGTTCATTCGGGTAGTCACTTTTCAGGGCTTGTGTTTGGCGATTCTCCAAATTCAGTAACCTACACAGATGCTTACGGGAGAAACTCAAGGACATCACCTGCTCCTGATTTAGGGATTACGCTTAAGCAACTTGTTCCTACTAAAGGGTTTGGCTATAACGTAGATGGCCACGCCAGCCTTATCCCGACAGCAGACTATTCTGCATCTGGGAGAAATGGGGTAAGAGCACCTAACTAAAGTAAGCTAATTTATCAATTTTGAAAAACAGTCTGTGAGTTTGCTCATAGGCTGTTTTTTGTATTATTTTATTGGTCACAAGTTAAGGCTGGAAGGCATTTGTCAAGACTAACTAAGATGCGTTTGTCTTGACAAGAAATGTTTATTGTAGATGAATTATTGTCATCTCTTGAGTTTAGTTTACCCAGTTGTAAGTATTTTTAATTTGTGGAAACACTAAGTTTAGTAGTTACGATAATTAGGAAAACTGAACTCTATCTCTGCCGTAATTTATTTTTAATCAGTTAATTTCAGCACTTTTAAAGTTGCAAAAACTGATGAAAATTTTTGCAAGTAGCACTGGCAAAAAAAAAGGGAAGGGAATGGAAGTTTATGCTGGGGTTTGATATTAAGCTTACCCAATAGTTACGGGTTAAGCTTTGACTAGCTTTTCGCCGTTTTTGGAATATCGTTTTCTGAGATATGCGCCAAAGGTTGCACCGAGAGCAATACCGCCCATTGTTAGGGGTTCAGGTACGGGTTCGCCTGTAGCTGTTAGAGTAACCAGGCCACCACCACTGCTACTAGTACCATTTAAGCTAAATAGACCATTAGCAATTGTTTGACCTCCGAACCTAAATATCCCACTCACTATACTGGTATCATTCTGTATATTTAGGCTAACTTGACCATCATTTATCGTTCTTGTTACCTTACCTCCCGTAATTGCAAAGGTTAAGCGGTTTGTATCTCCATCAATCGTAACGTTACCAAAATCAGCAAAACTGGTAAAAGCAGTATCAGTATCAACGCCGTATACAGCGGGATTGCCTGCTATTTCTCGTGTCAGTACTAAATCTCGGAGAGTGACTAGAGAAAGAGCTGGAGTAGCAGTGGCAAAATCTCCACTGGTTGATAGAACAGAACCCTGATTGGTAGTCCAGTCGACAGATTCCACCAGATTATTACCTAAAGTTGGATCACCCAACAGAGCGCCAGCAGAAAAAACTACCTCCCCAGTTAGAGTGATTGCCATTGCAGAAGAAGGAGCTAGAGCTACGCCTGCCATTGTTGTAGCAGCCAATGTTGCCCCAAGGCATAGAGATTTAAACTTGTTCATAAGATTCCTGTTTGTTCTTATGTGGTTGATTTACATTTCTTAATACCAATCATTTTTAAAGCTAGACTTCATAAATTAAGCTCAATTGATCATGCAATCAACTTGATACTAAGCCCACTTTGTAAAAAAGAAGTACTAAGATACGTAAGTAATACAATCGCAAATTTAGAAAAAAATCACAATAGTAAAATTGTAACTTCATAAAATCTTTGTATAAAAGATCCAATTTAATAGCAAAAATTCAAAGTAATTACCTCTTTGCCTTTTTGAGTATTGTGAAGCATAAGCAATTTCTACTCAAATAATTTGTTGCACCTATTAACAGTAATAATTGTAGAGTAAATTCTTTGTCAAGAAAGAAAATAGCAGCTTGCTAGAGAGGCTTAACGGCGGTCAGATTTGATTACAGAATATATTTCTAAAAAATATTATTCATCTATTTGTTGATAGCTTGCTCTCTTGAATCAGACAAATAAGATCAAGCTATTAAATATTATTTTATTCCTGCCATGAGAGGAGCGATCGCATTAAAACTTCCATATAGGACTAGTATTTGATTTCTGAAAAAGCTCCGTACATCTGGAGAGAGAGAAAATCAAAGGTAGTGTTTCGGAGAAACCACTCAAACATCCACTTTAAATGAGAGAATGTTGGAATTAAAGCGCAAAAACGTCTAACCCAGGTTTTTGCTTGTAACCAAATATCTTCTATAGGATTTTGGGATGGGCAGTTAGGAGCAAAG
>NZ_JADEXZ010000129.1 GCF_015206815.1 Fortiea sp. LEGE XX443
TATACCAAAGACAATATTCATCCACAAATTTGACGGTTTGTTTGGGTGGACGAGGCTCTACCATGCTCTGTGTCTTCGTTCTGGGCTTTTTACATCCTTATACTACCGCGATAGTGACACAACAGGGTTAGATTAGACATCTCCTAAACGACTTATTGTTGCTAGTCGTTAGCAAGCTCAGGGTACTTGGCAGCGAGTAAGTAGAAAGGTGCAAATAAACAGAACTATGTAACGGAAAGTAAAGTAGCTTGAAAACCTCTTCCCTTCTGCCCTCTGCCCTCTGCCTCCTGCCTTGTCATAACGACAATTTTTAACACCTACCTACTTATCATGATATTTCACACCAGAGGTAGAAACATTGGGGGAGTAGGCAACAAGAGTAACTTTGCCTTGGCGATCGCGTACCCAAGCAGTAGCAGGTATAATTGCCGTATGATCAGTGTCTTGTTATTCCTCTACTGATAACCTGCTGCTTGCAACAAAAACAACTTGGCATAAATTCCCCCAGCTTTCAGCAACTCTTCATGAGTTCCCTGTTCCATGACTTCCCCATTTTCAATCACAACAATTTTATCAGCCATCCTGACAGTAGAAAAACGGTGAGAAATCAAAAACACCATCTGATTTTGAGTGAGGGTACGAAAATGATTAAAAATTTCAAACTCAGCTTGAGCATCAATAGCTGATGTTGGCTCATCTAGAACTAAAATATCTGCCTGAGTACGCATAAAAGCACGGGCGAGGGCAATTTTTTGCCACTGTCCTCCAGAAAGTTCCTGTCCACCTTTAAACCAACGACCTAGCTGTGTTTGAAAGCTTTGGGGCAATTTTTCAATAAAAGATTGGGCTAGACCTTTTTGGGCTGCAATTTGCCAACGATTTTTATCTTCGAGATTTTTGACATCGCCTATACCGATATTTTCTCCCACGGTAAATTGGTAGCGCACAAAGTTCTGAAAAATTACCCCAATACGCCGCCGTAATATATCAACATTCCATTCTTGTAAGTCCAAACCATCTAATAAAATCCTCCCTGATTCTGGAGTATACAATCGGGTAAGGAGTTTGATTAAAGTAGTCTTACCGGAACCGTTTTCACCAACAATTGCCAGTTTTTCACCAGGTTTTAAATGTAGAGAAATATTTGTTAAAGCTGGTTTATCACTACCTGGATAAGTAAACGATACATTCTCAAACCGGATACCATCTTGAGGATTTAAGCCTTGTGTAGCGTTACCCCAAGGTTTGGTGACTTTCTCTTCTAAAAAATCGTAGAGGTTGGATAAATACAGGTTATCCTCGTACATCCCACCAATGGAAGTGAGGGCGTTAGAGAAAGTAGCCTGTCCTTGACGAAACACAGTGAGATACATTGTCATATCTCCCAAAGAAATCTTACCCGCCACTGCTTCTAGGACAATCCAAGCATAGGCGATGTAAAAAGCAATGGTACTCACCAAACTCAGGAGATAACCCCAAAGTCCCCGCCGCAGCGTTAAGTCTTGGTCTTCGCCGTAGAGTTGATGAAAAACGTTGCGGTAACGTTCTAACAGCATGTCACCAAGCTGATAGAGTTTGATTTCTGTGGCAAAGTCTTCTCGCGCGAGAAGATTTTCGATATAGTGTTGTTGACGAGTTTCCGGCGCACGCCAACTAAACAGCCGAAAGGCTTCACCAGCAAATCTAGTTTCGGCAATGAACGCAGGCATGGCTGCTACTATTAAAACCATGACTGCCCCGACTGAAAATTTTACTAATAAAACGCCGTAAGTAATAAGAGAGAGGGCATTCTGCACTAACCCAAAAGTGCGGTTAACTAGAGAAAGGGGACGCACCGAAGCTTCACGTCTAGCATTTGTGAGTTTGTCGTAAAATTCTGAGTCTTCAAACTGGCGTAATTCCAATGTGAGTGCTTTTTCTAATATGAGAATATTCACCCGTTGACCAAGTAGGACTCGGAGTAAAGATTGACAAACAATCAAGCCGCGCTGACTACCTGCTAATAAAACAACAGCGATCGCCTCTAAGCCAACATACCATAAAGGGTGATAACCAATAACTAAATTACCTTGAGCAGCCGATAAGACAGCATCAACAATTAGTTTACCAATGTAGGCGATCGCAGCTGGTAAAAGTCCTGCTACTAAAGTTAGCGTAGCTAAAATAATCGTCAAAGTGCGGCTGGTAGTCCACACCAGGTTTATCGCCCGTCCACTGTAGCGGAATACGGACAGTGATTGTCGCAGAGTGTTTCGTGTCTTTTTAATCCTCATTATTCTTTTTATAGCGTAGAAACACCTCTGATTGCAGACATCTTCAAAATAGCCGATTCACTAGAGAAATTATTGTACCTGAAGTGTATTGCCTCGCGATCGCATCAGTAAAACCTTTCTTGACATCCTGAAGGTAAAGAGCAAATTTATTTTTCTGCACTCAGTATTTTTAACTCAGCCCTACTAAACTTATACTACTAATACATTTCTGCCTGTAGCTTAATATGAGCCTGTGCATCAATCCTTTCTGTTCCAGACCAGAAAATCCAGAAAATGATAACTACCGCTTTTGTCAAAGTTGTGGTTCCCAACTACTTCTAGAAGACCGCTATCGGGTAATGCGTCTTTTAAGTGACAAAACCAGCTTTGGCAAAATCTATGAAGTCTACACAAGGAATACGCCGAAAATTCTCAAAGTACTCAAAGAACACCTCAACAACCACAGCAAAGCAGTGGAACTTTTTCAGAAAGAAGCAAATGTATTAAGTCAATTAAAACATCCTGGAATTCCTGAAATTGATGGGTATTTTCAGTATCAAACCAGCAACAATGTGAGGCTACATTGTTTGGTGATGGAAAAAATTGATGGTGTCAATTTAGAAGAATGGTTACAACAGCAAAGCCATCATCCCATCTCCGAGAAGCAAGCTATTACTTGGTTAAAACAATTAGCAGAAATATTAAATATAGTGCATAGTCAAGGTTGGTTTCATCGAGATATTAAACCAGCCAATATCATGCTCAGAAACAATGGGCAATTAGTTTTAATTGATTTTGGCACTGCTAGAGACGCAACACACACCTATCTAGCAAAATTAGGTGAAGGAAACCAAATAACAGCAGTGTTTTCAGCAGGGTATACTGCACCAGAACAAGCGAGTGGTCAAGCTATTCCACAATCAGATTTTTTTTCATTGGGACGTACTTTTATCTATTTGCTAACAGGACAGTATCCACTAAAATTTTATGATGCACGTAATGATGTTTTAACCTGGCGACAAGCAGCAAATATCTCGCCAAAATTTGCCGATTTTTTAGATAATTTGATGGCAAGGAAACCAGCTGATAGACCACAGAATTCTCAAATATTGTTACAAAACCTACTGCAAGTTGAACAGATACCAGCACCTACAACTGCTCACATTTCTCATAAATTCCCTATGAGCGTAGCAGTCGGTATACTACTATTGCTGGGAGGGGCTTTGGGTTACGGATTATCTCATTTACCCAAGTTTCTATTTTTACATCACAATCAATTAGAACATCTTCAAGTAGCTAAAACTCTCTCAGGACATTCCCACTATGTTAAAAGTCTGGCTATTACGCGAAATATAAAAACTTTAGTTAGTGGTAGTATTGACAGAGATATCAAAATCTGGGACTTAGCAAATGGCAGCTTAATCAGAACATTATCCGCTCATAGCAGTGGAGTTATTTCTGTAGCGATTAGCTCAGATGATAAAACTTTAGTTAGTGGTAGTAATGACCAAACTATCAAAATTTGGAACTTAGAAACTGGTGAATTAATTCGCACGCTTACCGGACATAAAGGTGTTGTTTGGTCTATTGCTATTACCCAAGATGAAAATACTTTAGTTAGTGGTAGTGGTGATAAAACTATCAAAGTTTGGAATTTGAAAACTGGCAAATTAATACGTACTCTCACCAGTCATTTGACTTCTGTGATGTCACTAGCAATTAGTCTTGACGGCAAGACATTAGTCAGCGGTAGTAATGATAAAACTATTAAAATCTGGAATTTAGAAACCGGTAATTTAATTAAGACAATTACAGGTCATGATGATGCAATTATTTCTCTAGCTATTAGTCCTGATGGGCAAACTTTAGCTAGTAGTAGTAATGATAAAACTGTTAAAGTTTGGAATTTAGTAACAGGTGATTTAGTTCGGACACTTATAGGTCACAATGCAGATGTTTTTTCGGTAGCTATCAGCAAAGATGGTAAGACTTTAGCTAGTGGTAGTGGTGACACAACAATTAAACTGTGGAATTTGAATGATGGTAATTTAATTAGGACACTCACAGGTCACACTACCACTGTTTATTCTGTAGTTTTTAGTCCAGATTCACAAACATTAGTGAGTGGTAGTAGTGACAAGAGTATCAAAATCTGGCGAATTAAACAGTGAGCTAATTGTTACAAAAATTCAAAAATAATGCTCAACAGAATGGCAGTAAAAGACCACCAGGATACGAAGATGAGTATCAAACAGTACTAATTACATAAATTTTTGACTGTTACCTGTAACCTGTCCCCTATCTCCACCCATGAATTTGATTGTCTCCAACTACTTAGTTTTATTGTATGAGCTTTTGGTGTAATAGTGTTAAATAAGCCACTTTACAATCTAAATTCTCACAATGACAAGAAATAAAAAACAAATTTTAAGATTAATTAAGATTTGAAAAGTCAAACAAGTAATTTTCTATTTCAAAAAGATAAACTTCTTGCTAAAAGTATCAACGAAAGTAACTTGATGAACGCTAAAATCATAGTATTCTTATGCACACAAGTTAGAATTAATTTAACTAATATTTAAAATAATTAACACATCTGGTGCATTTATGGTCACGAAAACTCAGCATTTTATGTCAAATGACTGAAGAAGAATAGATGGCACTGTGCTACCTTAGTAATACTTGCAAGGCAAAGTGTTGAATAATTGAGAGGAAAGAATTATCGTAGTCCAAAAGCAGCTAATTAACTCGCAAATCAAGTCACCTCAAGTATTCTTGATTGATCATGAGAATAACAATCGTGGTCTAATCAATACCTATGAAGCTCTACAGTTAGCCCAGAGCGTGGAGCTTGACTTGGTTGTAGTCTCCCAAAGCGAAGACACTCCAGTAGCGAAGATTCTTAACTATGGCAAGCTTCAGTATCAGAAGAAAAAACGCCAAGGTACAAGTGCTAGACCTACTGTAAAAGAAGTGCGGTTCCGTCCAAATGTCGGCGCGGGTGATTATAATTTGCGTATTAATCAAGCCCTTCAGTGGTTGAGTAAAGGCGATTCAGTGAAATTTGCTATACGTTTGCGAGGTCGAGAAAACCAATATCGCCAGCAAGCTGGCGATATGCTAGACCGCATTGTGAATGATCTGGGTCAAGTAGGTAAAGTTCAGTCCCTTGATAAACGCTCACTGATTGTTCAAATCATGCCTGCGTAAAATATTTTCAACGCTCTATGCGAAGCATAGAGCGTTGGTTACTAACTTAAGCAGAGAAATCCTTAAGTAGTTTTTGCAGTCATCATAATGCTTTCCTGGATACTAGTTACACAAAAATTAATATGGGAGCGGATAGCTCGCTCGTAAACTACAGTTTGCTGTGTGCGTACTCCCACAGCCTGATATATTAATTTAATTTCAGGAAATTCGCACCAGTACATTAAAAAAATGTCCTTAGCAGGAGTAGTAATTTCATAATTATTCTCTTGTCTTTTTTTTCTCAATTTACAATTATTTAGTTGTAATTTTTGTCTAAATAATTTTTCAAATTCTGGAATTATATTTGAAGTAATTTCCATATTCTATGCACCTTGCAATGCGTTATTAGGGCAAACATTATCTTGAGATGTTACTAAGTATGACACTTTATCTACCTGATATTAAAGCTAGTCATATCAAAGTTTTAACTACGCTGTACTTGATGAGATTTGCTACGACAACATATGTGTCAGTACTACTTTAGCGAGAAAAGTTCATCAATAAAAAGCTTCTATATTGTGTCGAAAAGCAATCAAGGCGTGCTTACCCTGATCTTCTTTTAGCGCACAAAGGATCATATCAGATACTTCTAATGAAACTATTGTCTTGATTTCAATATTAGTGTTGTAGCCTGCTAAATCCGCCAAGCGTCTTCCGTGACCACCTTCACCCTGCACTTGACTAATAGTATAGCCGCTAACATTATGACTTTTTAGCAGCTTAACAATACGGTCTTTTAGTACTGTTTCACCAATAATGGTGATTAAAACAGCAGGTTTGACGGGAGTGGCTGAGTTTGACATGGATAACTCCAGAGATTAGGTTCTAGCTGATAAAGCTTAATTGTTTGCAGTCCAGTCCAAATTTTGTATTAAAAAGGCTCAAGCATTTCTGCCTGAGCCAGTACTAAATGCAATTAATGTGCTGGATTAATGGGTTAGCTTCAAGAGCTAAATCTGTAAAGCTTAGTAGCGGTTCCGTCCGCCGTAGCTTCCCCGATTACCACCACCACCAAATGAACCTCTATCTTCTTTAGGTTTAGCTTTATTTACCTTGAGGTCACGCCCCATCCATTCAGCGCCATCAAGAGCTTCAATAGCAGCTGTTTCTTCAGCATCTGTACCCATTTCCACAAAGCCAAAGCCACGCATCCGACCTGTTTCACGGTCAGTAGGTAGTTGAACACGTCTTACAGAACCATATTCTGCAAAAACTGCGTTTAGACTATCTTCTGTAACTTCGTAAGAAAGATTGCCTACATAAACTGACATAGATTGTCTCCGAAATCGTAAGTGTGTAGAGATTTAGGTTTCGGAGAAAAGTCTGTAAATACCAAAAGGAGAAGCCCGTCAATACTAAAAACAAACGCGGTCTGCCGAATTAACTCTCACTTCCTAGTATGACACGGCAAGCAATTATCAGGGGGGAGTTACAAAAACCGTTATATAAATTCATGTAAGCATTTTATAGCTAAGTATGTGTGATGCTGGCTACGCCTATGCGACACACAAAGGGCTATAGCTATACTACTCATGATGGTGATCCTTTTTTTGTGGATTTATGGCGGTATGCGATCGCGTGAAGCAGAAAGGGTTTTTCTTGGCAAAGAAAATATTTTATTTTCAGAAACTGAGAGCTATAAAATTATGAAAATCTATACTATGGATATAAATAGGACTCATATTTGAGTTATAAAAAAAAGAAAGCGGCGATCGCACCAGCATCAATCCATATTAAGACTAGATTTCCAAGGTATAGATAAAGTGCGATCGCTGATGCAATCACTGTGTACAAAGTACCTCAAAATAGAAAACAAGGCTTCAAACTACTACGTTGCTTAATTTGTGTGACTAAAGGATGTTCACCTTGAAAGCCGCAAAAAGCACATACTAAAGCTAGTGTAGTTGCCAATATCCATATCTGTGCAGCAGCTGCGCCAACTAAAAAAGAAATCAGCAGCACCACACATACACCATGTTCTGGAGAAATATTGGGCGATACTATACCTGAGTATTGGGCTTGGCGGTATTTTGAGTGTTGTCAGTTGTATTCACGTCTATTTGATTCTAGGAAACTCTTAATTTAGACGTTGCTACGTCAGCAGGAGGCTGGAAAATAGCGATAATTGCGCGTACCGTAAATGCAACCATTGCCAAAACTCCAGCCGTTGCTAATCCCCAACGATGTAGAAAATCAGCTGTCCAATCTGGGGCTAGATAGCTACCATGTCCCCAAATACTACCGATATGCTGCCCGTCACGGGCTAAATATGTTTCTTGTCCAGCTTGGATTTCCTTTGCTGTGAGGATAACTTCTTGTTGTGGCGAACGAATAAATGTGGGAATTGGTGGCGCATTTTTTGAGATGGCTGCACCTGCTCCTAATAAAATGCTAAATGTGACTACGCAAATTAAAATTAACCAAGCAGGTAAGGTTAATTGGAATTTATTAATTTTGCGATCGCCTGGAATACTATAGGAATCATATTTGATTTCTGAAAAAGTGTACGAGATAATACGGAGGAATATATCTGTCTAAGAACAAACAATGATAGATCAGCATCTACAACCTGCGATGCCTGCGGCGGGCGTAGCCATCGCAGAACTACAAGAATTTATAGATAGTCGCCCAGATGCCCGTGAGGTGAGAAAAGCTCTCTTCTGTAA